>NZ_CP092915.1:5450549-6056165 GCF_022557175.1 Mycolicibacterium sp. YH-1 | reverse complement strand
AGGATGTCTCCGGATTCAATGGCCGGCTCACCGGCGCGAAGTCTCGCCGTCGTCGGCGGTGGTGTCATCGGCTTGTCCGTGGCCCGCCGTGCCGCGCTCGACGGGTGGTCGGTGCGGGTGCACCGCACCGCCGATCACGGTGCGTCGTGGGTGGCGGGCGGAATGCTCGCACCGCACAGTGAGGGCTGGCCGGGTGAGGAGACGCTGCTGCAGATCGGCCTCGAGTCGCTGCGGCTGTGGCATGAGGGCTTCCTTGACGGCCTGCCCGCCGAGGTGGTCACCGCCCGCGAGTCGTTGGTGGTGGCGGTGGACCGCGCCGATGCCGAGGACCTGCGGACGGTGGGTGAGTGGCTCAGCGCGCAGGGGCAGCCCGTGACGCTGACCAGATCTGCCCGGGATGTCGAACCTCTGCTCGCTCAAGGTATCCGGCACGGTTTCATCGCGGAAACCGAACTCGCCGTTGACAACCGAGCGCTCGTCGCCGCGCTCGCGGACGCGTGCGAGGGTCTCGGTGTGCAATGGGCGCCGCCCGTGGAGTCGCTCGACGAGACGCGTGACGCGGATACCACGGTGATCGCCAACGGTATCGACGCCCCGGCCCTGTGGCCCGGTCTTGCGATCCGGCCGGTCAAGGGTGAGGTGCTGCGCCTGCGGTGGCGCAAGGGCTGTATGCCGCTGCCGCGCAGGGTTATCCGCGCCCGGGTGCACGGCAGGCAGGTGTACCTGGTGCCTCGTCCGGATGGGCTGGTGATCGGTGCGACGCAGTACGAGCACGGCCGTGACACCGCGCCCGCCGTATCGGGTGTGCGCGACCTTCTCGACGACGCGTGCGAGGTCATGCCCGCGCTCGGTGAGTACGAACTCGCCGAGTGTGCCGCGGGCCTGCGCCCCATGACGCCCGACGGTGTGCCGCTAGTGGGCAGGCTCGACGAAAACACGTTGGTGGCTGCGGGCCACGGTCGCTCGGGTTTTCTGCTGGCGCCGTGGACGGCCGATCGGATCGCGGCCGAGTTGAAGGAATCCGAGTTGAAGGTAGCCGTGTTGAAAGGTGAGGTGCCGACATGTTGGTGATCGTCAATGGCGAGGACGTCCAGATCGACGAGAACGCCACGGTGACAACGATGCTCGACACCCTGGGATTTCCCGATAAGGGCATTGCGGTGGCGCTGAACTGGTCGGTGCTGCCTCGGTCCGAGTGGGACACCGTGCTGTCCGACGGCGCCAAGGTGGAAGTGGTGACGGCGGTGCAGGGTGGTTGAACACTCGAAATTGACCATTGCGGGCCGCAGTTTCCGCTCTCGCCTGATCATGGGCACCGGCGGTGCGGCGAACCTCGCGGTGCTGCGTGAGGCGCTGGTCGCCTCGGGTACCGAGCTGACCACGGTGGCGATGCGGCGCGTTGACGCCGAGGGTGGCACCGGCGTGCTGGACCTGCTCACCGAACTCGGGATAACCCCGCTGCCGAACACCGCGGGTTGTCGTGGCGCTGCGGAGGCGGTGTTGACCGCGCAGTTGGCCCGCGAGGCCCTGCACACCGACTGGGTGAAGCTGGAGGTCATCGCCGACGATCGCACGCTTCTGCCCGATGCCATCGAGTTGGTCAGGGCTGCAGAGCAATTGGTCGACGACGGTTTCGTCGTGCTGCCGTACACCAATGACGATCCGGTGCTGGCGCGGCGCCTCGAGGACGTCGGCTGCGCGGCCGTGATGCCGTTGGGGTCACCCATCGGCACGGGCCTGGGCATCGCCAACCCGCACCACATCGAGATGATCGTGGACCGCGCAGGAGTGCCCGTCATCCTCGACGCGGGCATAGGCACGGCCAGCGACGCGGCCCTGGCGATGGAACTGGGCTGCGAGGCCGTGCTGCTGGCCACCGCCGTGACCCGGGCGTCGAATCCACCCGTGATGGCCGCCGCGATGGCCGCCGCCGTCGAGGCCGGGTACCTGGCCAGGCAGGCGGGCCGAATCCCCAAGCGGTTCTGGGCCCAGGCCTCCAGCCCCACCGCTCCGTGACCCGGGCGGGCCGCTACGTCGCACTCGGTTCGTCGATGGCGGCCGGACCGGGCATCAGGCCGAAGGCCGCCGGAGCGCCGTTCGGTTCCGGACGCTCCGCCGTGAACTACCCGCACCTGGTCGCCGAGCGTCTCGGATACGACGTCGTCGACGTCACGTTCTCCGGAGCGAGGACCGCACACGTACTCACCGAGTCGCAGCGCGGCCAACCCGCACAGGTCGACTCGCTGGATGGCACTGAGCGCCTGGTCACCGTGACGATCGGTGGCAATGACGTCGGCTACGTCCCCTACCTGTTCGCCGCGGGACTGCCGCGGTTCGCGACGTCGCTCCCGCTGCTGGGCCGCGTGCTGCGCGACGCACTGGATCCGGTCGCGCGCGATGAGGCACTCGCCAGCGTCGGTGCGTCCCTGAGGGCCGTCGGTGCCGAGCTACGCCGCCGCGCACCGCACGCCACGGTGATGTTCGTGGACTACCTCACACTGCTGCCACCACCGGGCACCGCGCCCCCACCGATGTCGGACGCCCACGCGGAGGTGGGTAGGCACATCGCCGACACGCTCAAGCTCCACACCGAAACCGCGGCGGCCGACACGGGTTGCGGACTGGTCCGCGCGGGCGACGCCAGCCTCGACCATCACCCGTGGTCAGCCGAGGCGTGGACGACCGGATTCGGTTTGCCGGTGCCACGCCGCCCCGCTCCACTGCACCCCAACGCGGCGGGTATGCGCGCCGTCGCCGACCTGATCGTCGGTGCGTTGAGCTGAAATCATGAGGCGGACGCGAGGAGCAAAGGGACAGAAGTGATCGAGCTGGCGGGTCTGACGAAGGACTTCGGTGCGAAGCGCGCCGTCGACGATCTCACCTGCTCGATCGAGCCGGGTGTCGTCACGGGGTTCCTCGGCCCCAATGGTGCCGGCAAGACCACCACCATGCGCATGATCCTTGGCCTGGACCATCCGAGCTCGGGCACCGCGACAATCGGCGGCAAGCGGTACCGCGAACTATCCGACCCGCTGCGGACGGTCGGCGCGCTGCTGGACGCCAAACAGGTGCACCCCAACCGGTCCGCCCGTGACCACCTGCGCTGGATCGCGGCCACCAACCGCATTCCGTTCACCCGCGTCGACGAGGTGCTCGACGTGGTCGGCCTCGACTCGGTGGCGGACAAGAACGCGGGCACACTGTCGCTCGGCATGGGCCAGCGCCTGGGCATTGCGGCCGCCCTCCTCGGCGACCCGCCGGTGCTGTTGTTCGACGAACCGGTCAACGGACTCGATCCCGAGGGCATCCGCTGGGTGCGCACGCTCATGCGGGCGCTGGCCGCCGAGGGCCGCACGGTATTCGTGTCGAGTCACCTGCTGGCCGAGATGTCCAACACCGCCGACCGCCTTGTGGTGATCGGCCGGGGCCGATTGATCTCCTCGACCACGGTCGCCGAGTTCGTCGCGAGTTCGGGTGCCGACGCCGTCAGGGTCCGCAGCCCCCAGCTCGACTCCCTGGCTGGGCTGCTCAACGATGCGGGTATCGACACGTGCGCCGAGGCCGATGGATTGGCGCTGGCGGTACGGGGCGTGGCGATCGAGGTGGTGGGTGAGCTGGCAGCGCGCAACGGCATCGCGCTGCACGAGCTCAGCGCACAACGGGCCTCGCTCGAGGAGGCCTACCTCAAGCTGACCGACGACCAGGTCGAGTACCGGACGGCGGGCCGATGAGCGCCGCATCCGCGCTGGCCGCGCTGCACGCCGAGCGCATCAAACTGTCGACCATCCGCTCCCCGCTGTGGTCGGCGCTGGCCGCCGCGGTGCTCAGTATTGGCGTCGCGGCACTTCAGGGCGCCACCGCATACGGAGCGGCGGGGTTGTCGCCGCAGCGGGCCGCGATGGGTGTCGCGGTGTTCGGCGTTCCGATCCTTATGGTGCTCGCGGCGATGACGGTGACGGGCGAGTATCGCACTGGCATGATCCGCGCGACGTTCGCAGCCGTCCCGAACCGCCCGCTGGTGCTCGCGGCGAAGGCCGTCGTCATGGCGGTGTGCTCGGCGGTGTTCACCGCGGTCCTGGTGGTGGCCGCGGTCGCGGTGGCGCGGTTGGCCGCCGACCCCCTCGTCGGTGCGGGGCTGTCGCTGGCCGGTTCGGCGGTGTGGCGAGTGGTGGCGGCGCTGGCACTGTTCGCCGCTGTCGCCGCGGTGCTCGGCGTCGGTGTCGGGGCGCTGATGCGCCACGCCGCGGGAGCTGTCGCCGTTCTGCTGATGTGGCCGTTGGTGGTCGAGCCCATCGTGGGCAATCTGCCGAGCATCGGTCCGGAGATCGGCCCCTATCTACCGTTTGCCAACGCGTTCCTGTTCGCCGACGTGCAGTGGCTGTTCCCCACCTACGTGATGCTGTGGGGCCCGTTCGGGTCGCTCGTCTACTTCACCACCGTCGTCGTGGTGATCTTCATCGCGGCCACCGTCGTGATCGTCAAGCGTGATGCTTGACTAACGTGGGCACGATGCGGCGAATGTCACGAACGGCACTGGTGGTCCTGACGGTTTCGGCAACGGTGCTCGCGGGGTGCGGCCGGTCCTCGGAACCGGAGCCGACCGGGGCGCCGTCCAATGAGGCCGCCCTGGAGTTCGCGACGCAGCAGCGGGACAAGGTGACCATCGATGCCATGATGGCGCACCTGGGCAAGCTGCAGGAGATCGCCGACGCCAACGACGGGAACCGGGCACTCGGCACGAAGGGCTACGCCGCCAGCGTCGACTACGTCGCGGGCATGTTGCGGGACAAGGGTTTCGACGTCACCACCGACGAGTTCGATGTGCGCCTGCCGTTCGCCGAGGAGCCGTCGGTGACGGTCGGCGGGGCAGGCGTCAAGGCGGCGCCACTCAACTACACCATCGGAACGCCGCCGCAGGGGCTGACCGCTCCGCTGGTGCCCGTCCGCGTCGAGGACACGCCGGGTTGTGAGCCCGCGGACTACGACGGTCTGCCGGTCGACGGTGCGATCGTGCTGGTCGATCGTGGGGCCTGCGCCTTCGGGATCAAACAACAGGTCGCCGCCGACCGCGGCGCCGTGGCGATGATCGTCGTGAACAACAGCGACGATGAGCAGTTCGGCGGCACGCTGGGCGAGGAAACCGACGTCAAGATTCCGGTGGTCGGTGTGACGAAGTCCGACGGCGCGCGCCTGCGTGAGAATCCGGGCACCACCACGATCAAGCTCAAGGCTGGTGTCAACGTGGAGCGCACCCGAAACGTGATCGCCCAGACCAAGACCGGTGCCACCGACAATGTCGTGATGGCGGGCGCACACCTGGACTCCGTGCCGGAGGGTCCCGGTATCAACGACAACGGCTCGGGCGTGGCTGCGCTGTTGGAGACCGCCGTGCAGTTGGGCAGCTCGCCGCCCGTGCGCAACGCGGTCAGATTCGGGTTCTGGGGTGCCGAGGAGATGGGCCTGGTCGGGTCCAACGAGTACATCGCCGGGCTCGATGTCGAGGAGCTCAAGGACATCGCGCTCTATCTCAACTTCGACATGCTCGGCTCGCCGAACCCCGGCTACTTCACCTACGACGGCAATCAGTCCACACCACCGCCCGCCAACGGCGTGCCACGCGTGCCAGAGGGTTCGGCGGGTATCGAGCGCACGCTAGTGGACTACCTCGACGGTGAGGACAAGACCGCGGAGGACACCGACTTCGACGGCCGCTCCGACTACGACGGGTTCACCCAGGCCGGTATCCCCGCCGGCGGCCTGTTCGCGGGTGCCGAGACGAAGAAGAGCAAGGAGGAGGCCGACCTGTGGGGCGGGCAGGCCGACCAGCCGTTCGACCCGAACTACCACAAGCCAGGTGACACCATCGAGAACATCGATCGCACCGCACTCGAAATCCAGGGTGGTGGAGTGGCATACACCGTCGGCCTCTACGCCCAGAATGAGACCGGTCGCAACGGCGTTCCGATCCGCGAGGACCGAGTCCGTCACGTGGTGACCGAGCCGTGACGCGTGCCGCCGCGGGCGGGCGTGCCGTCGCGCTGCTGACACTCGTGGCGCTGACCGTGGTGGCTGTGCTCGCGGCGTGCGGATCCTCAGCACCCGAGGCGGCCACCGACCCCACCGACCTGGCCGAGCAGGTCACCGTCGACGACATGTTCGGTCACCTACAGCGTCTGGCTGACGTCGCCGAGGCCAATGGCGACACCCGCGCCGACGGCACCGCGGGCTATGACGCCAGCGTCGAGTACGTCGCGGGCATATTGCGCGACAACGGATTCGATGTGACGACCCCGGAGTTCGACCGTCTCGTCGTCGCCGAACCGGGCAAGCCCATGTTGACCGTCGCGGGCCGCAGCCAGCCCGTGGATCAGGCGTCACTGCTCGTCAACACGCCCAAGGGTGGCCTGAGTGCGCCCACCCTGCGCCCGCGCAAGCCCGCGGGCTGCACCGCCGCCGACTACGGCGATGCGAACGTGCGCGGCGCGATCGCCGTCGTCGACGACCAGGGTTGCTCGGTCGTCGAGAAGCAGTCCGCCGCAACGGCGGAGGGTGCGGTGGGACTTCTCGTCGTCAGCGACTCCGGGACCCAGGGGCTGTTCACCCCCGGCTACTACCAGCAGCTCAAAGCGCCGGTCGCGGTGATCGGCCGCGATGTCGATGCGCAGCTGCGCCGGACCAGCGCGCCGGTACGCCTCGTTCTCGATGCGCGCGCGGGCACCGTCACGTCGCGAAACATCGTGGCGCAGACCAAGACCGGTGATCAGCACAACGTCGTCGTGGCGGGTGCGCACCTGGACTCGCCGGTGCGCAGCCCCGGCCTCAACGACAACGGTTCGGGTGTGGCCGCCGTGCTGGCGACCGCTGTCGCGCTTGGGGGTTCACCGCAGGTCACCAACGCCGTGCGGTTCGCGTTCTTCGGCGCGGGGGAGGTGGGCGGAGAGGGATCGCGCAACTACGTCGAGAGCCTCGGGCGCGAGGGCCTGTCTGATGTCGCGCTGTACCTGGACTTCGACATGCTTGGCTCGCGCAACGCCGGCTACTTCACCTACGACGGCGACCAGTCGGGGCTGGCGAATCCCGACGTACCCGCGGCGTCCGTCCCGAAGGGTTCCGCGGGTATCGAGCGCACGCTGGCGGGCTACCTGAACCTCGCGGGTATCCGCCCCGCCGACTCGCCACTTGGCCTGACCGGTGACTACAGCCCGTTCCTCACCGCCGGGGTGCCGATCGGCGGGCTCACCACCTGGGTCCCCGGGCGCAAGACCGAAGTGCAGGCGCGACTGTGGGGAGGACAGGCGGGCAAGCCGTTCGATCCCGCGTACCGCACACCGCACGACACCATCGCCAACATCAACCGCGAGGCGCTGGGCGTCACCGGCCCGGCGGTGGCCTATGTCATCGGCACCTACGCGAAGTCGACCGACGGTGTGAACGGCGTACCGGCTAGGGGCTGACCCGCCAGCCCGTGATGTCGATGACGTCTGCGGCGACTTCGGCGACCGAGCGATTGTCGGTGAGGATTCGATGAGCCCAGTCTGCAGCGCCGAGCTCCAGCAAGCCAGCCGCCCTCTCGCTGGATGTGAGGTGGTGATCCAGGGTTGAGCCAATCTCGCGCTGGCCCAGACGTTCTCGGGCTGTGGCGTCGGTACAGGTGAGCAGAACGGCGACGACCCTTGGGTTGTCGCCCATCGCGGTGGTCAGTCGTTCGATCACGTCGGGCAGCACGCTGACGGTATTGGTGTAGATCATGCGGTGATATCCGAGCGCTCGGTAGTTTCCCCACATCGCTGCGAGGTTGCGTTCGGCGAGGTCGTGCTCGAATGGCGACGGGTGGGCCATGTCGAGGAAGTCGCCCTCTATCAGAGAGTGCGTGACGCCGGCAGCGCTCAACTGGGCATGTATCTCGAAACCGACAGTGGTCTTGCCCGTGCCGGAGCGCCCACCGATGAACAGCGCTTCGGTGGTCAGCACGCTCACGAGACGGCGATCACGAGACTGTGCGCCCCTCATCGATCTGGTGGACGCGAACGCTCACCTCCAGATGGAAGCGGTCCGCGGGATTCTTGAGCGAGAGACCCGTGAGTTCCTCGATGAGCTTGATCCGGTACAGCAGGGAGTGCCGGTTCAGGTACAGCGCTCTGGCAGCCGCGCTGATGTTCGTGGCCTCATTGAGCAGGATCTCCAAGGTGTGGACGAGCTGCCCGCGGCGTGTCCTGTCGTAGTCGACGAGCGGCTGCAGGGTCTGCAGGATCGTCGCCATACTCCGTGGATCCTGCCTGAGCACCTCGGCGAACTGCCGCGGATCCACCGGGCCATCGGGTGTGGACGACGGCACCGACGCTGGCACTGTGACGGTCTGGCCGTGCGCAGGTGGGAGCAGCACCCAACTCACGAGGTTCTCCGGAATGCCGCTGAGTCGCTGGGCAGACGCGATCAATCCGGACACCGTGGACGCCGACAGGGCGGCGGAGAAATGACACATCACGAGGTCGTCGGTCACAGACGATCGGACCGTCACACCGGCCGCGCGCGCCAACTCGTGGAGCGCCTTGACGAAGGGGTCGGCGAATTCTTCCCAACCGCCGGCGTTCCGGCCGCCCGCGTCACCTTCGCGGCGTCCGATGGCCATCTCCACCTGTGCGCCGGGAACCGATGGGGTCAACAGTGGTAGCAGGCTCTTCTGAACATCGGCGAAGGCTATCTCCCATGGCAGGAGCACCACCGGGAACTCATGGCGATCAGCGAGCGCGACCAGCGAGCTGAGGAGATCGCGGACAGTGCCGGCAGCGAGTTCGGGTGGAGGGCTGATTATCAACCCGGCGGCCGGGGAGGCCACGAGATAGGCGAGGAACTCCCGTACATCGGCTTGCCGAATGTCGGCGTCGGTGGTCAACACGAGGTCGTGAGCGCGCACGAAGGACTCGGCTGGCGCGTGGATGATGTCGACCCACAGCACCTCACGGGTCAAACCTCGGTGCCCGGCTATGACCGAGCCCTGGTCCAGTGGCGGAACGGTCAAGGCCGCCGCCACACTCAGCGGCGAGTCCCGAGCCATGTCGCACCTTCTCCTGCCCAACCCCTTTGCCCCGTTTGGTCGCTCCCTTAAAGAGAAACCGCGGCGGAGCGCTGACTCCGCCTGATCGACGGTATCAGCGCTCCGCAGTGGTGTGCGCGCAGGCGATCGGGGCTAGGCCAGGTCCTCAGTCGATCGTCGGCTCAGCAGCATGCCCAGCCCCAGGAGCAACAGCGGCATCACACCGAATATCCAGGCCAGGGTGGGGGAGCCACCCACGACCAGGGTCAGGTTCGACACGACCAGCACCAGGGCCGCGGCCAGCGCGAGTGTGGCGATCGATGCCAGCACCACGATGCGCGTCGAGCCACCGCGGCGGGTGAAGAAGATCACGACCGAGACCGTCGTCATCAGCCACAGGATTGCCAGCGCCAGGATTCCGAGGCCGCCGAGCGGGCCGAAGATCTGCAGCACCGGGTCCAGCTGAAGCGCGGCGAGCACAGCCATGATCACGAACGACAAGACGCTGATCAGAATCGACGCGTTCGCAGGTGAGCCGTGGCGCCCGTGGACATCACCGAAGCGCTTCGGCAGCACGCCGCTCTTACCCAGTACGAACGCGTAGCGGGCACTGATGTTGTGGAATGCCAACGCGCAGGCGAACACGCTGATGAACCAGAAGCCGGTGGTGAGATCGCGCCCCAGCATGCCGAGGTACTGCTGGGCGGTGTTCACCATGAAGTTGTCGGGATCATCCTTGGCCGCCTGGATGGCGTCCGGGCCGCCGTTGCCCTCGATGAGGGCCCAGCTCGAGAAGGCGTAGAAGCTGGCCACGATCCCCACAGCCCAGTAGGTGGCGCGGGGGACGGTGCGGTCCGGGTCCTTGGCCTCGTCCCGGAAGACGGCGGTCGCCTCGACACCGACGAAGCCCCACAGTGCGTACAGCAGGGCGATCGAGAACCCACCGGCGATGCCCTGAGGGGTGAAGGAGTCGCCAGTGATGCCCTGCTCGCCACCCCGGAGGACGATGACCAGGTCGAGGACGACCAGGATGGCCACCTCGGAGACCAGGAAGATGCCGAGAACCTTGGCACTGAGGTCGATGTCGCGGTAGCCCAGCCACCCGACGATCGCGAGCACCACTCCCGTCAGCAACCACCAGGGGATGGCCGGTCCGCCGAATCGCTCGATGAAGCCGGCGAGGATCACACCGTCGTACGCCGCTACGCCGAGCAGCGTGCACATGTACGCCGGAAGTGCGAGCACGGCGGCGCCGGTCCCGGCTGCACGGCCGAGTCCCTTCTGGATGTATGCGTAGAACGCGCCGGTGTTCGTGACGTACTTCGACATCGCCACGAAACTCCCCGCGAACAGCAGGAAGATGGCACCCGCGACCAGGAACGCGACGGGGATGCCCGTGGTATTGCCGAGCACCATCCCGATCGGCACGTTTCCGCCGATCGTTGACAGCGGTGCCGCAGCGGCCACGACCATGAGGACGATTGCGGGGACACCGAGATTTCCCCGCAATTTTCCGGAACGGTCGTCCGGAGACGGTGCGCGGGCGCGTGTGTCGTCCGCGTCGACAACCTCAGACATGGGCTGATCCTCCTCTGCCAGCGGAACCGCATATCGCCGGCTCCATCGAATTCCGGGCAAGTCTGCGAGAAGGACACGCAATCTGCCAGAGCGGTCCAGCACTTTCCAACACCTTGTTGTAGGCCAGGTCACACAGGGGCCGAAGACTGGCATCCCCGTCACACACATTGTTGGAACCTCGGCACGCGTCGTTGTCTCGCCACGGCGTTCAGTCGATGCTGGGCGCCATGCATCTGAGCAGCACTGAGATCGAACAGGACCACCGGCTGGGACGCATTCGGGTGTTGGACGAGCAGCGCGTCAACCTCGACGGCTTCGCCGAGGCGGACCCGGAACTGGGAATGATCTCGCATCTCTCGCCGCACGACCCGGAACCGTCCTGGGTCGTCGCCGAGGACGGCACCGTGCTGGAGATGGACTCGACCGCGGCCGCAGACTTCGACACGATCGACGAGTTCATCGTGCGATACGCCGTCGACCACACCGAGGCTCCCCGGTCGATGGCGATGAGTGAGGTCGATCTGGCTCGGCTGATCGTCGACTCGAGCGTGCCCCGCGAGGATGTGCTGGCTGTCTGTGCGGGCCTCACCCCGGCCAAGATGGCCCGGGTTGTCGCGATGTTGCAGCCCGTCGAGATCCAGATGGCGATGATGAAGATGCGCTCTCGTCGGACTCCCGCCAACCAGGCCCATGTCACCAATCGCCTCGATGATCCATTGCTGATCGCGGCCGACGCGGCCACGGCCGTGGTCTACGGCTTCCGGGAACTGGAGGCGACGGTCCCGGTTCTCGACGATGCCCCAGCCGTCGCCGTGGGACTGCTGATCGGCTCGCAGGTGCCCGCCCCCGGCGCGCTGACGCAGTGCTCGGTCGAGGAGGCCCGTGAACTGGAGCTGGGCGTGCGCGGTTTGGTCTCCTACGCCGAGACGGTTTCGGTCTACGGCACCGAGCAGGTCTTCACCGACGGTGATGACACCCCGTGGTCGAAGGCGTTCCTGACGTCGTCCTACGCCTCCCGCGGGATCAAGATGCGGCTGTCCAGCGGGGCGGGCTCCGAGGTGCTCATGGGGCAGGCCGAGCGCAAGTCGATGAACTACCTGGAGTCTCGGTGTGTGGCCCTGGCCAAGGGCATCGGAGCACAGGGCGTGCAGAACGGCGGTATCGACGGTGCAGGCATCACGGCGTCGGTGCCAGGCGGCGTCCGAGAGCTGATCGCCGAGAACCTCATGGTCATGCTCCGTGGGCTCGAGTCCTGCAGCGGCAACGACAGTTTGATGTCCGAGTCCACGATGCGCCGGACCAGCAGGACGTTGCCGGTGCTGCTGTCCGGGTCGGACTTCATCTTCTCCGGATTCGGCTCGGTTGCGGCCTACGACAACATGTTCGGACCATCGAACTTCAACGCCAGCGACCTTGACGACTACCTCGTCCTGCAGCGCGACTGGGGTGTCGATGGTGGCTTGCGGTCGGTCGATCCGACCACTCTGGAGTCGATGCGCCGGCAGGCCGCCGAAGCCACTCGTGCGGTCTTCGAGTACCTGGGTCTCGCGGACTTCGATGACGAACATGTGGAAGCCGTTGTCGGAGCAGCGGGTTCGAAGGACCTGCCGCAGACCGACGGTGTGAAGGTGCTGAGTGCGGCCAGGATGATCGAGCAGTCGGGTCTCACGGTGCTCGACGTAGTCGGTGCGCTCGCCGAGACCGGCTTCGGAGACATCGCCGATCGGGTTCTGGGCATGGCCACGGCCCGGGTCGCCGGTGACTACCTGCAGACCGCCGCGATCTTCGACGAGGAGATGAACGTGCTGTCGGCGTTGACGGATCCCAATGACTACCGCGGGCCGGGCACGGGGTACCGGCCGACGCCCGAGCGTCAGGCCCAGATCGACGCCGTGCGGCAGGCGCGGTCGGTAGCCGACCTGGTCAGGGAACAGGCGACCTTCGCCCGGCCTGACCGCCTGGTGGACGTTGGTCCGGCCGGGGTCGGCGAGGATCCGCGGGAGGTCGTCATCGGTGTCTCACCCGCGTTCGGCACCAAGCTGTTTCGTGCCCTCTCGGGTCTGACCATCTACGACGTGCTCGACCAGATTCTCGCAGGCCTCGAGGAGGAACACTGCGTGGCGCGGCTGGTTCGCATCACCGACAGCATCGACCTCGGCGCGATCGGGAAGTCCGCGGCCCAACTGTCCGGGTCCGGAATCTCGGTCGGACTACAGGCCAAGGGCACCACGATCATTCACCGTCGCGACCTGACTCCGTTGGCGAATCTCGAACTGCTCAGCATCGCGCCGCTGATCACCCCGGAGATGTATCGGTTGATCGGCATCAATGCCGGCAGGCACGCCAAGGGCACGACACCCGCCCCGATGCGCAACGCCTACACCGAGGAGGCGATCACCGCTCGATACCACACCCAGGTCGTTTCCATGGTTGCCATCGAACGGGGGCAGTTCGCACCCCGCACAGGCGATGAGGGCAGCACGCACGTCGAAATGGAGTACACGCGATGACCATCACCTCACACTCGGGTCGCAGCATCAGCGAGGTGACCGTCGAGGCAGCCCGCTCCGGCGATCTGACTCTGGACGACATCCGGATCAGCCGGGAGACGCTGCTGGCTCAGGCGGACACCGCGCAGCGCAGCGGCTCGCTTCAGTTGGCGATGAACCTCCGCCGTGCGGCCGAGATGACCGCACTGAGTTCCGAGGACATGCTCGCGGCGTATGAGGCGCTGCGACCGGGACGCTCCACGTTCGCCGAACTGGAGGAGCTGGCGCAGCGGCTTGCCGACCAAAAGGCGGACACCTGCGCGGAATTCGTGCGTGAGGCCGCCTCGGTGTATCGGCGGCGCGGCCTGCTGCGATGACCATCTGGGCCGGAGTCGACATCGGTAACGCCACCACCGAGGTGGTCCTCTGCGGCGGGGCCGACGGGCTCGACGTGCTTGCCAGCGCCCGCACTCCGACGCGCGGTGGCAAGGGATCAGTGCGGGCCGTGCAGGGCGCCGCGCAGCTCGCACGCCGGCTGGCTGACACTCGTGGACTGGTGATCGACCGCGCCGCGTTCGCTCCGACCCCGCCTGTGCACTCGACAGTCGGACGCGTCCAACTGGAGACCCGCAGAACCGGGCGGCTCACCATCGCCACCCGGTCGGCGGCGACCACCGCGGGTGACGCCGCAGGCGTCGGTGCCCCGGTGCCGGTCGAACACCTCGGCCACACCGACCGCAACCGTCCGATAGTCGCCTGCGCGACCCGGGAGTGGGGCTACCTCGAGGTGGCGCACCTGGTGAATGCGGCAGTCGAGGACGGCCGAAACGTGGTCGCGGTGTTGACGGCGAACGACGAGGCCGTGCTGGTGTCCAACCGGCTGCGGACTGCCCTGCCGGTGATCGACGATATCGACGTGGGCCCGCTGATGTCGGCAGCACTGGTCGCGGTCGAGGTGCGCGACGGACTGGCGCCGCTTCAGAAGCTCACCGACCCGTTCTGGCTCGCCGACGTTTTCGGCCTGCACGACGGCGAACGCGTCGACGCCCGCGTTATCGCCGACCAGCTCTTCGACAGCGCGTGCGCGGTGGTGTACCTCGATGGCACCTCACCGGCGCACGACGCGTCGCCGCGGGAGATCGAGCAGCCCGCCATGCCGTCAGGGGTCCAGGACGATCAGCGCTACGTCGTTCACCTGGCCGACATTGCGGCGCAGGCCAACTCGCGCCGCGGGTCGGTCGTGGTCGACAGCCTCGTGATGGCCGCGATGGGTGGCGGGGAGGAACCACCCGCCGACGCCGATGCTCTCGGCAGCGCACTTGGGGTTCCGGTGACGCAGATCGACTCGGAGGCTGCCGCGGCGCGTGTCGGCGCGCTCACCACACCGGGTGTCACGTCCGACGTCGTCGTCGTGGACGTCGGCGGGGGGACCGTCGACGTCGTCACCGAGGGTTCCCGCGTCGTCCTGCCAGGTGCGGGGCAGCTCCTCACCACGGCCACCGCCACCGCTCTGGAGATCTCCAGGAGCGCCGCTGAGTATGCGAAACGCGCGGAGGCGGTCACCGCTGTCACACCCCAGCTCGTCGAGGACGAGCACGGTCGGCGACAGTTCCTCGACAAGCCGATCGACGGCCGGTGCACGGGATGGCTGCTGACATCTGCGCCGAGTGGGCTGCTGCCGTTCACGTCGGGGCTCTCCGGCGCGGAATGGCGCAGTTGGCGTCTCGCGGCCAAGCGGCTCGTCATCGGCGGCAACGTGATGCGGGGTGTCGAGCAGGTCGCCCCCGGCGCGGCCGGGGTTCTGCTGGTCGGTGGCGGAGCCAGCGACGACGAACTGGTCCGGGCGGTCAGCGAACAGCTGGGCCACGAGGTCACCGTCGGGCGTGGCAACGTGTGCGGGCAGCTGGGCCATCGTTTCGCCGTGGCGTACGGGCTCGTCGTACTGGCCGCCTGAACACCCGCGCGTACTTTGAACCTACTGTGCGTCAAGGCGATTGGGATGAGTTATCCGTGATCATACGTACCGCAGTGTCGTAGAGGGCTTGGCCGTGCATGGTGAACAGCGGAAGGAGGTCGACGCTGTCGCCGCCGATTTCCTTGGCGATGAACAGACCGTCTGCCCCCGCGATCGCGTAGGTTGCCAGCTGCTGCACCTGCTCGCGGGACAGGCTCGGTGCGATTTCATAGATGCTGGTCGTTAGGGCCTGGAGTGCTTGGTCTCTGACCTGAACGAACATCGCCCGGGCTCGTGGTTCGACCGGTCGGCGCTCCAGTGCCAGCATTAGTCCGAGTCGCAGGAAATCCGGGGAGTCCAGCACCGCTTTCGCGGTACGCACGGCCACCTCGACCATTCGGTCTCGTTCTACAACGTTCTCGGGCAGCTCCCAAATCGCCAGCCAGTTCTGGAAGCTGCGTTCGATGACGGCCGCGATCAGGTCGTCCTTGTCCTTGAAGTGCCAGTAGATGGAACTGGCGGGCAGGCCGCACTTCGCGCTCACGGCGCCGATGCTGGTGCCCTCGTAACCGCGCTCGGCCGCGATCTCGGTGGCGGCATCGAGGATGCGATTGCGTGAGAGTTCGCCGTCGGCGCGGCGCTGGCGGCGCTTGGGCTCTTCATCGTTGATCTTCTTGGCCACGAGATTCCTGCCTCTTGACTCCGTAGTGATCGCTACAATACCGTAGCGATCACTACGGAACAAGTGCCGGGGCCATCGATGGATGAGAGGCAGCTATGAGTGACGACTCGACCTATGACGTGGCGATCGTCGGTTACGGGCCGGTCGGCGCCACCGCGGCCAACCTGTTGGGCCAGATGGGGCTCAATGTCGTGGTGGTGGAGCGCGATCCCGACATCTATTTCCGCGCCCGTGCGATCTCCACCGACGAGGAGGTGGTCCGCATCTGGCAGCAGGTCGGGCTGGCAGATCGGCTCAACGCCGACATGCAGCCCGGCGCAGGGGCCAACTTCGTCGATGACGACGGCGTGCCCTTTGTGTCGCTGCTGCCCATCGACAGAGGTAACGGGCACCCACCACAGCAGTTCATCTATCAGCCCGCGGTCGACAGGGTCCTGCGCGAAGGGGTTGACCGCTTCCCCAACGTGTCGATCCTGCTCGAACACGAGTGCCTGCGCGTCGTCCAGCACCCAGCCTGTGTCGAGTTGATGCTCGCCGACCTCACCCGCGACGACTTCAAACGGATCCGCGCCTCGTATGTGATCGCCGCTGACGGCGGATCGAGTTCCGTCCGCGGGCAATTGGGTATCGGTTTCGGCGGCCGGACCTTCCACGAGCGCTGGATCGTGATCGACACCAAGGTGCTCAACGAGTGGCCCGGCCATGACCAGCTTCGGTTCCACTGCAACCCCGAGCGGCCCACCGTCGACTGCCCCACTCCGCTCGGGCACCACCGCTGGGAATTCCCGGTGCACGACGAGGAAGACGAGAAGGATCTGCTCACTGACGGCGCGATCTGGAGCGTGCTCGACGGTCAGGGCATCACCCGAGCGAACGTCGAGATCCTCGGCTTCGCCTGCTACAGCCACCACGTCCGGTTCGCCGACCGGTGGCGGGTGGGCGGGGTGTTCCTGGCCGGGGACGCAGCGCACGCAATGCCACCGTGGATCGGGCAGGGCATGTGCGCCGGTGTGCGTGACGTGGCGAACCTGAGCTGGAAACTTGGCGCTGTTCTGGCCGGGTCACTGCCAGAATCGGTGCTCGACACCTACCAGGCCGAGCGGCTACCGCATGTCATGGAAGTCACCAATCGGACGGTCAAAACCGGCAAGCTCATCATCGAGCGCAGTCCTTGGCGGGCCGCAGTGCGCAACCACTTCTTCCGCACCGCGAGCAAGGTGCCCTTCTTCACCACCTGGCTACGCGAGCATCGTTGGCTTCCCGATGCGCGCTATCGCGATGGGCTGCTGGCGCGCAACGGCAACGGCGCCGTCGGCTGGCTGATCCCGCAACCGTGGGTCACCGATGAAAAAGGCGATCGGGTGCGTTTCGATGACGTCATCGGCGGGCGGTGGACGGTGCTGCACACTGGTCCGGCCGCCCCGGGGCAGGTTTGGCGGTCAGCCGGTGTGCCCGTCGTCAGAATCGCCCCGCCGGGTAGCGCGCCCGCCGCTGATTGCATCGTCGACCGCGACGGAACACTGACCCGCTGGCTCGACAAGAAGAAGGCGTCCTCCGTGGCCGTGCGGCCCGACGGATTTGTGTACGCCGCCGGCGGCGACCAACCGCTGCCCCCGCCACCGACCGGATTCACCGCCGCCCCGGTTCGCCAAGTGAAGGACGAAGTATGACCAACGACAGCATGCCCAATGACCGCTCAACGACAGTGGTTTCTGAGTCCACTGTGCGCGTCAGGGGCGCCCAGATCTTCGTCACCGACACAGGCGGAAGTGCCCCGCCCGTGGTTTTGCTGCACGGCGGCGGGCCCGGCGCGTCCGGGGCATCGAACTACTCGCGCAACATCGACGCACTCGCACAGTCCCACCGCGTCATCGTGCCGGACATGCCCGGCTACGGGCGCTCGGCCAAGGGCGTCGACCATGCCGATCCGTTCGGCTATCTCGCCGACAGCATCCGCGGTCTGCTCGACGAAATGGGTATCGAGACAGCGCATCTGATCGGCAACTCCTATGGTGGCGCTGCGGCGCTGCGCCTGGCCCTGGACACGCCGCACCGCGTCTGCAGGCTCGTCTTGATGGGCCCAGGCGGAATCGGCACCACACGCGGCCTCCCCACCGACGGACTCAAGAGCCTGTTGTCCTACTACGGCGGTGAGGGCCCGAGCCGCGAAAAGCTGGCAGCGTTCATCCGCACCTACCTGGTCTACGACGGCGCTGCGGTACCCGACGAACTGATCGACCTGCGCTACCAGGCCTCGATCGATCCGGAGGTGGTGGCCAACCCGCCGCTGCGCCGCCCTTCGGGCTTGCGCACCCTGTGGCGCATGGATCTGACGCGTGACAAGCGGTTGCGTCGGCTTGCGACGCCGACGCTGGTGTTGTGGGGTCGCGACGACAAGGTCAACCGCCCATCCGGTGGGCCACTTCTGCTGAACCTGATGCCCAATGCCGAACTGGTCATGACCTCGCGCACCGGCCACTGGATGCAGTGGGAACGCGCCGAACTGTTCAATCAGCTCGTCGCCGACTTCTTGGGCGCCGACTCCAAGCTGGTCAACTCGTGACCGCGCCCACCGTCTCGGTGTTCGGCAAGGTCCAGCTCGGCTACCTCGTGATCGAGACCGAGAAGTTCTCCGACTGGCGACGTTTCGGCCGCGACGCCATCGGCATGCACCTCGACGAGACCCTGCCTGACGTCATGCGGTTTCGTCTCGACGACAATGAATGCCGCTTCCTGTTGCAGCGCGGCCCCGCCGAGGACACCACCGCTCTCGGATGGCAACTCGACGACCATGCCACCCTGGACGCCATCGAGGCCCGCATCAAGGCGCACGGCGTTCCGGTCAGCGAAGGCTCCACCGAAGAGGCCGCGCTGCGAGGCGTGGAGCGCCTCGTCCGATTCCCCGGACCCAACGGCTTGGCCCAGGAGATGTACGTGAAGGCCCGCAAGGCATCTGAACCCTTGCGCCTAGCCGTGCGGTGCGGATTCGTCACCGGCGAGCACGGGATGGGTCACGTGGCCATCGCGACCAAGAAGCCTCACCAGATGCGCGGCTACTACAGCACCGTGTTCGACGCGCGGCTCACTGACTACATCGACGAGACGATCAGCGGCCTGAAGTTCAAGATCCGTTTCCTGCGGGTCAACGAACGCCATCACACTGTCGCGATTGCGGCCGTGAACAGATTGCCAATCAACCCGATCCGCACCAAGATCCAGCATTGCAATGTCCAGGTCGCCGAGCTCGACGACATGACAGCCTCGTATCAGCGGGTCAAGGAACTTGGCTTCGGTATAGCCCTGTCGGTCGGCCAACACACCAACGACAGGGAGCTGTCCTTCTACGCACTGAGCCCGTCAGGTTTCGAGTGGGAACTTGGTTGGAACCCGATCGTCGTCGACGAAACGACCTGGGAGCCAACCACTCACCAGGGCATCAGCATCTGGGGCCACACCCCGGAAGGGCAGACGATCATCGACATATTCGACCGATTCAAGGCCGGCGCACAATCGGTACTGCACGCTGAATACAGCGTTCCGGCGTTGGCCGGCTCCGGCATCGCCGACGTGTGAACGGGAAGCGGCTGACGAGGACTTCGCGTGCGACGCAGCCGGCCCCATCACCCAGAAACCGATTCGCCCGCCGCCGGCTGCCGCGTTGCCTCCGTGCGATCAGAGCTGCGGAAGCCCAGCAGCCGCATACCGTGATACACCAGCAGCGCCGCGATGGATCCGAGCGCGATACCGGTGAACGTCAGATCCCCAGCGGTCCAGGTGAAGTCGGCGATGCCGATGATCAGGGGGATGGCCGCGGTCATCTGGTTGACCGGCAGGCTGAAGTCGACGTGATTGGTCAGCCAGATCCGGATACCCAGCACGCCGACCAGGCCGTACAACACGATGGTGGCGCCACCCAGCACGCCCGGTGGGATCGCCGAGATCAGCGCGCCGATCTTCGGGCACATCGCCAGCACGATCGCGACGAGGGCCGCGACCCAGTACGCCGCGGTCGAGTACACGCGCGTGGCGGCCATGACGCCGATGTTCTCGGCGTAGGTGGTGGTGGCCGTTCCGCCACCGAACCCCGCGAGTGTGGTGGCCACGCCGTCGGCGGCCAGCGCGCGACCGATCAGCGGATCGGTGTCGGTGTTCGTCATCTGGCCGACCGACTTGACGTGCCCGATGTTCTCGGCGATCAGCGCGATCACCGCGGGCAGGAACAGTGGCAACACCGCCCAGGTGAAGGTCGGCGTCTGGAACTCGGGCAGCCCCACCCACGGCGCGGCACTTATCGCGGCCCGCGCGGCCTCGTCGACGCCACCCAGTAGCCAGGCCAACACGTATCCGATGACGACGGCCAGGAATATCGCCAGCCTGCCGATGATGCCGCGGAAGAACGCCAACGTGGCGACCAGCAGCACCAGCGTGACGATGCCGACCACGGGGCCCTTCTCGAAGTTCTGTTTCGCGACGGGCGCGAGGTTGAAGCCGATCAGCGCGACGACGGCGCCCGTCACAACCGGTGGAAGTGCGACGTTGAGCCAATGCGTGCCGACCAGGTGGACGATGACGCCGATGACGATCAGCGTCAGACCAAGGGCCACCAGGCCGCCGAGCGCGCTGCCCGCGCCGTTCGAGCCGACCGCGGCGATCACCGGTGAGATCACGGCGAAGCTGGACCCCAGATAGCTCGGCAGCCGGTTGCCGGTGATGATCAGGAATAGCACCGTGCCGAGGCCGGAGAACAGCAGCGTCGTGGCGGGCGGGAACCCGGTGAGCACCGGCACCAGGAACGTGGCGCCGAACATCGCGACCACGTGCTGGGCGCCTATGCCTATCGTGCGGGGCCAGCTGAGCCGTTCGTCGGGCGCGACGACCGCCGCGTCATGCGGGACGGCCTTCCAGGTGAGTGCTGATTTGGCAGGAATCACAAGCACGAACTACACACCATTGGGCGCTGTGGCGCAGCCCAATCACCGGCGCAGGCCGTACACCGCGGCGCTGAGCACGAGCACCGCGACACCTGCCAGCACCGAGGTCGCAGGCAACGTCACCGCGAGCACCACGCATCCGATGGTCCCGAGCACGGGAATCAGCTTGCATCCCAACGTGAACGCGGCCGCATTGGCTATCGCGTAGTACACCAGCACCGCGAACGACGAGAATCCGATGGCCGTGCGCACGTCGGCCACCGCGGCGAGCCCGGCCACCACGACTCCCACCGCGATCTCGGCGCGGTACGGACTGTCGAACCGGTCGTGCACCACTGCCAGCGAACTCGGCAGGTGCCTGTCACGCGACATCGCCAGAACCGTGCGCGAGACACCGAGGATGAGCGCGAGAAGCGCCCCCAACGCGGCGATCGCAGCACCAACCCGCACCACCGGTACCAGCCCGGGTAGTCCGGCGGCCGCAACGGCGTCGGCCAGTGGCGCGGTGGCCGACGACAGTGTCGTGCCACCCAGCTGGGCGAGCACCACGACGGCAACCACTGCATACACCACCAGCGCGATGGCCAGCGCGAGCGCGATGGCCCGCGGGATGGTGCGGGCCGGATCGCGAACCTCCTCACCGAGGGTGGCGATCCGCGCGTACCCGGCGAAGGCGAAGAACAGCAGACCCGCCGCCTGCAGAATGCCGAACGCACTGGCGTCGTCGCCGAGCGCGAGCCGGCCTGCGTCCACGTCGCCGGACCCGAGGATCGCCACGATCACGGTGCACAGCACGGCGAGCACGGCGACCACGATCACCCGGGTGAGAAGCGCCGACTTCTGTACGCCCGCAACGTTGACCGCGGTCAGCGCCAGCACGACGGCCACCGCGACCTCGTGCGCGTGCCCGGGCCACACGTAGTAGCCGACCGTCAGCGCCATCGCCGCACACGACGCTGTCTTGCCGACGATGAAACTCGCACCCGCGGTGTAGCCCCAGAACGGACCGAGACGCTCCCGGCCGTAGACATAGGTGCCACCGGACTGCGGGTAGAGCGCCGCCAGTCGCGCCGACGACGTCGCGTTGCAATAGGCGACGAAGGCGGCGATCGCCAGGCCCAGCAGCAGACCCGAGCCCGCCGCGGCGGCCGCGGGCGCGAGCACCACGAAGATGCCCGCGCCGAGCATCGCCCCGAGTCCGACGACTACCGCGTCAGCGGTGCCGAGAGTGCGCTTCAGGAGATGTCAGCGATTGCGAACGGAGTTCACGGCCAGGTAGGCGACATAGCCAACCGTGCCGAGAACCGCCAGCTTGCGGGTCTTCGGCACCAGGAGACCGACACCGATCGCGGTCTCGATACCGCCGTTGGTCTTGATGTGCCGCTCGGTGTCACGCGGGAACGCCGACTTCGTGATGCCCTCGAACAGCTGCGGGCGGACGAAGTGCGCGATACCCGCACCCGCCACCGACAGACCGACGAGCGTGGCCGCTGTGGAGTTCTTCGAATCTTGAGGCACTGGGCTCTCTTTCTGGTCAGGCAATCCGGTAATCACTGAGCGGGAACGCCGAGGCTTCCCTGACCGCCGACTCTGTCGACGACGGACGAAGCAGCGTGGGCTCTCCCGCGGGGTTGAAGTAGTACGAATTCGCGCTCGCACAGTTGCCGATGGTGAACAGCGAGTCGCCGAGCAGCTCGGTCATCCGGTCCAGGAACGCGGTGTTCGCCTCCTCGGTGACCTCGAATGTCGTCGCCCCGCGCCTCTTCACCTCGGTGAAGAGCCTGTCCATGAGCCGCATCTGGTACTCCATGGTGTTGAAGAAGTTCAACCCGAGGAACGCATAGGGGCTGGCCAGGCTCAGGTAGTTCGGGAAGTACGGCATCGACACGCCCTGGTAGGCCTGGAACCGGGTGTCCCGCCACCACTTTCCCAGATCACGGCCCTCGCGGCCGATGACCTCGATGGCGGGGAAGTTGGCCTCCCACAGGTCGAAGCCCGTGGCCAGGACCAGGGTGTCGATGGTGACCTTGGCGCCGTCCTTGCCGACGATGCCGTCGGCCACGATGTGATCGATGCCTGCGTCCTGAAGGTGCACGTGTCGCTTGGTGAAGGCGCGGTAGTAGCCGTTGCTGAACGTCGGTCGCTTGCAACCGAAGTCGTAGTCCGGCGTCAGCCGGCGCCGCAGCTCCTTGTCACGGATGGAGAAGAACCGGTGCACCTTCGACAGATCGGCGGCGGCGACGTTGAGCCGCGAGAACTGGCGGTGCCGCAGCACCGCGGTGTTGATCATCACCTCGTAGATCGAGTCGGTGAGCCAGCGCAGCGCCCGTTGCGTGAACGGAACACGTGCGAACAACCGCTTGGCCCGCTCGCCGAAGCGGATGTCGATCTTGGGCACCACCCAGATCGGGGTGCGCTGGTACACCGTGAGATCCGCTGCGCGCTTGGCGAGTTGGGGGATGAGCTGAACCGCGGTGGCGCCCGTGCCGATCACGGCGATGCGCCGCCCGGTGGCATCGAAGTCATCCTCCCAATCGGTGGTGTGGATGACCTTGCCCTCGAAGCTCTCGATGCCCGGAATGTCGGGAACCTTTGGCTGGGAGAGGAAGCCGGTCGCCGTGAGCAGATAGCGGGCGGTCAGCGTGTCCCCGCCGGCCAGCGCGATACGCCACAGCGACGCCTCCTCGTCCCAGCGGGCGCCCTCGACAACGGTGCCAAAGCGCATGTGGGTTCGGACGTCGTACTTGTCGGCGACGTCGTCCGCGTACTGCTTGATCTCGGGTCCAGGGGTGAACAGCCGTGACCAGTTCGGGTTGGGCTCGAAGAAGTACGAGTACGTGGTGGTGGGCACGTCGACGGCAAGGCCGGGGTAGTGGTTGACGTACCAGGTACCGCCGAGGTCGTCCTCGCGTTCGAGGATGACGAAGTCATTCATGCCCAACCGCTTGAGCTGGATGGCTGCGCCGATGCCTGCGAACCCGGCGCCGACGATTACTGCGTCGTGATGCTCGGTAGACATGGCTAGACGGTACCAGGGGTATCGGATAGCACTTCTTACTCCTTGAGTGTGCCGGTGCGCTTGGGTTCCAGCGTTGCGATGCACGTCACGGCGCGATCGCCGGCGTCCCAGGTCTCCTGTGTCGGGTACAGCACATAGACGCCGACGGAGTCGTCGAGCATGGCCTCGGGTGAGTAGGAGGCCAGCTCGTCGGGGCACTTGGACTGCCACTCGTCGATGGTCTCGGCGCCCGGGTAGTCACCGTCGGGCATGGTGAGCACCGAGTACACCTCGCCGCCGTGCGGCTCGGCGCAGTCCACCGTGGGCAGCGAGACGACCCGCGCGGCCGTGGGCACGTCGGCAATGCAGCTCCCGACCTCGACGTCGGTCGCGATGACCCGGTCATTGCCGACCACGATGCCGACGACGGCCAGGACGGCCAACCCGACAAGGGCGAGCACGCCGACTATCACCACGGCGATGATGAGGCCCTTCTTCGACTTCTTGGGCGGTTGCTGCGGGTACCCGGGCTGACCGTAGGGCTGGCCGTACTGCGGCTGCTGATAGGGCATGGGAGGCGGGGGTGGGTAGTTGCCCGGGGGCGGTGGTGGATAGCTACCCGGAGGAGGCGGAGGTGGCGGGGGAGACTGGGCTGGGGGTTGGGCCCCGTAGGGCTGATTCGGGTCTCCCGTGGGCCACGTCATCCCCGGAAGATAGCAGGCTTGCCGCGCAGCTCACGCAAGCAATCGCAGGGCGGCGTCCACCGCAAGCGCGGGCACGTCGAGTGTCTTGGAACCCAGGTCGTGGCGAGCGCCCGTGATCTCGACGATCTCGGTGGGCGCCGGGATGAGTCCGGCCGCATCACGCAGTTCGTCGATGGTGCCGAACGGGTCCGATGTGCCGTGGGTGAACACCGTGGGTGCGGCGATCCGCGGCAGGTGTTCGGTGCGGGCGCGCTCGGGCTTGCCGGGCGGGTGCAGGGGATAGGACGACAACGCCAGCACGTCCACCGCGAGCCCGTCGGCCACCGCCATTGAGGTCATGCGCCCGCCGTAGGAATGGCCACCCGCGATGACGCGGCCACCGGCCAGCCCGCGAGCCAGCTCGACGGCCTCGACGATGCCCTCCTGATCGGCCTTGGCCGAACCCGAGGGCGGTCCCTTCGGCCTGCGTCGCCGGTAGGGCAGGTCGTAGCGGATGGCCAGCCAGCCGCGGCGGGCCCACTCGTCGCACAGCTTCACCAGCAGCGCGCCGTCGCGGTTGCCGCCCGCGCCGTGGGTGAGCACGACGGCGCCGTGCACGTCGCCGACGGGCTCGTGGGCAATGCCTGCGATGGCGTCAAGACTCATGATGGGCAGTCAACCTGAAGAGTGCCGATACCGGACCATGACCGTGTCCCAACGGGTATGCCGCGCGCAGGCATTCGGTGACCCACTGCTTGCCGAACGCCACCGCGTCGGGCACCGGGTATCCGTGTGCGAGCGCGCTGGCCGTTGCCGCCGCAAGGGTGTCGCCTGCGCCGTGGTCATGGCCGGTGGGGATGCGTTCGGCGTCGAACTCGTAGAAGTCGGTGCCGTCGAACAGGAGATCGGGGCTGTGCGCCGACGACCGCAGGTGCCCGCCCTTGACCAGTGCCCAGCGGGGCCCGAGATCGTGGAGCGCGCGCGCCGCGTCACGCTGGGATGCGGTGTCGACGACCTCGATGCCGGTGATGAGCAGGACCTCATCGAGGTTGGGCGTGACGAGGGTGGCGATCGGGAACAGCTCGTTGCGCAGCGCGTCGAGCGCCGACGGGTGCAGCAGCGGGTCGCCGTGCATCGACGCGCACACCGGGTCGACCACGAGCGGCGCGGTGACCTCCAGGCTGCGCCAGGTCTGCGCGACGGTCGTGATGATCTCCGAGGAGGCCAGCATTCCCGTCTTGGCGGCCTGGACGCCGATATCGCTGACGACCGCCTCCATCTGGCCGCTTATGACATCGAGCGGGATCTCGTGAAAGCCCTTGACGCCCACCGAGTTCTGCACTGTCACCGCCACCACGGTCACGCATCCGTGCACACCCAGCATCGCGAACGTGCGCATGTCTGCCTGGATGCCCGCACCGCCGCCGGAGTCGGACCCGGCGATGGTCATCACCCGAGCCGGGGTCTGACCGGGCGGCGTCAGTGGCAGATAGTTCATGACGTCAAGGGTAGATAGACGCGGTTGCCGTTCTGCGCGAACTCCTCGGATTTGCTCGCCATCCCCAACTCGTAGGCCTCGCGGATATCGGCGGTGATGCGCATGGAGCAGAACTTCGGGCCGCACATGGAGCAGAAGTGCGCGGTCTTGGCCGGGGCGGCGGGCAGTGTCTCGTCGTGGAACTCGCGCGCGGTGTCGGGATCCAGAGACAGCGCGAACTGGTCGTACCAACGAAACTCGAAGCGCGCCTTGGACAGTGCGTTGTCCCGATTTTGGGCATGCGGATGACCCTTGGCGAGGTCGGCGGCGTGGGCGGCGATCTTGTACGCGATCACGCCGTCCTTGACGTCCTTGCGGTCGGGTAGTCCGAGGTGCTCCTTGGGCGTGACGTAGCACAGCATGGCGGTGCCGGCCTGCGCGATGATGGCGGCGCCGATGGCGGAGGTGATGTGGTCGTAGCCCGGCGCGATGTCGGTGGTCAACGGCCCCAGTGTGTAGAACGGCGCCTCGTCGCAGAGTTCCTCCTCGAGGCGCACGTTCTCGACGATCTTGTGCATCGGCACGTGGCCGGGGCCCTCGATCATCACCTGCACGCCATGGCTCTTCCCGATCGCGGTCAGCTCGCCGAGCGTGCGCAGTTCGGCGAACTGCGCCTCGTCGTTGGCATCGGCGATCGAGCCCGGCCGCAGGCCGTCGCCCAGGGAGAAGGTCACGTCGTAGCGGGCCAGGATCTCGCACAGCTCCGCGAAGTTCGTGTACAGGAACGACTCGGTGTGATGCGCCAGGCACCAGGCGGCCATGATGGCTCCGCCGCGGGACACGATGCCGGTGACCCGGTTGACCGTCAGCGGGATGTAGCGCAGCAGCACCCCCGCGTGCACCGTCATGTAGTCGACACCCTGCTCGCACTGCTCGATCACGGTGTCGCGGTACACCTCCCAGGTGAGCTTGGTCGGGTCGCCGTCGACCTTCTCGAGAGCCTGATAGATCGGCACGGTGCCGACCGGGACGGGGGAGTTGCGCAGGATCCACTCTCGGGTCAGGTGGATATCGCGGCCGGTGGACAGGTCCATGATGGTGTCGGCGCCCCACCGGGTGGCCCACACCATCTTGTCGACCTCCTCGGCCACCGACGACGTCACGGCCGAGTTGCCGATGTTGGCGTTGACCTTGACCGAGAACGCCTTGCCGATGATCATCGGCTCGCTCTCGGGATGGTTGTGGTTGGCCGGGATCACCGCGCGGCCGCGGGCCACCTCGTCGCGCACCAGCGTGGCGGGCACGCTCTCGCGCTCCGCGATGAAGGCCATCTCCGCGGTGATCTCCCCGGCGCGGGCACGCTGCAACTGGGTGCCGCGGTCGGCGACGACGCCGGGCCGTGGCGCCAGCCCGGCGGTGAGGTCGATCACCGCGGACTCATCGGTGTACGGACCGGACGTGTCGTACAGGTCCAGGTGGTCACCGTCGGTCAGGTGCACCCGCCGGAACGGCACCCGGGCCCCGTCGGGCAGCTCGCGGTAGACCTTCGAACTGCCGGTGATGGGGCCCGTGGTCACGGTTGAACTAGAAATGGACAGACTCATCTACTCATCTCCCTACGCCGGCATTACCCGGTCAGGTTCGTACGGTCGACGGCCCGCTAGCCGTCCTCTCAGCGCACTTGGGTGCGCTCCCGTGTGTGGACGCTGCCCAACGTACCCCAACGGTTTGACCCCGGCCCGGCGGAATACGAATTGCCGAGAGATCTTTTGTATAGCTAACATATGTGTTTTGAGTATCTAGATGCGAAAAGCGATGGCTGATGACGACTGAGATCGAATTGGCGAAGGCCCGTGCCGACGCCGAACAGGCCGAGACCGCAAATCGGCGCAGCCGGATGGATCACGACCACCCCTCCTACAAGTGGATCGTGCTGTCCAACACCACGCTTGGCACACTGCTGGCCACCGTCAACGCGTCGATCGTGCTGATCTCGCTGCCCGCGATCTTCCGCGGTATCGGGCTCAACCCGCTGTCGTCGGGCAACGTGAGCTACCTGCTGTGGATGCTGATGGGCTATCTCGTCGTCACCGCGGTGCTGGTGGTGCCATTCGGCCGACTCGGCGACATGTTCGGCCGGGTGCGCATCTACAACCTGGGCTTCGTCGTCTTCACCGTGGCGGCCGTCGCGCTGTCCTTCGACCCGTTCCACCTCGGCGGGGGAGCGGTGTGGCTCATCGCGTGGCGGGTTGTCCAGGGTGTCGGCGGCGCGATGCTCATGGCGTCCTCGTCGGCGATCCTCACCGACGCGTTCCCGGCCAACCAGCGCGGTATGGCGCTCGGGGTCAACATGGTGGCGGCCGTGGCCGGGTCATTCCTGGGCCTTCTGATCGGCGGATTCCTGTCCGAGTGGCACTGGCAGGCCATCTTCTGGGTCGGCGTGCCGATCGGCATCGTCGGCACCATCTGGAGTTACCGCTCGCTCAAGGAACTCGGCGTGCGGTCAACTGGTCGGCTGGACTGGGCGGGCACGCTGTCCTTCGGCATCGGTCTGACGGTGCTGCTGATCGGCATCACCTACGGCATCCAGCCCTACGGGGCGTCCTCCACCGGGTGGACAAGCCCGTGGGTGATGGGTTCGATCGGCTTCGGGTTGGCGGCCCTGGTGGCGTTCGTCTTCATCGAGTTGCGGGTGGCCGCGCCGATGGTGGACATGAGGCTGTTCCGCTCGGCGGCGTTCGGCATGGGAAACCTGGCCGGCCTGATGTCGTCGGTGGGCCGCGGTGGCCTGCAGTTCATGCTCATCATCTGGCTGCAGGGCATCTGGCTTCCCCTGCGCGGCTATGAGTTCGAGTCCACGCCGCTGTGGGCGGCGGTCTACATGCTTCCGGTCACGGTCGGGTTCCTGATCGCCGGGCCGGTCGCGGGCTCGCTGTCGGACCGCTACGGGGCACGACCTTTCACGGTCGGCGGCATGATCCTGATGGCGGCGTCATTCGTTGCGCTGGTGTTGATTCCCGTGGACTTCGACTACTGGGTGTTCGCCGTGCTGATATTCCTCAACGGTCTCGGTGGCGGCATCTTCACCGCACCCAACACCGCGGCCATCATGTCGAGCGTGCCCGCCTCGCAGCGCGGTGCCGCATCGGGCGTGCGCGCCACGTTCTTCAACGCGGGATCCTCGCTGTCGATCGGAATCTTCTTCTCGCTCATGATCGTCGGGCTCGCCGGCACGCTGCCGACGGCGCTCAGCGCGGGCCTGCAGGAGCAGGGCGTGTCAGCAGCGGTCGCCCACGATGTGGCCAACCTGCCACCCGTTGGCAGCCTGTTCGCGGCCTTCCTGGGCTACAACCCGATCGCCGAGCTGCTGGAGCCCTATGGCGCGCTGCACCAGCCGGGGGTCGACGCCGAGACGCTGACCGGTCAGACGTTCTTCCCGCACCTGATCGCCGAGCCGTTCCACTCCGGCCTTGTGGTGGTGTTCATCGCGGCCGCCGTGATGATGGTGATCGGTGCCATCGCCTCGATGTTCAGCTCCGGCAAGTACGCCACCGCGCCGGGCGCCGACAACGAGTCCTAGTGCGCACGCCACCTAGCCCGCGGTCCTGACGGCCCGCACCAGAAACCCGTCGAGTCGGCGGCCGATGACGGTGCCGACGGGAAGTTCGTCTGCGACGGCCAGGTTGTCGTCGGCGACCTCCTCGGCCCACTCGATGGGCCAGCCCCCGTCGACGAGGCTGGTCGAGAACGCCAGGACGACGTCAGCGCGGCTCAGCTCCGAATCCACCACGGCGGCGGTGGTGGTGGCCCGGTGTGATGCCGCACCGGCGAACCCCCGGCCGCATCCACAGGGGCTTTCGGGATTGTTGTGGTCCCTCGCGCAGGGCTCCTGAATCCACACCAACTCGCCCTCGACGCAGTAGTGGTAGTCGTCTGCCTCCATGCCCTGGGTGAGTTGCGTGGCGACGAGAATCTTCATTGGTTGCCTCCCCTTTCAAGCGTGATCAGAACGGTGGCACGTCGTCCGGTGTCGATGCTCGGCCGTCCGGTGTCGGTGCCGGCGGGAGCGGTGGTAACCAGTCGGCGCTGATGTGCTCGTCCTCGAGCGGATCGTTGACCCAGCTGCACCACGGACTGGTACTGGCATCGCCGCCCTTGAACACCAGCAGTGTTCTGCGCATGTTGTTGCGCCACTTGCGGACATCGATCTCGTCACTGCGCGCACGATTGTTCCGACGCGTCTGCTCGTTCTGATGGCGGGTGGCGTGGATCCGGCTGCGGGCCAGCGCCACACGTGCCGACCTCTCGCGGTGCCGACTGTGTTTTCGCGGCTGCGGTTCGACGCATGCGGGGCGCATCTGTGGAAACAACTCCGCGCCAGCCGGGGTGTTGCGGTAGACGCGTCCCGTCGGGGACGTCAACACGACGGTGCCGTCAGGAAGCTGTTCATCGCGCCATCCATGCGGTCCGCCGTAAAAAGTCTTGAGCCGGTGGTGTTGTCGGCAATAGCACTTGAGGTTTCCTGGCACTGTCAGCCCACCGGCGCTGGGCCTGGTGTGATTGAAGGGCAGGGTGTGGTCGACGTCGGCGGTCCACGCCGGACGATCGCACCCGGGGAATCGGCACGTCAGATCGCGACAGCGGATCCAGCGCTCGACTGCCGCCGACGGCTGGTAGCGCAGTGTCTCTGCGTCGGTGGTGGTGGGCGCGGTGAGCAGCCGGAACGTGGCGGACTCGGCGAGTTGACGCACCTGCTCGGCGTCGATCACACCGTAACCCTCGAGGTACCCGGGTTGTTCGCTGCGCCCGTCCACTGTCTCCTGGCTGGCGATCACATTGATGACGAAGCGTGCACCGCCGGCTGCGGCCGGCTCTGCGGTGACTCGGGTGGGGCAGTCGGATGCCCCACAGTTGCAGGCGAGTTCACGCCCATCGCTGAGCGCGACTAGGGCGTCGGCGCGGCGTTGATCGGTGGTGCGGGAGTCGCCGGCACACACCGAGCGGGCCATCTCCGAGAGCCGTTTGTCGACCAGCGCGGCCGCGGGCGCCGACAGCGAACCGCGAATCCGCGCCGTCCCGTTGGGTTCGGCGACGATGCTGACGTGACGGGCGTTGTCGGCAGTGACCCGGCGCTCCTTGGCGGCGTCGGAGTCGATGGCGCGGACGGCGGCGTCCACCGCGTTGATGATGCGACGGCGTGACCAATGCTGCCAGTGGATGATCCGCTCCGCCATCGAGTGGTCTAGCTGTGCGATCAGGTCATCGGAGACGAGTTCGGTTCGTGTGATGATCAACTCGACGGTGCGCCAGTCGGTCCGCCCCTCGGCGAGCAGTCGGGCGACCTCCGGCAGGCGGGTGCTCAGGGCCTCGGCGTGCGACACCAGCCTGCTCGCGGACATCGGTGGAAGAGTCATCGCCGCACTCACCTCGGCACAGGTGCGGGCGAACCCCGTGATCAGTGCATACGACGGATCGTCGTCATCGACACCCTCGGCTTCCGCGGTTCGATGCCACAGCAATCCCGCGACCGCGGACATCCGGCGCGCGACGACCATCGACTCCTCGCGCAGGCTCTCCTCGATATCGCGGAGCAAGTCGCCGGGCGTACGTTCATCGAACACGTGTTCGAGTATGCCATCGCCCCCCGACACCCGCCGAAGTTATCCACAGGCCGGGCCGAGGTTTTCTCCTACTGTGGTTTGCATGACGACGGTGCACCGCAGGGGGATGAACGAGGCGATCACGCGGTTCTGGAGTCTCGCCGCCCCGGCATACGACCAGCGGTGCCTGCAGCGCCTCGTCTATCAGCCTGCGCAGGATGAGGTGATCGCCACGCTGCGCGAGCACTCGTCCCGTCGGGTGGCCGATATCGCCTGCGGAACAGGCATTCTCGCGTCACGAATCGCAGCCGATCTGCGTCCCGACGAGACCTACGGGGTCGATATGTCGGACGGCATGCTGGCTGCGGCGCGGCGCCGGTCGTCGGCCGTGCTCTGGAAGAAGGGCCCAGCCGAGCGGCTGCCGTTCGTCGACGACTTCCTCGACGCCGTCGTCACCACGTCGGCGTTCCACTTCTTCGATCAACCCGCCGCGCTCGCCGAGTTCCACCGCGTGCTCGCCCCCGGCGGACTGGTGGCGGTCGCGACGATCAGCCCGCGCCAACTGCTGCCGTTTCAGCTGATCGACGGAAGCGGGTGGGCCCCAGCGCACAACCCGTCGCCTGCGGAGATGCGCGCCCTGATCGAAGGCGCGGGGTTCACCATCGGCGATCAACACCGCATCCGTAGACCCCTGTGGACGCAAGCCCTGTCCGACCTGATCACGATCGGCGTCAAGCCCTAATCGCGCCTACCCGTCGGACAGGTCGACCAGCACCGGTGCGTGATCGCTCGGTGCCTTGGTGCCCTTCTTGCCCGGTTTGCGTTCGTCCCGCACGATCTCGGCGTGCGTGACGCGCGAGGCGAACTCGGGTGAGCCGAGAATGAAGTCGATGCGCATGCCCTGCTTCTTGGGGAAGCGCAACTGGGTGTAATCCCAGTACGTGAACGTCTTGGGCTCGGGTGTGAACGGCCGTACGACGTCGGCGAACTCGGCCTCGATTGCCCGAAATGCCGCGCGTTCCGGCTCCGTGACGTGGGTGCTGTCGCGAAAGACCTCGATATCCCAGACGTCGTCGTCGGTGGGCGCGATGTTCCAGTCACCGACGAGCGCCACGGGTGTCGTCGGATCGTCGGCAAGCCATCCGGATGCGCTGTTACGCAGTGCGGCAAGCCAATCCAGCTTGTATGCGTAGTGCGGGTCCGCGAGGGTTCGTCCGTTGGGGATGTACAGGCTCCACACCCGGACCCCGCCGCACGTCGCACCGATCGCGCGCGCCTCGACGGCCTCGCTCCACTGCGGCTGGCCGGAGAACCCGACCTCGATGTTCTCCAGACCCACCCGCGACGCGATCGCCACACCGTTCCACTGGCTGTGCCCGACGTGGGCGATCTCGTAGCCCAGTGCCGCGAACGGCATCGTGGGGAACTGGTCGTCCTTGCACTTGGTCTCCTGCATGGCAAGGACGTCGACGTCGGCACGCTCCAGCCAGTCGGTGACGCGGTCGACGCGGGTTCTGATCGAGTTGACGTTCCAGGTGGCGAGTCGCACGCGCTAGAGGTTACGGGCGTCGACGTAGCGGGATCGGTGATGGGGTCGCAATCCCATCGCCTCGTACAGCGCCAGGGCTGCAGCGTTATCGGGCAGGACTTGCACGTAGACGCCCGTGGCGCTGCGGTCGGCGCCCCACGCCAGCAGCGCCTCGCAGATCGCACGCCCCGCGCCGTTGCGCCGCGCACCGGGGGTGACGTGCACCGCCGACAGGCCGAGCCACCGTGTCCCGTCGGGTGCGGTGGTGACCGCCCCGCGCGCCACCGCGACGTCGGCCTGCCTCGCGAACGCCACCTCGCCGTCGATCACGGCGGTCAACACGTCGTCGGGGACGCCGCGCTGATCGACGTCGCGCCACGCAGCATCCGGCAGCGATGTGATCGCCACCTCCGGCGACGGATCTGATGGTGCGACGTCGCCTGTCAAGACGTCGCCAACCAAGACGATGTTCTCGCCGTCGACGGGCACCCCTTCTGGAACGCGCACCAGTCGATCGGGTGCCGCCAGAAGCGGTGGCAGACCCCGCGTGCCGTACCAGTCGATGATCGCGGACAGCGGCGGTGTCGCCGAGAACTCGATCGGCACCGCCGAATTCGCGCGGCGGGTGCTGCCGTGCCCGGACCGCAACAGCCAACCGGCGTGCACCTGGTGTTCGGCGCCTGGCCACGCGAGCGCCGCGGCGTGCTCCAGGTTGCGGATCTGAGACGTCCTGACGGGGATCTCCGGAATGATCCGCACCGCAACGACGTCGGGGGCGGCCACGACCACATCCTCGTTCCTGCGGGTGCGGATCAGGATCTGGCTGCCGGTCTCGATCACGTGTCCGACGACGTCGGTCAGGGGTGGCACGGAACCGGCGGGCAGCCGATAGCGCAGGCTCACCCGGGCGCCCACCGGCGGTGGTCGCACGCCTAGTGTCCGAACGGGTCGGGGTCCTCGCCCGGCATCCAGCTGAGCCCGGGCACGCCCCAGCCGTGCGACTTGACGCTGCGCTTGGCCGCGCGGGCATGCCTGCCGATCAGGCAATCGAGATAGGTGAACCCGTCGAGGTGACCGGTCTCGTGCTGCAGCATGCGAGCAAAGAGCTCGGTGCCCTCCAGCGTGATGGGGGTGCCGTCCGCGTCCAGTCCGGTGACACGCGCCCAACTCGCCCGCCCCGTCGGGAACGACTCGCCCGGCACCGACAGGCAACCTTCGTCATCGTCCTCGGGATCGGGCATGGTCTCGGGAACCTCGGAGGTCTCGAGCACCGGGTTCACCACGACGCCGCGTCGCCGAGCCGTCCGACCGCGCTCGTCGGCGCAGTCGTAGACGAACACTCGCTGGCTCACGCCGATCTGGTTGGCTGCCAAGCCAACCCCATGCGCGGCGTCCATCGTGTCGTAGAGATCGGCGATGAGATCGGCGAGCTCTACGGGCAGGGAGCCGTCGTCGCCGACGGGTATGGGACTGGTCGCGGTGTGCAGGACGGGATCTCCCACGATGCGAATCGGTACGACGGCCACGGTGAGCAAGCTTAAGTCAGCCGACTCGCGGGCGACGATCACGTCTCAACTCCGGCTGCCGTGGTTGAATATCGCCGAAACCACCGCAATGTATTTCACGCTTCAGAAGGGTCCCAGGATAGAAATGGACGGCGCCATCGCGCGGACTGGCCAATCCGGGGACGACTCTGCGCTTGCCGACGGGCTAACCCGTCGCGAGCACGACATCCTCGCGTTCGAGCGGCAATGGTGGAAATACGCAGGCTCCAAGGAAGACGCCATCAAGGAGCTGTTCTCGATGTCGGCCACCCGGTACTACCAGGTGCTCAACGCCCTTGTCGACCGCCCCGAGGCGCTGGCTGCTGACCCGATGCTGGTCAAGCGGTTGCGTCGGCTACGGGCCAGCAGGCAGAAGGCCCGTGCCGCGCGTCGGCTGGGGTTCGACGTCACCTGAGCTTTTCTCCCGATCGGCTGGGTGAAATACAGTGGGTTCGATGAATCAGCGAGAGTCCTCCGGGTTGCCACTGCGCGCCATGGTCATGGTGCTTCTGTTTCTCGGTGTGGTCTTCCTGCTGGTGGGATTCCAGGCCATGAAATCCGACTCGGACTCGTCGAGCAGTTCATCGACCGTGGTCAGCACCATCACCTCCACCTCGACCACCACCGCCAAGGCATCCGCGGAGGCCGAGCCGGCCAGGCCTGATGTCCGAGTCTTCAACATCTCCGAGGTCGCCGGCGCCGCCGAGTCCACCGCGAACCGGCTGCGCGACGCGGACTGGAACGTCACCGAGACGGGCAACCTGACGATCGAGGGCGTGCCGGTCACCACCGTGTACTTCGGTGAGACCCCGGGCGAGCGGGAAGCCGCAGATGAAGTGGGCAAGCTGCTGGCGGCACCGGTGGAGCCGAGAGCCCCCGCGGTCGCAGAGCAACCGCCCGGCGTCATCGTGGTAGTCACCGGTTAGGCTCTCAGGCATGCCGACCTCCGCTTCGCTTCGCCTCCTCGCCGCTGCGGCGCTTGTCATCCCGATCGCCGTCGCGTGCGCTCCCAATGAGCCCATCGCCACGGAGCCTGGCACCACCCCGCCCGTCTGGACGGGTTCACCGGCGCCGACGGCGGGACAGACCGAGCCCGGCGCGTCCGCCGAGGGTGAGACGCTCACAGCAGACATCAAGACCCCGGACGGCACGTCGGTTGCCAGCGCCGAGTTCGTCTTCTCCGATGGCTACGCCACGGTGACAGTGCAGACCACCGCGCCCGGCCAGCTGAGCCCCGGCTTCCACGGCCTGCACCTCCACTCGGTGGGCAAGTGCGAGGCGAATTCCGTCGCGCCGACCGGCGGCGCCCCCGGCGATTTCAACTCCGCGGGCGGTCACCTCCAGGTCGCGGGCCACACCGGACACCCGGCCAGCGGCGACCTCAGCTCGCTGCAGGTTCGTGGCGACGGTTCGGCCAAGCTGGTGACCACCACCGACGGCTTCACCGCCGAGGAACTCCTGTCTGGCGCCAAGACCGCCATCATCATTCACGAGAAGGCCGATAACTTCGCCAACATCCCGGCGGAGCGGTATCAGCAGGTCAACGGCACCCCCGGGCCGGATGAGACCACCATGGCCACCGGGGACGCCGGCAAGCGCGTGGCGTGCGGTGTCATCGGAAACGGCTAACCGGCCGCAACGCATCGACTTCGCCGGGTCACCCCGGCCGACCGTCGGCGTCGAATGGGAGTTCGCGCTCGTCGACCACGAGACCCGTGAGCTGTCCAACGAGGCCGCCGAGGTCATCGCCGAGATCGGCGAGAACCCGCACGTCCACAAGGAACTGCTCCGCAATACCGTCGAGATCGTCACCGGTATCTGCGAGAACTCCGGCGAGGCGATGGAGGACCTGCGGTCCACGCTGCGGCCTGTGCGCAAGGTCGTGCGCGAGCGCGGTATGGAGCTGTTCTGCGCGGGCACGCACCCCTTCGCGAAGTGGTCGGCCGAGCAGCTGACCGATGCCCCGCGCTACGCCGAGCTGATCAAGCGCACGCAGTGGTGGGGCCGCCAGATGCTGATCTGGGGTGTGCACGTCCACGTCGGCGTCTCGTCGGCGCACAAGGTGATGCCGATCATCACCTCACTGCTCAACCAGTACCCGCACCTGCTGGCGCTATCCGCCTCCTCGCCGTACTGGGACGGCGAGGACACCGGTTACGCGAGCAATCGGGCCATGATGTTCCAGCAGCTGCCGACGGCTGGTCTGCCGTTTCACTTCCAGGAGTGGTCGCACTTCGAGGGTTTCGTTCATGACCAGAAGAAGACCGGCATCATCGACCACATGAACGAGATCCGTTGGGACATCCGGCCTTCGCCGCACCTGGGGACCATCGAGGTCCGGATCTTCGACGGCGTGTCCAATATCGCCGAACTCGGCGCACTGGTAGCTCTCACACACTGCCTGATAGTCGATTTGGATCGACGACTCGACGCAGGCGAGCAGCTTCCACACATGCCACCCTGGCACGTCCAGGAGAACAAGTGGCGCGCAGCGCGTTACGGCCTGGACGCGGTGATCATCCTCGACGATGACAGCAATGAGCGGCTGGTCACCGAGGATCTCGACGAGCTGCTCAATCGGCTGCAGCCCGTGGCCGTCTCACTCGGATGCGCCGACGAACTTGCCAGGGTCGCCGATATCGGCCGCCATGGGGCGTCCTATCAGCGGCAGCGCCGCGTCGCTGAGGAACACGACGGAGATCTGCGCGCCGTTGTCGATGCGTTGATCGGTGAACTGGTTCTGTAGCAGCATGACCATCACGCCGATGTTCCCGTTGGAGTCCGTCAGGCTGCCCGGCGAGGATCTGCCGTTGCGCATCTTCGAGCCGCGCTACAGCGCACTGGTCCGGGACTGCCTGGCAGGTGCGAAGGTGTTCGGCGTGGTGCTGATCGCAGCGGGCCGTGAGGTCGGCGGCGGCGACGCTCGGTGTGATGTCGGCTCGCTGGCCGAGATCGTCTCTGCCCAGGAACACGGCGAAGGCCGGTACCGGATCGCATGCGAGATGCGCGAGCGGATTCGCGTGGAGAAGTGGCTCGAGGACGATCCGTATCCGCGCGCCGTTGTCGAGCCGTGGCCCGATGAGGCCGGCAGGCTTGTCACGGGTGACGAGATCGTCGATGTCGAGGACCGCGTGATGGCACTGTTCGAGCGCATCGCGGCGGCCAAGAAGGCGCGGTTACCGTCGCGTGGGGAATTGCTCGGCGAACTCCAGCCGGGTGAGGATGCGGGGAAGCGGTTGTACGCATTGGCCTCTCGGGTGCCCATGGGGCAGGCCGACCGCTATGCGGTGCTCGCCGCACCCTCGGCGAGTGCGCGGCTGGACGCGTTGAGCGATGCTGTGGAGACGGTCGCTGCAATGGTCGAGTTTCAGCTCGCCGGCGAGTAGCCCGGCCGGATCAGTACTCGGACGGATCCCGCTCGGCCATCTCGTCCTTGGTGAGCAGGTCGTCGCGAAAGCTCTGCTCCCGGTAGGCGAGCTGGCCCACCCGATTGGCGATCACCGGTGCGGTGATGACGGCGAACAGTCCGGCCAGGATCAGCATGCCGACGTCGGCGTGCCCGCGCAGCCGGATCCCCGCACCGAGCAGTACCAGCAGCAAGCCCAGCACCTGCGGCTTGGTCGCGGCGTGCATCCGCGACAGCGTGTCGGGAAAGCGCACCACGCCGATCGCGGCCGTCAGCGCAAACAGCGAACCGGCCAGCACCAGCACCCCGGCGACGACATCGAGCGTGTTCACTTGACACCCCGCTTGATCTCGTCGGTGTCGCGAACGCGGAAGCGCGCCACAGCGACTGAGCCGACGAAGGATATGAGCGCCAGGGCGGTCAGGCTGTAGGTGACGGTGGTGTCCAGGCTGAACGCGGCCCATGTGCCGATGGAGCACATCATCACCGCGATGAAGGTGTCCAGCGCGACAAGGCGGTCCAGCGTGCCGGGCCCGGCCAGCAGCCGGAACATGGTGACGGCGGCGGCCGCGGTCAGCATCACCGCCGATATCGTCCACACGATATTCATGCGCGATCCCGCTTCGCTTCTCGCTGGGCCTTCATGCGCGATCCCGCTTCGCTTCTCGCTGGGCCTTCATGCGCGATCCCCGCTCTCCTGGTCGCTCGCCTGATCGCTCTCCTTGGATGGCTTCCAGTCGGCATCGCGCTCGAACGACGCGATCATCAGTCGCTCCAGTTCCGCGGTCTGCTGATAGAACCGCCGCACCGCGGCATCGGAGCCGACGTCGAGCACGTGCACGTAGATCATGCGGCGGGTCTGGTCGATCTCCAGGACTATCGCGCCTGGGATGAGGTTCATGGCGTTGACCATCAGCGCGAGGACGAGATCCGACTTCACCGAGAGGTGGACGCGCAGTACAGCGGTGAGCGGGGGTGGGCCGGGTTTGATTGCGAGCCAGGCCACCTGAACTGAGGACGATGCCAGGTAGTAGCAGATCGTGACCAACAGGCGCAGCAGCGACAGCGGATGCAACCGGCCCTCGACGGGTACCGGGGGCAGCGGTAGCAGCACCGTGATCAAGAGCGCGACGCCCAGCCCGCTGATCGCATTCGCCGGGGAAACCTCGCCCCACAACAACATCCACACCAGGATCAGCCAGCACAGTATCCAGGCGCGCAGCGCTAGCCACCTCACGATCCACCACCTAGGACCGCGGTGATGTACTGGCCGCGGTCGATGACCTCGGCTGCGGCGCGCTCGCTGAAGGCGAAGATGGGTCCGGCGAACACCGTCAGCGCCAGACCGACCAGGATTAGCGCGGCGGTCGGCGCCAGCATGCCGAACGGCATCTTGCCCACATCGTCGCGATCGACGAAGGAGACGTCATCGGAGTCCTCGCTCTCGTCGAGCAGTGCTGATGGGATTGCCGCCGACATATCGCCCTCGGGGGCGTCCGCGCGCGAGCGCCAGAACGCCTTGGTCCACACCCGCGCCATGACGTAGAGCGTCAACAGACTCGTCACGATGCCGCCGCCGACCAGCATCCATGCCAGCACCGACGCGGTCTGCGTGCCTGCCTCCAGTAGCGCCACCTTGCCGATGAAACCCGAGAACGGCGGGATGCCGCCGAGATTCAGCGCGGGGACCAGGAAGACGAAGGCCAGCAGTGGACTGGCCGCGGCGAGGCCGCCGAGGCGTTGCAGTGTCGATGCGCCGGCCTGGCGTTCGATGAGACCGACCACGAGGAACAGTGTCGTCTGCACCACGATGTGGTGTGCGACGTAGTAGATGGCACCGGACATGCCGAGCTCGGTGGACAGCGCGATGCCGAAGACCATGTAGCCGATGTGGCTGACCAGCGTGAACGACAACAGTCGCTTGATGTCGGTCTGCGCGATGGCGCCGAATATGCCGACCACCATGGTCAGCAGCGCGGCGACGAGAAGAACCTCGTCGAGTGCGCCGCCGGGGAACAACAGCGTGTGGGCGCGAATGATCGCGTACACGCCGACCTTGGTCAGCAAGCCGGCGAACACGGCGGTGACCGGAGCAGGTGCGGTCGGATACGAGTCGGGCAGCCATGCCGACAGCGGGAACACCGCGGCCTTGATGCCGAACGCCACCATCAGCACCGCGAACAGCGCGGCGCGCGTACCGGACGGCACGTCGTCGAGGCGGATCGCCAGCTCGGCCATGTTCAACGTGCCGGTCGCCGCGTAGATCATCGCGATGCCGATCAGGAAGATCAGCGAGCTGACCATCGACACCATCACGTAGGCGATACCCGCGCGCACCCGCTCCGCGCTCGCGCCGATGGTCAACAGCACGAAGCTTGCGGACAGCAGCACCTCGAAGCCGACGAACAGGTTGAACAGGTCGCCCGCGAGGAACGCCATGCACACGCCCGCCGACAGCACCAGATAGGTCGGCAGGAAGATCGACACCGGCTGGCGTTCGTCGCCGTCGCGGATGCCCTGGCCGATGGCGTAGAAGACGACGGCGAGCAGCACGATCGCCGACACGACGAGCATCAGCGCCGAGAGCCGGTCCACCACAAGCGAGATGCCCAGGGGGCCCATACCGGGTATGGACTGCTCCCACCCGCCGACGTGCACAACGATGGTGCCGTCCCGGTCGGCCAGGTAGACCAGGACCGCGCAGACCGCGACGACCGCCATCAACGCCACCACGGTGATCACCCGTTGCAGTCGCGGCATGCGGCTCGCGAGCAACGTCCCCGCGGCGGCAAGAGTCGGGATCAGGACGGGCAGCGGCGTTAGGACTGTTGCGAGGCTCACCGTGATCCCTCGTGCCCCGGCAACGCGTCCAGTTCGTCGGGGGCATCGGTATCGCGTGAGGGCACGTGCTCGGGACGGTCCTCGTCGAGCGGTGACGTCCCGCGCTCGGACACTCGGGCGTCCTCGAAGTCGATGGGGACCTCCTCGGCGCGTGATAGTCGGTAGGACCGGTACGTCATTGCCAGCACGAACGCGGCGATGCCCATGGTGATGACGATGGCGGTCAGGATCATGCCCTGGGCCAGGGGATCGGCTGTGCTTGTTCCGCCCTCGGTGGTACGCCCGCGGATCGGCGGATTGCCCGACGGTCCACCGATGGTGAGGATGAGCAGATTGACGGCGTTGCCGACGAGCAGAAGCCCCAACAGCATTCGCGTCAGGTTGCGCTCCAGCAGTAGGTAGACCCCGGTGCTCGTGAGCCCACCGATGAGGATCAGCGGGACGATGTAGGTGATGTTCATTGGGCCGCCCGCATGCGCTGCACCATCTCGGTGTCCAGTCGGGCGCCGAGGCTGCGCAGCACGTCGAGCACCAGGCCCACCACGATGAGATACACACCGAGGTCGAAGAACAACGCCGTCACCAGTTTGATCGAACCGAGCACGGGCACGTCGAACTCGAACACCGCCGATGACAGGACGGGGGCGCCGAGGAACAGGGAGGCCACTGCGGTACCCGCCGAGAGGGCGAGGCCCGCGCCCAGAATCTTGCCGGCATCCAGTGGCAGAGCCTCACCGAGTTCGTACCGGCCGCCGGCCAGATAGCGCAGCACCAGCGCCAGGCCCGCCGTCAGTCCACCGGCGAAGCCACCGCCGGGCGTGTTGTGCCCGCCGAAGAAGAAGTACGCGGAGAGAACCATGATGAGCGGGAAGATGATGCGCGTTGCCACCTCGAGTACCAGGGATCGGTAGCGCGGGTCACGCAGTTCGCTGCCGCGCAACCACGTGACGTCGCCGACCGCAGGGCTGGTCGCCAGCACCGGAATCCGGCCGATATCGGGCTGGCCGGCGTCGGCGACCCGCGGTGCCACACCGAAACGCCTGTTGCGGAACACCATTGACGCAACACCCGTCGCCGCCACCAGTAGCACCGATATCTCGCCCAGGGTGTCCCACGCGCGGATGTCGACCAGCAGCACGTTGACCGTGTTGGATCCGTGCCCGCGGTAGTAGGCGGCGTCGGGCAGAAGGTCCGCGATGGGCCTGGTGCTGCGGGCGGCCATGGCGAACGCCGCCAGCGCCGTGACGGATGCCCCCACCGCCAACGACAGGGCCAAGCGCGGCAATCGGTTTCGGTTCATGGACGACCGCTCCGCCTCGGCGGGCAGCGTCCGAAGGACGAGGACGAAGATCACCAGGGTCAGGGTCTCGACGAGGAATTGCGTGAGCGCGAGGTCGGGTGCGCCGTGAAAGACGAAGATGAGGCCGCAGCCGTAACCCGTCACGCCGACGAGCAGCACCGCGGCCAACCGGTTGCGCATCACCACGGCGCTGACCGCCGCGGCGAGGACGATCAGGCCGACGACGGCCTGCAGGGGCGACTCCCACAGCCGAACCTCCGGCCGGTCGCGCGCGCCGATCACCAGCATCGCGGTGGGCAGCAGGACCAGGGTGGAGAGGATGACGGCCTGCGTCGCGGGGATCGAGCCGCGCTGGGTGACGGAGGTGAGTCGGACGGCCAGCGCATCGGTGCCGCGGACCACGCTGTCGTAGATGTGGTCGGCGTTGGCCAGTGGTAGGAAGCCCAATCGCACTCGGCGCAGCCGCGTACGGAAGTAGAAGATCGCCGTGCCCGTGGCAAGCACCGCAACCGACAGGAGCAGCGGCAGGTTCACGCCGTGCCACAGCGCGAGGTGGTAGTCGGACTCACCGGGAACGGTGTCGGCGTAGTCGCCGAGCACATCGTCGAGGACCGTGGGCCACACCCCGAACACCAGGCCGGCTGCGGCGAGGAACGCGGGCGCGAACAGGAACGTCGCGGTCGGGCGATGCATCTCAGCGACGAGCTTGCTCGGCTCGGAGCGACCCTTGCGCGCGAACGCGCCGTAGACGAAGCGCAGGCTGTAGATGGTGGTGAACACCGAGCCGAACACCACGCACGCCAGCACCCACGGCGCCGCGGCGCCCAGTGACGCACTGTGTGCCAGCGTCTCGAAGTCGGCCTCCTTCGCGACGAAGCCGAGGAACGGTGGCAGAGCGGCCATGCTGGCTGCGGCACCGATCGAGATCACCAGAAGTGGGCGGTGGCGGTCGCCGAGCCAGGCGAGCCGCCGGATGTCGCGGGTGCCGGTGGCGTGGTCGATGATGCCGACCACCATGAACAACGCGGCCTTGAACATGGCGTGCGCGCACAGCATCGCCAAGCCGGCGAGCATCAGGTCGCCCCCGCCGGTGCCGACCATGATCGTGATGAGTCCGAGCTGGCTGACTGTGCCGAACGCCAGGATGAGCTTGAGGTCGTACTCGCGGATGGCACGCCATCCGGCCATCACCAGGGTGACCAGACCGAGCACGACGACCGTCGGCCGCCATCCGGGGGAGTCGGCGAAGCCGGGAGTCATCCGCGCGATGAGGTAGACGCCGGCCTTGACCATGGCCGCGGCGTGCAGGTAGGCGCTGACCGGTGTCGGTGCGGCCATCGCACCGGGGAGCCAGAAGTGCAGCGGGACTATCGCCGACTTCGACAGCCCGCCGACCAGTACCAGCAGGACGCCGACCGTCACGGCTGTACCGGTCGGAGGGGATTGCACCAGTTCGGACAGCAGGTAGGTGCCTGAGATCTCGCCAAGGATGATGATGCCGGCCAGCATCGCGAGGCCGCCTGCGGTGGTGACGAGCAGCGCCTGCATTGCCGCGCGCCTGCTGGTGGCGCGCTCGGCGTAGTGACCGACCAGCAGGAACGACAACACCGTGGTCAGTTCCCAGAACAGGTAGAGCAGCAGCAGATTGTCGCTGACCACCAGGCCGAACATGGCACCGGAGAATGCGACGAGTTCGGCGGCGAAACTCGGCAGACGCTTCTCAGTGTGACCGTCGTGGTGGTGGAAGTACTCGGCGCAGTAGAACAGGACGAGCGCGCCGACCGCGAGGACGAGCACACTCATCACGGCGGCAAGCGCGTCGAAGCGCAGCGTTATGTTCATCGACAGCTCGGGAACCCATGAGATGTCGACGGTCTGCGCGCCGTGGCCCGGCCAGTGCGCGCCGACCCAGAACAGTGAGCCGAGCGGGACGAGTGCCAGCGGGTAGAACGCCTGCCGTCCCCATCGGCGCACGAGCACCGGCGCCACCGCGGCGGCAACCGCGTGGGCGAACAGGATGGCCAGCATGGCACTCCGATCCGGTTCTCGGGGTGTCAGCCACTTCCGACGCGTGGATCACGAAGCACATCGCAGGCCGTCCGGGCTTTGGTCTTCTGCCATTCTACGGATGGCAGATCAGCCGCTCCGACGGGTTGGGTCCGGGCGTTCGCTCAGAAGTGGCGCAGCCTCCCGCTCGGCCAGCCCGCGCAGTGTGAGCAGTTGTTTGCGCATCATCACCACGTCGCCCAGGGCCAGCGCCCATCCGAACGCGCGAGGTCCGCCGAACAGCACCCGCGCGTGCAGTCGGGTCGCGGCGCCCGCCGGATGCACCGCATAGGTGACCGCCACCCGTCCCGTCTGCAGGGTGATGTGCTCGTCGGGGGCGAAGGAGGCAAGCGAGAAAATGTGCATGAAGCGCTGTCCCGCAGCAAGTTTCGTCAACTCCGGGTCGCGCGTTCGCGGACTGCGGCGGCCGGCGTTGTCCAGCAGGTCATAGCTGTAGGGGGCCACCCGCAACTGGCACAGCCAGCCAAATGTCACCGACGGTGGCGCGGCGATGCTGATGGCCCGGTCCGCCCGTGTCGCGGCGTGCGGTGCGATGGCGTCACACGGCAGGGCTGCGGATCGTTCCTCGGCGGTCGCGCCCCAGTTCAGGATCACCGGTTGTCTGCTCCTCGCGTGTGCGGCGCCGCCCCGGCGATGCGGCGCAGTGTCCAGCGCACCGCCACTTTGTGAATTCCGGTGCCGATGACGAGGGCGCGGTAGATCTTGCCGTGCAGACCGGGGAAGGCCGCCCAGGTCTGGGACCGCACCCGGGTGTGTTCGGCGTCGAGGCGGTCCAGTTCGAAGACCCACTCGTAGATCGCGAACGGGTGCCGGCCCGCCAGCGTGAACCGTTCGGGCTCGCGTGCCTCGCCGATGCGGAAGCCCGTTGGCGGTCCGCCCAGGCGTGCGGTGACCGCCGCCCACGTGTCGGCGCGGTCGGCGTCGACGTCTATGGCATGCTCATCGATATAGGGCAACTGTTCCATATAGAAGGACTGTACTAGATCGTGGCACCTCCGCGGAAGCATGAAACCGACGCGATCCTCGACGCGACGCGGGCATTGGTACTCGCCGACGGCCCGCGTGCGGCAGGCGTCGCGGCCATCGCCAAGGCCAGCGGCGCCCCGGCCGGCACGCTGTATCACCGGTTCGGTAACCGCAACGGCATACTCACCGCGGCGTGGCTGCGTGCGCTGCAACGGTTCCAGGCCGGGGCGTTGGAGGCGTCGGGGGAGACGCCAGTGGATGTCGCGGTGGCGATGGGTGTGGCCGCCGTCCGGTTCGCGCGGGCACTGCCCGAGGATGCCCGACTGCTGCTGACGATCCGGCCCCGTGACCTGCTCGACGGTGAACCCGATGACGCATTCGGGGCACGACTGGCGCAGATGAACGCGCCGCTGATGGCACGGCTACGGGAGCTGACGCGGGAGCTGCGCGGTGATGACGGCCCGCGGTCGCTGGACGCCGTCGCTCGAGCCGTGGTCGATCTGCCGTATGCGGTGGTGCGTCGGCACGCCCACGACGGCGAATTGCCTGCGTGGCTGGAGGATGATCTGGCTGCCGCTATCCGTAAACTGTTGGTGTGAACCACATTGTGAGCGTCGGCCGGGAGATCGCCGCTCCTGCCGCGGCCATCTTCGAGTTCATCGCCGATCCGGCGCAGCAGCCGAGCTGGGACGGTAACGACAACCTGGCCCAAGCCCCCACCGGCCAGCGGGTGCGCGCCGTCGGCGATGTGTTCACGATGATGCTGACGCTGGGCATCGTCCGTGAGAATCATGTCGTGGAGTTCGAGGAGGGCCGGCGTATCGCGTGGCTGCCCTCCGAGGAGGGCGCCGAGCCGCCAGGGCACCTGTGGCGGTGGGAACTGCAACCGCTCGATGACGGCCGGACACTGGTCACGCACACCTATGACTGGTCACGCCTCACCGATGAGAAACGGCTGGTGCGGGCCCGGGCCACCACCCCCGAGAAGCTGGCGGCGTCGATGGAGCGACTGGCCGAACTCGCCGAGAGCGGCGATTCTGGCTAATCGCCGATGCGGGACCGGCGAGAGGTTCACGCTGGGATCAGGACAAACCCGGCAATGAAAAGAGGCAGCCATGGCTGTCGACGAAGCAAAGCTGAACGAGTTCCTCGGCAAGGCCGTGGGGGATCTGGGTGCGGCGATGAGTTCGGCCCTGATGCTCGTCGGGGATCGACTCGGGTTGTACCGAGAGCTGGCAAAGGGTGCGGTCACCTCCGCCGAACTGGCCGAACGCACCGGCACCAACGAACGCTACGTCCGCGAATGGCTGGGCAATCAGGGCGCGGGCGGCTACGTGCAATATGACCCGGCGACTGAGCTGTGGTCCATGAGCGAGGAACAGGCGTTGTGCCTGACCGATCCGAATGGCCCGGTGGACCTGCCCGGCGCCTACAACATCGTCGAGGCGACCTTCCACGCCCTTGGCCACACCGTCGACAACTTCAGGTCGGGTGCAGGCATGGAGTGGGGTGAACACCATCCGTGCCTGTTCGAGGGCACCGAACGATTCTTCCGGGCGGGCTACAACACCAACCTGATCGGGTCGTGGCTGCCCGCCCTGGACGGCGTCGTCGACAAACTGCAGCGCGGCGCGAAGGTCGGCGACATCGGCTGCGGGCACGGTGCCAGCACCATCCTGATGGCGTTGACCTACCCCGATTCGGAATTCGTCGGATACGACTACCACGCCGAGTCGATCGATGTCGCAACGGAGAAGGCGGCGGCAGCCGGTGCGCAGAATGCGCGGTTCGAGGTCGCAGACGCGGTCGGTTACGAGGGCAGGGGATTCGACCTCATCGCGTTCTTCGACTGCCTCCACGACATGGCCGATCCGGTCAGTGTGGCCAGGCACGCAAGGACGGCGGTGAGCTCCGACGGCACCGCGATGATCGTGGAACCGTTCGCGGGTGACGTGGTGACCGACAACCTGAACCCGGTGGGCCGGGTGATGTACGGCGCCTCGACACAGATCTGCGTGCCCGTCTCGCTTGCGCGCAACGGCCCGGCGCTGGGTGCTCAAGCGGGCGAGGCCCGGATCCGCGAAGTCGTCGTCGACGGCGGTGGCTTCAGCCGTTTCCGGCGCGCCACCGAAACCCCGTTCAATCTGGTGCTCGAGGCCCGCCCGTAGTCACCGGCCCTCGGAGAACGCGCGCAGCGAGGCCACCTGCACGGGATCAAGCGATGGCCGCACCGCCTCGCGGGCCTTGGCGACGTCCTCGGCCGTGACGTCGGCGGTGTCGATCGACCGCCGCATCGCGGTCAGCGCAGCTTCCCGCAGCAGCGCCACGCAGTCGGCCGCGCTGTAGCCGTCGAGATCGTCGGCGAGCGCGTCGAGGTCGACGTCAGCACTCAACGGGATGGACTTTCCCGATGCGCGCAGGATGTCGCGGCGCGCGTCGGCGTCGGGGGGTTCGACGAAGACCAGCTTCTCCAGCCGCCCTGGTCGCAGCAGGGCCGGATCGATGAGGTCGGGCCGGTTCGTGGCACCGAGCACCACGACATCGCGCAGGGGATCGATACCGTCGAGCTCGGTGAGCAGTGCGGCGACCACGCGGTCGGTGACACCGGAGTCGAAGCTCTGCCCACGCCGCGGGGCCAGTGCGTCGATCTCGTCGAGAAAGATCAGCGACGGCGCGGAATCGCGTGCGCGCGTGAACAGTTCGCGCACCGCCTTCTCCGATGAGCCGACCCACTTGTCCATCAGCTCCGCGCCCTTGACGGCATGCACGGACAGCCGGCCGGTGCTGGCCAGGGCGCGGACAACGAACGTCTTGCCGCAGCCGGGCGGACCGTAGAGCAGCACACCCCGGGGCGGTTGGACGCCGAGGCGTTCGAAGGTGTCGGGGTGTTGCAGCGGCCACAGCACCGCCTCGGTGAGCGCCTGCTTGGTCTCGACCATGTCGCCGACGTCGTCGAGCGTCACCGCGCCGACCGCCACCTCCTCGGTGGCCGAGCGCGACAGCGGGCGAATCACCGACAGTGCTCCGGAGAAGTCGGCCTGGGTGATCGCCGGCGGCTTGCCGTCCTCGCTCGCGCGTGCGGCGGCCCGAAGCGCGGCCTCGCGCACCAGCGCTGCGAGATCTGCGACCACGAAACCCGGTGTCTTCGAGCCGATCTCGTCGAGGTTCAGATCCACTGTCGGGACTCCGCGCAGCAGTACCTCCAGAAGCGCCTTGCGCGTGGCGCCGTCGGGCAGGCTCATGCCCAGTTCGCGATCGCACAGGTCGGGGGCGCGCAGCCGGACGTCGACGCCGTCGGGCACGGCCGAGGTCGCGATGAACGCGACGCCCGGTGTGGCAACCGCCGTCCGCAGCTCGGACAGGATGAGCGTGGCCACGGGCTCGGCAGTCGCGGGCAGCAGCGTGTCGACGTCGGTGATCAGCAGGACGCCGCCACCGTCGCGCACCGTGGCGACCGCCGCCGCCACCCTGGTGTGTCGATCCTCCGCGCGCAGCGCCCCCACCTCGGGGCCGTCGAGTTCGACGAGGCGGCGCTTGGCGCACACGGCCCGCACCATGGTGGCCTTGCCGACGCCCGCGGGCCCGGACACCAGGACACCGAGATTCGGTGTGGCGCCCAGCGTGGCAAGCAGTTCGGGTTCGTCGAGCGCGAGCTTGAGCCACTCGGTGAGCCTGCCGACCTGGGCGTGCGCACCTCTGATGTCGTCGATAGGGATAGGTGGCCGCTCGGGCTGGAGATCGTGCTGGCTGGGGCCTGTCACGGTGTACTGCCCCGCCGTGGGGGAGTCGCTCGCGGTCGTGACGCCGTCACCCCAGGTGACCAGCGAGTTCGGCTGCACGCTCACGGGACCGGCCGGGTCGACACCGGTGACGGTGAGCAGCTCGGAGGTCCACGTGATGCCCACCGAGGACGCCAGCGCGGAGGAGGCGGCCGACGTGGAGGTGCCGGGGCCGAGGTCGCGCGGTAACAGGGACACGGTGTCACCGACGGTCATCACCTTGCCCAGCAGCGCCATTCGCAGTGTTGCCGGGGACACCGACTGGCTCGCCAGCCGAGACCCGCTCAGTGAGACCGACTTGGCGCCGTACACCGTGACCGGGGCGACGATCACCATCGTGCTCTCCCGCAGCCCGGCGTTCGACATCGTGACGTCGTCCAGAAGTGCGATTCCCGTCGCTGTGCCGGCCGGCGCGACGCCGACGACCGCGGCGGTGGTGCGGGCACCGGTCAGGGACACTGCGTCCCACTCCCGGATTCCCAGCGCGGCAAGCACTTCAGGATGAAGACGGACCACGCCGCGGCGCGCATCCAGGGCCGACGTGTTCAACCGCGCGGTCAACTGCAGGTGGGTCATCGGGCGGTCGCCGGACTCGGCGTCGAATCCAGGGCCGTCGAATCCGTTGCTCTGCGTCACCGGCGCGGACCGGGTCCAGTCCCCGAACCGGGCCTGCGCAGGCCAAGGCGGGCCGAGGAGCGCCGGTGAGGCTGTGCCCGCCGGATCGCGCGCCGAGTCTGACGCTGCACCTTCGGTTTGTCGTCCCACACCTCGGGGTGATTGGCGAGCCAGGCCCTGGTCCGGATGGCGAACGGGATGTGGATGACGTAGGCCACGATGATCACCATGATCACGATGTAGCCGTACTGAATCGACGCCGCAACGAGAATGGCAAGCAGTGCCAACAGCGGAGCGACCATATTCGGTGACACCGCGAACGTGTGCACCTTGCGCATCGGGATCGCGCTGACCACCAGAAGTGAGACGCCGATCATCCAGGCGATGACCGCCCACTCGGCCTGGGGTGTGTCCCACCAGGGCCCGGGGAACTGGAGCTTGGCGGCGATCGGACCGATCGCGCCGATCGCACCCGCCGGGGCGGGCATGCCGACGAAGTACTCCTTCTCATACGCGGGACCGTCGGCGTCCAGCATCGCGTTGTAGCGCGCCAGGCGGAGCACAATGCACACCGCGTAGAACAGCACCACGATCCACCCCAGCTGCGAGTGCTCCAACAGCGTCGCGTACACGATGAACGCCGGTGCCACACCGAAGTTCACGGCGTCGGCCAGCGAGTCGATCTCCTCGCCCATCCTCGACGTCGCCTTGAGCAGGCGGGCCGCCCGCCCGTCGAGCGCATCGAGGATCGCGGCACCCGCGAGCAGCGCCATCGCCTCGGTGGGCCGCCCCTCTAACGCGAACTTCACCGCTGAGAGCCCAAGGCAGATGGCCGCCACCGTCAGCGCGCTCGGCAGAATGCGCACCGACAGCTGGGGTGGTTTCTTGATGCGGGGTCTCATCGGGGCAACTCCGCCAGGACCGTCTCGCCGCCGATCGCGCGCTGACCGATCTCGACGAGCACCGTCGCGTCGGCGGGCAGATAGGTGTCCAGCCGCGAGCCGAACCGGATCAGGCCGTAGGTGTCGCCGATGGCGACTTTGTCGCCGACGTTCGCCGAGCACACGATGCGGCGGGCGATGAGACCCGCGATCTGCACGGCCACGACGTCGACACCGTCGGCGGTACGGATCCACACGCTGTTGCGCTCGTTCTCCGTGCTGGCCTCATCGCGTTCAGCCGAACCGAACCGGCCCGGCTGGTACTTGATGCTGACGACCTCACCGGTTACCGGCGCCCGCTGGACGTGGGCGTCGAACACCGACAGGAAGATGCTGATGCGTGTCATCGGCTGATCGGAGAGGTTGAGCTCTGCGGGTGGCACGACCCTCTCGATCAGGGTGACCCGACCGTCGGCCGGTGCGACGACGACCCCTTCTCGGGTCGGTGGCACGCGGGGCGGGTGCCGGAAGAACAGTGCACACGCGCCCGCGGCACTCAGCCCCGCATTGCGCACCCAACGGCGGCGGCGGCCCGCGGCCGCGATCCCGAGCCCGCCTGCGATGAACGGCAGGCCGGCAGGGTGGATTGGAGGGATGGTCATCTGCACCAGCTCAACCAGCCGAGCGATCTCGGATTGGGCGGGTGCGTCGGATGGTCGCGCTGGTCTGGCCATTGGGCTCGATTCTACGTACGGACTGCTGTTGCCGGGACGGCTAGCTCAAGTCCCACACCCGCACCGCCGACCCGGCGCTCAGCTCGGTGACTTCCTCGCCGATCTCGAGGAGGCAGTTGGCCGACGCCAGCCAGCGCAGGTGATGCGATGCCGGCGGACCATAGCTGGTGACGGCGTCATCGTCGATGACACCGCGTCTGAACTGGCGCTTGCCCTGCGGTGAGGTGAGCGACTCGGTGAGCGTCGCGGTGCGCCGCTTGCGTCCGGGATCAGGCAGGCCCATGGCCGCGCGCAGTGGGGCGCGGACGAAAACCTCGAACGACACCAGTGCGCTTACCGGATTGCCAGGCAGTGTGATGATCGGCGTGCCCGCGACCCGGCCCGCGCCCTGCGGCATCCCGGGCTGCATCGCGACTTTGGCGAACTCGACCTCCTCGCCGAGCGAGTCCTTGACCACCTCGTAGGCGCCCGCGCTGACACCGCCCGTGGTGATGACGAGATCGGCGTCGGCACAGTTGCGAACCAGGACATCGCGGAAGGTGTCGACGTCATCCGAGCACATCGCGACGGTTGACACCTCGGCTCCCGCGTCTCGAACCGCGGCGGCCAGCATCACGGCGTTGGACTCGTAGATCTGGCCGGGTTGCAGCGGGGTGCCGGGGGAGACGAGTTCCGAGCCCGTCGACATCACCAGAACCCGTTGTCGCGGAATGACATTGCACTCCGCCAGCCCCAGGGCCGCAGCCAGTCCGAGTGCAGGCGGGGTCAGGACCTGGCCCGCGGTGAGCACCGTGGTGCCGGCGCTGACATCCTCGCCCGCCCGCCGAATGTGTTGGCCGGGTTTGGTGGCCGAACGAATCTCGACGACGTCGATGGCGCCGTCGGTGGCCTCGACCGGAACCACCGTGGTGGCACCCGACGGCAGCGGTGCTCCCGTCATGATGCGATGCGCGGTACCGGGTGCGAGCGTCAGCAGATCGGTGCGTCCAGCCGGGATGTCCTCGGCGACAGGAAGTCTCACTGGATTGCTTGACGTGGCGCCTGCGATGTCATCGGCCATGACGGCGTACCCGTCCATGGCGGAGTTGTCGAAACCGGGCAGAGAGAGTGGGGCCACGATATCGGTGGCCAGGACGAGGCCGAGCGCCTCGGCCAGCGGGACCGTGATCGCGGTGCGTGCGGTGATGAGCCCGGCGACCACACTCTGGTGTTCTTCGACTGAACGCATCGTCACACCGGGTAGGTGACGTCGGTGAGTTCCTCGGACACGGTCCACAGCTTGTCCTGGATCGTCTTGTCGTGGGACTGCGCACTGGACTTGACGAGTACGGGATATCCGCGCAGCTCCTGGAATCCGTCGGGGCCGTAGTACTGCCCGCCCTTGACCGCAGGGTCGGTCGCGGCGCGCAGCGTGGCCAGCGCACCCATGGCCGGGCTGTTGGTGACCAGACCCGCGGCCTTCATGACACCCGGCAGGTTCGCGCCGGGGATGTGGCGCATGAGTTCGGTGTTGGACAGGCCCGGATGCGCCGCGACCGCGATGGTTTGCGCGTTCTTTGCCGCCAGGCGGCGCTGCAGATCGTAGGCGAACATCAGGTTGGCCAGCTTGGACTGCCCGTAGGCGGACACCCTGTTATAGCTGCGCTCCGACTGCAGGTCGTCGAAGTGGATGCCGGCCCGGATGTTGTGCGCCATGCTGGCGACCACGACGACCCGCGAACGCTCGACGGGCAGAATGTGATCGAGCAACAGCCCGGTGAACGCGAAGTGGCCAAGATGGTTGGTGCCGAACTGAAGCTCGAAGCCATCCTTGGTGGTCTGCTTGGGCGGGTACATCACGCCGGCGTTGTTGATCAGAAGGTCGATGAGCGGGTAGGTCGCCTTCAGCTTCTCCGCCGCGTCGCGGACCGAGGCCAGCGAGCCGAGGTCCAGTTCGTGCACCGTGACGTCAGCGCCGGGAGCTGTCTTGGCGATCTCGACGGCCGCATCCCGGCCCTTGTCGGTGTTGCGCACCGCGAGAACCACTCGGGCGCCATGTTCGGCGAGCACCCTGGCGGTGTGAAACCCGAGGCCGGTATTGGAGCCGGTCACGATGGCGACGCGGCCCTCCTGACTCGGAACGTCGTGCTCTGTCCACTTCGTGCTCATAGGCACGACCATACTCAGAGGGGTGCTGACATTGATCGACCCCACGAACCCGCCCAGCCGCAGGGCACCGCTGGTCTGGGCGATCGGCGCGGCCATCCCGTGGGGTGTGCTTGCGGTGGCACAGGTGGTGTGGTTCTCCGTCGACGGCAGACATGTCGCGCTGCACGCCGCCGCCGCAAGCGCGACGGTGCTCGGCATCGCATTGTTCGTGTTCGTCGTGCCGATGTGGCGATACCGGGTGCACCGGTGGGAGATCGGGGCGCAGGCCGTCTACACCCGGACCGGCTGGCTGGTGCAGGAGCGCCGCATCGCCCCGATCTCGCGCGTGCAGACCGTTGACACCCAGCGCGGCCCGTTGGATCGGTTGTTCGGCCTGGCCACCGTCACGGTGACGACAGCGTCCTCCGCGGGCGCGGTGCGGATCGTGGCGCTGGACTCCGATGTCGCAGACCGGATCGCCGCAGAACTCACCGACATCGCCTCGATCGGTGAGCAGGACGCGACGTGACCGCAACCGAGTGGCGCAGGCTCAGCCCCCGCATGCTGCTGGTGCACCCGATCCACGAGGTGCTGCGCCAACTACCGCTGCTCATCGGTTCGGTGGTGTTGGGCACCGCGACGGGCAACCCGCTGTGGTCGGTGGCGGCGCTGGTGCTCTTGGTGGCCTACGGCATCGCCCGGTGGTTCACCACCACCTACCGCATCGACGCCGAGCAGATCCAGCGCCGCGAGGGGGTGCTGCAACGGACGGTGCTGTCGGTGCCGCGCAACAGGATCCGATCGGTCTCGACCGACGCGCGATTGCTGCACCGGCTGCTCGGGCTCACCGTCGTCAAGGTGAGTACCGGTCAGGAGGCCAAGGGGGACACGGAGTTCGCGCTCGACGCCGTCCGGGTCGAGGAGGTGACCGATCTGCGCGCGATGCTGCTCGTGGATGCGCCAGGGCCCGGGCCGAGTTCGGCGCAGGCACCGGCGGTGGTGCTGGCCCGCTGGGAGCCGTCGTGGCTGCGCTACAGCCCGCTGAGCCTCACCGGGCTGGCGATGATCGCCGCGGTGGTGGGCGTGGTCTATCAGACGGGAGCGGTTGCCGCGCTGGAGGACTCGGAGCTGGCGCAGGCGGGGCTGGACACGGCGCAGCGGCTCGGTGTCGTCGTCACGGTTGCGGCCGCAGGGCTGGCGGTGCTGGTGGCGTCGGTGACGCTGTCGGTGCTGCGGTCACTGGTCACGTTCGGCAATCTGGTGCTGTCGCGGCGCGATGACGGCGAGGGCGGGGACCGTGTGCTGCACCTGACTCATGGCCTGCTGCGGGTGCGCGAGCACACCTACGATATGCGCCGTCTGCGCGGTGGGACGTTGCGCGAACCACTGCTGGTCCGAGCGTTCGGGGGTGCCCGCCTGGACGCGGTGATGACGGGTGTGGACGGGTCGGGCGAGGCGTCGCTGCTGCTGCCGCCGTGCCCGCGGAGCACCGCCGAGAGGGTTCTGTTCGACCTGACGGCGGCCGAGGTCGGCGGGGAGTTGCGGCGTCACGGGCGGGTCGCGGCGCGCCGGCGGTCGACGCGGGCGCTGGCGTTGCCCGTCGTCGCCGCTGTGGCCGCCGTGGTCTGGTCGGCACCGCCGTGGGCGTGGGCGCTTCTCGCGGTGGGGACGGCGGCGTGCGCGTTCCTCGGCTTCGACCGGGCCCGATCGCTGGGGCACCGCGTCGGTGACGGGTGGCTGGTCGCGCGGTCGGGAAGCCTGGACCGGCGCCGTGACTGCATCGCCGCCGCTGGCGTCATCGGCTGGACGGTGCGCCAGACCTGGTTCCAGCGCCGCGCGGGCGTTGCCACGTTGGTCGCGGCCACCGCAGCGGGAGTCAAGGGCTACCGGGTTCTCGATGTGCCCGCCGAGTGGGCCTGGTCGATCGCCGCGGAGGCGACGCCGTGGGTGGGTCGGACCGAGTGGGCTGCTTCTCAGACCTACACGGCGTCGGCCTGAGTGAGACCGGGGAGGCCCGAGTTGCGCCGACACGGTCGCCGTTTACTGTCGGCATCATGGCTATCGGTGGTGTGCTCTTCGACATCGATGGTGTCCTGGTGACCTCATGGCAGCCGATTCCGGGTGCGGCGGAGACATTGCGGGTGTTGGCGGATCACCAGATCGCGCGCAGCTACCTCACCAACACGACCACGCGCACCCGCGTCCAGATCGCCGAGCTGCTCACCGGGGCCGGTATGGCCGTCGCCGCCGACGAGGTGATCACGGCCGCGGTGCTCACGGCCGAATACGTGCGGGACCGCTACCCCGGCGCGCGGTGCTTCCTGGTGAATAGCGGGCAGATCGGCGAGGACATGGCCGGCGTCGACGTCGTCTACTCCAATGAGGTCGGTGACTCACACGAGACTCCCGACGTCATCCTGATGGGCGGCGCGGGCCCGGAATACGACCACGTCACGCTCAGCCGGGTCTATGACTGGATGGCACAGGGCGTTCCGGTGGTGGCGATGCACCGCAGCACGGCGTGGAAGTCCGCCGACGGACTGCGCATCGACACGGGCATGTACCTGCTGGGCATGGAGGAGACCTCGGGCCGCAAGGCAGTGGGCGTGGGCAAACCCGCCCCGGAGGGGTTCCTCGCCTCGGCCAACCGGCTCGGGGTCGACCCCGAGGAGATGTACATGGTGGGCGATGACCTCAACAACGACGTCCTTGCGGCGCAGGTGGTCGGTATGGCAGGCGTGCTGGTGCGCACCGGGAAGTTCCGGCAGGACACGCTCGACCGCTGGGCTGCCGATGAATTCGCGATGCAGCCCAATCACGTCATCGACTCGGTGGCAGACCTGCCGGCGCTGCTCGGGTTGTAGCGCGGTCAACCGCGGCCCGCGCGGATCATGTCGTCGCGTGCGACTACCTTGACCCGATCACGACCCTGCTGGGCGCCGAGCGCGATCTCGTGCGCGTCGAGCCGCTCCCACTCGGCCCATGTGGTGTAGTCCACGCCCCGGCCCCGCAGGTGTTCCAGGATGGCATCACCGTCGCTGCCGTCGCTGAGCTCGGGTCTCGGGAGGCCGGGCAGATCCGCCAGCAGGCTCACGATGGTCTCGGAGGCATCGGATTTCGTGTGGCCGATCAGCCCGATCGGTCCCCGCTTGATCCATCCGGTCACGTACGTTCCCTCGATGGGCACGCCATCCATGTCCAGGATTCGGCCTGCGTTGTGTGGGACGACCCCGGCGTGATGGTCGAACGGCAAGTCGGCCAGGTGCGACGGCAGATAGCCCACCGCCCGGTAGACCGCCTCGACGGGCCAGTCGACGTACTCACCGGTGCCCCGCACGGTGCCGTCACCGATCAACTCGGTGCGCTCGGTGCGCAGCCCCTCGACGCGGTCGGTGCCCAGGATGGCGACGGGAGCCTGGCACAGGTGCAGATGAATCCGGTGCGGCGCACCGGTCGGCTCCTTCTCGAGGTAGCGCAACATCGTGTCCACGACGAGCCGCGTGGACTTGCTCGCATTGATGGCCTGCTGGCTGCCCTCGTCGATCTCGAAACCCGCAGGGTGAACTATGACGTCGACGCTCGGGGAGTGCGACAGTTCGCGGAATTCCATTGGCGTGAACTTGATTTGGGCCGGACCACGCCGGGCGAAGACGTGAACGTCGGTGGCTTGATTGAGGGAGAGACCGCGGTAGACGTTGCCGGGGATCTCGGTGGATAGTTGTCCGTCGGCGGGCTTGGCGAGCATCCTCGCGATGTCGAGAGCCACGTTGCCCGCACCGAGTACGGCGACGTTCTTCGCGGTCAGTGGCCAGTCCGCGGGCACGTCGGGGTGGCCGTCGTACCACGACACGAAGTCGACGGCGCCGTGGCTGCCAGGCAGGTCGACGCCGGGGATGTCCAGGTTGCGGTCGGCGCGCGCGCCGGTGGCGAAGATGACGGCGTCGTAGATGCGGCGCAGATCCGACAGCTTGATATCGGTGCCGTAGTGGACGTTGCCGATGAACCGGATCGCGTCGCGGGACAGCACCCGGCGCAGCGCCTTGACGATCTCCTTGATGCGGGGGTGGTCGGGAGCCACGCCGTAGCGGACCAGTCCGTAAGGCGCGGGCAACCGGTCGAAGACGTCGACTCGGGCGTGTCCGTACTCGCTGGTCAGGATGTCAGCGGCGTAGATTCCCGCCGGGCCCGCCCCGATCACCGCGACCTTGATGTCTCGCATCGCTCACCTTTCCTATTAGGTGAGGCAAGCCTAAGTAAAAGGGGTCTGGCCGTGAGGTCTCCCTCGGGAGATCCGCGTCACGCTCGACCTCACCTCGCCGCGATGACTTCTCGGGTCCGGACGAGTCGGTACCGGCATGAGCAATGAACTGGTAATCGTGAGAACCACCGTCGGTGCGCCTGTCGAGAACGTCTTCGCCGTGCTTGCCGATCCCTCGTCGCACCAGGCCATCGACGGCACCGGCTGGGTGCGGGAGTCCCTCGATGGGAAGCCGCTGACCGAGAACGGGCAGATCTTCCGCATGGCGATGTACCACGGCAACCATCCCGACGGCGCCTACGAGATGGCCAACAAGGTGGTGGCCCTGGAGTCACCAAGCGTCATTGCCTGGGAGCCGGGCCAGGCCGGACCCGACGGCGAGATCGAGTACGGCGGCTGGATCTGGCGTTACGACCTGGCTCCGGCCGGGGCCGACCGCACTGACGTCACCCTGACCTACGACTGGTCGGCGGTGCCGCAGGAGCTGCGCGACGAGATCCAGTTCCCGCCTTTCCCGCTGGCGCACCTGGAGAACTCGCTGGGGCACCTGGCGCAGCTCGCCGAGCAGCGCTAGGACTTCTTCGCGGCTAGGCCTTCAACGTGCGGACGGCCTCGATGCGGGCGCTGATCTGTTCGGAGTTCGCCGCCGCGAGCACCGGGCCACCGCAGATTCGCCGTAGCTCGTTGTGAATCCAGCCGTGCGGCTTGCCCGTTCGGTGATGGGCGAGGGTCACCAGCGCGTTGAGCTCACGTCGCAGATCGCGCAACTGGCCGTGGGTGGTTGACGTCACGGGCAGTGTCCCGCCCGCTGCGGTGCGCTTGTCGAGTTGCTCTTCCTGCCTGCGCCGCAACAGGTCTCGCATCTGGGTGGCGTCGAGCAGCCCCGGAATCCCGAGGTAGTCGGCCTCCTCGTCGCTGCCCGCGGGGGTGGCCGTCCCGAATGACGAGCCGTCGAAGATGACCTGGTCGAGTTCCGCCTCGGCGCCGAGCATCTCGAAGCCGTTGTCCAGCTCGCTGGGCTCGGACTTCGCCTTCTCCTCGTACTCGTCGAACTCGCCGTCGGACTCGCGGTGCGGCTTGCCCAGGATGTGATTGCGCTGGGCCTCCATCTCGCTGGCCAGCTCCAGGAGGTTGGGCACAGACGGCAGGAAGATGCTGGCGGTCTCACCCCGGCGGCGCAGGCGCACATAACGGCCGATCGCCTGCGCGAAGAACAGCGGTGTCGACGCGCTGGTGGCGTACACCCCTACCGACAGGCGCGGCACGTCCACGCCCTCGGACACCATTCGCACCGCGACCAACCAGCGACTGGTGCCCTGGGAGTACTCCGTGATTCGGTCCGAGGCGCCCTTGTCGTCCGACAGCACGACGGTGGGGGTCTCACCGGTGATCTTCGTCAGCAGCTCGGCATAGGCGCGGGCCGCCGTCTGGTCGGAGGCGATGATCATGCCGCCGGCGTCCGGCACGTGCTGGCGCTTCTGTTGCAGTCGCTTGTCGGCCGCGGCGATCACCGCGGGCATCCAGTCACCCGCGGGGTTCAGGGCGGTTCGCCAGGCGCGGGCGGTCTGTTCGGCGTTGAGCGGTTCGCCGAGACGTGCCGCGTGCTCCTCGCCCGCGCTGTCGCGCCAGCGCGACTCACCGGAGTAGGCCAGGAACACGACGGGGCGAACGACGCCGTCGGCCAGCGCGTCGGCGTAACCGTAGGTGTGGTCGGCCTGCGAGCGCTCCAACCCGTCGGGGCCGCGCTCATAGGTGACGAAGGGGATGGCGCTGTCGTCACTTCGGAACGGCGTACCGGTCAGCGCGAGCCGCCGCGTCGCGTCGTCGAACGCCTCGCGGACCGCATCGCCCCAACTCTTGGCGTCGCCGCCGTGGTGGATCTCGTCGAAGATGACCAGCGTGCGCCGATTCTCGGTACGCACCCGGTGACGTCCCGGATGGCTGGCGACCTGGGCATAGGTGACGACCACGCCGTGGTACTCATCGGAGTTCTGCGCCGAGGAGTTGCTGAACTTGGGGTCGAGCGCGATGCCCTGGTTCATCGCGGACTTCGCCCACTGGATCTTGAGGTGTTCGGTGGGAACCACCACGGTGATCCGCTCGACGACACCCTCGGACAGCAGCTCGGCCGCGATGCGCAGCGCAAACGTAGTCTTACCCGATCCCGGGGTCGCCACCGCGAGAAAATCACGAGGAGCGGCGGTCAGATACTTCACCAACGCCCGACGTTGCCAGCCCCGCAAAGTCTGGGTGCTGGGCGCTTCGTATGCCCGCACCCGAAGACTCCTATCTGGTCGAAGGACACTCTAGGGCAAGCGGTTCCGGCAGCGCACATCCGCCGGGCGTGTCTGGGGAACTAGCGTGTCGGAGTGTCATGGGCGGGCAACACCGCCGCCGACCGACGACGCGTCCAGTTGAGTCATCGGGTTTCGAATCGATGAATGAGAGCAAACTCATAGCATGCCTGCGACGCCGAATGCCGATCATGACCCGTTCGTTCGAGTCCTTGGCTCCAGCGTGCACAACCTACGCGGCATCGACGTCAGCGCGCCGCGCGACGCCCTGGTGGCGTTCACCGGCATCTCGGGCTCCGGCAAGTCCTCGCTGGCGTTCGGGACGATCTACGCGGAGGCACAGCGGCGGTACTTCGAGTCGGTGGCGCCGTATGCCCGCCGACTGCTGCTGCCCACCGGCGCGCCCAAGGTGGACGACATCACCGGACTGCCACCCGCCGTCGCGCTGCAGCAGAGACGCGGATCGGTGTCATCGCGGTCATCGGTCGGCACGGTCACGACGCTGTCGAACCTGTTGCGGATGCTGTTCTCCCGCGCGGGCACGTTCCCGAAGGGCTTCACCGAGCGCCTCGACTCCGATGCGTTCTCGCCGAACACCGCGGTCGGCGCCTGCCCGGAGTGCCACGGCCTGGGGCGCATCCACCAGGTGACCGAGCAGACGCTCGTGCCGGATCCGTCGCTGACCATCCGCGAGGGTGCCGTCGCCGCGTGGCCGGGAGCATGGCAGGGCCAGAACCTGCGCGACATCCTCATCACGCTGGGCTACGACATCGACAAGCCGTGGCACAAGCTCCCGAAGCGCGACCGCAACTGGATTCTGTTCACCGACCAGCAGCCGACCGTCGAGATCCATCCGAACCGGGCTGCCGTCACCGCCGACTACTTCTACAACGGCACCTTCTCCAGTGCCGAGCGGCACGTCCGCCACACCCTGGCCAACTCGCAGAGCGCCATGATGCGCCGACGGGTGCTGAAGTTCGTCGACAGCGTCGACTGCCCGCTCTGCGATGGGTCGGGCCTTCGAGCCGAGGCGCTCGCCGTGACCTTCGCGGGCCGCAACATCGCCGAACTGGTGGCGCTGCCGCTGGCCGAACTCGCCGAGGTGCTCCGGCCCGCCGCCGAACGCACCGACTTCGAGGCCGCCTACGAGTCCACCGAGTCAGGCGAGCTGACAGAGGTCGCCACGATGATCGCCGCGGACCTGGTCGCCAGGGTCCAGGTGCTCGTCGAACTCGGGCTCGGTTACCTGGCCCTGAACCGCCGCACGCCGACGGTGTCGCCGGGGGAGTTGCAGCGGCTGCGGCTGGCCACCCAGTTGCGGGCTGGACTGTTCGGCGTCCTCTACGTCCTCGACGAACCGTCGGCGGGGCTGCACCCGGCCGACGCCGAGCCACTGCTCGACGTGCTCGACCGGCTGCGGCGGGCAGGGAACTCGTTGTTCGTGGTCGAACACGACATGGACGTGGTCCGGAGAGCGGACTGGATCGTCGACGTCGGCCCCGGCGCGGGCGAACTCGGCGGTGAGGTGCTCTACAGCGGTCCGGTGCCTGGGTTGGCCGATGTGCCCGCCTCGATCACCCGCGGGTACCTGTTCGACGCGACACCACCCGCGCCGCGGGTTCCGCGCACGCCATCGGGGACGCTGCGGTTGCGCGGTATCACCTTCCACAACCTTCGCGACCTCGATGTCGACATCCCGCTGGGCACCTACACCGCCGTCACCGGCGTCTCCGGCTCCGGCAAGTCGACACTGGTCTACAAGGTGCTCGGTGACGTCGTCGCCCGCCATCTGGGCGGCGAGGCCGCCGAACCGGACCGAGACGCCGACGCCGACACCGAGATGATCGACCTGGACCGTGACGCGAGCGTCGGCGTCACCGCTGACGGAGTCGAGCTGATCGACCGGCTGGTGGCCGTCGATCAGAAGCCGATCGGGCGGACACCCCGTTCGACACTGGCCACCTACACCGGGCTGTTCGACGCCGTGCGAAAGGTCTACGCCGCCACGCCCAAGGCCCGTCGCCGCGGATGGACCGCGGGCCGGTTCTCCTTCAATGTCGCCGAAGGGCGTTGCCCCACCTGCCAGGGCGAGGGCTTCGTATCCGTTGAACTCCTGTTCCTGCCGGGCACCTACGGCCAGTGCCCGACATGCCACGGCGCCCGCTACAACGAGGCGACGCTCGAGGTGCGCTACCGCGACCGCACGATCGCCGACGTTCTCGCGATGACCGTGGACGAGGCATCGGTGTTCTTCGCCGACGTCGCCGGTGCGGCGCGCTCGCTGACGACGCTGAAGGAGGTCGGGCTCGGTTACCTTCGCCTCGGGCAACCCGCGACTGAGCTCTCCGGCGGTGAGGCACAGCGGATCAAGCTGGCCACCGAACTGCAAACGTCCACGCCACCGAGCGAGGCTCGCCGAGCGAGCAGACGTCGTCGTCACACGCTCTATGTCCTCGACGAGCCGACGACCGGTTTGCATCCAGCCGACGTGGACCTGCTCGACGGCCAACTGCACAGCCTCGTCGACGCGGGCAACACTGTCGTCGTCGCCGAACATGACATGCGCCTGGTGGCTGGCACGGACTGGGTCGTCGACCTCGGTCCGGGTGCAGGCGAGGCGGGTGGGCGCGTCGTCGCCGCAGGTACCCCGGAGCACGTGGCGGCCGCTGGACAGAGCCGCACCGCGCCGTATCTGGCCGCGCGGCTACGCACCTAGTCCACGAAGTGGTTGTCGTTCGCGGCGAACCACTCGGCGCGCTCCGCGTCGGTCAGGTCGCCGAGGTGGGCCAGGCCCTCGAAGTAGTGCTCGCGCGGTGCGCCAGGGGCGAACAGCATCAGCATCGAGGCCGGGTCGTCGACCTCATTGCGGAAGCCGTGGATACCGCCCGGCGGTACGAACACGAAGTCGTTCTGCCCGGCGCGTGTCCACTCGGTGCCGTCGTAGATCGTCACCGACCCCGACAGCACGAAGAACGCCTCCGACATGGCGCGGTGGAAGTGCGGACCCGGTCCGCCCGCCCGCGGCGCGAGGTCGACGCGGAACAGTCCGTAGTCGCCGTCGGTCTTCTTCTGGTTGGCCAGATAGTGGTACTGCACCAGCCCGAAGGAGTCATAGTCGGCCGGCTCGTCACCGCGGCGCAGTGTCGCGCTGACCTCGGGCTCTCCGGTGTAGCGCACGGGCGGATACGGCGGTACCTCTCGGGTCCACAGCGACATGACGCCACATTACGTCGGCGATCTCACGCCTCAGTCGAGGTTGAGCTTCGGTGGCGCGGGTGTCGCCGCGATCTCGCTGAGCCTGGCGATGTTGCGCTTCACGTCGCGGCACTCCTCGTCGGCGATGAGGTCATAGGCCAGGGCGAACGGGCCGCGGATGAACGTGAACGATCCCTGTCGCGCGACCACCCGGTCCCGAACCCCGATCGCATAGGGATCCAGGGCGGCCGGTGAGAAGGCGAGTGCCTTGGCGAACCGCCACGCGCTGTCGCGCCACAGCTTCACACTCATGCCGATGAGGGAGGACTCCTCGCCGGGGATGAAGTCCAGCACCCGCTTGAGGGTGGGGGACAGATCCTCGACCTGATCGAGGACATCGTCGGCCTGCCCGGCCAGCACGGCGTTGACCTTGAGGAAATCCTCCCGCACCGAGTTCAGGTTGCGTCCACCGCAGAGCGTGTCGAGCGCGACGCCGAGGTCTAGGGCGATGTGGGCGTTGATCCCGGCCAGCAGGTGTTGGGTGAGAATCGGCTCGTCCTGCTCGGCGTGGTCGAACGTGATCCGCCACGAGTGCGTCGGCTTGGGGTAGTGGTCTCGGTGGAAGTAGCCGTTCATCGCGTCGAAGTACCGGTTGGCGAAGGCCACGTCGAGCCGCTGCATCCGCTCGGCGTCGGAGAAGCTGCCGCCGTCGGCGGCGGCCTCGATCGCGAGGTTGATGCGCTTGTAGAGCGCGGCGAAGTAGCCCACCCGGCTGCACGCGTCGTGGGACCAGTCGATCAACCTGTCGAGTGACGTCGTGGCCGCAGCGAAGGTCTCGGCGTGTCGGATTCGCGGTGGAGCGGACGGAGTCGCGGGCACCTGGACATGTTCTCTGACCTTTCCGCTGTAAGCGGACAGTTCCGCCAACCTTGCACTCGCCATGGCCGAGTGCTAAAAATGACGTTGGCACTCGCGATCGGCGAGTGCTAGGTCGGGACGGTGAGACTGGGCCGCACAGCCATGGTCGTCCGTCGCGGGCACTGAACCCGACCAACAAACGTGCGATCCCCTAATTCGGAGGAATCACTCGCAATGGCCAAGACAATTGCGTACGACGAAGAGGCACGCCGCGGCCTCGAGCGGGGCCTGAACGCCCTCGCCGACGCGGTAAAGGTGACGTTGGGGCCCAAGGGTCGCAACGTCGTTCTGGAGAAGAAGTGGGGCGCCCCCACGATCACCAACGATGGTGTGTCCATCGCCAAGGAGATCGAGCTGGAGGATCCCTACGAGAAGATCGGCGCTGAGCTGGTCAAGGAAGTTGCCAAGAAGACTGACGATGTCGCTGGCGACGGAACCACCACCGCCACCGTGCTCGCCCAGGCCCTGGTTCGCGAAGGCCTGCGCAACGTCGCTGCCGGCGCCAACCCGCTCGGCCTGAAGCGCGGCATCGAGAAGGCCGTCGAGAAGATCACCGAGACGCTGCTTGCTTCGGCCAAGGAGGTCGAGACCAAGGAGCAGATCGCTGCGACCGCGGGCATCTCCGCCGGTGACCAGTCGATCGGCGACCTGATCGCCGAGGCTCTGGACAAGGTTGGCAACGAGGGTGTCATCACCGTCGAGGAGTCCAACACCTTTGGCCTGCAGCTCGAGCTCACCGAGGGCATGCGCTTCGACAAGGGCTACATCTCGGGCTACTTCGTCACCGACGCCGAGCGTCAGGAAGCCGTCCTGGAGGATCCCTACATCCTGCTGGTCAGCTCCAAGGTGTCGACCGTCAAGGATCTGCTGCCCCTGCTGGAGAAGGTCATCCAGTCCGGCAAGCCGCTGCTGATCATCGCCGAGGACGTCGAGGGCGAGGCGCTCTCCACGCTCGTCGTCAACAAGATCCGTGGCACCTTCAAGTCCGTCGCCGTCAAGGCCCCGGGCTTCGGTGACCGCCGCAAGGCCATGCTGCAGGACATCGCGATCCTGACCGGTGGCCAGGTCATCAGCGAAGAGGTTGGCCTCTCGCTGGAGACCGCTGACGTCGCACTGCTGGGCACCGCCCGCAAGGTCGTCATCACCAAGGACGAGACCACCATCGTCGAGGGCTCGGGCGACTCCGACGCCATCGCCGGCCGGGTGGCCCAGATCCGCGCCGAGATCGAGAACAGCGACTCCGATTACGACCGCGAGAAGCTGCAGGAGCGCCTGGCCAAGCTGGCCGGTGGCGTTGCTGTGATCAAGGCCGGAGCTGCCACCGAGGTGGAGCTCAAGGAGCGCAAGCACCGCATCGAGGACGCCGTTCGCAACGCGAAGGCTGCCGTCGAAGAGGGCATCGTCGCCGGTGGTGGCGTGGCGCTGCTGCAGGCCGCTCCCGCGCTGGACGATCTGAAGCTCGAAGGCGATGAGGCCACTGGCGCCAACATCGTCCGGGTCTCGCTGTCGGCCCCGCTCAAGCAGATCGCCTTCAACGGTGGCCTGGAGCCGGGTGTCGTCGCGGAGAAGGTCTCGAACCTTCCCTCGGGTCACGGCCTGAACGCCGCGACCGGCGTGTACGAGGACCTGCTGGCCGCCGGCGTTGCCGACCCGGTCAAGGTCACCCGCTCGGCGCTGCAGAACGCAGCGTCCATCGCGGCGCTGTTCCTCACCACTGAGGCCGTCGTCGCCGACAAGCCGGAGAAGGCCGCCGCACCTGCGGGCGACCCGACCGGTGGCATGGGCGGCATGGACTTCTGATTTCTGGAAGTTCCTAGCTTCACACGGAAGGCCCGGCTCGCTTGCGAGCCGGGCCTTTTCGTGTGCCGGGGGACCTACTCGAGGTCGCGCAGCGGCGTCGGCTTGAGCAGCAGCGTCGCGATCACACTGATGGTCGCCGTCGTCACCAGGTAGGTGCATGCGATCCAGGGCGACCCACCGGCCACGCCGATCAACGCCGTGAGGATCAGCGGGGTCAGGCCTGAGGCGTACACACCGGACAGCTGGTAGACGGTCGAGAGCCCGGTGTAGCGAATCCGGGCGGGGAACAGCGATGCGTAGAGCGTGCCCTGCGCGCCGTAGAACAGCGCGTGGATGACGCCGAACACCACGAGCAACGCCAGCGCGTAGAGCCAGATGTTCCCGGTGCCGAACAGGGCGAAGACCGGGAACACGGAGATGGCGTACGCCGCGATTCCTGTGGTGTACACCCGCTTTGCGCCGAACCGATCGGTGAGCAAGCCCGAGACCGGCAGGAGCGCCGCCATCAGCAGGGCAGCGGCCGTGACGGAGATCAGAACCGGAACCTTGTCGAGTTTGAGGGTGCTCGTCGCATAGGCGATCGCGAAGACGCCCCACGTGTTGAAGGCGGCTCCCTCGCCCCATCGCGACAGCATGCCGAGCACCGTCGAGCGGAGCACGGGCGGTTTGAAGATCTCCCGCAGGGGAACCGCGGCGCGGTCGTCGCTGTCACGCACCCTCTCGAAAGACGGTGTCTCGCTGGCCCGCAGACGTACCACGACGCCGAAGATCACCAGCACGATGCTGAGCAGGAACGCGATTCGCCACCCGTACGTCAGGAAGGCGTCATCGGGAAGGGCGATCTGAAGCAGGGCGAAGACACCGGTGCCCAGCGCGAGGCCCAGCGCCAGACCGACCTGCGGGATGCTGCCGAACAGGCCGCGGCGCTTCGGCGGGCTGTGCTCGACCGCCAACAGGACTGCGCCGGCCCACTCGCCACCCAGCGCGAAGCCCTGCACGATGCGCAGCAGCAACAGCAGAATGGGTGCCAGCACGCCGATCTGCGCTGCGGTGGGCAGCACACCCATCAGCGCCGTCGCGCCGCCCATCAGCAGCATCGTGAAGGCCAGCGTCTTCTTGCGCCCGATCCGGTCTCCGACGTGGCCGAAGACGAAGCCGCCGATCGGCCGCACCAGGAAGCCGACCGCGAACGTCGCGAACGACAGCAGCGTCCCGACGAACGTCGACTGGTCAGGGAAGAACGCGTGGTTGAACACCAGGCTGGCGGCGGTTGCGTAGAGGAAGAAGTCGTACCACTCGATCGTGGTGCCGACCAGGCTCGCCCACAGCGCCGTGCGGGCCTGCGGTGAGATGGTGGCGCTCTGATCGTCGGTGATGACGGGCGCATTGGTGACAGTCACATCGAACAGCTAGGCCACATGCGTGCCGGTGTTCACAGGGTTGCAACCGTGATGATCGCAACTGATCGTGCCGGCTCAGTCCTCGGCGAGTGGCACGCAGTCCTCCGCGCAGCCCGATGCGGAGGGGGTGCGGGGCGTGGCGGACCGGTGCAGCACCGCTCGCGTCGGCGTCGCGCACAGCCCGTCGCCCTCCACCTCGCCGCGTCCGTCGACGATGAGCGAGTAGCCGCCCTGCTCGCGGGGTGGCCACAGCAGTGTGACGTCGGCGTGCTCAATCACGTTGCGGCGAGTGGTGTTTCCGATGTGGCCGATGTTGAACACGCCGTCCGAGATGACCGTGTCGATGGAGACGGTGTGAGCGCGGAAATCGTCGCCGACTGTGATCAGGTAGCCGAGTCCGAAGTCGCTCAGCGCATCGGACAGACGGTCGAGATCCACCTTGATGCTCATGTGGCGAGGGTACGGCCCGCAGTTGTGAAATCTGAATTAAGGATCAGCAAACCATTGACGAAGACGTAAATATGACCCATATACTCGCCTTGCGACAGGGGGTCGCACCATTGAGGGGGATTTGTGAACGCTGTTTCTATTCGTCCGCAGACGAAGTTCGCCGCCGCGTTGGTGGCCGCCGGTGTGGTCTCGGCGGCATCGATCGTCGGGGTGCCGGAGTATCGCGGCCTGCCAGCTATCACCACGGATGTGGCGAACGCGTCCGTGGTGACCGACGCGCTGTACAAGCTGGGCGACGCCGTCAATGGCGTCGCGGCCGGCGTGACCATCGCGTTGGATGGTGCGTTGTCGTTGCCGTTCGATGCCCTCACGGCCATCGCCGCCGCCGCGCAGAACCCGTCTCTGAGCCCGAACGTGTTGTCCTGGTTGGTTCAGCGGTACGTCAACCCGTCCGCCAGCTACATGCCCTACACATACGCGTGGGACATCAGGGCGTACTCGATTGAGCCGTTGGCCGAACTGCTGCCGAATCCGTTCGGGCCAGCCATCATCAACGCCGTCGGGCAGATCTCCGATGCCATCGGTGGCGCACTCGCCCATCTGCCCAGCTCGGCTCCCGGAGTGGATGCGACGGATGCGTTCTGGGGCACCGACATCGGCCGCGCGCTCGCTGCCGTTAACTACGCCGTCACCGCACCTGTGTGGATGCTGTACAACACCGTGTACTACCTGGGTTATCTGCCAGCAGACCTGGAGGCGACCTTCGAGTCGGCGATTCGGAATCCGAGTGAGATTCCCGGCTTGGTGAGCAACCTGGTGTACGGGCTGCTGTCGCCGAGTTACGGGCTGCTCGGGGGTCTGCTGGACGCCGCCGCCCGGCCGTTCAACACTCTGCCGGGGCCGATCGGCGAACTGGCGAGCAGCGTCTTCACGGCCATCTCCGATAGCGTCGACCACCTGCTGTCACGGCTCCCCGACCCGATCTCGCCGAACCAGTCGCTGCTGGGCCAGAGTTCGGCGCAGTTCACCGTCACGTCGGACGAGCCGAGCGCGTTGCCGCAGGCGTCGCTCGAGGTCCCAGGCGCTGTCGCGTTGTCGAGTGTCGATCCGGTCGAGAAGAAGGTCGAGGCAACGGATTCCGAGCTGAACACGTCTCCGGACGCGCCGCAGGACACGCCTCCGGTGGCCGGTGACGTCGCTGCGGATGAGACACCCGCCGCGGACACGGACGTCCCTGAGGTCAAGGACGACAAGCCGGTGACGAACACGGTGAAGTCGGGTAACAAGGTGAGCCCCGGCGATACGTTCGTCAACCAGATCAAGGGCGCGCTGGCCAAGGGTAAGACGGTCGAGGAACCGAAGGCCACGCCGAAGCCGGTCGACAGCGATGTCACGGCCGGCGAGCCCGAGGGTCCCGCTGACTCGGATTCAGGAGCCGCTGACTCGCCCGCGGCCGCATAGGTTGGCGTCGAAGGGGGCCCGGTCTTCTCGCGGAGACCGGGCCTCTCTCATGTGCGGACGCTCGGTGCCGGTTGACGGCCGCGCACCAACTTGCCGGGCAGCGCATCGGTTGGCACACCGTGCTCGGCGATGACCTCACCCGACACGATCGTCGCGACGTACCCGTCGGCGCTCTGGTCGAGTCGACGCCCGCCGCCTGGCAGGTCATGCGCGATGACGGGCTTGTGCAGATGCACTGCCGCGTGGTCGATGACGTTGAGGTCGGCCTTGTGGCCCAATGCGATTCGGCCGCGGTCGGCGAGCCCCGCGACGCGCGCGGGAACCGACGTCAGTTCGCGGACCGCCTCGGCCACCGACAGCCGGTCCGCTGCGCGGTCGCGTGCCCAGTGCGCCAGCATGTAGGTGGGAAAGCTTGCGTCGCAGATCATTCCGTAGTGGGCGCCGCCATCGCCGAGGCCAAGGACCACGTCCTCGCGACGGAGTAGGCGAGCCACGGTGTCCAGGGAGGCGTCGCGGAAGTTGGCCAGCGTGATCAGCAGCATGGCGTGGCCGTCATCGTCGAGCAGCCGGTCGTAGGCCTCCTCGAGCGGGCTGACACCGCGGGCCTGCGCCCGGGCGCCGATGCTCTGCGACGGGTCGGGCTCGTAGTTGGGCGGATCACCCAGCGGGAACATCCAGTTCCACGCCTGCACCGCGAACATCAGCGGGTGGCCGTCACTGGCCGGGGTGTCGGCCAGGATGCGCGCCCGGACCTCGGGCTTGCGCATCACGGCGACGCGTTCGGCCAACGGGAGGTGGGCGATCTCGCGGTAACTCGGATAGAGCACGAACGGGTTGCCGCTCAGCTCCAGGCCTATCACCAGACCGATCGGGCGCGGGAAGACCTGCGCGGTGACCTCACCACCCGCTGCGTTCGCCTTCTCGACCATCGTGAGCCCGTCCTCGAAGAACGGGTCGCCGGCATTGCCTATCGCGAGGGTGAACGTCACCGGCAGACCCACGTCCTCTGCGACGTCGAACACCGTCTGCAACGCGGGCGCGAAGTCACCGGCAACGAGGTCGGGAACGAACTGGATCAGTCCGCCGCCTGCGTCCTTGACGCCGCGGGCGATGGCCTCGATCTCGGCGTGACCGGCTTCGAAACTCGGTATGGGATGGCCGCTCTCGGACTTGTGCAGAGTCAGCCGCGACGATGCGAAGCCCAGCGCTCCGACTCGAACCGCCTCCTCGGCGAGCTTGCGCATCAGCGCCAGGTCCTCGTCGGTGGCGGGTTCGCGATCGACGCCGCGCTGGCCCATCACGTACACCCGCAGCGGGGAGTGTGGCAGGAACGCGGCCACATCGATGTCCCGGCGCCGATCGTCCAGGGCATCGAGGAACTCCGGGAACGTCTCCCATGTCCACGGCAGCCCGTCGACCATCACGACGCCGGGGATGTCCTCCACGCCCGCCATGAGGTCGACGAGTGTCTCGTGGTCGTCGGCCCGGCACGGGGCGAAACCGACACCGCAGTTGCCCATCACCGCGGTGGTCACGCCGTGCGACGACGACGGCGACATGCGATCGGACCAGATGGCCTGCCCGTCGTAGTGCGTGTGCAGATCGATGAAGCCGGGTGTGACGAGCAGCCCCGTCGCGTCGATCTCGCGCGCTGCCGAACCCTCGACAGCGCCCACCGCCTCGATGACCCCGTCGGTGATCGCGACATCGCCGACAAATGGCTCACCCCCGAGGCCGTCGACGATGGTGCCGTTGCGGATGAGCAAGTCATAGGCCATACACCTGAATGTACGACGGTGTCGTAGCCACATGCCACGATGGATCGATGATCGATCACTTCGGCATCAACTGCAGCGACTGGGAGAAGTCGAAGGACTTCTACGACAAGGTTCTCGGCGTGCTGGGCTTCACCCGTCAGATGGACTTCGGCGTGGCCATCGGTTACGGCGCGGACGGCCATCCGCACTTCTGGATCGGCGACGCGTCGGCGGGTGATGCCTCGGGTCCCAATCGCGAGGTGCATATCGCGTTCGTGGCCAAGGACCCCGAGGCGGTGCAGACCTTCTTCCACACAGCGGTGGCGCTGGGGGTGGAACCACTGCACGAGCCCAGGCTGTGGCCGGAGTACCACGACAGCTACTACGGCGCCTTCGTTCGGGACCCCGACGGTAACAACGTCGAGGCTGTGTTCCACGGCGGCGGCCCGAAGGGTTAGGTCCTTCCCGGCCAGCGGCGTTCATCGGGGCCGGATCCCGTTGCACCATCGTGAACGAATCAGAGGTTGTTCTCTCGCAGCCATGAGCGGATGCGACGACGAGCGTTGGCATACGGCGACGAAGTGTTGAGCTGGATCATTCGCCCCGCGGTGTACTTGCCGTACCAGGGCTTCCCGTACAGGTCTTCATCGCTCATCTTCAAGACCAGAGAGAGCACACGGGACTCAGCTGCATTGAAACGGTCGAGCAGTTCGGTCCAGCTGAGGCTGGCGTAGTCGCGGTAGAACTGCTGCGCTAAATCCCCAAGTTGATTCCAGTTGTATCCGGACGCTGGGAAGGAGGGTTCAATGCCTGCGTCGCGTTGCTCATGCCACGTCAGTATGAGTTCGCTCCATCCGAGTAGATAGGCCAGAAGATCCGCAGGACTCATTAGCGTGTTCGCCTTGTGTCCTGGCAGAGATCTCTCGCGCACCTGCTCGGCCGGCACCCGCGCGAGGTCCCGCACCAACTTGTCGTACTCGCCGGTGATGGCATGCACTAGCTCTTCTTTTGAAGACGGCACAGCCAAAGTCTGTTTCCCTTCCGAGCAGAGCAGCGATGACGCCCACACCAGTCGGAATATTGCACCACAGGCGTAACTTTGGCGGACATGGCGCAAGCAAATATCGACGCGGCGCGCGAACTGCTCCGCGACTCCTTCACCCGCCTCATCGAACACGCCGACGACATCACCGACGGGCTGACCGACGCCGTGTCGTCGTACCGTCCGACACCGGAGGCCAACAGCATCGCGTGGCTGCTCTGGCACAGCGCCCGCGTGCAGGACGCGCAGCTGTGCGATATCGCCGGGACCGAGCAGGTGTGGCTACGCGACGGCTGGGTCGACAAATTCGCCCTCGACCTCCCGCGGGACGCGCATGGTTACGGGCACACTCCCGAGGAGGTCGGCAAGGTTCGCGCGTCGGCTCAACTGCTGGCCGGCTACTACCACGCGGTGCACCGGATCACGCTCGAGTTCGTCGCGGGTGTGACGGCCGAGGAACTCGAGCGCATAGTCGACAGGCGCTGGACCCCGCCCGTCACGGCCAGTGCCCGCCTCGTCAGCATCATCGACGACTGCGCACAGCACCTCGGTCAGGCGGCCTACGTCAAGGGCATCGCAGTCAAGGGCCCCGCGCCTGAATGAGGCTGGTCCGATGGTGGCCGTGCGTCGCGTTGCCGCTGATGGTGTTGCTGGGGCTTGCGGTCGGCTCGGAGTCCACCCGGGTCGATGACTGGTTCATCCGGACCGGCGACGCCCATCCGGCGCTGGGCTGGCTGCTGTTCTTCACCGCGGGCCTGACGCAGGCCGTCGTGCTGGCGATCGGCATCGCCGTGGCGGCCCATCGGCGGCGCGGGCGAATGGTCGTGGTGATGGTGGTGGCACCGCTGGTCGCCCTGGTGGCGGTGCGCCTGGTCAAGCCGGTGTTCGGCCGCACCAAGGGTGGCGCGCTGGCCTATCCCAGTGGTCACACCACGCTGGCCGTGGTGGTGATCTGTCTGCTGGTGGTGCTGGCCGGTGTCACCGCGTGGGTGGTGGCTGGCGCCGTCATCGCTGTGCTGCTGGGCATGCTGGGCCAGTCGTTCACCTACCACTACTTCACCGACACTCTCGGTGCTGTGCTGCTCGGAACGGCCGTGGTGTGTCTGGCGGTCTGGACGGCCAGACTTGACAGGTGTCAACCCAGGTGCGACGTGGATCACAGCTGTGGTTAACATGGGGCCATGACAGCAACGCCCGAAGTTTCCGCGCCAGGTTCCGGCCTTCCGGAGGGCGCCATCCTCAACCCCGCCACGGGTGCCGTCGCGGGCACCGTGCGCTGGACCGACCCAGCCGACGTCGGCCGCATCGCCGCAGGTCTGCGCGTCGCCCAACGGGAATGGGAGGCACGGGGCGCCGCGGGCCGAGCGAAGGTGATGGCGCGCTACGCCGTCTGGCTCGGTGAGCACCGCGACGAGATCGAGTCACTGCTGATCGCCGAGACCGGCAAGTCCGCGACGGACGCCGCTCAAGAGGTCCCGCTGCTGATCATGATCGCGTCGTACTACATCAAGACGATGGAGAAGGCGCTGGCACCGGAGACTCGGCCGGCACCGCTGCCGTTCCTGTCGATCAAGAAGATCGCCGTGCACTACCGGCCGCGTCCGGTGGTCGGGATCATCGCGCCGTGGAACTACCCCGTCGCCAACCTCCTGATGGATGGCATCGCCGCGCTGGCCGCGGGCTGCGCCGTGCTGCTCAAGCCGTCGGAGCGCACACCGCTGACCGCCGAGCTGCTGCTGAAGGGCTGGCTCGACTCGGGTGCGCCCGAGGTGATGGCGATCGTTCAGGGCGCCCGCGAGGCCGTCGAGGCCGTCGTCGACAACGCCGACTACATCCAGTTCACCGGCTCCAGCGCAACCGGCGCGAAGGTGATGGAACGGGCCGCGCGCCGGCTCACGCCCGTCAGCCTCGAACTCGGCGGCAAGGATCCAATGATCGTGCTCGAGGACGCCGACGTCGATCTGGCCGCGCACGCCGCGGTGTGGGGTGCGATGTTCAACGCCGGCCAGACGTGTGTGTCGGTGGAGCGGGTCTACGTGCTCGACCAGGTGTATGACCAGTTCGTCGACGCCGTGGTGCGCGACGTGAAGAACCTGAAAATGGGCGCGGGCGAGGGCCACGACTTCGGCGCGCTGATCGATGACAGTCAGGTGGCCGTGACCGACCGGCACGTCGCCGACGCCGTCGCCAAGGGCGCCAGGGCGCTCACCGGTGGGCAGCGTCACGAGGGCGTCGGGAGCTTCTACCCGCCGACGGTTCTCGTCGACGTCGACCACTCGATGCTCTGCATGACGGAGGAGACGTTCGGCCCGACCCTGCCGATCATGAAGGTGTCGAGCGTCGCCGAGGCGGTGCGCCTGGCCAATGACAGCCCGTACGGGTTGAGCGCGTCGGTGTTCTCGCGTGACATCGCCCGGGCAAAGGATGTCGCGCTTGAATTGGATTGCGGCGCAGTGAACGTCAACGACGTGATCTCGAACCTGATGTGCACCACGGCCCCGATGGGCGGGTGGAAGACATCAGGCATCGGCGCGCGGTTCGGCGGCGCGGACGGCGTGCGGAAGTTCTGTCGTCAGGAGGCTGTCGTCGTGCCGCGGACCACCGTCGGTGCGGGCGGGAACTACTACAACAACTCGCTCAAGGCGCTCAAGCGGATGAACACGCTGATGACCAAGCTGGCACTGCGTCGACCGAGGCGGGTCGCCAAGTAGCAGCCGGGTAGCGCACGGCACCGTTCGTTCATCTCGGCGTCACCCCCGTGTAGGCGGGGGTCGATACGTTGCGCCGGTGATGTTGGACGGTTCTGCTCTTGATGACTACATCGTGCGCGACGACGATGACGACGATCCCGTGCTGCTCGTCCAGCGCACAGGCGAGGTCGTCGACACGTGGCGCGAGGGTTACCCATACGACGAGCGGATGAGCCGCGACGAGTACGAGCAGCAGAAGCGTCTGCTGCAGATCGAACTGCTCAAGCTGCAGAAGTGGAGCCAGGCCAACGGGCACCGGCACGTCATCGTGTTCGAGGGTCGCGACGCCGCAGGCAAGGGCGGCACCATCAAGCGGTTCATGGAGCACTTGAATCCGCGCGGCGCGCGCGTCGTCGCGCTGGAGAAGCCGACCGAGCGGGAACGCACGCAGTGGTACTTCCAGCGCTACGTTCCGCACCTGCCCGCGGCGGGGGAGGTCGTGCTGTTCGACCGGTCCTGGTACAACCGCGCGGGCGTCGAACGCGTGATGGGGTACTGCTCGCCCAAGCAGCACGCGGAGTTCATCCGGCAGGCGCCGCTGTTCGAGCAGATGCTGGTCAACGACGGCATCAGCCTGACCAAACTGTGGTTCTCGGTGACCGCGGCCGAGCAGCGCACCCGCTTCACCATCCGCCAGGTCGACCCGGTCCGGCAGTGGAAGCTCTCACCGACCGACCTCGCGTCGCTGGACAAGTGGGACGACTACACGGCGGCCAAGGAGGACATGTTCGCCTGGACCGATACCGAGGCGGCACCGTGGACCGTGGTGAAGAGCAATGACAAGAAACGCGCCAGGATCAACGCGATGCGCTACGTCCTCGGTAAGTTCGACTACGACAACAAGGATCACGAGGTGGTCGGCCGCGCCGATCCGCTCATCGTGGGACGCGCACTGGCTGACTGAGACCCGGCTGCGTCCAGGAGAGGAGGACGCGCCGTGCGGTTCGTGGCTGCGCTCCTCTTCTGGCTGCTGACAACGGTGGCGCTCGCGGTGGCGGTGCCCGCGATGTGGGCCCAGCACAACGTCGTCGACGAGGGCGGCTACGTCGCGCTGGCGCAGGCCGCGGCCACCGAACCGCCGCTGCAGAACGCGATGGCCTTGGAACTGACCGACCAGCTGGTGAACCTCGCGGGCAACAGCGGCTATGACGTGACCCCCGATCTGTTGCGCGGCGCGGCGACGACCTACACGCGCAGCGCGGCGTTCCCCGGCCAGTTCGCGACGGCCAACCGGATCGCCCACCGATGGATGTTCACCGATGCGGTGTCGCAGTCCGATGAGTCGGGGCGCTGGGAGATCGACCTGTCGCCGATGCTCGCCGATCGCTCGTTTCAGCAGACCCTGAGCGACTTCGGCATCAGCGCGCCGTCGACGCTGACGGTGCCGTTGACGGAGAACGTGTCCGATTCGCTCCGGCCGGGGCAACTGCGCCAGCTGTCCACGTGGGGTCCGTGGGCGAGCCTCGGGGCGGCGATCCTGGCGGGCGTTTTCGCGCTGCTGACACTCGCGGTTGCGCGGCGACGGGGTAAGGCCCTTGCAGCCCTGGGGGTTTCGGCGCTGGTGGTCGGTGCGGCCGGTTGGGCGGCTATCGAGGTGGCACGCCGCTACGTCGACAAGGCGCTCGATGTCACCTCCGGCGGGATCCGGCAGGTCGCTGACGCGATGGTCGGTCACGCCGTCGACAGTCTGCACCTGTGGCTGAACCTGACGTTGGCCGCGGGCGTGGTCCTGGTGGCGTTCGGGGTCGTCGTGGCGATGCTCGGTGGGTTGCGCCGGCGCGACTGACGCTCGCGTCGCACGTCGTCCTGCTGGTCGACTGCCCAGTAACGTCAGGCCATGCCTTTCCTCACGGACCTCGGGCCGCAACAGCCCGTGACCACGACGCCGTCACTCGTGCCGGGCACACTGCGGCGGATCAGCGTCATCGACACTCATCAGACCGAACCCGGGGGATCGGACGTCACCCTGCGAGGCCGTGACGTGGTGGCACGCGCATCGGGCGTCGAGGTGCTCGACCAGGTCGAACTGCGTGCGCATCTCACCGACCGCGTCATCGACGCCATCGACATTGTCGGCGCCGTCGACGACGACCGCCTCACCGCGCTGACGGGTAACCGCGTCGGGCCGGGGTTCCGCTCCGCGGTCACGCGGGTCGTTCCGGCCGACGCGTCGCGCGCGAGCCTGCTGCACCTGCTGCTCGACGACTGGGCCGGTGCAGCGCTGGTTTCCGGCTACGCACTGATGGCCCAGGCGGCAACCCGAGGCGACGAGGAGCGGCTGCCCGTCAGCGTCACCGACAACCTGGCCCCGATCTGCGCGGGCTTCGCCCACGACGCATTCATGGTCACCTACGCCCAGAGCAACGGGGTCATCCCCACGGTGCTCGGCCCGGTCGCGCCGGCCCTGGACGCGCTGCGCGACGTCGAACCGCTGCGCCCGCACGGTATGCGCCGACACCGACGCATCGACCTGCGGCCCGGCGATGCCGACTCGGCCGAGTTCGACGCCCACTTCCGCGACTCCCACGTCGACGGTGACGGGACCGAGACGATCGTGCACGAGTACACCGTGGCGGGCGTGGTGGACGTGTCCGCCCGCACCATCGTGTCGGTCGATGCGAGAGTGCATGTGCTGCCGTGGCAGGAGTGCCCGAGTGCGATCACCAGTGCGCTGCGCATACGAGGTATGGCGCTGTCCGATCTGCGGCACCGCATCAAGGGTGAGTTGGTCGGCACCAGCACCTGTACCCACCTCAACGACACATTGCGCTGCCTGGGCGACCTCGATGCCCTGCTGGAGGCGCGGCTACGGCTCGATGATGTGTGACGGATCGGGCCTGCGCTCCGGCGGCGCCTGGCTGTAGTCGCCCCATGGCCCGTCCCGGCGCTGCACCGCCGCGCGCACGCCCTCGGTTGCTGCGACGTCGATGAACTCGAGCGCGTCGGGTGTGTTGCGCATGAGCCCGTCGAGGATGCCGCCGAGAGTCTGGGTGGACGCCAACCCCATGTTCTCGTAGGCCTGGTTCACGATGAGCTTCTGAGCCTGCAACTGCGACAACGGGATTCGGGCCAGCATGCCCGCGACCTCGGCGACGCGGGCCTCCAGTCGCTCGAACGGCACCGACTCGTTGATCAACTCAGCCGCAGCGGCCTCGACACCGGTCAGCGGTTCCCCGGTGAGCGAGTGCCACTTGGCCTTCGCCAGGCCGAGCCGATAGATCCACATGCCGGTGAGGTAGGCGCCCCACATCCGGGCATATGGCGTGCCGATGACGGCGTCGTCGCTGGCGATGACGATATCGGCGCACAGCGCGTAGTCGCTCGCGCCGCCGACGCACCAGCCGTGCACCTGGGCGATCACCGGTTTGGATGCCCGCCAGATCGCCATGAACTTCGGCGTGGGCCCCGTCGATCGCGACGACACCATGGCGAAGTCCTTGCCCGGATCCCAGCGGCCGTCGGTGTTCATCGACTCGCCCCACTGTGCGAAGCCGCCACCGAAGTCGTAGCCGCCGGAGAACGAGCGCCCCGCCCCGCGCAGCACGATCACCTTGATCTGCGGGTCGCGCTCGGCCAGGCCGACCGCGGCCTCGATCTCGTCGGGCATCGGCGGCACGATCGTGTTGAGGTGTTCGGGCCGGTTCAGCGTGATCGTGGCGACCGGCGGCTGCGCCTTGTACAGCAGGGTCTCAAAGCTCTGGGCCATGACTGAAGTCGAGTCACTGATGGACCGGAAGTCAAGGATTCGTCGTGGACTCTTGCGTCGCTGTCGGTTTAGCGCCGAGCGACGACCTTCGTCAGCATTAGCTGCACATCGTAATTCGCTATCCGCCTCTGCCATGCCAAGGATGGGGGCGGTACCCAAACAGATCACAGATGCCCACCTGTGAGCGACTTAGTGGCCGCCAGCTCCCGAGTGGGGTATCCGTAGCAAGAGTTTCAGAGGGGCAATTCGACTGCTTGCGCATGAGGTGTCCGCGCGAAGAGGGCGTTGTTGTCGGCCTACGAGCGAGACTGAAGTGCGGGCGGCGGATCCGGTTTGCGGAGAGTGCGGTATGCAGCATAGATCTTGCCGCCGACCTTTATGTGAGACGTGTTTCCGAACGCGATGACCACGACCCCGAATGTCATTGCGAGCGCGATGGCTATGGCCGAACCCCACTGCGGGGCCTGAGAGAGAAACATCAGTGCGATCCCGATCGAGCACGCACTCCAATACACCCTTCTCTGGATCGAAGCCGGAGAGAGGGCACGCGACTTCCACAGCGGGAAAAAGCCTCCCACCACACCGAGAACCATGAGTGTCAGGCCAGAGATAAAGAGAATTTTGGAGAGTGTCACTACCAGCTCTTTCCGCCGCCGCCGCTGCCATTTGTCAGTGGCGCGTCGAACAATCCACCGATGTCTCCTCCGATGTCGCCGCCGGCGAACCCACCGAGCAAGCCGCCGACAACTGCCGCGCCAGCCGCGCTGATCGGTCCCGCTACCGATCCCACTGCTGCCCCCGCGGCAGCCCCACCAAGAATACTGCCACCCACAGATCCGGTTGCCTCACCCAGCTTTTCGTTGCGGTCGTGCGAATCACTGTGCCACCACTCCCATCCGGCAAACCCGAGTTGTACGACGTTGCCGACCGCCGAAAGCTTGAATCCTGCCTTGCTGAGCAGTTCAGCGTCCGCCTTGGAAAGACCTTCGAGGGTGTGCCTGCCTGTCGGAACTGATTCGCCATAGCGTTCGAATCCAGTGCCGACCATGTCTGCGCCGGTACTGAGGTTCTTGACAATGTCCGCAATTCCTTCTTCCGAGATCCCGGTTTCTCGCAGCTTGGTCTCAACGCCATCAATAACGATATTGCGTGCGGTCGTTTCCTGTTGATTGAGGAACCGCGTTGCCTGATCTGGACTCATCGGTGGGGCGCCGAGAACGCCTTGCTCAAGCTTGTGCTGCCATTCCTGTCGGAAGGCGGCTCGTTGGGCCGCGGTCTTGCCGGTGATGGGGTCGACAGGCAGTGGGCCAGTGAAATGAGACATGTTGTAGTCGCCCAGTCGTTGGCCCGCATACTGGATCTCGTCGATGTTCGCCGCCGGATCGTTGATCGTCGCGAAGTCGCGAAGCCGTCCCGCGGCCGCCTGCTTCTCGGGCGTCCACGGGCCTGGAGCGTCGACCAGTGCCTGGTCGACGGCGCGTTGACGGGTGTCGTACTTGTCCGATGCTGACTTGGCGCCCGGCTCAGAATCAAGGGCCCGTCCGTCGGCGCCGTTCGTGGCGTCGGGGGTGTAACCCTCTGCCGCCATCTCGGCTCGCGCCTGGTCGAGTTGGTCGGAGTAGGCGTCACGGACAGACCGCACTTCGTCTAGCGCAGTGGCGACGCGATCGACCGCTGCCTGCGTAAGTTCCGAGATGTCGGCGGTCTCACCGTTGGCCGCCGCGAGACTGATTTCGTAGTCGATCTGGTCGTTGATCCGCCGCAGTGCGCCATCGAGATTGCTGATCGAGATGGCCCCGCTGCGCTGCGCTTCCGCCAAAGAAGCAGCGATGCTCTGCAAGTCAACGGCGACCTTGGACATCTTGTCCTTGTTGTATTGCAATGACTCGGTGGCCCGCGACACTTCGGCCGAGTCGTTGATGGGATGGTCGCCGCCGTCGTGACGATCCCATGCCAACTCGAATCGCCTTTGTGCAGCGAGAAACTCTTCGGTGGTCTCGCTGGTACAAGTGCTGGCCGCCCGGAATGCGGTGGCCAACTCGCTGATCTCGCCCGGAGATCCAGCCTGGATCGTGCGGTTCATTTGCCACGGGTCGCCACCGACAGAACCAATGAGGCCCTTGACGTCGAGATGTCGAAGCTGCAGCGTCATCGGGGATCAGGTCAGGCAATTTCCCGCGGCATCGACGGCGCCGGCAGCTTGCTCATCCTGCATGAGGAACATCGTCGCGGCGCAAGTGGCCTTCTGGGCGATCGCGTCTAGTTCGGTGCGATGACCGTCCATAGTTGTGGCGTGGGTTTGGTGAGCCGCGGTGAGGGCGCCGTGGAAGCCGCGCGCAGCCTCGAAATCGCCGAACACACCGACGCTGAGTCGGGTCGACGAGAAGTCAGCCGCACCGCGTTGAATGATCGTCGCCGCGCTGTCGGAGAAGTCCGCTCCCATGCGCAGCATGTCCGTGTCGATGTACATCCGGTTCCCCCCAACGGTTCGTCACGGTTATCGTGAACTTACCGATCTCGCCAGTTTACCGACGGTTAACCGGGGTCCACGCACCAAAATCTGTCATGCGAGGGCGAAGCCGTACCGCTCCAGGGGCTGCAGCGGACTGGGGTCGGTGCCTTCGACGACGAATATCCAGGTTCGGCCCTGGTCGTCCTGCCGGGTCGCATAGCCGTGCTGGCCTTGCGTCTTGGTCAGGTCTTCGGCGCTTTCGGATGGGTCGTCGTAGACACCGACTAGAACCGATGGTTGACCGGGCGGTGTCATGCACAGCGCGACGTTCGAGGCTTGGGGGAGCCATGAGTTCGGCGAAGCATCCATCACCGAAGGCCCGCCGCAGGCCGCCGTTAGCCACGCGAATCCGTCCGATGTCTCGAACGGTGGGGTCGGCTTCTGGGATTGAGCGGGCGATGTCGAGATGGGCGTCGTCGACGAGGTGGTCTCTCCGCGGGAACAGGACGCCAGCGCTGCTCCCATGATCGGCAACACGACGAGTACGAACAGACCCGGGACGGCAGCGCCTCTGCGGCGTCTCGGCGGGTGGAGCGGAGCGGACGGACGTGGCTCGGCGGTCATGCCGTCTTGTTTACCTCAACGTCGGCCGCATCGATCTGCTTCACCACCAAGGTGTTCAGCCGGCTACGGCCCCTCACCCCGCGGAGCCGGGTCCGGCCCACGGTGGGCCGGGTCCGCGGCCCGGACCTCCCCGCCGATCTTGATGTTCGATGTGCGGAAGTACGCCCACCCGACCATGAGGACCACCGCCATCGCGACGAACGCGACCGAACTCTGAAGATCCGGTAGGCCCGCGATGAACAGCACCGGGATCGCCACGGCCGTCGCGGTCCAGTAGATGCGACGCTTCACCGCCCGCTTCGGCAGCCGATTCGTATCCCAGCCCGGCACCACGATTCCGGCGACCAGCAGCCCGATGCCGACGTAGAAGAGGATCAGGGACGTGGTGCTCATGGCTCCACCCTATGGTGGTGGTTCGGCCAACCCGCCCACTGTGCCGTTGGTATTACCGTAAGTTCATCGGGATGCTGCGTGTCATCCAGTGGGCCACCGGAACCGTCGGACGCCACGCCGTCGCCGCGGTGCACCGTCATCCTGACCTCGACCTGGTCGGGGCATTGGTCTACGGCGAGTCCAAGGACGGCCGTGACGCCGGCGAGCTGTGTGGCATCGGCGAAATCGGTGTCACCGCAACGCGTGACCGTGACGCGATCATCGCGCTGGACGCCGACTGCGTGCTGTACATGCCGCAGGGCGAGATGAACCCGATGGGCGCGCTGCGTGACATCTGTGCCCTGCTGGCGTCGGGCAAGAACGTCGTGTCCACGGCGGTGACGGCACTCATCTACCCAGCCAGCATGGGGCAGGCCGTCGTCGACCAGCTGGAGGCGGCGTGCGCCGAGGGGCGCTCGTCCTTCCACGCGACGGGTATCGAACCCGGTTGGGCGGCAGAGGTTCTGCCACTCACGATGTCGAGCCTGTTCGGCCGCATCGATTCCCTGTTGGTGCAGGAACTACTGGACTACAGCACCTATGACAGCGCCGACATGCTGTTCGACATCATGGGCTTCGGCGGGGCACCCGATGCGCCGGTTCCGCTGGCCGATCCGGTGCTCGCCGGCTCGACGTTCAAGGCGTCACTCATGCTGGTCGCCGACGGCCTCGGCGCCGCCATCGACGACTTCGCCTACGACCGCCGTGTGGCCGTCACCGCCGAGGCCTTCGACATCACGGCCGGACGGATCGAGGTGGGCACCGTCTCGGCGCAGCGGTTCAGCTGCTCCGCGATCATCGGCGGTCGACCCGCGCTGACCATCGAGCACATCACCCGCCTGCGCGACGACCAGGCTCCGGACTGGCCGACCGGACGCGGCTGGAAGGTGACCGTCGAGGGCAAGCCCTCGATGGTGCTCGAGTCGCGCATCGCGGCCCATGGTGAGGACGAGACGGATCAGGGCTGCCTCGGCACCGCGATGCACGCCGTGCACGCCATCGCACCGGTATGCGAAGCGGCACCGGGTATCCGGACGTTCCTCGATCTGCCGACCATCATCGGCCGCGGGGTGCTGAGCTAAGCGCTTACTCGCCCAGCGTGCGGTGCAGGAACTCGTAGATCAGCGCTGACCGGAACGCGGTCTGGGCGTTGTCGGCGGCGCCGGCGTGGCCGCCCTCTACGTTCTCGTAGTACTGCACCGGGTGCCCGGCGGCCTCCAGCGCTGCGGTCATCTTGCGGGCGTGCCCGGGATGCACCCGGTCATCGCGCGTCGACGTGGTCATCAGCAGCGGGGGATACCGTCGGTCCGCCGAGATGTTCTGGTACGGCGAGTATTCCGAGATGAACTCCCAGTCGTCCGGGTTGTCGGGGTCACCGTACTCGGCAACCCATGACGCGCCGGCCAGCAGCAGGTGGTAGCGCTTCATGTCGAGCAGCGGAACGCTGCACACCAGGGCGCCGAACAGGTCGGGGTACTTCGTCAGCATGATGCCCATGAGCAGGCCGCCGTTGCTGCCGCCCTGTGCGCCGAGCTGATCGACGGTCGTGATGCCGCGCGCGACCAGGTCGGCGGCAACCGCGGCGAAGTCCTCGTGCACCAGATGTCTGCCCTCGCGCATCGCCTGGGTGTGCCACCGCGGCCCGTACTCGCCGCCGCCACGGATGTTGGCCAGCACGTAGGTGCCGCCGCGTGACAGCCACAACCGGCCGAGCACACCGCCATAGGCCGGTGTGCTGGAGTTCTCGAATCCGCCGTAGCCGCCGAGCAACGTCTTGCCGGGGCCGCTCGCGCTGCGGTGTCCTACCACGAAGTACGGGATCATCGTGCCATCGGCCGACGCCACGAAGTGCTGGTTCACCTCGATGTCGGAGGCGTCGAAGAACGCAGGCGCGCTCTTGATCTCGGAGAGTTCCTCGCCAACCCGGCCCCACAGGAGTCGCGACGGTGTGTCGAAACCGCTTGAGTCCAGGAATATCTCGTCACCGTACTCATCGGCAGCCACCACCACGGTGTTGGTGTTCGGCGGGATGCCCTCGACGGGCTCGCGTGTCCAGGGCCCTGGCGTGACGACCTCGATGCGGCTCGCCACGTCCACCAGGGTCACCAGGATCAGCCGGTCACGCGTCCAGGTGTAGCTCTGCAGGCTGGTGTGCTCGTCTGGTTCGAAGACAACAGTGAGATCGGCCGTGCCGGAGAGGAATTCGTCGTACTTGGTGGCCAGAAGCGTGCCGGTTGGGTATGTCGTGCCGTCCACCGTCCAGTCGCTGCGCGGCCGGATCAGCAGCCACTCGCGGTGTATCGACGTGCCGGCATCTGTCGGGACGTCGAACTTGAGCAGCTCGCCGTTGCGGAGTTCGTATCGGTCACGATTGAAGAAGTCCAGTGACCTCGAGATCAGCAGCCGCTCGAAACCGGGCGTCGGGTCGTACCCGGCGCCGACGCTCACGTCGGACACATCGCCCTCGAAGAGCGTCTCGGCGTCAGTGAGGGGCTGGCCCCGTCGCCACCGCTTGACGACACGGGGGTAGCCGGAGTCGGTCAGCGAGCCCGGTCCGAAGTCGGTGCCCACGATCACGGCATCGGCCCCCTCCCAGCCGATATCGGTCTTCGCCTCCGGTAGCTCGAATCCGCTCGCAATGAATTCACGTGTCCGCATGTCGAATTCGCGAACCACGGTGGCATCCGAACCGCCCCTGGAGAGGCTGATGAGCGCTCGCGTCAGGTCCGGCTCGATGACCTCGGCGCCGGCCCACACCCAGTTCTCGCCATCGGCCTCGGCGAGTGCGTCGACATCGATGACGACGTCCCAGTCGGGCTCCTGCGAGCGGTAGCTCTCCAACGTCGTGCGCCGCCACAGGCCGCGAGGGTTGGCGCCGTCCCGCCAGAAGTTGTAGAGGTGCTCGCCGCGCCGCCGCACGTACGGGATGCGGGCGTCGGTGTCGAGCACCGCCAGGGCCTCGGAGCGCATCTGCTCGAATCGTTCGCCGCCGAGCTCGGCCAGGGTGGGCTCGTTGTGCTGGGCCACCCATGCCAGGGCGTCATCGCCGGTGACGTCCTCCAGCCAGAGGTAGGGGTCCCGGAGGGTGGGGTCGGTATCAGCGCTTGGGTCCACGGGTCCATTGTGGCTATCGGCGGCAATCGTGCGGCGATAGGGTGAGTGATGGCCGCGCCGAGCAGAGCACTCATCACCGCGCCCGCAGCTGATCTCCTGCGTCGACTCCAGGACAGACATGGCCCGCTGATGTTTCACCAGTCAGGCGGCTGTTGTGACGGATCATCACCGATGTGCTACCCCGATGGGGACTTCATCGTCGGTGACCGCGACATCCTGCTGTCGATTCTCGATGTGGGCGACGGCGACGGCGTACCGGTGTGGATTTCCGGGTCGCAGTTCGAGGCGTGGAAGCACACCCAACTGGTGATCGACGTGGTCCCCGGCCGAGGTGGTGGGTTCAGCCTCGAATCGCCAGAGGGCATGCGGTTCCTGTCCCGCGGACGCGCGTTCACCGCGGCGGAGAATGCGCTGCTCGACGAGCACCCGCCGGTCACCGGGAGACGATTCGAGGCGGGGGAGCGACCGGTCGCAACGGGCTCTCACATCGTCGCCGAGGCCGTGGACGCCTGCCCGATACCGGCGGGACGCGCCGCGCAGGTGCACGACTAGCGGCGATGCGCGGAGTTACCGTGAAGGGGTGATTCCGCTCCCGCGGGCGTGGCTCCTGACCAGTGCGATGCTCATCGGTGTCGCCACGGGCGTGGTCGCGGGTGTCGCATCGAGTGTGCTGGTGACGGCGACCATCCGACCTGACCTCGTCGTCGGACTCGTCGTCGGTGTGCCCAGTGCGGCCGGCATGCTGCTGGTGCTGTTGTCGGGTCGCCGCTGGGTGACGACGTTCGGCGTCTTCGTCCTCTCGCTGGCCCCCGGCTGGTTCGGCGTGCTGGCCGCGATCGAGGCGGTCTCCGGTGCCTGAGCACGCGGTGGGCGAGCCGACCGGGAACTGGACGCCGCTTTTCGACACCGACGCGATCGCAGCGCAGAGCGCCGAGGCGCAACCGATCACCGCCACAGAACCGCCCGGCGACACGCCGTCCGAACCGATTCCCGCGTTCGCGCCGCCCGAGGTGGTGCCGGGCACCTACACCTACGTCAAGCGCTGGACCTTCGTGCTCGTGGTCGCCGGAGTGTGGATCGTCGGCGCGGGGATCGGGGTGGCGCTCTACGAGTGGTGGTTCTCCTCGGTCGACAAGACGGCACCGGTCTTCGTGGTGTTCGTCTATGTCGTCGTGTGCACCGTTGTGAGCCTGCTGATCGCCATGATCGTGAACAAGCCGCTCCTGGCGGCGCTGGCGGTCGCGTTGATGTCGGCACCCCTGGCATCAACGGCCGCCGCGGGGGTCCTCTACGGTGCCTACGTCTTTGACTGGTTCGGCCGTTAGCGCCGCACCGCCGCCCACTAGGCTGTGGGCGTGACTCACTATGACGTCGTCGTAATCGGAGCAGGTCCCGGCGGATATGTCGCGGCCATTCGCGCAGCGCAGTTGGGCCTGACCACCGCCATCGTCGAACCCAAGTACTGGGGCGGCGTCTGTCTCAACGTCGGGTGCATCCCGAGCAAGGCGCTGCTGCGCAACGCCGAGCTGGCGCACATCTTCACCAGGGAGGCCAAGCAGTTCGGCATCAGCGGTGAGGCGAGCTTCGACTTCGGCGCCGCCTTCGACCGCAGCCGCAAGGTCGCTGAGGGCCGCGTGGCCGGTGTGCACTTCCTGATGAAGAAGAACAAGATCACCGAGATCCACGGCTACGGCAAGTTCACCGATGCCAACACCCTGGCCGTCGACCTCAACGAGGGCGGCACCGAGACGCTGACATTCGACAACGCGATCATCGCGACCGGCAGCAGTACCCGGCTGGTGCCGGGCACGTCGCTGAGCGAGAACGTCGTCACCTACGAGAAGCAGATCATGTCTCGCGAGCTGCCGAAGTCGATCATCATCGCGGGTGCCGGGGCGATCGGCATGGAGTTCGCCTATGTGCTGAAGAACTACGGCGTCGACGTCACCATCGTGGAGTTCCTTCCGCGGGCACTGCCCAATGAGGACGCCGAGGTCTCCAAGGAGATCGAGAAGCAGTACAAGAAGCTGGGCGTGAAGATCCTCACCGGTACCAAGGTCGAGTCGATCAACGACGACGGGTCAACTGTCACCGTCACCGTCAGCAAGGAAGGCAAGTCCGAGGACCTCAAGGCAGACAAGGTGCTGCAGGCCATCGGCTTCGCCCCCAACGTCGAGGGCTTCGGGCTGGAGAAGGCCGGCGTCGAGCTGACCGAGCGCAAGGCCATCGGCGTCGACGACTACCTACGCACCAACGTGCCGCACATCTATGCCATCGGTGACGTGACCGGGCTGCTGCAACTGGCCCACGTGGCCGAGGCGCAGGCCGTTGTGGCGGCCGAGACCATCGCCGGGGCCGAGACGCTCCCGCTGGGCGACATCCGGATGATGCCGCGGGCCACGTTCTGCCAGCCGCAGGTCGCCAGCTTCGGGCTCACCGAGGAGCAGGCCCGCGCCGAGGGCTACGACGTGAAGGTGGCCAAGTTCCCGTTCACCGCCAACGGCAAGGCACACGGTCTCGGCGACCCGAGCGGTTTCGTCAAGCTGATTGCCGACGCCAAGTACGGCGAGCTGATCGGTGGCCACCTCATCGGGCACGACGTCTCCGAGCTGCTGCCCGAGCTGACCCTGGCGCAGAAGTGGGATCTGACGATCAACGAGCTGGCGCGCAACGTGCACACCCACCCGACCATGTCGGAGGCGTTGCAGGAGTGCTTCCACGGCCTGGCCGGCCACATGATCAACTTCTGATCTGTCTCCGTGCCCGTGAGAGCAGTGGTAGTCGCCGGGATCGGCGGACTGATCGTGGGCCACGTGCTGTGGCTGGTCGGTATATCGCTGGCCATGGCGACCACTGAGGTGAGCACCTGGGTTCTCGTCGTCGCCGCGGTGTCACTGGTCGCGGCGGTGATCGGCGGACTGCTGGGCCGACGGTTCCATCAAGCCAAGGCCTACGCCAAGGCGTGGTTCGCGTGGTGCCTGCCGATGGCTCCGGTGCTGCTGTCGGTGATCGTCCTGGGCGTCACCTACCTGTAGGGGCGGGCGCTGCGATCTAGTCCGGGAAGTCGAGCGGGATGCGAAGCGTCGCCATCGTCGCCGCCAGGCCGTCGTACTGGCTTGCCAGCATGCAGAACTCGATGAGCTGCTTCTTGTTCAGGTAGGCCGAGAGCGCCGTCCAGGTCTCGGCCGACATGGAACGGGTGATGACGAACTCGTCGGTCGCGGTGATCAGCACCCGTTGGCGGTCGGTGAGCCCCTCGGCGTCGGGACCCTCGAAGATCAGGGCCTGGGTCTGCGCGTCGACGCCGCGACTGCGGGCCAGGCGGCGGTGTTGCTGCAATTCGTACTCGCAGTTGCGCAGGTGACCGACCCGCAGAATCACCAGTTCGGCCTCCTGGCGCGACAACTTGCCGAGGCCGAGCAGTACACCGGAGTAGGGCAGCCAGGCCAGGAACAGCAGTTGGTGCTGGCCGATGACGTTGAACAGGGCGAACCGCGGCGCGCGGATGGCCCTCGCGCCGAGTTTGGCGATCACCCAGTTGAGGGGCCCGAGTTCGCGGAACCCCCCGGGTTGGATGCGGGCCGGGGCAGACTCGGGAGCGCTCACAACAGCGAGTCTAGGGATGCTTTACCAGGTATGGGGACACAGTGCTGCGGTGCTCGTTGAGGTCGAGCGCGCCGCCAAGGACCGGGAATGCGCGCTGCGGACAGTTATCGCGTTCGCACACCCGGCAACCCGCACCGATGGGGGTGGCGATCTCGCTGGACAGGTCGAGGCCCTCTGAGTAGACGAGCCTGTGGGCATGGCGCAGTTCGCAGCCCAGCCCGATCGCGAACGTCTTGCCGGGCTGCCCGTATCGCGCCGCGCGCCGCTCGACCGTGCGCGCCACCCACATGTAGTGCCTGCCGTCGGGCATCTGCGCGATCTGCACACCGATCTTGCCGGGGTTGCCGAATGTCTCGTAGACGTTCCACAGCGGGCACGTGCCACCGCTGGAGGAGAAGTGAAAACCGGTGGCGGACTGACGCTTCGACATGTTGCCCGCACGGTCGACCCGCACGAAGGACAGCGGGACGCCCCGCATCGACGGGCGTTGCAGCGTCGAGAGCCGGTGCGCGATCGTCTCGTAGCTCACCGAGTAGAACGCCGACAGTCGCTCGACGTCGTAGCGGAAGTTCTCGGCAACCCGGTGGAACTGGCTGTAGGGCAACACAATGGCCGCGGAGACGTAGTTGGCTATCCCCAGGCGGGCCAGCGTCCGGGACTCGGCACTGGTGAAGTTTCCCTCGTCGACGAGCTTCGAGATCAGATCGCCGAACTCCAGGTAGGCCAGTTCGGCGGCGAGCTTGAACACCTGCTGCCCCGAGGACAGGTGCGCGCTCATCTCCAGCGTCTTGGTCTCCGGGTCGAAGCGGTGCAGCACGGTGTCGCCGAGGTCGCTGCGCGTGACGATGCGCACGTCGTGCACCGCTCGCAGGCGGTCGGAGAGCTCGCGGGCCAGTTCGGTGCGGTGCATCCGCACCCGGACGGTGAGATCCTCAGCGGCGGTGTCGAGTTCGTGCAAGTAGTTCTGCCGCTGGTAGAAGAAGTCGCGGACCTCCTCATGCGGCATCGTGATGGCCCCGCTGCCGCTGCCGTCGGCGTAGCGACTCTCGGTGGCGGTCGCCAACTGTGTGGCGGTCAGTCGGTAGCGCTGGTGGAGGTTCACCATCGCCCGCGCCAGGGTCGGATGTGAGTTGACTAGATCCGCGAGCTCGGACGGGTCGACGTCGATGCCGAGATCGCGGTCGAGTGTCACCTCCCGGAGTTCGGCGACCAGGCGGGTGTCGTCATGGGGGGCGAAGAACGTGGCGTCGACGCCGAACACCTCGGTGATGCGCAGCAGCACCGCGACGGTGAGCGGACGCACGTCGTGCTCGATCTGATTGAGGTAGCTCGGCGAGATGTCGAGCATCTGCGCCAGCGCGGCCTGGCTCAAGCCGCGCTCACCGCGTAGCTGACGTACCCGCGATCCGACGAAGGTCTTGGCCACGTGAACCAGCCTAACAACGCTGTGAATGCCAACTTCGCAGCCTTTGCACGGGTCACCCTGTGGCAGTATCGAACTTCGTGAGTACCAGCGGTGCGACGGCCAAAACGCAGGCCGTGACGGGTCTTGCCAAGCAGATGCTGCCCGTCCCCGACCCCCACCCCGACGTGTTCGACGTGCAGTGGCCGCTGCGGGTTGCCGACGTCGACCGCGAGGGCAGGCTGAAGTTGGACGCGGCCACTCGCCACATTCAGGACATCGGCTCGGACCAGCTGCGTGAGATGGGCTACGAGGAGACCCACCCACTGTGGATCGTGCGGCGCACGATGGTCGACGTGATCAGGCCCATCGAGTTCAAGGACATGCTGCGGCTGCGGCGGTGGTGTTCTGGAACCTCGAACCGGTGGTGCGAGATGCGGGTGCGTATCGACGGTCGCAAGGGAGGGCTGATCGAGTCCGAGGCGTTCTGGATCAACATCAACCGGGAGACGCAGGGCCCGGCGCGCATCTCCGACGACTTCCTCTCGGGTCTGCAGCGCACGACTGACGTCGACAGGCTGAGGTGGAAGGCCTACCTGAAGGCAGGCAGCCGTGAGGACGCCCAGGATGTCCGCCCCTTTCCCCTTCGGGTGAGCGATATCGACATCTTCGATCACGTGAACAACTCGGTGTACTGGAGTGTGGTCGAGGACTACCTGGCCACCCAGCCCGCGCTGATGGCGGCACCGTTGCGCGTGACGATCGAGCACGATCTGCCGGTGGCGCTGGGCGACGAGCTGGAGATCATCCGGCACGTGCATCCGGCGGGCTCCACCGATGCGTTCGGTCCGGAGCTCACGGATCGCACTGTTACAACGCTCACATACGTCGTCGGCGACGAGACGAAAGCCGTCGCGAGCATCTTCTCGCTCTGATTTGCCGGGTTTAACAGTACGAGCGTACTGACCTGCGAAGATCGCTTACCGCGCGGTAACCTCTGAACCGGTTCAGCTCCGAAGCTCCTTCGCAACCTTTGCAAGATAACGACATTGTTGGCGGAAATTGGCAAGTCAAACCGGTGGACCTGCGGATATGCCATGTGCCATGGTCGTGTTAGCAAAAGAGTGAAGCTGCGGCGACGTTAGCAACGATGCACGCGGCGATCAGCAACCGAAGGAGCCGCAATGTCCACCGTTGGCACGCCGAAGAGCCCCGAGCAGATCCAGCACGACTGGGACCACAACCCCCGCTGGAACGGCATCGAGCGCACCTACACGCCCCAGGACGTCGTCGCCCTGCAGGGCCACGTGGTCGAGGAGAGCACCCTCGCCCGCCGCGGCGCCGAGGTGCTGTGGGAGCAGCTCCACAGCATGGACTACGTCAACTCGCTTGGCGCACTGACCGGCAACCAGGCCGTGCAGCAGGTTCGTGCCGGCCTGAAGGCCATCTACCTGTCGGGTTGGCAGGTCGCCGGTGACGCGAACCTGTCCGGCCACACCTACCCCGACCAGAGCCTCTACCCGGCCAACTCGGTGCCGCAGGTCATCCGCCGGATCAACAACGCCCTGCTGCGCGCCGACCAGATCGCCAAGGTCGAGGGCGACACCTCGGTGGAGAACTGGCTGGCCCCGATCGTCGCCGACGGTGAAGCAGGCTTCGGTGGTGCGCTGAACGTCTACGAGCTGCAGAAGGCCATGATCGCCGCCGGCGTCGCCGGTTCGCACTGGGAGGACCAGCTCGCGTCGGAGAAGAAGTGCGGCCACCTCGGTGGCAAGGTGCTGATCCCCACGCAGCAGCACATCCGCACCCTGACCTCGGCCCGCCTCGCGGCCGACGTCGCCGACGTGCCGACCCTCGTCATCGCCCGCACCGACGCCGAGGCGGCGACCCTGCTCACCTCCGACGTCGACGAGCGCGATCAGCCGTTCATCACCGGCGAGCGGACCAAGGAGGGCTTCTACCACGTCACCAACGGTGTCGAGCCGTGCATCGCCCGCGCCAAGGCCTACGCCCCGTACTCCGACCTGATCTGGATGGAGACCGGCACCCCGGACCTGGCACTGGCCAAGAAGTTCGCCGAGGCGGTCAAGGCTGACTTCCCCGACCAGATGCTGGCCTACAACTGCTCGCCGTCGTTCAACTGGAAGCAGCACCTGGACGACGCGACCATCGCGAAGTTCCAGAACGAGCTCGGCGCGATGGGCTTCAAGTTCCAGTTCATCACGCTGGCCGGCTTCCACGCCCTCAACTACTCGATGTTCGATCTGGCCCACGGCTACGCCCGCAACCAGATGAGCGCCTACGTCGAGCTGCAGGAGCGCGAGTTCGCTGCCGAGGAGCGCGGCTACACCGCGACGAAGCACCAGCGTGAGGTCGGTGCAGGGTACTTCGACCGCATCGCCACCACGGTCGACCCGACGAGCTCGACCACCGCGCTTGCGGGCTCGACCGAAGAGGGTCAGTTCCACTGAGCTAGACGCCCGGCAGACGCAAACTCGCGTGAACCGCACTCCGTGCGTGCGAGTCTGCGTCTGCCGGCGAAGGCAGCACAGGCTCCGCCCGCGTTTTCCACGGGGCGGGGCCTGTCTCAATTTTCCGACATAGTAGAAACGGTGAACGTGACTGAGATTCAGCGGGTGGGCGTCATTGGCGCCGGGCAGATGGGCGCGGGGATCGCCGAGGTGTCCGTGCGTGCCGGTGTGGACGTGCTGGTCTACGAGCCGACAGAGGCGCTGACCACAGCAGGTCGCGACCGCTTGACCAAGTCTCTGCAGCGGGGTGTCGACAAGGGCAAGTTGACCCAGGACGAGTTCGACGCCGCACTCGCCAAGCTGAGTTTCACCACCAAGCTCTCCGACCTGTCGGATCGTCAGCTGGTGATCGAGGCGATCATCGAGGACGAGGCGGTCAAGGCCAAGCTGTTCGCCGAACTCGATGAGGTCATCACCGACCCCGACGCCGTCCTGGCGTCGAACACGTCGAGCATCCCGATCATGAAGATTGCTGCCGCGACCAAGAATCCTGGCCGCGTTCTGGGTCTGCACTTCTTCAACCCGGTTCCCGTGCTGCCACTGGTCGAGCTGGTGGCCACGTTGGTCACCACCGATGCGGCCCTGAACCGCACCGAGCAGTTTGCGGGCGCGGTGTTGGGCAAGCAGGTCGTCAGGTGTTCGGATCGGTCCGGCTTCGTGGTGAACGCGTTGCTAGTGCCTTATCTTCTGTCGGCGGTGCGCATGGCCGAGGCCGGTGTCGCCACGGTCGAGGACATCGACACCGCCATCGTCGCCGGGCTGTCGCATCCGATGGGGCCGTTGAAGCTGTCCGATCTGATCGGGCTCGACACGCTTAAACTGATCGCGGACAAGATGTTCGAGGAGTTCAAGGAGCCGCTGTACGGGCCGCCTCCGCTGTTGCAGCGGATGGTCGAGGCAGGTCAGCTCGGCAAGAAGTCGGGCCAGGGCTTCTACAAGTACTAAGCCCATCACAGCATTGGCAAATGGCGAAGTCATTAGTTAACCTGGCGTTTGGGGCAGACGCCGGTGCATACGCCGCGTGTAGCGAAAGCAAGGATTAGTCAGCGAATGTCACAACCCAACTCCGATCTGTCGCCGTATTACGAAGAGTCTCAGTCGATATACGACATTTCGGATGAGTTCTTCGCGTTGTTCCTGGGTACGACCATGGGTTACACCTGCGGGTACTACGAACGCGATGACATGACGCTGGATGAATCCCAGCTCGCCAAGTTCGACCTTGCGCTGGGCAAGCTCGACCTCGAGCCGGGGATGACGCTGCTCGACGTCGGCTGCGGATGGGGTGGCGCGCTGGCCCTCGCGGTGGAGAAGTACGACGTCAACGTCATCGGCATCACCCTGAGCAAGAACCAGAGTGAGTACACCAGGGCCCGGCTCGCCAAGATCCCGACGTCGCGCACGGTGGAGGTGCGACTGCAGGGCTGGGAGGAGTTCGACGAGCCCGTCGACCGCATCGTCTCGATCGGCGCATTCGAGGCCTTCAAGCAGGAGCGTTACCCTGCGTTCTTCGAGCGTGCCTACAGCATCCTGCCCGACGATGGCCGCATGCTGCTGCACACGATCCTGGCTCATACCCAGGAGTTCTTCCGTGAGAACGGCATCAAGCTGACGATCAGCGATCTGAAGTTCATGAAGTTCATCGGCGATGTGATCTTCCCGGGTGGGCAGCTGCCCGCGGTGGAGGACATCGAGAAGCTCGCCGACGGTTCGGGGTTCACGCTGGAGCGCACGCACCTGTTGCGCCCGCACTACGCCCGGACGCTGGACATGTGGGCGGCGAACCTGGAGGCCAACAAGGACCAGGCGATCGCGATCACCTCCGAGGAGATCTACGAGCGCTACATGAAGTACCTGACCGGTTGCGCGGACTTCTTCCACCGCGGTATCACCAACATCGGCCAGTTCACCCTGGTCAAGTAGCTCCGGTCAGGCCTGCGCTAGCCTGCGCCTCTCGGCTTCTACGTCGAAGTCGGCTGGCGGCCAAGACAATTCGAGTCCCTTGAGTGCCTCGATCAACAATTCGGTGATGGCCAGTCGGCTGTACCACTTGCGGTCGCAGGGGATCACGTGCCACGGCGCGTACTCGGTGGACGTGCGATCCAGAACCGCCTGGTAGGCCTCCTGATACTTCGGCCACAGCAGGCGTTCGTCGATATCGGCCGGGTTGTACTTCCAGTACTTCTCGGGTCGCTCGAGGCGCTCCGTCAGGCGCTTCTTCTGCTCGTCGAGTGAGACGAACATCGCCACCTTGACGATGGTGGTGCCGGTGTCGACAAGTTCCTTCTCGAAGGCATTGATCTCGTCGTAGCGGGCGCCCCACACGTCAGGCGGCACCAGGTCGTGTACCCGCACGATCAACACGTCCTCGTAGTGCGACCTGTCGAACACTCCGATGTGACCGGCCGCGGGCAGTGCTTTGTGAATCCGCCACAGGTAGTGGTGGGCGAGTTCCTCCGCGGTGGGCTTGCCGAAGCTGGTGTACTGGATTCCCTGCGGATTGCCCGCGCCCACAACGTGTTTGACGATGCCGCCCTTGCCCGCGGTGTCCATGCCCTGAAGTACCAGCAGCACCGACCGGTTGTCGCCGCCGCGGCTACTGGCGTACAGCATCTCCTGCAGTTCGGCGAAGCGCGCGTTGCGCTCCTCCTGCAGAGCAGGGGAGTCGCTCTTGCTGCCCTTGAAACCCGGGGTGGCATTGGTGTCGATGTCGGCGACCCGGTCGCCGGCCTTGAACTCCAGTTGGATGTGAGGCTCGTGGGTCCACAACTCGGGCAGATCGGTCTCGGTCACCGCATCAGTCAAGCAGCTGAGGAGGCAGGGTTGGGGATGGATGCGCCTGCGCGTTGAACTTCTCCAGCGATCCGCCCACCTCGACGATTCCGCGCAACGCGTTCCAGGACAGCATCGTGAGGTAGTCGATCAGTTCGTCGGCGGTCATCCGGGGGTGCGACATCCACGAGTGAGTGGCCAGCTGCACACCCCCGACGATCATGAACGCCCATGGCTGCGCGCCGTGCGTGTCCATGCCCTCCTCAGCCATCCGTCGCCGGAGCATGACGCCGAGCATGCGAGCGATGATCTGCTCGGAATCGGCGACGGCCTTGCTCTTGCTCGCCGAGCTGTTGGCCATCACGAACGGATAGATCTCCGGTTCGGCGGCGACGGTGTCGACATACACCCGGATGATCTCCCGGGTCAGCGCGTAGCCGTCCAGGTTGGATGTCAGGGCGGCGGCCATGTTGGGGATCAGGGTGGTCTGGGCGAAACGCATCATCACCGCGGTGGTGAGGTCGTTCTTATCGACGAAGTACCGGTACAGCACGGTCTTGGAGACGCCGATCTCGGCGGCGATCTCGTCCATGCTCACGTTGCTGCCGCGACTGCGGATGGCTACCAGCGTGCCGTCGACCAGCTCATTGCGGCGGTCGACTTTGTGCTGGTGCCAGCGTCGCTTGCGGCCATCGGTCTTCACCGCCCCGGCTGGGGTCTGCTGTGCCACGTATCCCCGTATTCCGTTCCCTATGTTGCCCCCGATGATACGGCCGATGGATCGCGGCCGGACGATGGGACGCACGGGTCCCTGTCGTGATGACGGCATGATGGTGGAGTGTCACACCGACCCACCGCGCAGGCGCGAGCGAGCTTCGCCGAAACTCTGGCCGGAATCGACTCCGTTGCTGACGCCGAACGGCGCCGTGGCCTGCGCCGAATGAAGGTCGTTGCCCTGGGGTTTCTGGTGGGCGCGACCATCGTTTTTCTGCTGTGCACGTGGGCCCAGTCGCGCGGTGCGGACCCCTGGGTGGGCTACGTCCGCGCTGCCGCGGAGGCGGGCATGGTGGGTGCACTCGCCGACTGGTTCGCCGTGACGGCCCTGTTCAAGCATCCGCTGGGCATCCCGATACCGCACACCGCGATCATCAAGCGCAAGAAAGACCAGCTCGGCGAGGGTCTCGGGACGTTTGTCCGGGAGAACTTCATGTCTCCTGAGGTGGTCGAGACGAAGCTCCGAGACGCCCAGGTGTCGGGCCGCGCAGGCAAATGGCTGTCGGAGCCCGCGCACGCCGAGCGGGTTGCCGCGGAGGCGTCGACGGTACTGCGTGTTCTGGTCGAGATGCTGCGCGACGAGGACATCCAACAGCTCGTGGACCGGATGATCGTCAAACGCATCGCCGACCCGCAGTGGGGACCGCCGATCGGTCGGGTGCTGGCCTCGCTGCTGGAGGCCGGCCGCCAGGAGGCCCTGATTCAATTGCTCGCCGATCGCGCGTTCCAGTGGTCCCTGAATTCGGGTGAGGTCATTGAGCGTGTCATCGAGCGTGACTCGCCGACGTGGTCGCCGCGCTGGGTCGACCATCTGGTGGGGGACCGGATACATCGCGAGCTGGTGGACTTCACCGACAAGGTGCGCCGCAACCCCGACCACGAGCTGCGACGCTCGGCCACAAAGTTCCTCTTCGAGTTCGCTGACGACCTGCAACACGACGACACGACGATCGCGCGTGCGGAGAAGGTCAAGGAAGAGATCATGGCTCGCGACGAGGTGGCGCGTGCCGCCGAGACGGCGTGGGGTGCGGCCAAGCGCATCATCCTGGAGTCGGTCGAGGATCCGTCCTCGACGCTGCGCGCGCGTATCGCCGACTCCGTCGTGCATATCGGGGAGTCGCTGCGTGATGACGCCGACCTGCGAGACAAGGTCGACAACTGGATCATTCGAGCGGCTCAGCACCTGGTGACGCAGTATGGGACGGAGATCACAGCGATCATCACCGAGACCATCGAGCGCTGGGATGCCGACGAGGCGAGTCGCCGGATCGAGCTACATGTTGGCCGTGACCTGCAGTTCATTCGAATCAATGGCACCGTGGTGGGTGCGCTCGCGGGCCTCGTCATCTATTCGATAGCCCAGCTGCTGTTCTGACCTGCGCTAACTAGTGCTTGCAAAAGTTAGCACCCCGTCTTACGGTTGATTTCGAGGCCAATCGGTTACTGACGGAGGGGGTGAACATGTCGCAAGACGAGAAGCTGACCGCGGTCGTAAGCAACGCCGCGTCCGACATCGGCAGTTTCATCCGAACCCAGCGCGAGGCGGCTCAGGTATCGGTTCGGCAGCTCGCCGAGAAGGCCGGTGTCAGCAATCCCTACCTCAGCCAGATCGAGCGGGGACTGCGTAAGCCGTCCGCGGACGTGCTCAACCAGATCGCGAAGGCACTGCGGTTGTCGGCAGAGGTGCTCTACGTCCAAGCCGGAATCCTCGAGCCGAGTGAACCCAGCGAGGTGCGCGACGCCGTCGTGGCCGACACGGCGATCACCGAGCGGCAGAAGCAGGTGTTGCTCGACATCTACGCCTCGTTTCGCCAGCAGAACGAAGCGGCAGCTGATGAAGCGGCCTCTGACAGTGATGAGGAGCCAACTACTGACTGACATCCGCCTCACCGCGAACTGAAATCACGAACACACCAAAACACCGCATGAACATCCTGAGAGGAATGAACTGACATGGCCGAGAAGAATCAGCCCACCATTGAAGACCTGAAGGCTCCGTTGCTCGCCGCCGTGGGTGCCGCAGACCTGGCGCTCGCCACCGTGAACGAGATCGTCATCGCGCTGCGCGAGCGCGCCGAGGGTGCCCGCACCGACGCCGAGGCGCGCGTCGAGGAGGCTCGCGCGAACCTGAACAAGTTGCAGGAGGAGCTGCCGAGCCAGGTGGGCGATCTCCGCGAGCGCCTCAATAGCGATGAGCTGCGCAAGGCTGCCGAGGGCTACGCCGATTCCGCGACCGCAACCTACAACCGGCTCGTCGAGCGGGGCGAGGCGGCCCTGGAGCGTCTGCGCAGCCAGCCGGCGCTCGAAGAGGCGGCTCACCGCGTTGAGACCGTCACCGACCAGGCTGTCGAGCTGACGCAGGATGCGCTTGGCACCGTCGCCTCGCAGACCCGCGCCGTGGGTGAGCGCGCCGCCAAGCTGGTCGGTGTCGAACTGCCCAAGAAGGCCGAGAACGCCGCCGCGCCGGTGAAGAAGGCTGCTGCCAAGGCTCCGGCCAAGGCCCCGGCGAAGAAGGCTCCCGCCAAGAAGGCCCCGGCCAAGAAGGCTCCCGCCAAGAAGGTCACCCAGAAGTAATCCCGATCGGGTCACCTGGCCCGATTTGGCACAGGAGGACGTACCCCGCCTAGGCTTGAGGCGTGCAGTCTCAGAGCCTGGTGGGTTACGTCCTCCTCGTCATCATGGTTGGTGCGTTGGTTTTCGGGGCCTACTGCTTCATACACGCCGCGATGCAACGCCCGGACGCATTCACTGCCGCCGAGAAGTTGAGCAAGCCGATCTGGCTCGCGATCCTCGGCGGTACAACGCTTTTGGCGCTGCCCTACCTGCTGGGCGCCCCTGTCGGCTCCGCCATCGTCATCTGCGCGGCCGGCGTCTACATGGTCGACGTTCGCCCCAAGATTCTCGACGTTCAGGGAAAGTCGCGGTAGCGGCGTGCCCCGCCTGATCGCCGCCTCGCTGTTGGCGGTCGCCGTCGCAGCCGCGTTGACGCCTGTCACCACACCGGCCGCGTCCGCGGATCCCGTCACCGGCCCGCCGTTCATCGTGCACACCGAGTGGGTCAAGTGGGGAGACCTGTCCAGCCTGCGTGTCTATCCGACGTACGCAGGCCGCGTGGTGGCAGGTCAGCCCGGCACCATCGCGCAGGGTGATGAGGCGTGGACCGAGGTGCTCGCGATCTCCCCTGATGCCGACATCCCGGGCATGCGGGAGCAGTTCATGTGCCACTGGCAGTTCGCCGAGATCGCCGATCCGGGTAAGTCCAGCTGGAATCTCGAACCCTGGCGGCCCGAGGTCGATGACGCCACGATGTTCTCCACCGGCTGCAATCCCGGTGGTACTGAGGAGCCGTTCTGATGGGTACACGCTGGACACGAGCCGCAGTCGCCGAACTTGTCGATCACACGCTGCTCAAGCCCGAGGCCACGATGGCGGATGTGACCGCCCTGGCCGAGGAGGCCGTCGACCTGGAGGTGTACGCGGTGTGCGTCTCTCCGTCGATGGTGGCCACAGCCAAACGCGCGGATGCGCTGGGCCTGGCGATCGCCACCGTCGTCGGATTCCCGTCGGGTAAACACGATTCGGCGGTCAAGGCGCACGAGGCGGTCATCGCGGTCAATGCCGGCGCGCAGGAGGTCGACATGGTCATCGACGTCGGCGCCGCAGTCGCCGGTGATCTCGACGCCATCCGCGCCGACGTCGCGACCGTGCGCGAGTCACTCCCCGAAGCTGTCGTGCTCAAGGTGATCGTCGAGTCCGCGGCGCTGCTGGAACTGGCCGGCGAGCAGACCCTCATCGACGTGTGCCGGACGGCGGCCGACGCAGGCGCTGACTTCGTCAAGACCTCGACGGGCTTTCACCCGTCAGGCGGTGCCTCCGTGCGGGCCGTCGAGATCATGGCGACCACCGTCGGCCCGACCGTCGAGGTCAAGGCCAGCGGTGGCATCCGGACCGCGGCCGATGCCGTCGCGATGCTCAATGCCGGTGCCACCCGGCTGGGCCTGTCTGGCACGCGCGCCGTTCTGGACGGTCTGCCCGACTGATCCGCGGCGGGCCTAGATGCCGGCGAAGCAGTCGCCGCTCTGGGGCGCACCGGCGTCCATGGTCGCGTTCTGCGCCGAGAGCTTGGTGGTCACGCCCGAGTCGGTCACCTCGATGCTGTCGGCCCGCAGATCCATCGGGTAGTCCTTGGTCAGCTGGCTGGTGAATGCGTCCAGTGCCGGCTGCACGGTCTCACGCGGCAACGTGAAGCCCAGCCCCGTCAGTTCGACGACCTGCAGCGAGATGCTGCCGTTGACGACCTGCGGTTTGGCGATGATGGAACCCAGCACGCCATCGAGTTCCACCGTGCCGTTGCTCGGGTTGGTGGTCACACCGTTGACGAAGCTACCGATCAGCGGGATCGCCTTCTTGATGGTCTCCTTGATGCCATCGGCTGACCAGGTGACGGTCGTGTTGAGGTTTCCGATGGTGCCGCGGTTACTGCCGTCGTTGGCCACCGTGACGTTGTCGATGACGATATCGGCCTTCATGCCCTTGGCCTCGCGGATGTTGTTGCCCGCCGTGGTGATGTGAATACCGCTGTAGTGGCCGGTGAAGTGCTGCAGCAGGAACGGGCGAGCGCCGAACGACACCGTCACACCGTCCTGCACGATGCACTGCGTGGACTGGGCGACGACCTCGCTGCCCTTGCTGCGCGCCCACAGCTCGCCGCCGACCAGGCCTGCCAGCCCGAGGGCGGCCACGATCACGATGACCAGCGTGATCGACAGCGGGTCGCGAATGAACCTGGTGAAGGCTGACCCGGTCTTGGGCGGCTTCGGCGGTTCGGGTGGCTGAGCTGCGGGAGCCTGCTGCGGCGGCGGGCCAGTCGGCGGGGCCGGCGGCGGGGCTGTTGGCGGGGCTGTCTGCGGAGGCAGCTGCTGGGTCGGCTGCTCACCGGTCGGGGGGGTCGGCTCCTGGGGTGGCTGGTTGGCCGGACGGGCCCACGGATCGGTCACCCCAGCGATTGTGCCCTACTCGACCACGCGAACGCTGTGCGGTTGTCGAGCACCGCGATGCTCGCCCGTGCCTTCTCTGCGCTGGCGAGGTCGACGTCGGTGACCAATAACTGCACGTCAGCGCCCGCCGCGGCGATCACATCGCCGGTGGCCGAGGCCACCAGGCTGCCGCCCACACCGGTCGGGCCGCTCGCCGCGATCTCATCGCCGGGATAGGCCTGGTCAACCGCCGCCACGATGGCGGTGGTGTCCAGAGCCCGGGCGCGCGCCAGCAGCGTCCATTGGTCGAGCTTGCCCGGACCCGAACCCCAGGACGCGTGCACTGTGATGATCTGGGCGCCGCGCCGGGCCAGCTCGACGTAGAGCTCGGGGAACCGGATGTCATAGCAGGTGGTCAGGCCGACCCGGACACCATCGACCGTGATCATGGTCGGCTCGAAACCCGGTGCGACGGTGCGGGACTCGGTGACCCCGAACGCGTCGTAGAGGTGGATCTTGTCATAGTGCGCGTCGATGAGGCCCTCCGTGGATGGGCCCGCGGCGATCAGCGTGTTGGTGACCCGGCCGTCGCCGCTTGGGCAGTACATACCAGCCACCACGACGATGCCGTAGCGCTGCGCGATCGCACGCACCTCCGACGCCCACGGCCCGTCGAGCGGTTCCGCGATCGGAGCCAGGGGCGCGCCGAACCGGCACATCGTCGACTCCGGAAACAGCACCATGCGCGCGCCCGCGTCGGCGGCGCGGCGTGAGTAGTCCTCGACCAGGCTGAGATTGGCCGAGGGATCGGTGCTGGACGTGATCTGCGCGAGCGCGATTCGCATGGATCGAGCCTACTGCGGGTCTACCGGGGTGCGACGGTGTCCCAGGGCACCGACAGCACGCCGTCGCGGAGTCGGCGGCGCGGGGGATCGACGGGGATTCCCTGCTCGGCGAGCATGTCGAGCATCGCGCGCCAGCGCACCCGCGGGCCGAACACCCCGTGGCCGGCCACACTGGCCCAGGCCCGGTCCGCCGCGGCGAGGAGCGCACCTATAGGTTGCCCGTCGACGTTGTGGTGGATGAGCGCCTTGGGTAGTCGCTCGGCGAGATCTGAGGGCTTGTCGATGGCGAATGGATCGCACGCCAGCGTCAGGCTGACGGGCCCCTGCGCGTCGAGCAGTACCCAGCAGCACCGCCTACCCAGTTCGTCGCACGTCCCGTCGACTATGAGGCCGCCTGCTGCCAGGTGCCTGCTCATCATCGACCACGCCTCGGGCACCGCGTCGACGTCGTACTGTCGCAGTACGTTGAAGGCGCGCACCAGAACCGGTGTGAGACCGGCCAATTCGAAACCACCGAGACCGAACTCGACACCCGGCAGTGCCGCCGATCGGGCGGCGTCGACCCGCTCGGGGTGAATCTCCAAGCCGACGACGCGGACATCGTCGCGCACACTTCGCAGACGCGACGCCAGTTCGAGGGTGGTCACCGGAAGCGCCCCGTAGCCAAGGTCGACGACCAGGGGATCGGCGGCCGACTGCAGTGCCGCGCGCACCCGCGGCGAGTGCACCAGCCACCGGTCGCTGCGCCGCAGCCGGTTATAGCCGGTGGTGCCCCGGGTGAGCTGTCCGATGGGGCCGCTCATGGCCTGATTGTCCACCCCGCCAGGCCCGAAGTGCGTTAGGAGGCGCCGGCGGAGATCCATTCGGTGGTGAAGCGCTGCTCGGCGGTGATGAGTTCGACCAGTTGGCTGCCGATGAAGTTCTCCACCTTGCCGCCGACCAGAGGGATGCGGACCTCGACGGTGGCCGCGAAGTCCAGAAGGGAACCGGCACCCGTCTGGCTCAGCGTCGCCGTACCCGACAGCGATGCGGGGGCGCCGGGTATCGAGCCCCGCACTGTCGCGCCTGCCTGCCCGTCGCGCACTGGCGTCCACGTCTCTTCACGCACGAAACTCAGGTCGCCGCGGTGGAACTGGGACACCAGACCCGGTAACCGACTCGCCCACAGGGTCTGTGTGGTGATGACGTCGATGCTGCCGTCGGATCCGACGGTCATCGAGTCGAGGGTGGCGTCATCAGCACCCGAATCCGCCAGCCGCGCAAGCCAGTACTGCCGGTCCCCGAATGCCCGGTAAACCTGCTCGACGCTGCCGCCGTAGCGCGCGGACACGTCGAAAGAACGTGACATAGCCGCTCAGGCTACCGTTACGCCCCGTGGTCGGTTCGCATATCGCAGGCGCAGCGGTCAGCGAGTTCGTGCCGCTCGCGCCGCTGACGACGTTGCGTGTCGGCCCCGTGGCCCGCCGCCTGATCACGTGCGAGCGCACCGAACAGATCATCGCGGTGCTGCGAGAACTCCCCGGCGACGAACGATCCCTGGTGTTGGCCGGTGGCTCGAACGTGGTCATCGCCGATGATCTGACCGACCTGACCGTCGTGCACCTGCGCAATTCCGGGGTGAGTGTCGAGGGGCGCGTGCTGCGGGCCGAGGCGGGCGCCGTGTGGGACGACGTCGTCGTGACCTCGCTGGAACATGGCCTGGGTGGGCTCGAGTGCCTGTCGGGGATACCGGGTTCCGCGGGTGCCACGCCTGTGCAGAACGTCGGCGCATACGGCGCGGAGGTGGCCGACACCATCAGCCGTGTGCGGCTGCTCGACCGAAGGACCGGTGCCGACGAGTGGGTCGAGCCCGATGCACTGGGCTTCGGTTACCGGCACAGCGTGCTGAAGAACTCCGATCACGCCGTCGTGCTGGAGGTCGAGTTCACCCTGGACGCCGCCGGTCTCAGTGCGCCGCTGCGCTACGGCGAACTGGCCACCACCCTGGCCGCCGAGGCCGGCGCCCGGACCGACCCGGCGCGGGTGCGTGAGGCGGTGCTGGGGCTGCGTGCCGCCAAGGGCATGGTGCTCGACGCTGCGGACAACGACACGTGGAGCGTCGGCTCCTTCTTCACCAACCCCGTGGTCACGAAGGCTGATTTCGAGAGGATCCTGGCCACCGTGGGCGCGCCGGTACCCAACTATCCGGCCCCGAACGGGGTCAAACTGGCCGCGGGCTGGCTGGTCGAGCGGGCGGGATTCGGCAAGGGCTACCCGGGTGCGGGTGCGGCTGCCACGTTGTCGACCAAGCACGCCCTGGCCCTGACCAACCGCGGATCCGCGACCACCGCCGATGTGATCGCGCTGGCCAGGACGGTCCGTGACGGTGTGCGCGCGGCGTTCGGGATCGATCTCACACCCGAGCCATGCCTGATTGGGGCCACCCTCTAGGTACCCTTGGTCGACGTGACCATGAACCGGCGTGCAGCGATGACCGCGATTGCGGTGGGGGCCTCCGGCTTCCTTGCCGCATGCGCCGGGCGGACGGTCACCGGGCCGGACGGGTCGCCGACCGCCGAGTCACCCAAGGCCCCCGAGATCACCTTCAATCCCGCCAACGCGGCCGGTGATGTGGTGCCGACAGCCAAGGTCGGCGTCGAGGTCGATAACGGCTGGTTCCAGCGCGTCACGCTGACCAACTCCGAGGGCAGGGTGGTCGCCGGTGCGGTGAACCGGGACCGCACGGCGTTCACGGTGAGCGAGCCGCTGGGCTACGGCGCGGAGTACACCTGGGGCGGCTCGGTCGTCGGCCACGACGGCAAGGCCGTGCCGCTGGCAGGCAGTTTCACCACCGTCGATCCGCAGGTGCAGGTCAACGGCCGGTTCCAGTTGGCCGACGGGCAGACCGTCGGCGTGGCGGCGCCCATCATCCTGCAATTCGACGCGGCGATCGCCGACGAGGACAGGGCGCGGGTGGAGAAGGCCCTCACCGTCACCACCACGCCGCCCGTCGAGGGCGGTTGGGCCTGGTTGCCCGATGAGGTCGGCGGTTCGCGGGTGCACTGGCGCACGAGGGAGTACTACCCGGCAGGCACCAAGGTCCACGTCCGCGCCGACCTCTACGGTGTGCCGTTCGGCGCCGGGGCGTTCGGTGCGGCGGACTCGACGCTTGACTTCAGCGTCGGGCGTTACCAGCTGGTCAAGGCCGAGGCGTCGTCGCACCAGATCGAGGTGCTCACCGATGCCGGCGTGATCATGACCCTGCCGTGCAGTTACGGCGAGGGCGACCTGGACCGCAATGTCACGCGCAGCGGCATCCACGTGGTCACCGAGAAGTACGAGGACTTCTGGATGACCAACCCGGCCGCCGGCTACGCCAACGTGCACGAGCGGTTCGCGGTGCGGATCTCCAACAACGGCGAGTTCATCCACGCCAACCCCAACAGCGCGGACGCGCAGGGCAACACCAACGTCACCAATGGCTGCATCAACCTGTCGACCGCGGACGCCGAGCAGTACTTCAACACCGCGATGTACGGCGACCCCGTCGAGGTCACCGGGACCCGCATCGAGCTGTCCTACGCCGACGGCGACATCTGGGACTGGGTCATCGACTGGAACGAGTGGACCGCGATGTCGGCGCTTTCGGACGCGCAGTCGCCGACCAACATCCCCGACACCGCACCCGCGACGCCCAGTGGCGCGCCGACGCCGTCGGGGACCACCACGCCGAGTGCTGCCCCAGGTGGCGCTAGACCCGGCGGTTGAACCTGCCGTTGGGTGCCTGGTCTCGCGGCCTGATCACGATCTGATCGAGATTGACGTGCGACGGCCGCGACGCGACGAACCCGATGACCTCGGCGACGTCGTCGGCCACCAGTGGTGTGATCCCCTGGTACACCCCGTCCGCGCGGTCCTGGTCGCCATCGAAGCGGACCAGTGAGAACTCCGTCTCCACCGCCCCGGGGGCAATCTCGGTGAGCCGCACGGGTTTTCCAAGCAGCTCGCCGCGCAGCGTACGGTGCAACGCGCCTTGTCCGTGCTTGGCGGCGGTGTAGCCCGCGCCACCGTCATAGGTCTCGAAGGCGGCGATCGAGGTCACCGTGACCACCAGGCCGTCACCGGATTCGACCAGCTTGGGCAGCAGGGCCCGGGTCACGCGCAGCGTGCCCAGCACATTGGTCTCCCACATCCACCGCCAGTGCTCGAGGTCGGCGTCGAGGACTGGAGCCAGGCCCCTGGCGCCACCGGCATTGTTGACCAGCACATCCACCCGCTCCAGGCCCGCTGCCAGCGCATTCACCGATGCGTCATCAGTGACGTCCGTCACAATGGCGGTGCCGCCGATCTCGTCCGCCAACGCGGAGATTCGATCCGCCCGACGGGCCGCCACGATGACGTGAAAGCCAAGGGCTGCAAGTGTTTTAGCCGTCGCTGCGCCTATCCCGGAGCTGGCGCCGGTGACCACCGCGACGCGTTGATTCGATTCTGGTGCCGTCATCGCACCAACCCTAGTCAGCGTGCTAGGTTCACGACGTGTCCTCAGGTCAGGCTTCCCGTATCGCCACTCGGCGTGCGTGTTGTTGTTGCGCAACTCGTCGCGCCTGACTGAATCGCGGACTCCTTAGAACGTCCGGCTGAGTCGCAGGTGTGGCCCGCACCCACCAGCCGACTTCTTCCAAAGGACCGTTCCGTGAGCACTTCCACCATCTCCGCCCCCAGCACCACCGCCTCGAGCGCCGTCGCCCGCCAGACCGCGGCGGCACATGCCAAGCGCGCACTGCTCGCCCGCCACCACATCGTGGCCCCGTCGCTGCGCGTCGCCGACGCCGCCGCTGCCGCCGTCTTCGGGGCCGCCCGCGTGCGGGGCCCGATCGCCCGCGACGTCGTCGCCAAGGTCACCGGCCTGAGCATCGCCACCGTGAACCGGCAGGTGACAGCGCTGCTGGACGCCGGCGTGCTGCGTGAGCGCGCCGATCTCGCAGTCTCCGGCGCCATCGGACGCCCGCGGGTCCCCGTCGAGGTGAATCACGAACCCTTCCTCACCCTGGCCGTACACATCGGCGCCCGCACCACCAGCATCGCCGCGACCGATCTGCTGGGACGGACACTCGACGTCGTCGAGACCCCCACCCCGCTGGGCACGCAGAACGCGGCACTCGCCTCGCTGGCCGGCAGTGCCCGGCGCTACCTGAGCCGCTGGCACCGGCGCCGTCCGCTGTGGGTTGGCGTGACCGCCGGTGGCGTGGTCGACAGCGTCACGGGCCAGATCGACCACGCCCGGCTGGGCTGGTCGGGCGCTCCGGTCGGCCCCGTGCTCGCCGAGACGCTCGGCCTTCCGGTCTCGCTCGCAAGCCACGTCGACGCGATGGCGGGCGCCGAGCTTCTGCTGGGGTCACGCCGGTCGGCGGCCCAGACGTCCACCAGCCTGTACCTGTACGCCCGCGAGACCGTCGGCTACGCATTGTCGATCGGTGGTCGGGTGCACTCGCCCGCCAGCGGACCCGGCACCATTGCCGCACTGCCCGCTCAGTCCGAGTTATTGGGTGGCACAGGCCAACTGGAATCGACGGTCAGTGACGAGGCGGTGTTGTCGGCGGCCCGCAGGCTGCGCATCGTGCCCGCCGACGGATCATCGTCGACAATCGGCGCGGTGCTCCGCGCCGCCCGTCAGGGCAATGCGCAGGCCGCAGGCCTACTTGCGGAGCGTGCCCGGGTGCTCGGCGAGGCCGTCGCACTGTTGCGCGACATGCTCAACCCCGATGACCTCGTGGTCGGTGGGCAGGCGTTCACGGAGTACCCCGAGGGTGTGCCGCTCGTGGAGGCCGCGTTCGCCGAGCGCTCCGTGCTCGGACCGCGCGATATCCGGGTGACCTCGTTCGGCAACCGCATCCAGGAGGCCGGTGCTGGGGTGGTCTCCCTCGGTGGCCTCTACGCCGATCCGATCGGCGCGATGCGACGAGCGGCCCGCGATCGCACTGCCTGAAGAGGGTCGACGTGGCGGGCTCGGGGCGCGGTGTAAGTATGGGGTGGTGCGCGTAGCCGTTCTGTCGGTCCATACCTCGCCGCTCGCCCAGCCGGGTACCGGCGACGCGGGCGGGATGAACGTCTACGTGCTGCAGAGCGCGTTGGAACTCGCCCGCCGCGGCGTCGAGGTCGAGATCTTCACGAGGGCGACGTCGTCATCGGACGAGCCGGTGGTCCGGGTGGCCCCCGGCGTGCTGGTGCGCAATGTGGTGGCGGGTCCGTTCGAGGGCCTCGACAAGTACGACCTGCCCACTCAGCTGTGTGCGTTCACCGCAGGCGTCCTGCGTGCCGAGGCGACTCACGAACCCGGCTACTACGACATCGTGCACTCGCACTACTGGCTGTCCGGCCAGGTCGGATGGTTGGCCCGGGACCGCTGGGCGGTGCCGCTGGTGCACACCGCGCACACCCTGGCCGCGGTCAAGAACGCGTCGCTGGCGATCGGCGACGCCCCCGAACCGCCGCTGCGCGCGGTTGGCGAGCAGCAGGTGACCGACGAGGCTGACCGGCTGATCGTCAACACCGAATACGAAGCGGGTCAACTGGTCTCACTGCACCACGCGGACCCCGACCGCATCGACGTCGTCCATCCCGGGGTCGATCTCGCGACGTTCACCCCCGGTGACCGGGACGCCGCGCGGCGCGCGCTGAACCTGTCGCCCGACGAGCAGGTGGTCGCGTTCGTCGGCCGGATTCAGCCGCTCAAGGCGCCCGACGTCCTGCTCCGCGCCGCCGCCAAGCTGCCGGGGGTGCGCGTGCTCATCGCGGGCGGCCCCTCGGGCACCGGCCTGGCCAATCCCGACGGTCTGGTTCGTTTGGCCGACGAGTTGGGTATCACCGACCGCGTGACTTTCCTACCGCCTCAGGCCCGCGACGGACTCGTCGATGTGTACCGGGCCGCCGATCTGGTCGCGGTCCCGAGCTACGCCGAGTCGTTCGGGTTGGTGGCGGTCGAGGCCCAGGCCTGCGGCACCCCGGTGGTCGCGGCGGCGGTCGGTGGCCTCCCGGTCGCGGTACGCGACGGGGTGAGCGGCACCCTGGTGCCCACTCACGACACCGACGACTGGGCGGCGGCGATCGGCGACCTGCTCGCACGGGATCCGAAGGCCATGCGCGAGGCCGCGCACCGGCATGCCGCGACGTTCTCCTGGGCGCACACCGTCGACGCGCTGCTGGACAGTTACGGCCGCGCCATCGCCGACTACCACGCGCGCCACCAAGGGCACGACGCCAAGGCGCGACGCAATGGCAGGCGGTTCTCGGTGCGGCGCGGTGTGCGCGCTTGAACGTCCAACAGGTCATTGAGGACACGCTGGCCGAACACGATCTCGAGTACACCGTCTACCAGGGTGAGCATGACGGCCGCCCCGGCGTGGTCGTCTCGCTGCCGGGGGAGCGCAAGCTCAAGACCAACACGATCCTGCGCGTCGGAGATCACGCGGTGCGGATCGAGGCGTTCGTGTGCCGTAGACCCGACGAGAACGCCGAGGGTGTCTACCGGTTCATGCTGCGCCGCAACCGCAAGCTCTACGGGGTCGCCTACACGCTCGACAACGTCGGCGACATCTACCTCGTGGGCCGGATGGCGCTGCACGCCGTCACACCCGACGAGGTCGACCGTGTCCTCGGCCAGGTGCTCGAAGCCGTCGACTCGGACTTCAACACCCTGCTGGAGTTGGGCTTTCGCTCATCGATCCAGCGGGAATGGGAGTGGCGGGTCGCCCGAGGCGAGTCGCTCAAGAATCTCGAGGCCTTCGAGCACCTCATCGTTGACGACACCGATGACACAGAGGACTCCGACTCGGCCTGAGACTCGTACGTGAAAGGATGAGCCCCATGGCGACGTTGGTGCTGCTCCGTCACGGCGAGAGCGAATGGAATGCGCTGAATCTCTTCACCGGGTGGGTCGACGTCGACCTCACGGACAAGGGCAGAGCCGAGGCAGCCCGCAGCGGCGAGCTGCTCGCCGCTGAGGGCGTGCTGCCCGACGTGCTGTACACATCGCTGATGCGGCGCGCGATAACCACCGCCAACCTGGCCCTGGACAGGGCTGACCGGCACTGGATCCCCGTGCACCGCAGCTGGCGGCTCAACGAGCGGCACTACGGTGCGCTGCAGGGGTTGGACAAGGCCGCCACCAAGGAGAAGTACGGCGAAGAGCAGTTCATGGCGTGGCGTCGCAGCTATGACACGCCGCCGCCCCCGATCGAGAAGGGCAGCGAGTACAGCCAGGACGCCGATCCGCGCTACGCCGATATCGGCGGTGGCCCGCTGACCGAGTGCCTCGCCGACGTCGTCGCCCGCTTCGTGCCGTACTTCGAGCAAGCGATCGTGCCCGATCTGAGGGCAGGCAAGACCGTGATGATCGCCGCGCACGGGAACTCGCTGCGTGCCCTAGTGAAGTACCTCGATGACATGACCGATGCCGACGTAGTGGGGCTGAACATCCCCACCGGTATCCCGCTGGTCTACGACCTGGACGCTGACCTGCGGCCCACGGTCCCGGGCGGGCGCTACCTCGATCCCGACGCCGCTGCCGCCGGTGCCGCGGCCGTCGCCGCCCAGGGCGCCAAGTAGCCCACGGCGGCTGACCAAGGTCCGTTGGAGCAAAATTCCGGTGAACTCGGGTGAACGCGAGTGAACACCGGACAAACTCCTGTCTTTGAATGTGTGACTTGTCCCGAATTGGCCGCACGCTGCTGGGATGACGTTCACCGGGTGCGTACGATTTGCCCGTGAGTGTGGGGTCCGCACTGCTGCTGACAGCGGTCGTGGCATTGCTCGCGCTGGCGCTCGGCGCAGCGTTCGGAGTGGTGCTGATGCCGCGACTCCGTGAACGCCAGGAACGCCGCTCGCTCGAGCAGGATGGCATCACCATCTCGCAGATGCTGCAGCACGTCGTGGCGATGTCACCGGTCGGCATAGTCGTGGTCGACACCTACCGCGACGTCGTCTACACCAACGCACAGGCCGAGGAGTTGGGGTTGGTCCGGGACCGTTTGCTCGACGAGCGCGCCTGGTCGGCGGCACAGCGCACGCTGGCCACCGGTGAGGACGTCGAGGTCGATCTGTCGCCGACCCGCAAGCAGAATCCCGGCCGATCGGGTTTGAACGTGCGTGGCCACGTGCGGCTGCTGACCGAGGACGACCGCCGCTTCGCCGTCGTCTATGTCGACGACCAGTCCGAACACGCCCGCATGGAGGCGACCCGTCGAGACTTCGTCGCCAACGTCAGTCACGAACTGAAGACCCCGGTGGGAGCCATGGGCGTGCTCGCCGAGGCGTTGCTCGCCTCGACCGACGACGCTGAGACGGTCGCCCGCTTCGCCGAGATGATGGGCACCGAGTCCAAGCGCCTGGCCAATATGGTCGGCGAGCTGATCGAACTGTCACGGCTGCAGGGTGCCGAACCGCTGCCCGACCTCGATGCGGTCGACGTCGACACCGTGGTGACCGAGGCACTGTCGCGCCACAAGGTGGCCGCCGACAACGCCGACATTGCGATCAACACCGACGCACCGACCGGTTACCGGGTGTACGGCGATCAACCGCTGCTGGTCACCGCGATCGCCAACCTGGTGTCCAACGCGATCGCCTACTCGCCCGAGGGATCGCAGGTGTCAGTCAGCCGTAGGCGACGTGGCAACTTCGTTGAGATCGCGGTCACCGATCGCGGTTTCGGCATTGCCAGCGCCGACCAGGAACGGGTCTTCGAACGCTTCTTCCGCGTCGACAAGGCGCGATCCCGGGCCACCGGCGGCACGGGACTAGGACTGGCCATCGTCAAGCACGTCGCGGCCAATCACAACGGATCCATTCGGCTGTGGAGTCAGCCGGGCACCGGATCGACCTTCACCTTGTCCATACCGACCTACCCCCATCACGACCTGGACGACCCAGACGAGCGCGACGGGTCACACAAACGAGAGGACCACCCACCGAAATGACGAATGTGTTGATCGTGGAGGACGAGCCGTCGCTGGCTGACCCCCTGGCGTTTCTGCTGCGCAAGGAGGGCTTTGAGGCGACGGTGGTCACCGACGGGCCGTCGGCGCTTGCCGAGTTCGAGCGTGCGGGTGCCGATATCGTGCTGCTTGACCTGATGCTGCCCGGAATGAGCGGCACCGACGTGTGCAAGCAACTGCGGTCGAAGTCCACGGTGCCGGTCATCATGGTCACCGCACGGGACAGTGAGATCGACAAGGTGGTGGGCCTGGAGCTCGGCGCCGACGACTACGTCACCAAGCCGTACTCGGCGCGTGAGCTGATCGCACGCATCCGCGCGGTGCTGCGCCGCGGTGTCGAGGTCGACGATCCGGGGATCGGTGATGGCGTGCTGGAGGCCGGGCCGGTCCGGATGGACGTCGAGCGCCACATCGTGTCGGTGGGCGGCGATCTGATCACCCTGCCGCTCAAGGAGTTTGACCTGCTCGAGTACCTGATGCGCAACAGCGGACGGGTGCTGACCCGCGGTCAGCTCATCGATCGGGTGTGGGGTGCGGACTACGTCGGCGACACCAAGACGCTCGACGTTCACGTCAAGCGGTTGCGCTCCAAGATCGAGTCCGACCCGGCGAACCCGGTGCATCTGGTCACGGTGCGGGGGCTGGGCTACAAGCTCGAGGGCTGAGCGCGGCTACTGCGCGGCGCGGGTTGCCGGGTGGATGGCTATCAGCCCGAGCACACCGCGTCGCTTGCACATCGCTGCGAGCTCGTTATAGGCCTTGTCGCCTAGCAGTTCGGTGAGCTCGGGGGCGTAGGACTGCCAGACCGGCCGCGAGCCCGTGTGCGCGGCCGGATCGCCCGTGCAGTACCAGTGCAGGTCTGCGCCGCCCTCACCCCAGCCGCGGCGGTCGTACTCGGTGATGACGGTGCGCAGGATCTCCGAGCCGTCGGGCCGGGTGATCCAGTCCTGCGTGCGCCGGATCGGCAACTGCCAGCACACTTCCGGCTTCATGGTCAGCGGTTCGACACCGAGTTTGAGGGCCTTGCTGTGCAAAGCGCAGCCGATACCGCCGGCGAATCCGGGCCGGTTCAGAAAGATGCAGGCGCCCTTGTGCTTACGGGTCCGCAGGTTCTTCTTGCCCTCGTACTCGTCCATTTCGAGGTAGCCCTTGCGGCCCAGTCCCTTGTCCCGGAACTGCCAGTCGTCGGCGGTCAGGTGCTTGACCGCGTCGTCGAGATTGGCGCGGTCATCGTCGTCAGACAGGAAGGCGCCGTGCGAGCAGCAGCCGTCGTCGGGCCGGCCCGCGACCGTGCCCTGGCAGGCGGGAGTGCCGAACACGCACGTCCACCGCGACAGCAGCCATGTCATGTCAGCGGCGATCAGGTGTTCGGGGTTCTCCGGGTCCAGGAACTCAACCCACTCGCGGGCGAAGTCCAGTTCCACCTCACCGGGCGTGCCCCGATTGCTCTTGGCGCCTTCGCTCATCGTGCGGGGTTGCTCGCGCAAGCGCTCATCGTGCATCCACTCATGGAATCCAACGGTAGACCCGTTACCGTGGGCTGCGTGCGATTGGGCGTGCTAGACGTGGGCAGCAACACAGTTCATCTACTGGTGGTGGATGCGCGCCGTGGTGGGCACCCGACGCCGATGAGTTCGACGAAGGCGTCGTTACGCCTCGCCGAGGCCATCGACGGCTCAGGCAATATCACCCGCAAGGGTGCCGACAAGCTCGTCGAGACCATCGACGAGTTCGCCAAGATCGCGACGAGTTCGGGCTGTGCGGAACTGATGGCCTTCGCCACATCCGCGGTCCGGGACGCCACCAACTCCGAGGAAGTGCTGGCTCGCGTGCAGGCCGAGGCCGGCGTGGCGCTCAAGGTGCTCAGCGGTGTCGACGAGTCCCGACTCACCTTTCTGGCGGTGCGCCGCTGGTACGGCTGGAGCGCGGGCCGCATCATCAATATCGATATCGGCGGCGGCTCGCTTGAGTTGTCCAGCGGTGTCGACGAGGAGCCCGACGTGGCGCTGTCGCTCCCGCTGGGTGCCGGTCGGCTCACCCGCGAGTGGCTGCCCGAGGACCCGCCCGGCCGGCGCCGGGTCGCCATGCTTCGGGACTGGCTGGCCAACGAGGTCGCCGATGCCGGTGCGAAAGTCCTCGACGCCGGCGCTCCGGACTTGACCGTGGCGTCGTCGAAGACCTTCAGATCCCTGGCACGACTCACCGGTGCCGCGCCTTCCGGTGCGGGACCACGGGTGAAGAGGACACTGACAGCAGCGGGCCTGCGACAGCTCATAGCCTTCATCTCTAGGATGACCGCCGCGGACCGTGCGGAACTGGAAGGGGTGAGCGCCGATCGCGCGCCACAGATCGTGGCGGGCGCATTGGTGGCGGAGGCGAGTATGCGAGCGCTGGCTATCGACAAAGTCGACATTTGCCCCTGGGCGTTGCGAGAGGGTTTGATTTTGCGGAAACTCGACAGTGAAGCTGACGGGACCGCGCTGGTGGAGACGTCAGCGGACTTAGCCAAGGCCAGAGGCAGCAGACGATGACAGAACCACAGGACAGCGGCACCCGCCCCATCTCGGTGGCCGAGCTGCTCGCGAAGAACGGCACCATTGGCTCGCCGCCCGTGGGCGGACGACGCCGGCGCAGGCGTGGCAATGCCGACTCTGTCACCGTCGCCGAACTCACCGGCGAGATCCCCATCATCCGGGCGACCGACACCGTCGAGACCGTCGCAGAGCCGAGGCAATCGGTCGAGGCCGAGCCGCAGCCCGTATCCGTCGATGAGGACTTCGCGGACCTTGCCGATGACACCGACCTGGCCGTTGACGACGTCGAAGTAGACGGCGTCGAAGTCGACGGCGTCGAAGTCGACGACGCTGCGGTCGAGGTCGAGGTCGACGAGACTGACGCCGAGGTCGACGAGACCGCCGCCACCGAGGTCGACGAGGCGGAGGCCGACTACGCCGCACACCTGCAAGCGCGTGACGTCGAACCGGAGCCGATCGAGTTCACGCCACCCACGAGGCGCCCGACAGCGCCCGCACCCACGGGGTTCACGTCACCGGGCGGTGCCGAGCAGATGAGCCCGGACCCGCTTTTCGACGACGATCTGTCGCCCAGCGACGACGACATCGATCGTGACCTCGCCGAGATCGCCAGCGGCGCAGCTGAAGTCAGGGAGTCCCAGGGATTCGAGCCGGCACCCTCGTTACTGCGGTCGAACAGTGACACGCTGTTCGGCGGTCAGTCGGTTGCCGACGACCTGGCCCGGCGCGGACGGCAGCCGGGGCCCGAGGACATCGACCTGGGCGAGGACCAGCGCGATGACGAGACGACGAAGCTCCCCGCCGAGACCGTCAGCGAGACGACTGGCTCGGCGTTCCTGCGCGGTGTGTGGGTGGTTGCCCAGTGCATCCTCGCGGTCGCGTTCGGGGCGGCGCTGTTCATCGCCTTCGATCAGCTGTGGAAGTGGAACAACATCGTCGCCCTGGTCCTGTCGGTCCTGGTGATCCTCGGACTGGTCGTCGGCGTGCGGGTGGTGCGCAAGACCGAGGACATCGGTAGCACCCTGATCGCCGTGGCGGTGGGTGCCCTGGTCACGTTGGGTCCGCTCGCCCTGCTGCAGTCGCACTGACGCCGCAGAATAGATATCAGTGCGCCCCGCCATCAAGGTTGGTCTGTCGACTGCCTCGGTCTATCCCCTGCGGACCGAGGCCGCCTTCGAATACGCGGCCAAGCTGGGCTACGACGGTGTCGAACTCATGGTGTGGGCGGAGACCGCGAGCCAGGACGTCGACGCCATCGCGAAGCTCTCGCAGCGTTACGACATGCCGGTGCTCAGCGTCCACGCGCCGTGTCTGTTGATCTCCCAGCGGGTCTGGGGGGCCAACCCCATCTCGAAGCTCGCGCGCAGCGTGCGGGCCGCCGAGGACCTGGGCGCCCAGACCGTGGTGGTGCACCCACCGTTCCGCTGGCAGCGTCGCTACGCCGAGGGGTTCTCCGATCAGGTGGTCGAGCTCGAGGCGTCCAGCCACGTGATGGTCGCTGTCGAGAACATGTTCCCGTTCCGCACCGATCGCTTCTTCGGGTCGGGGCAGCCGTCAATCGAGCGGATGCGCAAGCGCGGCGGATCGCCGGGCGCGGCCATCTCGGCGTTCGCCCCGTCGTATGACCCGCTCGACGGTGAGCACGCGCACTACACGCTGGACCTGTCGCACGCCGCGACCGCGGGCACCGATGCCCTTGAGATGGCGCGTCGCATGGGGGAGGGACTGGTGCACCTGCACCTGTGTGACGGCAGCGGGGCCGCCACCGACGAGCATCTGGTGCCCGGACGCGGCGGCCAGCCTGCGGCCGAGGTCTGCCAGATGCTCGCCGCGAGCAACTTCACCGGCCACGTGATCCTTGAGGTCACCACGTCGCGGGCGCGCAACGCCGCCGAGCGCGAGCAGCTGCTGACCGAATCACTCGAGTTCGCGCGACAACACCTGCTGCGCTGAGGAACTGGGAGAGTCCCGTGGCCGAATCCGCCTCGTTCACCGAATCCGCCTCGTTCACCGAATCCACGTCGTTCACCGAAGCCATGGCTCTGGAGCCGGTGTCAGTCGATGACACCGACGGTGTCGTCCAACATGTCTTCAAGGGCGTCCTGAACGAGAACTGGACGATCGGACCCAAGGTTCACGGCGGCATGATGCTGGCGCTGTGCGCCAACGCGGCCCGCACCGCGCACGGTGGCGAGGGCGTGCAGCCCGTTGCGGTGTCCGGCAACTTCCTGTGGGCGCCCGACCCCGGCGCCGTCGAGGTGGTCACGACCATCCGCAAGCGCGGCAGGCGGGTGAGTCTGGTCGACGTTGAGTTGAACCAGGCGGCTGAGTCGAATCAGGCTCTGGGGTCGGGGCGCAAGACGGCTGTCCGAGCGACGATCACGCTCGGCGACCCCGAGCACGAGGCGGCGCCGTTGCTCGTGGCCAATCCGGTGGTGCCGTTGATGACTCCGGATCCGCCGCCGGGCCTCGAATCGATCGGCCCCGGTCACCCGATGGCCGATATCGTCCATCTCGCCCGCGGTATCGATATCCGGCCATCGCTGACCACGATGGAGCCGAGGTCCGACGGCGGGCCGCCGGTCATCGAGTACTGGGTGCGGCCGCGGGACTGCCCGCCCGACGTCCTATTCGCCCTCGTGTGCGGCGATGTGTCCGCGCCGGTGACATTCGGCGTGAACCGGTTCGGTTGGGCGCCCACGGTCCAACTGACGGCCTATCTGCGTGCCATCCCGGTCGACGGGTGGCTCCGGGTGCTGTGCACGACGATGCAGATCGGCCAGGAGTGGTTCGACGAGGACCATGTCGTCGTCGACAGCGACGGTCGCATCATCGTGCAATCCCGCCAGCTGGCCATGGTGCCTCCGCTGCACAGCTGAGCCGACGTGCAATGCTTCATCCCGTGGCAAGAATCGCGATTATCGGTGGTGGAAGCATCGGAGAGGCGCTGCTGGCGGGCCTGATCAGGGCCGGCCGGCAGGCCAAGGACTTGGCTGTCTCGGAGAAGGATCCGGGGCGTGCGAAGTACCTGTCAGAGACGTACTCGGTGCTGCTGACATCACCGTCCGACGCGGCCGAGAACGCCGCCTACGTCATCGTCGCCGTCAAGCCGGCGGATGTGGAGTCCGTTGTCGCCGAGATCGCCGAGGCCGTGGCCCAGGCCGACAACGACAGCGACGAACAGGTCATCGTCTCGGTGGCCGCGGGCGTCAGCACCGCCTTCTACGAGTCCAAGTTGCCCGCCGGGGCCCCCGTGATCAGGGTCATGCCGAACGCGCCGATGGTGGTCGGAGGGGGCGTCAGCGCGCTGTCGCGTGGCAGCTTCGCCACGGTCGAGCAGCTGAAGGACGTGTCGGCGATCTTCGCCGCCGTCGGTGGGGTCCTGGCCGTGCCTGAATCGCAGTTGGATGCCGTGACCGCGGTATCGGGCTCGGGTCCGGCGTACTTCTTCCTGATGGCCGAGGCACTCGTCGACGCGGGTGTGGCGGCCGGGTTGTCCCGTCAGGTGGCGACCGAGCTCGTCTCTCAGACGATGGCGGGTTCGGCGGCCATGCTGCTCGATCGGCTCGATGATCAACCGTCGGGCGGGGATGCTGCGAAGGGCGTCGGAATGGACACCAGCCCGGCCCAGCTGCGCGCCACGGTGACGTCCCCCGGCGGCACTACCGCCGCTGGTCTGCGGGAACTCGAGCGCGGTGGCCTGCGGACGGCTGTCACCGAGGCGGTTTTCGCCGCGAAAACACGCTCTGAGCAGCTCGGAATTACATCTGAGTAGTTCATGAATTTCCAACGGATTAGCCCACACCCGTCGCAATAACCCCAGTAGCCACGCTATTCTCCTCGTTGTATGCACGCACCTGCGCCAACGGTGGGGAAGCCGCTGGCAAGGCCGTGCCTGATTGATTGGGTTGCGATGACGTCTATGAACGGTCCATCGGCGCGTGATTCGGCGAGCGGCAAGGCTGCGCGCGACGCAGCCGCCGGCAGTGCCGGGGATAGTGGCCAACCGGCGCGTGCTCAGCAGTTCCTCACCGTCGCCGAGGTCGCGAGCTTGATGCGAGTAAGCAAGATGACGGTCTACCGACTGGTCCACAACGGCGAACTGCCTGCCGTGCGGGTCGGCCGGTCCTTCCGTGTGCACGCCAAGGCCGTGCACGATCTCCTGGAGACGTCGTACTTCGACGCGGGCTAGTTCGCCCGATCAACAGGCGTTTTCGTTCCGCCCCTGCTGGCCGGGTAAGGTAACCGGGTCAGTTAACGAGGCGTATTCGAGATCTCCAGTTCTCGTTCGGCCTTGATTGTCTTTAGGTAGCGGAGTCCATGGGTTCAGTCATCAAGAAGCGTCGCAAGCGCATGTCGAAGAAGAAGCACCGCAAGTTGCTTCGCCGCACACGAGTGCAGCGCAGAAAACTCGGCAAGTAGCTTTCAGCTTCAGCCGTTAGGCTGGCCCGATGGAATCCGACGGGCCCTCGAGCGGTCGCCCCGCAGCGGGGTCCGTCGGCTCTGACTCACAGGACACCGCGCACCACCCCAAGGTGGTGCTGGTTACTGGCGCATGCCGGTTCCTCGGGGGTTACCTGACGGCCAGGCTGGCGCAGAACCCGCTGATCGACCACGTCATCGCGGTTGATGCCATCACACCGAGCAAGGACCTCCAACGCCGAATGGGGCGGGCCGAGTTCGTCCGAGCCGACATTCGAAATCCGTTCATCGCCAAGGTGATCCGCAACGGCAACGTCGACACTGTCGTCCACGCCGCTGCGGCCTCCTATGCCCCGCGCTCAGGCGGCAGGGCGGCGCTGAAGGAACAGAACGTGATGGGGGCGATGCAGCTCCTCGCGGCGTGCCAGAAGGCTCCGTCGGTCGCTCGCGTGGTGCTCAAGTCCACCTCTGAGGTGTACGGGTCCAGTGCACACGACCCGGTCATGTTCACCGAGGACGGCAGTTCGCGTCGGCCACCCCGCGAGGGGTTCGCCCGCGACAGCATCGATATCGAGGGCTACGCCCGCGGACTCGCGCGGCGTAGGCCCGATATCGCCGTCACGATCCTGCGCCTCGCCAACATGATCGGTCCGGCGATGGACACCGCGTTGTCGCGGTACCTGGCCGCGCCCGTCGTACCGTCGGTGCTGGGCCGCGACGCCCGACTGCAGCTGCTGCACGAGCAGGACGCCCTCGGTGCGCTGGAACGCGCCACCGTCGCCGGCCGCGCCGGCACGTTCAACGTCGGTGCCTCGGGCGTCATCATGATGAGTCAGGCGATCCGTCGATCCGGCCGGATCCGGCTGCCCGTCCCGAGGTCGGCACTCTCTGTCGTTGATTCGCTGAGCCGCGCAACTCGATACAGTGAACTCGATCGTGAGCAGCTGAACTACCTGAGCTTCGGGCGGGTCATGGATACCGCGCGGATGCGTAGCGACCTAGGCTATAACCCGAAGTGGACAACGGCGGAGGCTTTTGACGATTACGTGCGCGGTCGAGGTTTGACGCCGATCATCGACCCGCGCTGGGTACGCTCGGTTGAGAGTCGTGCAGTGGTGGCGGCGCAGCGGTGGGGTGGCCGGTAGGGCGAGGTAACCGGTCGGGCAGTTCGGTTTGGCTAGGGGTGGAGGGTTGACGACGTGGCAGGTGAATCAAAAGCGAAAGTGATTCCACTGCACTCGAATTCGAGTCGCTCTTCGGCGGCGCGACGAGCTGCGGCGCGCACGGAGAGTTCGCGTCGACATCCATCGTTGATGGGCGATCCGGGTGGTCGTGCATCCGCCGAGCAGATCGCTGCGGTGGTCCGCGAGATCGACGACAAACGCAGTTCGGTCGCCGGTGCGGGCAGTGTCGATGAGTCGCCCAACGAACTCGCCAAGCGCATCGCCGCGATCGCCGAGTTCGTCTACAAGCGGATGTCCGGCGACTACGTGGTCGATGAGTTCGGGTTCGACCCACACATCAACAACGCAATCTTCCTCCCTTTGCTGCGAGGGCTCTTCAAATCCTGGTTCCGGGTCGAGGTGAGCGGCATCGAGAACCTCCCCGACACGGGTCCGGCGCTCATCGTGGCCAACCACGCCGGCGTGCTTCCGCTGGACGGTCTGATGGCCTCGGTCGCCGTCCACGACCACCATCCTGCCAACCGTGACCTGCGCCTACTGGCCGCCGACATGGTCTTCGACATGCCTCTGATGGGACAGGCCGCGCGCAAGGCTGGGCACACGATGGCGTGCACCTCGGACGCCCATCGCCTGCTTGCCGCCGGTGAACTCACCGCGGTGTTCCCCGAGGGATACAAGGGTCTGGGCAAGCCCTTCCGTGACCGCTACAAGCTGCAGCGATTCGGTCGTGGCGGCTTCGTCTCGGCGGCGTTGCGCGCCCGCGCACCGATCGTGCCGTGCTCGATCGTCGGCTCCGAGGAGATCTACCCGATGCTCGCGGACGTGAAGCTGCTGGCCAGGTTGTTCGGGCTGCCGTACTTCCCTGTGACGCCGTTGTTCCCGCTGGCTGGGCCGCTGGGACTGGTGCCGCTGCCCTCGAAATGGCACATCCAGTTCGGCGAACCGATCCTCACCGACGAGTACGACGAGGCGATGGGGGAGGACCCGATGGTCACGTTCGAACTGACCGACCGGGTGCGCGAGACCATCCAGCAGACGCTCTACCAACTGCTCGCCAACCGAGGCAACACCTTCCTCGGCTGAGCTGCGGACCGGCGGCCACTGCGCCGGGTGGGTAACTACTCCGCCGCGTCCAATGGGCGGCTCGCCGCCGCGCTGGCGCTTTGCCCAGCAACCATCTTCGTGATCGCCGCATCACGCGCCGCCGCGATCTGCGCCGTGATCTCGTCGGTCTCCTCCGACGGGGAGGCCTCGCCGAGGATCGTGATGATGCTCGTCATGACCGGCTGGCCGTTGTCGTCGGAGACCTCGCCGCGAACCTCGGTGAGCACGGCGCCGTGCGACTCGATGACTGAGTCGAGGTAGGAGTCGAACCAGAGCTTGTCGCCGACCACGATGGGCCGGTGGAAGATCAGCTTCTGGTCGCGGTGCAGCACGCGCTCCATGTTGAACGGCAGGGCGAACTGATTGAAGATCTCCTCCTGCACCCGGCGGCCCGCGACTGCGACGAACGTCAGGGACGCGATGAGTGCGTCGTACCCGCACTCTTTGGCGCCCTCCTCGGTGAAGTGAGCCGGATGGTCGTCCTTGACGGCGAGGGCGAACTCGCGGACCTTCTCGCGGCCGACCTCAAAGTAATCGGGGTACCGAAAATGGGTCCCGATGATGTCCTCGGCGATGCTCATGGTCGGATTCGCTCCCGCTCGTGTCTCCGGTGGTCCGGCGGCTGAGACTATCAGCGCTGGGGTCAGTGGCCATCTCGACGGGACACCACGGCTGCCAGCGCGCCACCCACGGCACCGAGGGCAAGCGCGGACGGCACGCCGATTCGGGCGGCCTTGCGCGCCGTCCGGAAGTCGCGGATCTCCCAGCCACGCTCGCGCGCCAGATCGCGCAGCGCCGCGTCGGGGTTGATGGCGACGGCGGTGCCCACCAGCGACAACATCGGGACGTCGTTGAAGCTGTCCGAGTACGCCGTGCAGCGCCGCAGGTTCAGGCCCTCCCGGATGGCCAGCGACCGCACCGCGTGCGCCTTGCCCGCGCCGTGCAGGATCTCGCCGACCAGTCGCCCGGTGAAGACGCCGTCGACGGATTCGGCGACGGTGCCAAGCGCCCCGGTCAGCCCGAGCTTGGTGGCGATGGTCGCGGCCAGCTCGTAGGGCGTCGCGGTGACCAGCCACACCTGTTGGCCCGCGTCCAGATGCATCTGGGCCAGTGCCCGGGTACCCGACCAGATCTTGTCGGCGATGATCTCGTCGTAGATCTCCTCGCCGAGGGAGACCAGTTCGGCCGTCGGCCGGCCCTCGATGAACGCCAGCGCCTTACGTCTGCCCTCGGCGACGTCGTCGCTGTTCTCCTTGCCGGTGAGCTGGAACTTCGCCTGCGCGTATCCGAACCGCGCCAGGTCGCCGTAGGTGAAGTACTTGCGTGCGGCCAAGCCCCTGGCGAAGTGCACCAGCGAGGAACCCTGCACCAGGGTGTTGTCGACGTCGAAGAACGCCGCCGCGGTCAGGTCGGGGGGCGGCGGTTGGGGACTGGACGCTTCGGCGACTACGCCGTGCTCGTCGACGAGGACCTCCGAACCAGCCTCGTCGGCGATGTCACCGGGCTCGGACACCCCTCAACACTAGGTCACTGGATACTGGAGGGCGTGGAGCATGCTGTGACGTTGCTGACCCGCGCCGGGTGCACTCTGTGCGCGCAGGCGGGGCTGCAACTCGCGGTCCTCGCCGACGAGTTGGGATTCGACCTGGCGACCACCGATGTCGACGCAGCGGCGGATGCCGGTGATGGCACGTTGCGCGCGGAGTACGGGGACCGCCTGCCGGTGGTGTTGCTCGACGGCCGCGAGCACAGCTATTGGGAGGTCGACGAGCAGCGACTGCGCGCTGACCTCGCTGGCTGAGGCGGCTGAGTTACCGCTCAGCAAATTTGGTGCAAAGGCATGGCAACGACTACCTTCGAGGGCGTGGTGACGAGGCCATGAGCGTTCTGCTATTCGGGGTTTCGCACCGGAGTGCGCCCGTGTCCGTGCTTGAGCAATTGAGCACCGGCGAGTCCGATCAGGCCAAGATCGTCGACCAGCTCCTGCAGTCCGAGCTGGTGAGCGAGGCCATGATTCTCTCGACGTGCAACCGGGTCGAGGTGTACGCGGTCGTCGAGGCCTTCCACGGCGGCCTGTCGGTCGTCGGCCAGGTGCTCTCCGAGCATGCCGCGATGTCGCTGAGCGATCTCACCAAGTACGCATACGTGCGGTACGCCGAAGCCGCGGTGGAGCATCTCTTCGCCGTCGCCAGCGGCCTGGACTCCGCGGTGATCGGCGAGCAGCAGGTGCTCGGCCAGGTCCGCCGCTCCTATGCCGCCGCCGAGGCCAACCAGGCCGTCGGCCGGACGCTGCACGAGCTGTCCCAACGGGCCCTTTCGGTCGGCAAGCGCGTGCACTCCGAGACCGGTATCGACGCCGCAGGCGCCTCGGTGGTGTCGGTTGCCCTGGACATGGCCGACGGCAAGCTGGGCGGGCTCGCGGGCCGGACGGCGACCATCGTCGGCGCCGGTTCGATGGGCGCCCTTGCCGCGGCCCATCTGATGCGCGCCGGGATCGGCCGCGTCCACATCGTGAACCGCTCGCTGCCCCGCGCGCAGCGGCTGGCGCAGAACCTCACCGAACAGGGCGTGGAGGCCTTCGCGGTCTCGCTGGACGACTTGTCGGACGCGCTGACGGACACCGACGTCGTCGTGAGCTGTACCGGGGCCGTCCGGCCCGTCGTGTCGCTGGCCGATGCGCACCGAGGCCTGGTCGGCCGACCGGAGAACTGCCAGTTGGTCATCTGCGATCTGGGCATGCCGCGTGACGTCGACCCCGCCGTCGCCGGACTGCCGGGCATCTACATGGTCGACATGGACCGGATCCAGCGTGAGCCGTCGGCGCGCGCCGCGGCAGCCGACGCCGAGGCGGCGCGCGTCATCGTCGCCACCGAGGTAGCCAACTACCTCGCGGGCCAGCGCATGGCCGAGGTCACCCCGACCGTCACCGCGCTACGGCAGCGCGCGGCCGATGTCGTCGAGGCCGAGTTGCTGCGGCTGGACAACAGGTTGCCAGGGCTGGACTCCACCCACCGCGACGAGGTGGCGCGCACCGTGCGTCGCGTCGTCGACAAGCTTCTGCACGCCCCGACGGTGCGGGTCAAACAGCTCGCCGGTGCGCCGGGCGGCGACAGCTATGCCGAGGCGCTACGCGAACTGTTCGAACTCGACCCGCAGGCCGTCGATGCGGTCGCGGGTAGTGAAACACCCTTCATCCCGGGCGATCCGATTCCGGCGCCCCGCACTGACTTAGACAGGACTGATTAGCGCTTGCCGACTTCAACAGGGTCTTCGCGCGAGCGCTCATCCGCCAGCAGTGACGACGCAGTCATCCGGATCGGAACCCGGGGCAGCCTACTGGCCACCACCCAGGCCGGTTTCATCAGAGACGCCGTAGTCGCGCTGGGGCACCCCGCCGAACTCGTCATCGTGTCGACCGCGGGCGACCGCTCCAGTGCTCCGATCGCCGAGATCGGCGTCGGCGTCTTCACCGCGGCACTGCGCGAGGCCATCGACGACGGCACCGTGGACATGGCCGTGCACTCGTACAAGGATTTGCCGACCGCCCAGGACCCGCGCTTCGTCATCGCGGCCATACCGGTGCGCGAGGATCCCCGCGACGCCCTCGTCGCGCGCGACGGACTGGTGCTGGGGGAGTTGCCGGCAGGTTCGATTCTCGGCACGTCGAGCCCGCGACGGAGCGCGCAGCTTAAAGCACTGGGTCTCGGTTTGGAAATTCGCCCCCTACGAGGCAACCTAGACAGCAGGTTGAACAGGGTTACAAGCGGTGATCTCGACGGTATCGTCGTCGCCCGAGCGGGTTTGGCTCGCATCGGACGTGTAGGCGATATCACCGAGACAATCGAGCCGGTGCAGATGTTGCCAGCACCAGCTCAGGGAGCGCTCGCGGTGGAATGTCGCGCGGGTGATTCCAAGCTTGCCGCGCTGCTGTCGGCATTGGATGACGCCGACACACGCGCCGCGGTCACCGCAGAACGTGTCCTGCTCGCCGAACTGGAGGCGGGGTGCTCCGCGCCAGTGGGTGCGATCGCGGAAGTGGTCGAGTCCATTGACGAGGAGGGCAATGTCTTCGAAGAGCTGTCGCTGCGCGCATGCGTGGCGGCGCTGGACGGATCCGATGTGATCCGCGCGTCCGGCATCGGGACTCCCGATCGGGCACGAGAGCTAGGGCTCTCGGTGGCCGCGGAGTTGTTCGAGCTGGGAGCGCGAGATCTGTTGGTGCAGCGGACTGAAGAGCGGGAGTGAGAGATGACGACCCGAGGGCGTAAGCACAAGCCCGGCCGCATCACGTTCGTTGGCGCGGGACCGGGTGACCCCGGCCTGTTGACGACGCGTGCGCGTGCTGTGTTGACCAACGCCGCGATGGTGTTCGTCGACCCTGACGTACCGGAGGCGGTACTGACGTTGGTCGGTACGGAACTGCCTCCGCAGTCCGGGCCGCAGCCAGCCAAGCCGGGCGATGACGGCGACACGGCGGCCGAGGTTGTCGGCGCCGCACCTGGCCTGCCCAACGGAGTGGATGTGCGCCCCGCGCTGGGCGATCCGGCCGAGGTGGCCAAGACGCTGGTCAACGAGGCTCGCGCCGGCGTTGACGTCGTGCGACTGGTGGCAGGCGACCCGTTGTCGGTGGACGCGGTGCTGGCCGAGGTGAGCGCGGTGGCGCGCACGCAGACCCATTTCGAGATCGTGCCAGGCCTGCCCGCCACGACCGCGGTGCCGACCTACGCCGGTCTGCCGCTGGGCTCGTCGCACACCGTGGCCGACGTCCGCGGCGACGTGGACTGGGCCGCCCTCGCGGCGGCGCCCGGACCCCTGATCCTGCACGCCACGGCATCGCATCTGCCGGATGCCGCGCGCACGCTCATCGAGTTCGGCCTCACCGACAACACGCCGTGTGTCGTGACCGCCAATGGCACCACCTGCCAACAGCGTTCGGTGGAGACCACGCTGTCCGGTCTGCTCGACAAGGCCACGCTGGCCGGCAGCGAGCCCGCCGGGCCGCTGGCCGGGCCGCTCGTCGCGACCATCGGCAAGACGGTGGCCAACCGCGCGAAGCTGAACTGGTGGGAGAGCCGGGCACTGTACGGCTGGACCGTGCTCGTGCCGCGTACCAAGGACCAGGCAGGCGAGATGAGCGACCGACTGGTCAGCCATGGCGCCCTGCCCGTCGAGGTGCCGACCATCGCCGTCGAGCCGCCGCGCAGCCCCGCGCAGATGGAGCGTGCGGTGAAGGGCCTGGTTGACGGCCGGTTCCAGTGGGTCGTCTTCACCTCCACCAACGCGGTTCGCGCGGTGTGGGAGAAGTTCAACGAGTTCGGTCTCGACGCCCGCGCGTTCTCCGGCGTCAAGATCGCATGCGTGGGTCAGGCCACCGCGGACCGCGTCCGCGAGTTCGGCATCAACCCCGAACTGGTGCCCGCGGGCGAGCAGTCCTCGCTGGGCCTGCTCGACGAGTTCCCGCCGTACGACGACATCTTCGACCCGGTCAACCGGGTTCTGTTGCCGCGTGCCGATATCGCCACCGAGACGCTGGCCGAGGGTCTGCGCGAACGCGGCTGGGAGATCGAGGACGTCACGGCCTACCGCACCGTGCGCGCGGCCCCGCCGCCGGCGCAGACGCGCGAGATGATCAAGACCGGTGGCTTCGACGCGGTGTGCTTCACGTCGAGTTCGACGGTCCGCAATCTCGTCGGCATCGCGGGTAAGCCGCACGCACGGACCATCGTGGCGTGCATCGGGCCCAAGACCGCCGAGACCGCAGCGGAGTTCGGCCTGCGCGTTGATGTGCAGCCCGAGAGCGCAGCGGTGGGACCGTTGGTCGAGGCACTGGCCGAGCACGCGGCCCGGTTGCGCGCCGAGGGTGCACTGCCGCCGCCGCGCAAGAAGAGCCGTCGCCGCTAGGGCTGTCGGACTTCTCCAGTGGCGTACCCCAGGCATCGGCCCCGACGGCTGCGCACTACTCCGGCGATGCGTCGCCTGGTGGCGCAAACATCCCTGGAGCCAAGGCATTTGGTTCTCCCGATGTTCGTCGCCGACGGTATCGACGAACCGCGCCCGATTGCGTCGATGCCCGGAGTCGTGCAACACACCCGGGACTCCCTGCGTCGCGCCGCCGCAGAAGCGGTGACCGCAGGAGTCGGTGGGCTGATGCTGTTCGGGGTGCCCCGCGACGAGGACAAGGACGCGACGGGATCGGTGGGCTCCGCGCCCGACGGCATCCTGAACGTCGCACTCGCTGACCTCGCCGCCGATCTTGGTGATGCGACGGTGCTCATGGCGGACACCTGCCTCGATGAGTTCACCGACCACGGGCACTGTGGTGTGCTGGATGGCTCGGGTCGGGTCGACAATGACGCCACCAATGATCGGTACGTCGAACTTGCTGTCGCGCAAGCGAATTCAGGTGCCCACGTGGTGGGGCCCAGCGGCATGATGGACGGCCAGGTCGCGGCCATCAGGGACGGCCTGGACGCCGCAGGGCACACCGACGTCGTGATCCTGGCGTACGCCGCGAAGTTCGCATCCGGTTTCTACGGCCCGTTCCGCGAGGCGGTGGGCTCGAGCCTGCACGGCGACCGGCGGACCTACCAGCAGGACGCGGGCAATGCCCGCGAGGCGCTGCACGAGATCGAACTGGACATTGCCGAGGGCGCCGACATCGTGATGGTGAAGCCGGCGATGGCCTACCTGGATCTGGTGCGCGCGGCGGCCGAGGTGTCGACGGTGCCAGTCGCCGCCTACCAGGTATCGGGTGAGTACTCGATGATCAGCGCCGCTGCCGCCAACGGATGGATCGACCTGCCCACCGTCGCATTGGAGACGTTGGTCGGCATCCGGCGTGCGGGAGCCGACATCGTGCTGTCCTACTGGGCGGTCGACGCCGCCGGCTGGCTGGCGTGACCGAACCGAACGACCCGGCCGAAGCCCCACCCGGGGAGCGACCAGATGACGTCGCGACGGGCTTCTGGCTGTGGCTCGTTGCGTTGCCGCTGCTGGTGGCCGCATACGTCGTGGACCTTGTCGCCGTGTCCGTCGACGCCTGGTTCCTCACCGCTTTCGCCGGCTTCTTCGTGGTGGTGATCGCCGCGGTGGCGCTGACCTTCATGCTGCTGATGCGGCAGGGCTACGCGTGGGCGCGGACGCTGCTCAGCGGCGGCGGTGCCGCGTCGGTGGTGTACGTGATCGGAAACCTGTTCACAGTGGACCGTCCGCCGGTGGCCGCACTGCTGTACGCGGTCTGCGCGATCGTCGGCTCGGTGCTGATCATCGGCGGTATCTACCTGCTGCACCGCAAGGACGCTCAGGCCTTCTTCACCCGTTAGGCTGGCCCGATATGTCCGCAACGCCGCCGAATCCGTCGACCCGGCCCCGAATCGTCGACATCGCGTTCTGGTGCTGGGTCTCCGGCGCGGTCCTGACCGCTGCGCTCGGGATGCTGACGCTGAGCCAGGGCGGGCATCCGTTCATCTACGCCGCTGGCGGGTTGTTGATCGCCGCAGGCCTCGGGCAGGGCTATCTGGCTGGCCGGGCGCGCGGGCGTGAGGGCAAGTTTGCGGGCGCAGCCGTGGGCCTGGCGATGGCGTCGGTTGCGTTTCTGGCCCTGTTGCTGCTGTTCGGCGCGGGTGCCGTGGTCATCTGCATCGTCGCCGTCACGATGGCGCTGCTGATCGCCGGTTCGGTGCTCGTGCAGCGTGGGGTGGCGCAGGAATGGTTCGAAGGAGCATCGTGAACACCGAGTCCCAGCCGTCCGTGGCGGCCCCCGATGTTCTCTTTCGTGAACCCGGCGCGACCTGGTGGTGGGTGGCGGCCGGACCCGCGTCGGGTGCGGCGATGCTGCTGATCCAGGTCTGGACCGGCTACGGCATCGACTTTCTGGTGCCCATCGTTTTCCTCCTGCTGGTGACAGGCTTCCTATCCGTCCAGGTGAAGGCTGCGCGCATTCACACCTCAGTCGAGCTGACGGCCGAGTATCTGCGGCAGGGCGCCGAGACGATCCGCATCAGTGAGATCGTCAGGATCTATCCGGAGCCCTCGGGCCAGGAGACTCAGAAGTGGCAGTCTGCACGGGCACTCGGCGAGCTGACCGGAGTGCCGCGGGGGCGTACCGGTATCGGCTTGAAGATGACGAATGACCGCACCGCGCAGGCCTGGGCACGTAAGCATCGCGCACTGCGGGCGGCGCTGAGCGCGCTGGTCATCGAGAACACGCCATGAGGGGTGGCATCCGCGCGGTGCTGGAGCTGATCCTGGCCGCCGCCGCGAGCGCCGCGGGTGTGTACTTCTGGGTGGCGGCGCGGACGACCGAGATGGCCCCGCCGGTGTTGCCGAATGAGCCGTCGCAGGTCACGGCTGTTTACTACCCGCCATTGATAGTGCTGTCCCTGCTGTTCGTCACGGTCGCCGGGGTGTTCGCCGTGATCGGCGTCGCCCGGCTTCGTGGCAGTGAGTGAGCCTTCTCACACCTCCTTTGGTACAAAGTGCGAATTCTGTAACACTGTCCCCATGACTGAACTCGCCGAGAACGCGCAGCAGGCGGACGCCCTTCCACTTGGCCCCGAATCCCTGGTCTGGCGGTACTTCGGGGACAACCGGATGTACCTGATCGGCCCTCGGCCCGCCGTCCTGCAGAACATGCTCGCCGAACTCGGTCAGGGCGTCCTGGATCACTCGGTGTTCTTCTCCGACACCGCGGCGCGGATCAAGCGCTCGCTTCCGCCGATCTACCGGACCGTCTACGGCAGCGATGACGCCAACGAGGGCACGCGGGTGCGCGACTTCCACCGCGATATCAAGGGCGATATGCCCGCAGGCCCGGATGGGTCCGTCGAGCGGTATCACGCCCTGGATCCGGAGACCTACTTCTGGGCGCACGCGACGTTCGTCGAGCAGGTCCTGTACTTCGCGGACACCTTCGTCAAACGTCTCACCGAGGCCGAGAGGGAACAGATCTACCTCGAGTCCAAGACCTGGTACCGCCGCTACGGCGTCAGCGACCGGCCGATGCCGGCAACCTATGCCGACTTCGAGAGGTACTGGGACCGGATGATGGACGAGATCCTGGTGCCCCACCAGACGGCGAAGTACGGCGTCGGCTATGTCACCAAGGGATTCCCGCGACCGAAGGGTGTCTCCGAGCTGACGTGGCGGCTGGTGTCGCCGTTGTTCAACCCGGTGGCCGCCTTCATCACCACCGGCGGTATGCCGCCGCGCGCCCGGGACATGCTCGGGCTGCCCTGGAGCGACCGCAAGGAGAAGGCGTATCAGGGGTTCGCGGCGCTATGGCGGTCACATGCGGTGAACTGGTTGTGGGATCGTCTACCTATGACGGTGCGCTACAACAAGTTCGCGCAAGAGGGCTATGGCCGGGTCTGACGCGTCCACCGAGGCAATCCTCGACGCGGCGCTCGCCGAGTTCGAACGGCACGGCTACCGCCGCGTCGCACTCGATGACGTCGCGCGGCGGGCAGGAGTCAGCCGCACCACGATCTACCGGCGCTTCGCCAACCGTGACGAACTGGTCGGCGCGGTGGTCGAACGCGAGAATGTGGCACTGTTCGCCGATATCGCCGACGAGTTGAACCGCGCAAAGCCACAGACCAGCTACTACGTCGAGGCGTTCACATGGTCGATCCTGGCGTTCCGCCGCCATCGGGTGCTCAACCAGATGATCACCGATGAACCCGCGCTGGTGCTCGAGCTGGCCCACCGGCACTGGCCCGCCGCGATCGAGCGGATGGGCGAGGCGCTGCGGGTGATCTTCCCGCCGGGCTTCGCCGACCGCATCGGTCCCGACGTCGTCGACGATCTGGCCGACACCATCCTGCGGTATGCGGCGTCGTTGCTGCTGCTGCCCAGTGCGCAGCCGCTCGAGGAGGCCGAGGACATCCGCGCGTATGCCACCCGGCACTTCCTGCCGAGCCTGCCCGCGGCACTCCGAGCGGTACCGGTCTAGCCCACCCTGTTTCGTGTCCCGCACATTCGGGCAGCCAGGGATATGTCCAATGACGAGCGTGCGGCCAACGAAGACCAGCACATCACAGAGAAGCCTGAAGTCACCGAAGAGCATCACGACCGGGCCAAGAAGATGATGGACGCGTACGACGACCAGCGTCCCACCATCACGCTGCCCGGAAGCGGCGGCACGGTCGCGGGTACCGCAGTCAACGAATGGGTCGACGACGACGGCAACCCCAAGTACGGCGACGTGGATAGGGGCGGCGCACAGGACGACTCCTAGACCAGTTGGCGCAACTAAGGTGGGTCAGTGTGACGCCACTCGAACAGATCGCACCCGCCTTCGTCGACATGGCCCACTCCATCGTGTGGGCGTCGGTGGCGACCGTCGACCGCGACGGCAGGCCCCGCAGCCGAATCCTGCACCCGATCTGGGAGTGGGACGGCACCGATCTGGTGGGCTGGATCGCCACCGTGCCGACACCGCTCAAGCATGCCCACCTTCATGCCCACCCCGAGGTGTCGCTGAGCTACTGGACGACCACCCACGACACCTGCAGCGCGGAGTGCACGGCCCAGTTCTACGTCGACGATGAGACGTGCAAAGCGGTGTGGGAGAAGTTCGCCAACGCTCCCGAGCCCGTCGGCTACGACCCGCGCATCATCCCGATGTGGAGCGACGGCCCGACGTCGGAGGAGTTCGCGGTGCTGAGGCTGCACCCATACCGACTGCGGGTGATGGCGGGCACGGTTATGACGAAGGGGCAGGGCGCGCCGCTGTTGTGGCACCAGGCCTGACGCACCACCGGCGGCAGCATCCGGCGCCTCAGTGGCCCACCACCTTCAGGCCCGTGACGCACGCGACCACGCCAAGCATTAACAGCACCTTAACCAGTGATGCGGTCTCGCTGCCGGTCAGCATCGCGTATGCGACGGTCAGCACCGCGCCGATGCCAACCCATATCGCGTAGCTGGTACCCACCGGCAGATCGCGCATCGCGATCGCCAGTCCGCCCATCGAGAAGAACAGGGCCACACCGAAAACCACGGATGGTCCGAGCCTGGTGAAGCCCTCGGACTTGCCGAGCGCCGTCGCCCAGACTGCTTCCAGAACGCCCGACGCCAAGAGAATGAGCCAGGACATCACACACCTCCAACACAACCGTCTTGTCGCTGGCCGGGTACGGTGTGGCTCGTCCGGTGTCATGTGATGACCATTCCAGGATAGCAACGTCAGAGCCTCGGCTAGGTGTGACTTTGGCAACCGCGCCAGCCTGCGGATGAATCTCTTTGTTGCAGTGCGAAATCGCTGCTACGGCCACGCGCCCGGTTCAAGTCCGGCGCGTAGCTCGTCGTAGGTGGGCGCCACCGCCCTAAGTGTCGCTGCGACTCTCGCGTTGTCACCCACCACCAGTGGATGCTGGAGCGATCCGACCAGTCGCGCCTGTTCCGTGAGAGTGGCAGCGGCTTGCGGGAATTCAGCGCGACGCAGGCATGCTGCTGCATCGGCGAGGCGACGTGCGCCGACCCGCACCGCGAAGGCGGTGAGATGATCACGCAGCTCATCGTCGATACCGCCTTCGACTGCCTCGGCGAGGGCGAGCGCCGCGTCGGCGTTGGCGAAGTGGCCGGCTGGCATGTCGGTGGCGGAAACCGCGCTGAAGCGATCGCGGGCGAAGCGGATCGACGCGCGGATGGTCTCGGTGTCACTGATTGTGGTGAGTCGAACGAAATCGGTGCGCATCGTGTAGGGCTCGCCGTAGTCGATGGTCTCGGCCCGCCAGGCTGCCGTGAAGTCCGCCAGCGGGATACGCGCGTAGGGATAGCCCTGCGGGTCGTGGACTGTGGCCGCGTCATCGTCGATGCGCAGCACGATGACGAAGTGGTCGGCGCCGATCGGCCCGACCTTGCCGGGCTGGTGGCGAAGGTATCCCATCTCGACGGGTCCGACCAGCGCCGGGCCGAAGTTCAATTGCGCGGTGAGACGGTCCAGTGCGTCGGCACTGTCACCTCCGGCGGTGGTAGTGGCAGTCCAGCCAAGGTTCGCCAGCGCCTCGTTCAGGCCGATGTCAGGAGTCCACCCGTATGGGTCGAAAAACGGTGTCCCATCCACCAATTGCATGCCGAACGCACTGCCCGTCGCGGTCTCGATGACGGCGGTGTCCGCTGAGTTGGCGCCCATCATGGTTGCCAGGCAGTTTGTGTAGCAATATGGTCCGGACCCGATGTAGGGAACCGCGAGGTTATCGTCGGGAGGCGTCTGCGTTCGACTCTGCATCCCGCTACGTTGGCAGTTTTCGGCCGAAAACGACACTGGTTCGGTGTCACACAAATGCGTTGTGTGAATTGCGCTCCCGCGCATAGACTGCGCCACACTGCAGACCAACTCTTCGTCCGCGAAAGGGCCGGGATGGCGAATTCCGTCACACTAATCCGATCGGCCGAGTTGTCCGGCGTTGCCGAATATGCCTATGCGGCAGCGGTGTCGGCTGGTGCACGGCTGATCTTCCTCGCCGGCGCGTGCCCACTGAATGAGGATGGGTCCACTGCCGCGGTGGGCAGCTACGCGGGTCAGGCCGCAAAGGCGGTGGAGAACATGCTGATCGCACTCGGCGCCGCCGGAGCGACGATCGAGGACGTGGTCAGCACGCGCGTGCTGGTCGCGTCTACTCGGCAGGCCGATCTCGTGTCGGCGTGGGAAGTGGTTCGTGATGCCTTCGGTGAGCACGACGTACCGAGCACACTCATGGGTGTCACCGTTCTCGGCTACGACGACCAGTTGGTCGAGATTGAAGCGGTCGCGGCAGTCGCGAAGTAGGGCAGCCCGTCGCGCCCCAGAACCGAAGTCCGCGCGTCGTCAGATTTCCCCTTTTCTGGGGGACGACGCGGGAGTTTTCCGAGCCTAGCGTCGTTCCCATGAGTCACAGCAGAGATCTGAATGATGCGGTCAACGACGGAAATGATGCGGTCTGGTCGCGGCCGGCGGCGATGGCGATCCCGAAGGAAGGCTATTTCGAACTCACTCGGGGGCGGTACGGCCCGGTCTATCCCCGCACGCCCGCTTGTTACGGCTTCAACATCATCGCCAAGGTGCTCGAGGGCCACGGGCAGGCAATCCGCGACTACGGCAAGCAACTCGAGGCGGCGGTCGCCGCGCAACCTGACGTGCTCGCCCCACTGAAGCTGCACTACCTGCGCTGGCAGCTTTTCGACGTCGGATCCGGTCTGCACTTCCAGTATCAGGGGATCTTCGACACCGACTTCGATAAATACACCGAGGATGCCGTCAAGCTGTTCAGCTCGACCGGGATCACCACGGCGTTCACCCACCTGGAGGGCTTCCCGGAGGACTGGAAGACCAACCCCGAGGCATTCATCATGTTCGTTCGCGACCACCAGGTGCCCAGCTTCCTGGAGTATGGCGAATACCCGTACGTCACATCTGAGGAGGTCAAGAAGGCGCTTCGGCTCAAGGCCGCATTCTCCGACATGTTGGACCAGATGCAATGACCGACCTCGAATTCGACGATATCCAGCACATCATGCTGACCGGGACGCCCCACCTGACCGGTCGGTACGAGTTCCTGTCCTTCGACACCCCAGAAGCGGGGCGCGCCTGGCTGGCCGAGATGGTTCCGCTGGTGCAGTCGGCCACCGATGTCCGCGAGACGGTCAACGTCTTCAAGCGGTGGGTCAACCTGGCCTTCACCTGGTCCGGACTGCGCGCCCTTGGTCTGGACGACGAGGCGCTGGCGTCGTTCCCCGACGAGTTCCGGGAGGGGATGGCGTCCCGGGCCGACATCCTCGGGGACACCGGTGCGGCCGCACCCGAACACTGGGTCGGCGGGCTCGCGGACGACGGTCTGCACGCGATCGTCATCCTGTTCGCCCGGGACGAAGAGGAACGCGTGCGGTGCGTCGGCGAACACGATGCACTGCTGGCCCGCTGCCCCGGCGTGCGGTCACTGTCACATCTGGACTTGGCCGCCACCGCGCCATTCGAATACGACCACGATCACTTCGGGTACCGCGATCCGGTGTCTCAGCCGCAGATGAGAGGTTCCGGGGAGGTACTGATACCCGGCTCGGGCGGGTGGCTGGAACCGGGAGAGTTCCTCCTCGGCTACCCCGACGAGGATCACCTGGTCGCGAATCAGCCGAGACCCGAGGTGCTTTCGCGCAACGGCAGCTACATGGCCTACCGCCGACTCGAGGAACATGTCGGGGCATTTCGGGACTACCTGCGGCAGAACGCCGACGGCGCCGAGGGCGAGGAGTTGCTGGCCGCCAAATTCATGGGCCGCTGGCGCAGCGGTGCACCGCTGGCACTGGCACCGGATCACGACGATCCGGAACTGGGTGCCGATCCGATGCGTAACAACGATTTCGACTACGGCGAGATGGATCCGCACGGCTACGCCTGTCCGCTCGGAGCCCACGCCCGCCGGCTCAACCCCCGTGACACCGAGCCGAATCCGAATCGGCGCAGGCTGATCCGGCGCAGCGGCACCTACGGACCCGCACTGCCCGAAGGCGTCGCCGACGACGGCGTCGAACGCGGTGTCGGGATGTTCCTGATCTGCGCAAGCCTCGTCCGTCAGTTCGAGTTCGCCCAGAACGTCTGGGTCAACGACACGTCGTTCAAAGGCCTCGGCAACGAGCACGACCCCATTTGCGGCACTCAGGACGGCACGCTGGACTTCACGATCCCCAAGCGGCCGATCCGCAAGGTGCACAAGGGGTTGCCCGCATTCACCACGTTGCGCGGTGGGGCGTACTTCTTCCTGCCCGGCCTGAGCGCGCTGCGTTACCTGACCACAATCGGAATGAAGGAGACAGCATGACCACCAAGCCATTCGCTCGCACCTACAACCAGGCCCACATCGAGCGGCCGCGCAACGGCAAACGACGCGTCAGCATCTACTGGTCGTGGAGCTATCCCTGGGAGGCCCAGCGCGACCCGGCGGAGCTGTACAACCGGTTCTCCACGGTCACCGAGGTGCGACTCGCGACGTGGCCGGCCTACGAGACGCCCGAGTACACCGCCAAGGAGTTCCTGCAGGGTATCGACGGAACGTTGGAACTGTTCCACCGCTCGTCCTTGGCATTTCAGGACGTCGCCGGCGAAGCGACCGGGCATCCGGTGGCGGTGTTCCAGCGGGTCGATCAGGCCGGATACCGGTTGCCCATCGATGAGCGCATCCTGGACGACACCGACACCCTGATGATCTTCGGCCTGGACCACCTGCTCGGCGACGAGGCCGCCACTGCAGAGGAGATCGCCGCGATCCAACAGTGGTTGAAGCGCGAGGGCACCTGCCTGATGCTGGCACCGCACCATGACGTCGGGTTCACCGACGACAAAGAGCAGCAGCAGATGGAGTACCTGCACCACCGCGATCCACTGACACCGCGGATACAGCGCTTCAGCGGCTATGCCCGGTCGCTGTTGACCGGACTGAATATCCCGGTACACAACACCTGGGGGCTGCGTCCGGCCACGGTCGAGGGCACCAAACAGATTGTGCCGCTCACGCGATTCCACGATCTGGACTCCGCAGGCCTGCTGCGCGACGTCACGACGCTGGCCCTGCATCCACACCTGCCGCACTATGCGCTCACCGCGCCGGAGGGGCCGGACCTGCGAGTGCTGGGTCGCCAGTTGATCGACCAGACCCGGCCGCATCCGTTCACGTTGGCAGGCAACACCGAGTTCAACGCAATGATCCACATGCCGCCGTCCGGTGACCGCGCCGGCGACATCGTGTTGGTCGACTCAACCCATTTCACGACACTGTTCGGTGCCAGTGACAGCCTGAAGTCCTTCTGGCGCAACCTTGTAACGATGGCCTGATGGGAGGCGGAGTAAACGATCTCCTGCTCCGAGGCTCGAGTGTCGCCGTCGTCTTCTTCGTCGTATCGAGCACCCTGGCGGTCGGTCTGGGCTTGACCGTCAGTCAGATCCTGGCCCCGCTCAAGAACATTCGTCTGGTCGTGCTGGCCCTCGCGGCGAACTTCGTGCTGGCGCCGCTGGCCGCGTTCGGGCTGTGGCAGGTGTTCGATCTGGACGATCCGCTCGGGATCGGCCTGCTGTTGTGCGGGCTCGCAGCCGGCGCGCCGTTCTTGATCAAGCTCGCCGAGTTCGCGAAGGCCGACGTGGCCTTCGCGGTGGGTCTGATGGTGCTGTTGATGGTGGTCACCGTGGGCTATGTGCCGCTGATCCTGCCGATCTTCGTCTCGGGCGCCGAGGTCAACCCAGCCCAGATCGCTACGTCTCTCGTGGTGCTGATGCTCATCCCGCTGGCCGCGGGCCTGCTGCTGCGGGCCCGCGGTCCCAGGGTGGCCGCCCGCCTCCAGCCCGTGATCGCGAAGGTGTCCACCGCCAGCATGATTCTTGTGATCGTGTTCACGATCGCTGCCCATTTCAACAGCGTGCTATCGGTTTTCGGCACGTTCGGCATCCTGGCGGCCATCGTGTACACAGTGATCTGCGCCGGGATCGGTTGGCTCATGGGCGGTCCCGGGACACGGGAGGTACTGGCGCTGGGGACCGCTCAGCGCAACGCCGCAGCGGCGTTCGTGGTGGCGGGGCAGAACTTCGATGATCCGAAGGTCGTCGTGATGATCACCGTGGTGTTGATCGCCGAGTTCCTGATGCTGTTGCCATTCGCTCGGATGATCGCTAGGCGTCGCTGAGCAGGCCGAGGCGCCTGGCCTCGGCCACCGCAGCCGTCCGGGAGGAGACTGCGAGCTTGCGGTAGATCGACTTGGTCTGACTCTTGACGGTCTCCCGGCTGACCGTCAACTCGCCGGCGATTCGCTGTAACGGCAGGTGAGTTGCCAAGTGCGGTAACAACCGTAGCTCCGCCGCCGTCAGCGCTGGCCGTCGTCCACGTGCGGCACGGGCCGCAGCAAGCGCGCGGGACTGCTCCAGCCAGCGTTCCACGCCGACGGCATCGGGCTCACGCCGGTGCGCGCGCTCTGCCCCGTCGAGGTGACGTTCGCAGAGCTCGGTGTCGTCGACATCTACTGCGGTACCCGCCACCAGCACATGTCCGAGCAGAGCAGTGCGGGCAGACAGATCGCCGAGTCGGTCGAGGAGACGCTCGGTCGCGCGTACGGCCGCCCTCGCCCCCGATATGTCACCGCGCCGCGCCCGAATCAGGCTGTCGACTGCATAGACCACGACCATCGGGACGTCATCGGACAGGTCCCGCGAGTCGGCGATCGCGCGGGCGTTGTTGCTGTGCGCGACAGCCGCGGTGAGGTCGCCGTCATCGAGGTCGAGCACGGCGAGATGCGCCAGCGCGGCGGCATGAAAGCCCGGCAGCTCATCGATCACAGGCAGGACCGACTCCAGCAGTGCCCGCGCCTGTACCGGATCCCCCAGCATGGACAACGCCGCACCCTTCATGGTGGTTGCCGCGCCCCACCATGGATTGACCAGGTGGTCGCCCGCATCGCGCACCGTGTCGGCATGGCGAACGACCTCACGCACGCCACCGACCCCGACCAGAGAGCCGATCAGCGCCGCCGCCACCTCGACCGACGGTGTCCCATCGGCGAGAGGCTCGCCGTGGTCGGCCGCACTGGCCATCAACAGCGAGCGCTGGATCAGGTCGGCGTCGCCGGTGGTCACCCCCAGCCAGGCCCTCGCGATGGCGGCGTCGGGGTACTCGGTGAACGTCTGCTCGTCGAGCAGGCTGAGTCGCCGGGCCAGGATGCCCGCGCGCCCGTCGAAACCCAGCCGAACCGCGTCACCGCCCACCAGGGCGGCCGCACGCGCCCGGTCGTCCGCCGCCAGCGCCTGCACTAACGCGCCATCGATGTCACCTCCGCGCGCCAGCCGATCGGCGGCCTCGGTCGCCAGCATCCGAAACCTGGCTGGATCCCGATCTCGGAGCCGCGTGCGCAACAGGTCGCCGAACAGCTGGTGGTAGCGGTACCAGATACCCTGCGCATCAAGGGAAACCAGGAAGAGATTGCCCGACCGGGTGATCGCGTCGAGCATCGCGGCCGAATCATTGCGTCCGAGTACGGCATTCAGCTCATCGGCGCAGAATCGGTCGAGCACCGCCGACTCTATGAGGAACGCCGCGGTCGCGGGATCGAGGTGATTGAGCACCTCCTCGATCAGGTACTCGGCCACCAACCGGTGGCGACCGGTGAGGGCATCGGCGGTTGCGCCGTCGCGGAGCGCCAGGGCCGCCATGGTCACACCGGCGGCCCAGCCCTCGCACTTGGCGAGCACCTTGGCCACGGTTGACTTATCGGTATTGCCGCCGACCGCGGCGAATGCCGCGGCCCCTTCGGGACCGGACAGCTTCAGCTCCGGGACTCCGATCTCGACGAGGCCGCCCTGCAGTCGACGCCGCGCCAGGTCGAATGGCGGCACGTGACGGCCGACGAGCACCAGGGTCGCCGAGGTGGGGGCCATGTCCACCAGCGCCCGAAGCGCATCGACGCTGGCCGCCACCAGCTCGTGGACGTCGTCAAGCACCAGCACCATCGGCCCGCACTCCTCGAGCGCGGCCACGAACGCGGGCACCAGCTGTGTCTCTGCGGATCGGCCTGCACCGCGCAGGTAATCGAGGACCACAGGGTCGACGCGGTGAACCTGGTCCACCGCGGTGGCCAGGTGCAACAGCAGGTGCGCGGGATCGTTGTCGAGGTGATCGAGACGCACCCACGCGAAGGGGCGTTCGTCGGTGTCAGCCCACAGCGCGACCGAGGTGGTCTTCCCATATCCCGCCGGCGCGGTCACCACGACAAGTCCGTCGCGGGCCTCGCTAAGCATCCGAGTGACGGCCGGTCGTGGAACCATGGTCGCCGACACTGCCGGTCGTCCAAAGGTGGCCGCCGGAATGTGTGCGAGCCAGCCTCCCAACACCACCTGCCCATCGTAGGTCAGCCAATCCGAGGCTCGACGACGGCAGAGTGGGTTCCTTAACCCGGCGAGAACTGTGCCTAGGCCGATAGCATGCATTCAAGTTGTCGACTCGAAGGGACGGTATGGCCGCCATCCGCAGGGTTTCTGTGATTTTGGGTTCGGTGCTGGTGGCCGCGATGGTCTCGTCGAGCGCGGCGTGGGCGGGTGGCCCCGCCGGAGTGGTCGAGGACACCGACATGTCGAGGGCCGTCGGTTCCGGCCTAATCGAGGGAGCCCTGACGGGTTTCTCCGCATCTGGTCCAACCAACGCGGCGGCAGTGGAAGCCGTGGTGGCGGCATGTCAGAACGCAGGCGCCGAACAGTGCAGCAGTGACGAGGTGACCAACGACGTCTTCTGCGTGGTGTCCGTGGGCGCCGACGACGGTAGTGGCATCGTGTCGGGTGGCGCTGGCGACACCGTCGAAGCAGCCCGTGCTGATGCATTTCGGCACGTCGGTCAGGCCGACCTGGTGCTCGATCCAGGGGCCCGGGTACTTGCATCGTCCTGCCCGTGAGTGGCGATTCGGTGGACAGGATTCTCAGCGGGAATGAGGGGCTATGACGAATCGCAACAAGTACGTGAAGGCGCTGCTATTGGCGAGTGTGATTGTGGGGCCGCTCATCTCGGCTCCGGCCGCCGGCGCTGTACCGACCTGTCAGGACGGCGGCAGCGTGACCCGATGTGAGACCAGTGGCAGCGTGTCGATCAAGGCGGTACCGACGCCTCGGGCACCCACGGTGGCGGACATCAACAACAATCAGCGCAACAGGAATAGGTCGGGAATCGTCCTGTCCTGGTAACGGCCATCAGGAATCGTGCGATGGAGCGTGAGTATCCGCCACCACACGACATCCATCTGTGTCGCCTCTTTCGTTGGCGGGCAAGGAAATCGGCCCCCTCCTAGGGGAGAGGGGGCCGATTCGCTTGCATCCGACGACTCAGGAGCGGGTCAGCTGTCGCTGCCGCCATCGGAGCCATCGTTTGAGCCCCCGGCGTCGTTGCTGGTCCTGCCGGCATCACTGGTGTCACCGGTGGTCGGGGTGGCCGACTCATCCGTGGCCGCCGATCCCGAGCCCGTGCCTGCATTGGTGCTCGAGCCGGTCTTGCCGGGTACTGCCTTGTTGCCGCCGCTGAGATCGGTGGATCCGTTGCGCGATGGCTTCGAGCCGTTCGATTCCTCGGAAGCAGTGGGGTCTGTGCTCTCGGCGGTGTGGTCGACGACACCGGTGTTGTCGGCCGCGGGCGTCTCCGGCTCAGGCGCCTCTTCCTCGATGACCGTGCCTGCTTCGCCGCCGTCTACCTCGGACGGCTCACTGGCCGTTGGCGTCCCGGTTGCCTCGGACTGCGGAGTGAGCGATGACGTGAGGGCCTTGACCGCCTTGGCAACCGCTTCGCTGGTGTCCGAAATGTTGCTGACGGCAGTGTGTTCGACTGCGGGTAGCACCTCGTCGACACCGGTCTCCGCATCGGTCTCGACCGCTGGTGCTTCGTCGATGACGTCTGCTGGCAACTCGCGCGCGGTGGCCGGTGCATGCCAGCCAATTGCCGTCGCAATCATCCGAGGAATTGTCACCAACAGGGTTTGGATCAGGCCCCTGTTGAGTGACGAAGGGTCAGTGGTGAACAGCCCTGTTGTCCCTCCCGCGATATCGTTGTAGTAGCCATTCAGGATCGCGCCGGCGAGTACGGCGGGAGCGTTGATGACAGCGCTGAGTGCCCGAATCGGGTCGCCAGCGTTGATGGCGTTGAGAACACTCTGGCCGATATCGCCGGACGCATTGATGGCGCCCTCTATCGGATTCAACACACTCAGCCCGAGCGGCATCAAGATGTCCGGCACCACGGCGAATGCGTTCACCAGGTTCCGACTCATGCCGATGGGGATCTGCATGATGTTGATCAGCGGATTCGCGAAAGCGAACAGGCGGAACAGGATAGTGCTGACATTGGCCGCTGCGCCGCTGATGTTGCCTGCCATCAGGTTTTTGGCGGCTTCCCGGACCCAATACGCCCCTTGATAGTCAGCTGCGGATGTGAAGAAGCGGATGTAGCTCATGGCGGCGGCGTCGATTGAGCTGAAGAGCAACTGCCCGTTGGCGACCTGGTTGGCGATGACCTGCTGCAGGATTGGAAAGGGGGCAGCGGCGATGTCGCCACCGATATGCGAGATGTTGTTGAACGTCGTACCGAAGACTTCCATCCATGAAGTGGCTGGGTAGGTGACGCCGGTGAGTTCTACCGCGGCTGAAGAGGTATGAATCGCCGAGGCCGTCGCTTCGGCGAGTCGTGGTGCGACCGGGCTGATCGGACTCACGGCTATGACAGCGGCACTGGCTAGAGCCACACCGGCAGTGAAGGTTGATCGTATAGCTAACTGCATGTGGGGCTCGTTTCTGCGCGTGATTTTGGACGCTGTAGAAGCTACCTGAGGAAATTCTCAGGTACTGCCGCCTGAATGAAGTTGGCCGTGGACCGGTGCAGAAGCGCCGTTGGTCGGCAATCCGGGACCACGTGCTCCGGCGCTGGTCGCCAAGGGTCCTCTCGTACATCGGCAAACTAGCTATTTCGATCTATTACTTCAAGTGGAAAGCAGTTTCGGTGGAATTGGAACCAGTTCCTACGTGTGATGGTCGGCCGTCAGGCCCCCTTCCCAAACCGATTTCTGCTGTGCGTTTATCCGCCCGGACACCGGATCACTGGCGTCAGCACATGAACAAGCGTCGTTAGTGTTTTTACTCAGATACAGCAGATCGCAGCAAATCGAGATTGGCTCGGGTCTGTGCGGCCGAGATGGGTGCGATCCGCCTGGCTCGAAGGAGTCGCGGAGCGACCAGTGTGGGTCCGAAAGGGCTGCAAGAAACCGGGACGCTAGCACTGCGGACACCGGCTGGTCGCAACGTGAACAGCACTCGGCCGACTCGAGTTCAGCAAACTTTGCGGACAGCGGAGCTAGGTGCCCGGCGTAGGTCAGGCGCGGCGCAGCAGTAGCGCCGTCGGCGTGCGCATCAGGCCGATCATCTGACGCCAGGGCGAATCCAGCAGCGCCGCTGCGTCTCTCGTCGGCACGATCCGAGGGTCGACGACGGCGAACGTCTCACCGCTCATCGTGACGCGGCCGCCGTCGGCGGCCATTAGGTTGCGCACCCAGTCCCGGTCCTCGCCGTACGCGAGAAGGATTGCCACGCCGTCGGGCGTGGGGAACACCGACACCGGGGTGCGGTACACCGTCCCGCTGCGGCGCCCGCGGTGCTCGATGATCGACCACATCGCGAACCTGCCCGAGATCGGGCGGACCACCCGGTTGACGACGCGGCGGTTGAACCGGGCCCGCGCGTCGGCGAACCTCATCCCACCCTCGTGAGCAAGACGGCCTCGGCGAACGGCAATCGCGTGAAGATCGGCCGCCAGAGCCCCGTCACCGACGGCGCCGCCTCGGCCTTGGACATGACCCGGGGCGCAGTGACCGCGAAGGTCCTGCCGTAGCGGCGTATCTGCCCGCCGTCTGCGGCGATGACGTTCTTGAGCCAGTCCCGGTTCGGGCCGTAGGTGAGCAGGATGGCTATGCCGTCATCGGTGCTGAAAACCGTGAGCGGGGTGCGGTAGGGCTTGCCCGACTTGCGGCCGACGTGTTCAAGAATTCCCATCGTCGGCACCCAGCCGGCCCACAGGCGTTGGATCGGGTTTGTCACGTGACGGTTGAACCGAGCCAACCATTGCGGTAGCTGCATCACACCATCAAACTCTTAGCTCATGGCCTATCTCAAGCCCCCGTGGTTCACCCGCGTGATCTTCAACAGGGTGGCGATGGCGACGGGTGTCGGCAACAGCGAGACATTGACTGTCACGAGGCGTGTGAGTGGGCAGCCGCAGCAGATCCCGGTCGTCGTGCCCGAGGTGGCTGGCGTCAAGTACCTGGTCTCGACCCGCGGCGAGACGGACTGGGTGCGCAATGTGCGGGCCGACGCCTCGGTGCGGATAGGCGACGTCAGCTACGTGGCGGCCGAAGTTCCCGTCGAGCAGCGGGCCCCGATCATCGCCGCGTACCGGCCATTGGCCGGAAGGGTCGTCGACGGTTACTGGCGCAAGCTGCCCGGCGATGCCGACCACCCGGTGTTCGCGCTGACACCCGCTCCGTAATCGCTCCCACTACACCCTGTAGTTGGTCGCTGGCGATTCGGCTGGAACACTGGTGCCCATGTCCGTCCCCACAACCACCGAGGCATCGCAGCGCTTGTTCGCCGAGGCCGCCGCAGTGATCCCCGGTGGGGTGAACTCGCCGGTCCGGGCGTTCAGCTCCGTGGGCGGCACGCCGAGGTTCATCACCAAGGCCAATGGCTGCCTGCTGACTGACGCCGATGGCAACGAGTACGTCGACCTGGTGTGCTCGTGGGGACCCGCACTGCTTGGCCACGCCCATCCGGCGGTGGTCGAGGCCGTGCAACGCGTCGCCGTCGACGGTCTGTCCTTCGGAGCGCCCACGCCGGCCGAGACGGAACTGGCCACCGAGATCATCGGCAGGGTCGCAGCGGTGCAGAAGCTGCGTTTGGTGAACTCGGGAACCGAGGCCACCATGAGCGCCATTCGGTTGGCTCGCGGCTTCACCGGCCGCGCCAAGATCATCAAGTTCTCCGGGTGCTACCACGGCCACAGCGACGCGCTGCTTGCCGACGCCGGCTCGGGTGTCGCAACGCTGGGTCTGCCGTCCTCGCCGGGTGTCACCGGAGCGGCCGCCGCCGACACCATCGTGCTGCCCTATAACGACGTCGCCGCGGTGGAGGAGACGTTCGCATCGTTCGGCGATGAGATCGCCTGCGTCATAAGTGAAGCCGCCGCGGGCAACATGGGCACGGTCGCACCGCAGCCCGGCTACAACGCCGCACTGCGTCGCATCACCGCCGAGCATGGCGCACTGCTGATCCTCGACGAGGTGATGACGGGATTCCGGGTGAGCCGCGCCGGCTGGTACGGCGTCGATCCGGTGGACGCCGACCTGTTCACGTTCGGCAAGGTGATGAGCGGTGGCCTGCCCGCCGCGGCGTTCGGCGGCCGCGCCGAGGTGATGGACCGCCTGGCCCCGCTCGGGCCGGTCTATCAGGCGGGCACGCTGTCGGGTAACCCGGTGGCGATGGCCGCAGGTCTGGCCACGCTGCGGGCCGCCGATGACGCCGCCTACGCGACGCTGGACGCCAACTCCGCACGGCTGTCCGGGCTGGTATCCGATGCCCTGACAGAAGCCGGTGTGGCGCACCAGATCTCGCGGGCCGCGAACATGTTCAGTGTCTTCTTCTCCGAGGCTCCGGTGACCAACTTCGCGACGGCCAAGGCGACGGACACCTGGCGCTTCCCGCCGTTCTTCCACGCCCTGCTCAATGCCGGGGTGTACCCGCCGTGCAGTGCCTTTGAGACCTGGTTCGTCTCGACGGCGCTGGACGAGCAGGCGTTCGACCGGATCGCCACCGCGCTTCCCGATGCCGCCCGTGCCGCCGCGGCCGCCGACCGGCCGGCCACCTGATGGCGGAGACGACCACCGTGCACGTGATGCGGCACGGCGAGGTGCACAACCCCGAGAAGGTGCTGTACGGACGGCTGCCCGACTACCACCTCTCCGAGCGCGGCCGGGCGCAGGCACAGTCCGCGGCGGACTGGTTGGCGCGCAACGACGTCGTCTACGTGGTGGCCTCGCCGTTGGAGCGGGCACAGGAGACCGCGGCGCCCATCGCTGAGAGCCACGGGCTGCCCATCGACACCGACGCCGATCTCATCGAGTCGTGGAACCAGTTCGAGGGGGAGCGGGTCGCCCCCGGGGACGGGGCGCTGCGCGACCCGAGGAACTGGCCCAAGCTGCGCAATCCCATGAAGCCGTCGTGGGGTGAGCCCTACGAGGAGATCGCGCCCCGCATGACCGCGGCTCTGCACAGGGCCCGAGTGCGTGCCGAGGGCCATGAGGCGGTCTGCGTCAGTCATCAGCTGCCCGTCGAGACGCTGCGTCGCGCGATGACGGGACGCAAACTGCCGCACCTGCCGCTGCCGCACAGCCGGCTGTGCAACCTGGCCTCGATCACGTCGTTCACCTTTTCCGGTGATCGCCTGGTCAGGTGGGGTTACACCGAACCGTGGGGCCTGTAGCGCGATGATTGGCGGGAAGTGGCTGGCGATCGGCGTTGCGGCGGTAACACTGCTGCTGGCCGGATGCTCCACTGGTGACGACGCCGTCGCCCAGGGCGGCTCGTTCGAGTTCGTCGCTCCCGGTGGCAAGACCGACATCCTCTACGACCCGCCGGAAAGCCGCGGCAAGCCGGGACCGATCTCCGGACCCGACCTGCTCGACCCGGCGAAGACGCTGTCGCTGACCGATTTCGACGGCAAGGTCGTCGTGATCAACGTGTGGGGGCAGTGGTGCGCGCCATGTCGCTCCGAGATCCCGGAACTGCAGAGGGTCTACGACGAGACGCGCGAGCGGGGTGTCGCGTTCCTCGGCATCGACGTGCGGGATAACAACCGCCAGGCGGCGGTGGACTTCGTGGTCGACCGCAAGGTCACCTTCCCGTCGATCTACGACCCGTCGATGCGGACGATGATCGCGTTCGGCGGCAGATATCCCACCACGGTGATCCCGTCGACGATTGTGCTGGACCGCCAGCACCGGGTGGCGGCGGTATTCCTTCGTGAACTGCTCGCCGAGGATCTGTTGCCCGTCGTCGAGCGGCTGGCAGGCGAGCCGGCGACATGAGTGTTCTGGCAGCGAGTCTCGACCAGGTCGGTGACCTGGTGTCGACCGGACCCCTGCTGCTGGCCCTGGGCGTCAGCGCGCTCGCAGGCCTGATCTCCTTCGCGTCGCCGTGCGTGGTGCCCCTCGTGCCCGGCTACCTGTCCTACCTTGCAGCAGTCGTCGGTGTGGACGACGAACCGGGCCGACAGAACGGCGGTGTGGCCCTTCGCGCGGCACGGTGGCGCGTCGCGGGTGCTGCCGCGCTCTTCGTCGGCGGATTCACCGTCGTGTTCTTGCTCGGCACTATGGCCGTCCTCGGGATGACGACCACGCTTATCGTCAATCAGCTTCTGCTGCAACGCATCGGCGGCGTGGTGACGATCGTGATGGGCCTGGTGTTCGTCGGCTTCATCCCGGCACTGCAGCGTGAGGCGAGATTCACGCCGCGGCAGGTGTCGACGCTCGGCGGGGCGCCACTGCTGGGTGCGGTGTTCGGTCTGGGCTGGACGCCGTGCCTCGGCCCGACGCTGACCGCGGTGATCGCGGTGTCCTCGGCGACCGAGGGGGCGAATGTGGCGCGCGGCGCGGTGCTGGTGGTGGCCTACTGCCTTGGTCTTGGAATCCCGTTCGTGCTCTTGGCGTTCGGGTCGGCGCGTGCGATGCGGGGTCTGGGCTGGCTGCGCCGGAACACCCGGACCATCCAGGTTTTCGGCGGCGTGCTGCTGATCCTGGTCGGTACGGCGCTGCTGACCGGGCTGTGGGCTGACTTCGTGTCCTGGGTCCGCGATGCCTTCATCACCGATACGAGGCTGCCTCTGTGAAACGAGTCAAACGTCTCACCGCGTACGTCCGCAACACGTGGCGAACCCTGACCTCGATGGGTACCGCGCTGGCCCTGCTGTTCCTGCTGGCGCTGGCCGCGATCCCGGGCGCGCTGGTGCCGCAGCGCAGTCTGAATGAGAGCAAGGTCGACGAGTACCTCGCCGACCACCCGGTGCTGGGGCCGTGGTTGGACCGCGTGCAGGCCTTCGACGTCTTCTCCAGCTTCTGGTTCACCGCGATCTATGTGCTGCTGTTCATCTCGTTGGTGGGCTGCCTGACACCGCGGCTGGCCGAGCACGTCCGGAGCCTGCGCACGACACCGGTCGCGGCGCCGCGCAATCTGGCGAGGCTGCCCAAGCACTTCGAGGGTGAGACTCCAGGCGACGTCGAGGCTGTGGCGCAACAGACGTCGCAGCGGCTCAAGGGCTGGCGGCAGACCACCAGGCGCCAGGGTGAACAGATCGAGATCTCCGCTGAGAAGGGTTATCTGCGCGAGTTCGGCAATATCGTCTTCCACTTCTCGCTGCTGGGTCTGCTGATCGCGATCGCCGTCGGCAAGCTGTTCGGCTACGAGGGCAACGTCATCGTCATCGCCAACGGGGGGCCCGGCTTCTGCTCGGCCTCGCCCGCCGCGTTCGACTCGTTCCGCGCGGGTAACACCGTCGACGGCACGTCGCTGAACCCGATCTGTGTGAAGGTCAACGACTTCGACGCCACCTACCTGCCGACCGGTCAGGCGCTGAGCTTCGCAGCCAACGTCGAGTACCAGGCGGGCGAAGACCTCGAGTCCAACACCTGGCGGCCCTACCGGCTCGAGGTGAACCACCCGTTGCGGCTCGGCGGTGACCGGCTCTACCTGCAGGGCCACGGCTACGCGCCGACGTTCACCGTCATCTTCCCCGACGGGCAGACCCGAACCCAGACGCTGCAGTTTCGCCCGGACGACCCGCAGACGTTGCTGTCCTCGGGTGCGATGCGGTTCGACCCGCCAGCGGGCACGTATCCCGACGCGGGGGACCGGCGCAAGAATCAGATCGCCATCCAGGGGCTGTTCGCACCGACGGAGCAGTTGGACGGCACGCTGCTGTCCTCAAGCTTCCCCGCGCTCAACGATCCCGCCGTCGCCATCGACGTCTACCGCGGTGACGCGGGCTTGGACACGGGCCGACCGCAGTCGGTGTTCTCGCTTGATTCGCGGCTCATCGGCCAGGACCGGTTGAAGAAGGAGGCGCGGGTCAACCTCGGGGAGGGCGAGTCGACCCGGCTCGCCGACGGCACGATCGTCCGATTCGACGGCGCGGTGCCGTTCATCAACGTGCAGGTCTCCCACGATCCGGCACAGGTGTGGGTGCTGATCTGGTCGATGTCGATGATGGCCGGACTGCTCGTCTCGCTGGTGGTGCGCCGGCGCCGCATCTGGGTTCGTATCGCACCCGCGGAGCCGGGTACCGTGAGCCTGGAATTGGGCGGTCTCGCGCGCACTGACAACTCCGGTTGGGGTGACGAGTTCGAGAAGTTGACCGCGCGGCTGGTGCCGCACGCGGGAGAGAGGGCGCTGGATCGCACATGAACACCTATGACATCGACATTGATCTGGCCCGGTACTCGGACTGGGCCTTCACATCGTCGACCCTGATCCTGGTCGCGGCGATGCTGCTGCTGGCCGTCGAACTTGCCTACAGCCGCAGCCGCAAGGTTGAGGAGCGCGAACTCGTCGGCGCCGCAGCCGGCGGGGTTGCCGCCGACAGCGCCCGGCCCGGCGTCGTCGCCGATGTGCCGCGCCGCCCGGTCGACGAGCGGATCGGTCGGGCGGGGCTCGCCCTCGTCTACGTCGGCATCGCGATGCTGCTGGTCTGCATCGTGCTGCGCGGCCTGGCCACCTCACGCGTGCCGTGGGGCAACATGTACGAGTTCATCAACCTGACCTGCTTCTGCGGTCTCCTCGCCGCCGCGGTGGTGTTGCGGCGTCCGCAGTACCGCGCGCTGTGGGTCTTCGTCCTGCTGCCGGTGCTGATCCTTCTGACCGTGTCGGGTCAGTGGCTTTACAGCCACGCCGCGCCGGTGATGCCAGCGCTGCAGTCCTACTGGCTGCCGATCCACGTGTCCGTGGTCAGCCTGGGTTCGGGGGTTTTCCTCGTCGGCGGTGTCGCGAGCATCCTGTTCCTGCTCAAGATGTCCTCGTTGGGCGCACCCGGACGCGAGGGCGTGGTCGCGAGCATCGTGTCGCGGCTGCCCGACGCGCAGACACTGGACCGCATCGCCTACCGCACGACGATCTTCGCGTTCCCGATTTTCGGGTTCGGCGTGATCTTCGGCGCCATCTGGGCTGAGGAGGCGTGGGGCCGGTACTGGGGTTGGGACCCCAAGGAGACGGTGTCCTTCATCGCCTGGGTGGTGTACGCCGCCTACCTCCACGCCCGCTCGACGGCGGGCTGGCGCGACAAGAAGGCGGCCTGGATCAACGTCGTCGGTTTCATCGCGATGGTTTTCAACCTGTTCTTCATCAACCTCGTCACGGTCGGACTGCACTCCTACGCGGGAGTGGGCTGACTTGGCTTACTCGGGGTCTCCGTCGGCGTCCGATCCGCCGACCGGGTTCCGGGCGCAACAGCGCTTCAGCGACCCATCGGAGACGGTGCCCCCGGAGTGGACCGCGCCGACCCCGCCGCGGGGCATTCCGCTAGCCCCACTGCTGGCCGCGGCGGCACAGGCCGGGCCGGTCCCCACTGTCGCACCCGTCGAACCGGCGGTGCCTGCCAGCTTCTTCGATCCTGGCGCCGACCTGTCATCCATCGCGCTACTCGGCCAGCCCAAGCGCAAGCCGTCGCGGGGCTGGCGACGCTGGCTCTACCTGACGTCGGGAACGCTGATCAACCTCGGCGAGGGACCCCGCGAGATTCACCGCAGGGCCATGGCGGCACAAGCCAGCCGTCCGTTGCGCGGCTGCTACCGGATTGCACTGCTATCGCTTAAGGGTGGCGTGGGCAAGACGACGATCACCGCGACGATGGGTGCGACCTTCGCGTCGGTCCGCGGTGACCGGGTGATCGCGGTCGACGCCAACCCCGACCGCGGCACGCTGAGCCAGAAGGTGCCGCTGGAGACGCCGTCGACAGTGCGCCACCTGTTGCGCGACGCCGAGGGCATCGAGAGTTACAGCGACGTCCGCAATTACACGTCGCAGGGGCCGAGCCGGCTCGAGGTGCTGGCCTCGGAGAGCGACCCGGCGGTGTCGGAGGCGTTCAGCAGTGACGACTACGCCAGGACACTGGAGGTCCTCGAACGCTTCTACAGTCTGGTGCTCACCGACTGCGGTACCGGCATGCTGCACTCGGCGATGTCGGCTGTGCTCGACAAGGCCGACGTGCTCATCGTGATCAGTTCCGGAGCGGTCGACGGGGCCCGCAGCGCGTCGGCGACGCTGGACTGGCTCGACGCGCACGGCTACCAGCAGTTGGTGCAGGACGCGATCGTCGTCGTCAATGCGGTCCGGCCGCGGTCGGGAAGGCGCGGTCCTCGGGTCGATCAGGGCAAGGTCGTCGATCACTTCGCCCGGCGGTGCCGCGCAGTGCATGAGGTGCCGTTCGATGCGCATCTGGAGGAGGGCGCTGAGATCAGCCTTGATCGGCTGCGGCCTGAAACCCGTGACGCGCTGGTCGAACTGGCGGCCACGGTCGCGATCGGGTTCCCGGCGACGCGCTGAGGCTCAGCGTCCGTCGGGGTCGGGGTGATTGAGCCTGCGCAGGAATTCGGGGTCGTCGTCCGGGCCAACCACCCGGGTCCGCGGGGCGTTTGCGGAGGCACGGTAAATCCGCCAGGCCGCATAGGCCAGCCCCGCCAACATCGAGACGACGAGTAGGTAAACCACAGAGAACCTCCTTCACCTGAATATACGCGTCGTCGGTACGCTCGTTCCCATGAGTCAAGGTCGACCGGGAACCCGAATGTTGCTCGACATGGCCGCGTATGCGGGTGCGCGGTTGGCTCTGGTCGCCGCTCTGACCGGCGTGATCGTCGGTGTCGGCCACCTGATCGGCGTCGGCGACTTTCCGGTGGTGGTGGCGCTGCTGTTTGCCATCGTCGTCGCCCTGCCTCTGGGTATCTGGCTCTTCGCCCCGCTGCGGCGGCGGGCGACGGCTAGCGTCGCGGAGTTCGACGAGCGCAGGCGATCGGACAAGGAACAGCTGCGCGCCCGGTTGCGTGGTGACGGCCCCTCCGACGCCTGAGCCGAGGCCTGAGCGACACCTGACCAAACCATGACGTAGCGCCGGGGCTTTCGGCGCTGAATTCAGCGACCCCGGTCCACCACTGGGCTGTCAACGTTTCTTGACGGCTTTATGCTGTCAACCTAGATTGACACCATGACGGGAATCGACGGTCTCGACGCCGACGCGATGAGCGCAGTTGACCCTGCCGAGGGCCTGCGGGCGGTGCGCGCCCTGCAGCGACTGCAGGAGCGACTGGAGGCCGTCCACGTCCTGAATGCCCGTGAGCAGGGATGGAGCTGGCAGGCGATCGCCGAGGCGCTCGGTGTGAGCCGGCAGGCGGTCCATCAGAAGTACAACCGGAGGAGATGATCATGTTCGAGCGATTCACCCGCAGCGCTCGGGTTGCCGTCGTCCTGGCGCAGGAGGATGCGCGTGAACTCGAGGCGCGAGAGATCAAGCCCGAGCACCTTCTCGTAGGAGTCCTGCAGAGCTCGGATCACGCCCTGTCGACATTGCTCGGCGGCTTCGGCCTCACAGCCGATGCCGTCCGCGAGCGGTTGATGGCAGGGCTGGGTGGCGACGAGCAGTCGTTCGAGGAGGACGCGGAAGCCCTCCGATCGATTGGTATCGACCTGGGCGCCGTTCGAGACAGCGTGGCCCGCAGATTCGGCGCCGACGCATTCGACAATGCGTTGCATCGCTCCGGTCGGCGCAAGGGCCGCCGCGGACACATCCCGTTCACCCGGTCCGCCAAGAAGTCGCTCGAATTAGCGTTGCGGGAAGCGATCCACCACGGAGACAAGGAGATCCGCAGCGAGCATCTGCTACTGGGCATATTGCGCGGCGCGGATGAGAGGGCAATCGTGCTCATCGGTGAGCACGTGCCGGTATCGCAGTTGCGCGGCTCGATCCTCCACCTGCTCGACGACGCAGCGTGACCTGATCAGTCCGCGGCCAAATCGCGGACGGCCTGCAAGCAGCCTCTTCTCAAATCCTTCACGCGAGTGCTTCGCCTCGAATCGTCGTACTTGATCTTGTCGATCAGCGCCAGGCTGCACGCTCCCTCTGGGGAGGAGCCGAGTCTGACCAGAGTGGCGGCCTCGGCGCCCGCGGCGTAACCCTCCTGGTACCACTGGGTTTTGTGCTCGCCGCCGGATAGCAAAGCGTAGAGGATGAACCCGCCGATCACCACGACTGCCACCAGCGCCAGCGTGATCGGCAGAGCCCGGGACGTGCGCCGCGCGGGCATGCCATAGGCCGGGTACTGCGGGTGCTGGTGGGGAGCCGGGTTGCGGTGATCGGTCCAGCGCTGCCCGTCCCACCAGCGCAGACCGCCGGAACCGGTGGCGTCGTCATACCAGCCCGGGGGGGACGCCGCCGTGGTGTGTCACAAAACGCAGCGTAACCGGCGACGGCCAGCGCCGAGTGCACGCCGGGTGTGCTCAACGAAAATCGCAGGGCCACAAGGAGACTGCCGGTCGCGGTGAGATGTCGACACTAGGGACCCTCGCCGTCATCCGAACCTTCATCGGGTGGGTGCAGCATGCGTTCGGGGTGGTGCAGGTCGTTGACTCTGGCTTGGCCGGTGTCCAGGTGTGGGGGTGGGATCCATTCAGTGCGGCCGTCTTTGCGTTTGCGGGTGCGCCACTCGGTTAGCTCGATGAGGCGGTTGTCGGGTCCACAGGCCAGGGTGAGGTCGTCGATGTTGGTCTGGCCGCCGTTCTTCCAGTCCGCGACGGCGTGGTGGGCTTGGCATGTGTAGCCCGAGGCTGTGCAGCCGGGTCGGGTGCAGCCCCGATCGCGGGCGTAGAGCACGATGCGCTGGGCGCCGGTGGCGCAGCGTCGGGTGCGCCCGAGGTAGAGGGCCGCTTCGGTGTGTTGGTCGAACACCGCCAGGTAGTGGAAGGCGTGGGAGGCCTGCGCGATGACGTCGCGCATGGGTAGGCGGGTGCCGCCTGCGGTGATGGCGTGCCCGGTCCCGGATTCCAGTTCCTGCAGGGTGGTGGTGACGATGATGGTGGTCGGCAGCCCGTGGTGTTGACCGAGCTGTCCCGAGCACAGCAGGTTGCGGCCCATCGCGAGTAGGGCGTCGTGGTTGCGCTGGTACTGGGTGCGGTCATCGCTGTCGATGGCGGCGTCGGTGGGTTCGCCGTCGATGGTGGGTGTGAGGTCGTTGGGGTTGCACATCCCGGGCTTGCCCCATTTGGCGACGATCGGTTCGAGGGTGGCGCGCAGCTCGGGGGTGAGGTGTCCGCTGATGCGGCTCAGCCCGTCAGCGCCCTGGTTGCCGATCGAGACACCGCGGCGGCGGTCGCGTTGGGCGTCGGTGTAGTCCCCGTCGGGGTGTAGCAGCGCCAGCAGCAGCGCAGTGGCACTGCGCAGCCCCTCGGGGCTCTGTTTGGCGGCCACACGCACCAGATCGGTCTCGGCGTCGGTGCGGGTCTGGGTGTCGATGTGCTCGGGTAGGTCGGCGAAGAACTTGCGGATGATCGCGATGTGCTCGGTGTTGATCTGCCCGCGGGCCTGAGCGGCGGCGGTGCGCTCCAGCACCGGTGGCAGCGGTTGGCCGGTCAGGGTGCGCCGCGGGCCCAGGTCGGCTGCGCAGTCGATGCGCTTGCCGGCCTCGTTGGTGCTGATCCGCAACCGGAACGCCACCAGCTTTCGCAGTGTGGTGTCGCCGAGTTCGAGCGGGTTGGCCTCAGCAGCCAGCCGGTTGAGGACGCGATTCCCGGTGACGGGCAGTCTGCGGTTCACCCGTTCCAGGCGGTCCATGACATCGAGGAGTCTGGGGTGGCTCATCGTGTCGATGGTTGCCTGGTCCAGGTCGTCGAGGGCGGCGTCGAGCGCATCAAGGGCCGCGGCGACCGGTCCCTGGTAGTCATGCAATTCCGCCACCGACATACTTCGAACACTAGTTCGATACACCGACAGGAATCTCGGATTTGTGACTAGTGAAACCAAAGGGGCAGAAGAGAATTCACCAATTCGGCGAGCGTGCGGAAACTCGTATCTAGGCCCGGCGTGTCGCCCGCAGACACGCACGCTCGCGGGGGAGGAGGAGCTAGCTGGCGAGGGTGAGCGCCGCGGCGACGGCGATCGACCACACCAGCATCGTCAAGCCGGTGTCGCGCAGCACGGGAATCAGATCGCGCCCGCCGAGACCCTTGCGCACCGGTGCCGCGGCGCGCACTGCCAGCGGCAGCGCGACAAGTCCCACCGCACACCACGGCGTCGCCAGCATCAGCACCAGCGTCAGCACGAACGCCAGGACCACCAGTACCTGAAACAGCACCCGCGTGCGGGCGTCACCGAGGCGGACGGCCAGCGTGATCTTGCCCGACGTCTTGTCGGTGGGGATATCGCGAAGGTTGTTGGCCACCAACACCGCAGAGGACAGCGCGCCGGTCGCGACGGCCAGCGCGGCGCCGACCCAGTCGATGCGCAACGCCTGGGTGTACTGCGTGCCGAGCACGGCGACCAGACCGAAGAACACGAACACCGCTACCTCGCCAAGCCCGCGGTATCCGTACGGCGTCGAACCTCCGGTGTAGAGCCACGCGCCCGCGATGCATGCCACGCCGATCGCGATCAGCCACGGGTCGCTCACGAGGGCCAGAGCGAGGCCCGCCGCGGCGCCGATGGCCAGGCTGGTCATGGCGGCGGTCAGGACGGCGCGCGGTGACGCCAGCTTCGACCCGACGAGCCGCAGCGGCCCGGTCCGCACATCATCGGTGCCCCTGATGCCGTCTGAGTAATCATTGGCGTAGTTGACGCCGACGATTAGCGCCAGCGACACCACCAGAGCAAGCAGTGCCTTCCACCAGACGGCGGAGTCCAGCCATGCGGCCGCGCCCGTTCCGGCGAGGACGGGGGCAACGGCGTTGGGCAAGGTTCGGGGACGGGCGCCCTCGATCCACTGCGCGATACTGGCCACGGCGTAATCCTTGCATTGCGGGCGGGCCGTCGACGCCGGGGTATGCAGGAGAATGGACCAATGACCGCGGATGCGAGGGGCTAATCGGGTGCTTGGAGTCATCGGTGGCAGTGGTTTCTACTCGTTCTTCGGACCAGAAGCGCGCAGTGTCGACCTGGACACCCCGTACGGGGCTCCGAGTGCACCCATCACGGTGGGCGAGGTCGGCGGGCACGAGGTGGCGTTTCTGCCGCGGCACGGCGTCGGTCACGAGTACTCCCCGCACACCGTGCCGTACCGCGCGAACATGTGGGCGCTGCGAGCGCTCGGCGTGCGGCGCGTGTTCGGCCCGTGCGCGGTCGGCAGCCTGACCCCCGAGCTGGGGCCCGGCGCGATGGTGGTGCCCGACCAACTCGTCGACCGCACCAGGGCACGGCTGGACACATACTTCGACTCGGGCGGCATTCACGTCGGGTTCGCCGACCCCTACTGCCCGACGCTGCGAGGGGCCGCGACCAGCCTGCCCGGGGTGATCGACGGCGGCACCATGGTCGTCATCCAGGGTCCCCGGTTCTCCACCCGCGCGGAGAGTAAGTGGTTCGCCGATCAGGGTTTCAGCTTGGTCAACATGACCGGCTACCCCGAGGCAGTGCTCGCCCGCGAACTCGAGATGTGTTACGCCGCCATCGCATTGGTCACTGATCTGGACGCGGGCATCGAGGCGGGGTCGGGCGTCACGACCGTCGATGTGTTCGCGGAGTTCCAGCGGAACCTGGTGCCGTTCAAACAGCTGCTGCACGAGGCCATCGCCCAGGTGGACACGGAGCGCACCTGCACGCACTGTCTTGCTCACGACGGCGTGGACCTTCCGTTCGAACTGCCGTGAGGGTCCTGCTGACCGGCGCCGCCGGGTTCATCGGCTCGCGGGTACGCGCCGCGCTCACCGCTGCCGGGCACGAGGTCATCGCGATCGACGCCATGCTCAGCGCCGCGCACGGCGATACCTCGGCACCGCCCGACGGCGTGCTCGAGGTGGACGTCCGGGACGCGTCGGGTCTGGCATCGCTGCTGCCGGGGGTCGACGTGGTCTGCCACCAGGCGGCCGTCGTGGGTGCAGGTGTTGACGCCGCCGACGCGCCGAACTACGGCAGCCACAACGACTTCGGCACCACGGTGCTGCTGGCCGAGATGTTCGCGGCGGGCTGTCGCAGGCTGGTCCTGGCGTCATCGATGGTGGTCTACGGCCAGGGGGCCTACGACTGCCCCGCGCACGGCGCCGTCGACCCGCTACCGCGCACGCGTGCCGACCTTGACGCCGGGTCGTTTGACCATAAGTGCCCCATCGGTGGTGAACCACTGCAGTGGCGGCTGGTGGGGGAGGACGCCCCGCTGCGGCCGCGCAGCCTCTACGCGGCCAGCAAGGTGGCGCAGGAGCATTACGCGTTGGCGTGGGCCGAGGCGACCGGCGGTTCCGTTGTCGCGCTGCGCTATCACAATGTCTACGGACCGCACATGCCGCGCGACACCCCGTACTCGGGTGTTGCGGCCATCTTCCGATCGTCCATCGAACGAGGCGAGCCACCAAGGGTTTTCGAGGACGGTGGCCAGATGCGCGACTTCGTGCACGTCGACGACGTCGCGGCGGCCAACGTCGCGGCCGTCGCGGCGCAGCGGGATGGGTTCGCCGCATTCAACGTCTGCTCGGGCGGGCCGGTATCGATCCTCGACGTGGCGAGCAGGCTCTGTGAGGCCCGCGACGCGGCACCGCCGATCATCACCGGTGACTACCGCAGCGGTGACGTCAGGCATATCGTCGCCGACCCGGCGCGGGCCGCTGACGAGCTGGGATTCCGCGCGGCGATCGATCCACGTGACGGACTGGCGGAGTTCGCGTTCGCGCCGTTGCGGGGCTGAGGCATTTTCTGGGCGAGCGAAGCGACGGGGTGCGCATTCTGGGCGAGCGAAGCGACGGGGTGCGCATACTGAGGATGTGAAACTCGACATCTGTCAACAATTCGGCATCGACTTTCCGCTGTTCGCGTTCAGCCACTGCCGCGACGTCGTCGCCGCGGTCACCAACGCAGGGGGCTTCGGTGTGCTGGGTGCGACGGCGTACACCCCCGAGCAGCTCGATCGGGAGCTGTCCTGGATCGATGACCACGTGCACGGCAAGCCCTATGGCGCCGACATCATCGTGCCCGCCAAGTTCGAGGGCAAGGGCGAAGGCCTGACCCGCGACGACCTCGCCCGCCGCATCTCCGATGATGATCGCCAGTTCGTGGCGTCGCTGCTGTCGGCGCACGGTATCGAGCCCGAGGCGTCGCCGCGGCTGGGTGGAACCATGCTGTCCGGCGATACCGGCCCCGAACTTCTCGACGTGGCGATGAGCCACCCCATCAAGCTGATTGCCAACGCGCTCGGGGTCCCGCCGGACTACATGATCGAGGCGGGCCGTGAACGCGGCGTCCCCGTCGCCGCCCTGGTCGGCGCCAAGGAGCACGCCCTCAAACAGGTGGCGGCGGGCGTCGATCTCATCGTGGCGCAGGGCACCGAGGCCGGCGGACACTGCGGTGAGGTGAGCACCCTGGTGCTGATCCCCGAGGTACTCGACGCCATCGAGCAGGCGGGTGCCGCTGTGCCCGTCCTCGCCGCGGGCGGGATCGTCACCGGCCGGCAGATGGCAGCCGTGGTGGCGATGGGTGCCGCGGGCGCCTGGACCGGTTCGGTGTGGCTGACCACCGAGGAGGCCGAGACCGCGCCGCACACCGTGCAGAAGATGCTGGCCGCCACGTCCCGCGATACCGTGCGTTCCGCGGGACGCACGGGAAAGCCCTCGCGCCAGCTGGTTTCGGACTGGACCGATGCGTGGCAACCCCACGCCGATGGCCGCCAGCCGCTACCGCTTCCGCTGCAGTCGATGTTGGCCGAGCCGGTGCTGCGCCGCATCGACACCCTCGCCGAACAGGGCCACCCCGGGGCACAGGAGCTGGCCACGTATTTCGTCGGGCAGGGCGTCGGGATGATGAACAAGGTCAAACCCGCGCGCGAGGTGGTGCTGGAGTTCATCGACGACTACCTGGCGGCCGCCGAGCGGCTGAGCGGCACACTGCCGGACTAGATACGTCTCACTCCCCGCCGGCCAGCGGCAGCCGAACCTCGAACCGGGCACCCGTGTCCAGGTTGTAGGCCGACACCGTGCCGTGGTGCGCCTGAACCAGGCCCGCGGCGATCGCCAGGCCGAGGCCCGACCCGCTGGGCAGTGAGGCGTCCGAACGGGGCACCCGATCGTTGGAGCCCCGGTAGGCGATGTCGAAAACGCGGGTCAGGTCGGCTTCATCGATGCCGACGCCGGTGTCGTCGACCCGCGCCCAGGCACCGCGCTCGTCGGCGCCGATCGCGAGTTCCACGGTGCCGCCCTCCGGGGTGTGCGCGATGGCGTTGGCCACGAAGTTCGACAGCACCCGCACCAGGGCCCTGTCGCTGCCAATGACCCGGACGGGATCGGCTGGCACGTCGGAGCGCAGCATGACGCCTGCCCGCTCGGCGGCGATGCGGTGCGCGGCGAGAACGTCGTCGACGACCTCGTCGAGCGCGACCCGGTCATAGGCGGGTTGGACTGCGCCAGCGTTAATCTTCGACATCTCGAACAGGTCATCGACCATCTCCGAGAGTCGGATGGTCTCGTGTTCGATGTGCTTGGCGTGCGCGCGCACCTCATCGTCGGCGACCACGCCGTCGGCGATGGCCTCAGACACCGCCCGGATACCGGCCAGAGGGGTGCGCAGGTCATGGCTGACGAAGGCGACCAGGCGGCGCCGGGACTGCTCGGCGGCCTGTTCGGAGTCGCGGATCTCCCGCTCCCACACCATCCGCCGGGCCTGATAGCGCGCCAGCATGATGGCGGCCGGAATGGTGACGACCGAGACGATGACGAGCACCACGACGATGCGTTCGAAACCGTCCGACACCATGAAGCCGCTGGCGCCGAGGAACCCGGTGAACGTGGCCACCGTGGGGATCAGGGCGAGGACCACCATGCTTACCGTCAGCGACCACGACCGCGCGAGACGAATCACGATGGCGCCCACCGCGACAACCGGCACCGAGCACGCCAGCGCGATGACGACGATCCCCCACAGGTCAGTCGACTGCATCCGGTGCCCGGCTCCACATGTAGCCACGTCCCCAGACCGTCTGGACGCGGTGTTCGTCACCGAGTTTCGAGCGTAGTCGCTTGACGTGCACCGTGACGGTCGAGAGATCGCCGAAGTCCCACTGCCACACCCGCTTCAGAAGTTCCTCGCGGCTGAAGACCGTGCCGGTGTGGGTGAGGAAGAACAGGAGCAGGTCGAACTCACGGTTGGTCAGGCTGATCGGCTGCTGCCGGATGAGCACCGACCGCGCCGCCGCCGAGACCGTCATCTCGCCGATGCTCACCACCACCTGCGGGGCATCGGCGGAGCTGGGGGAGCGGCGCAGCACCGAGCGGACCCGCAACGCCAACTCGCGTGGGCTGAACGGTTTGGTGAGATAGTCGTCCGCGCCGGCTTCGAGGCCGGCGATGCGGTCGTCCTCCTCGCCGAGTGCGGTCAGCAGGATGACGGGGACGGTGTAGCCGCCGCGCTCGCGCAGTGTCTGGCAGAGCGCGAGGCCGCTGGGACCCGGCATCATCACGTCGAGCACCGCCACGTCGATCTGCTCTGAACCGAGTGCGCGCAGCGCCTCGTGACCGTCCTTCGCGACCGTCACGGCGAGGCCGTCCCGCTCGAGATAGCGGCGCACCACATCGCGCACGACGATGTCGTCGTCGGCGATCAGCACACGGGTCACGACGTCCAACCTAGCCCCGCATGGCCACCACCTGCATGGACGTCACGGATTCGTCAGCGGTCAGGGGTTTGCACACCGGGCGGCGCGGCTAGCCTCGGGCTTGTGAACCGGTGTCAGGTCACGGTGGTGCTGCCCTGCCTCAACGAGGCGCAGTCGTTGCCCGGGGTGCTCGCCGCGATCCCGGAGGGTTATGTGCCGCTGGTCGTCGACAACAACAGCACCGACAGCACCGCTGAGGTGGCCAGACGGTGCGGTGCCGAGGTGGTCAGCGAGAGGCAGCCGGGTTATGGCGCCGCCGTCCACGCCGGGGTTGTCGCCGCGAACACGCCGTTGGTGGCGGTCATCGACGGGGACGGCTCGATGGACCCCGGTGATCTGCCCGCATTGGTGGCGGCGGTCGTGGCCGGGGCCGATATGGCGGTGGGGCGGCGCAGGCCCCTGGCGACCACGCGATGGCCGTGGCACGCGCGGCTGGGCACGGCTGCGGTGTGCTGGCGACTGCGCCAACGGCACGGCATCGATGTGCACGACATCGCCCCCATGCGGGTGGCCCGCAGGGACGCTTTGCTGGCGCTGGGTGTAGCCGACCGGAGGTCTGGGTACCCGCTGGAATTACTGGTCCGGGCGGCCGCCGCGGGCTGGAGTGTGGTGGAGCGCGACGTGCCCTACGGCTCGCGCACCGGCGGCAAGTCCAAGGTCAGTGGCTCGCTGCGGGGGAGTTTCGTTGCGGCCCTTGACTTCTGGCGGGTGATCTCATGACACTTCAGGTGACCTTGCTGGTGGTTGCCAAGGCCCCGGTGCCGGGCCTGGCCAAGACGCGGCTGGCCAGGAACCTCGGTGCGCAGGCCGCGGCTGACGTTGCCGCGGCGGCCCTGCTGGACACCCTGGACGCCGTGGCGGACACGCCCGTGGTGAGCCGGGTCGTGGCGCTGACGGGGGACCTGTCGGCGGCATGCCGTGGGGTCGAGATCACGCAGCGGCTCACCGGCTTCAGGGTGGTGGAACAGCGTGGAGCCGATTTCGCCGAACGCCTGGCCAACGCCCACACCGACGCCTCGCGGGCCTGCCCCGGCCTGCCCGTCCTGCAGATTGGGATGGACACCCCGCAGGTCAGCGATGATCTCCTCGCCGAGACCGCGGTGACACTGCTCGGCACCGACGCGGTGCTGGGCATGGCGACCGACGGTGGGTGGTGGGTGCTCGGCGTCTCCACGCCGAGCCTGGCCCAGTGCCTTCGCGACGTACCGATGTCGACGTCGGACACCGGTGCACTCACGCTTGCCGCCCTGCGCGACGCCGGGGCCGAGGTGGAACTGGTGCGCGAACTGGCCGATGTCGACACCATCGAGGATCTCGCCGCCGTGCGACGAGTGTGCAGGCCGGATGGACGTTTCCATCGCGCGTCGCAAGCAGCGGGGGTATGACATGTTCGGCAATCTCTACGACGAGGCACTGACGGGTGAGCGATGTTGGCTCCGGCATGACGACGGCAGCGTGCACGGGCTGCCCGTGCACCGCTGGGGCTGGGCCGACGCGCTGACAACGCGTTCGACAACGCGGTCCTGGGACTGTGCGACGGCCCGACGATCGATCTCGGTTGCGGGCCGGGGCGGTTCGTCGCACACCTGGTGAGGCGCGGTGTGCCCGCGCTCGGTGTGGATCAGTCGGCGACCGCCGTCGAGTTGGCCCGTCGCCGTGGTGCACCCGCGCTGCGGCGAGACGTCTTCGACCCGCTGCGGCACGGGCCGCTGGTCGACGGTGCTCCTCGCCGACGGAAACGTCGGGCTGACCGGTGATCCCCGCCGCGTGCTGCACCGGGCAGGCGAACTCCTCAGGGCCGGCGGCCGCTGCGTCACCGAGATCGATGAGAAGACCGAGGACGTCATCGTGCGGTGGGTTCGGCTGGAGTCATCGCGCACCATCGGGCCGTGGTTTCGCTGGGCGACGGTGGGCCTCGACGGTGCACGGCGGGTCGCCGACGAAGTCGGGCTGACCCTGTCGGCCGTGGACCGCATCGGAGGACGGGTGCTCGCCACGCTGGCCGCGGCGTGATTACGTCGGCGTCGCGCGGTACCGCGGTGACGGCGCGGGTCGGGGTCGCGCTCGGCGTCGCGATCGCGACGTGCTTTCTCACCGGTCTGATCAGCCATTTCATCCAGCATCCCCAACCATGGTTCTACTGGCCGACGCGGCCGGTGTGGCTGTACCGCCTCACACAGGGTCTGCACGTCGCCACCGGGATCGCGGCGATCCCGCTGCTCATCGTCAAGCTGTGGTCGGTGTGGCCGAAGTTGTTCGAGCGGCCGATCATCGGCGGGCCGGTCCGCGTGCTCGAGCGTGGCTCCATTCTGGTGCTTGTCGCGTCGATGGTCTTTCAGCTCAGCACCGGCCTGGTGAACACGGCGCACTGGTATCCCTTCGGGTTCTTCTTCACCACGAGTCATTACGCGATGGCGTGGGTGGCGTTCGGTGCGCTCGTCGTACACATCGGGGTGAAGCTCCCGGTCATCCGGCAGGCGCTCGGTGAACCGCTGGAGAGCGACGTGCCGAGTGGTGGCGCGATCGGCCCGAGCAGGCGCACCGTGCTCGTGGGCGCGGGCCTGGCTGCCGGTTTGGCGACGCTGGTCACCGTCGGTCAGACCGTCCCGTGGCTGCGCAGGGTGTCGGTACTGGCCCCGCGTTCCGGCGAGGGACCGCAGGGAGTTCCCATCAACCGGTCGGCATTCGCGGCCGGTGTGCTGGCCAGTGCACGGGCGCCGGAGTACCGGCTGACGGTCGTCAACGGATCAACCACCAGGGCGTTCACCGTCGCTGAGCTGCAGGCCATGCCGCAGACGACGCACCGGCTGCCGATCTCGTGCGTCGAGGGCTGGAGTGCCAACGCGGAGTGGACGGGAGTGATACTGGGCGAACTGATTCGGGCGGTGGGTGCGGATCCGGACTCCGACGTTCGGATGATCTCCTTGGAACCGCCGGGTCCATACTCGCGGACCACACTGCCCGCCCGCCACTCACGTGATGACCAGACCCTGATCGCGCTCAAGCTGAACGGCGAGGTGCTCGACATCGATCACGGCTACCCCTGCAGGCTTATCGCGCCGACGAGACCCGGTGTGCTGCAGACGAAGTGGCTATCCCGAATCGAGGTGCTCTGATGCGAACGGTGCGAACGGCGCTTGTCGTCATCGGCATTGCGATCGGCGCCTACGGTGTGGCGCTGCTCTTCGAGAACCCCGTCGAGGTGATGGTGCGCATCGCGGTCTGGGCTGTGGTGGGTGCGGTGCTGCACGACTTCGTGTTCGCGCCGGTGGCCGCGGCTCTCGGCCTCGCGGGTCGCCGGCTCTTTCGCGGCCGGTGGTGGACGCCGGTGTCAGTGGCCGGACTGTGCAGTTGCGTGCTTGTGCTGCTGGCGATCCCGGTGTACACCAGGCCCGGCGCGCACGCCGACAACATGACAGTGGTCGACCGCGACTATCCGCTGGGATTCTGGATCGCGATCGCCGTGGTCTGGGCGTGCGTGCCGCTGTACCACCTGCTCTCGCGGTTACTACCAGTTCGTCAGGATGAGGTGGTTGAGCGCCAGCGCACCGATGACGTTGAGAGCCAGCCACCACCGGTGTGATCGCGGCGGCAACAGGGCGGGCGCCGCCGTCAGCCAGACCGTGAACGGCAGCCAGATGCGTTCTACCTCGGCCTTGCTCAGCATGCTCAGGTCTGCGCACACGATCGCCAGCAGCGCGCCGAGGATCACCAGGTGCAGGCCCGAGCGGCGTCTGATCGCCGCGATGTCGAACGCCCGGCCGATACCCGCCACCGTGCCCAGTCCGACCGCACAGACGACCGCAGCCAGGTTCCCCCACGACCAGTACTGGAATGGGCGGTCCAGCGCGATGCCCTGCCAATAGCGTTCCTGCACCAGGTGATAGCCCTCGAACCACCAGAAACCGGCCAGGGCGAACACCCCGACGACGGTGAGCGCCATCAGCACCGCGGGGATGAGGGCCCGCAGCGCGGCGCGGAGGTCCCTGGCGGACAGCAGAACCGCGACGGCGGGCAGCGCCATGAGCCCGATGCCGTAGTTGAGGAAGATTGCCCAGCCCAGAAGGAGGCCAGCACCCGCGGCGGTGAGTGCCGGCAGACGCGTCGTACCGCGGACGGCCAGTGCCAGCAGTGCGAGACCCCACGCGGCAACGCCGGCGAAGTAGCCGTCGGCCGAGACGGCGATCCAGATGGCGGTCGGCGCAACGGCGACGAACGGCGCTGCCAGTCGGGCGGTGGACTCATCTGCCAGCGCTCGCACCGCCACCACGATCGCAGCGGCCGCGCTCGAGCCGACCAGCAGGCACAGCGCACCCGCCCAGGCTCCGCCACCGACGCCGATACGGTCCAGCCAGACGAATGTCAGCAGGGCGCCGGGCGGATGACCGGAGACGTGGGTGATCCACGAGTCTGGCTGGAAGTCGAGGATGCGGTCGGCGAAGGTGCGGACCGCCTCGGGGATATCGTCGACAGTCGGGACCTGGCGCAGGTATTCGTGGCGGGCGGCGAGGCGGCCGGCGAATCCGCGCTGCCAGCCGTCGATCATCGCCAGTGAGAACGCCCACGCGCACGACGTCGCCCACGTCACCCAGGGCACGGTGCGCCAGGGCAGCCGCTGCGCGACCGACTGGCCAGCCAGCACGGCGGCCGCGCCGATCATGATCGCCGGCACGGTGCCCCATCCGACGTGGACATTCCACCAGCCGAAAATCGGTGCGGTGCCTGCGAAGGCCTGCAATCGCTGGGGTGTGGCGTTGATCAAGGGCGTGACGATGCCCAGGTTGAGATGGGGTACGACGAACGCCGCCACCACCAGCAGGAAGGCCAACGAGACAGCCACGACGTCGCGGCGGGCGAACGCGCGGCCGGAGGACTTCACGACCTTCACCCTAGGTGCCGCCCTCGTGTGGGTGCCTGACGATTCGGTGACCAGGGCTGTTTGCGTTGCCCCGCACCGGGTATGGCGACCTGTGAGGTGCCGACCGAAGGACAGGAGAGCATGATGAGAGCAGTCACCTGGCACGGGAAACGCGATGTACGTGTTGAGACGGTGCCGGACCCCAAGATCGAAGTGGGCACCGATGCCATCATCGAGGTGACATCGACCAATATCTGCGGGTCCGACCTGCACCTGTACGAGGTACTGGGGGCGTTCATGCGTCCCGGTGACATCCTCGGACACGAACCGATGGGCATCGTTGCAGACGTGGGCTCTGATGTGGAGAACCTGAAGGTTGGTGACCGCGTGGTAATTCCGTTCCAGATGTCCTGCGGCCACTGCTTCATGTGCGATATGCAGTTGTACACCCAGTGCGAGACAACTCAGGTGCGAGATCAGGGCATGGGCGCTGCGCTGTTCGGCTACTCCGAGCTGTACGGCTCGGTGCCCGGCGGGCAGGCGGAGTTGCTCCGCGTCCCGCAAGCTCAGTTCACCCACATCAAGGTTCCGGTCGGGCCGACCGACGCGCGGTACGTGTATCTCTCCGACGTGCTTCCGACCGCGTGGCAGGCGGTCGCCTATGCCGACGTTCCCGATGGCGGGTCCGTCACGGTTCTGGGGCTCGGCCCGATCGGGGATATGGCGGCCCGTATCGCTCACCACCTCGGGTACCGCGTCATCGCGGTGGATCGAGTGACCGAAAGGCTGACCCGGGCAGAGGCATTCGGTATCTCCACGCTCGACCTGAGATCCCTCGGTGCCCCGGTCGGGGATGTGATCAGGGATATGACAGATGGGCGGGGAACCGATTCGGTCATTGACGCGGTCGGGATGGAGGCGCATGGCTCGCCGATCGCCAAGGCGGCCCAGCAGCTCACGTCCGTGCTCCCCAACGTCCTCGCCAAGCCCATGCTGCAGAAGGCGGGCGTAGACCGCCTCGATGCCCTTTACTCCGCGATCGACATCGTCCGTCGCGGCGGAACCATCTCACTCATCGGCGTGTACGGCGGCATGGCCGACCCGCTGCCCATGCTCACGCTGTTCGACAAGCAGATACAACTGCGGATGGGACAGGCGAACGTCAAGAGGTGGGTGGATGACATCATGCCGCTGCTGACCGATGAGGACCCGCTCGGCGTTGACACGTTCGCCAGCCATGTTCTACCGCTCGACGATGCCGCCCACGGCTACGACATCTTCCAGAAGAAGGCCGACGGTGCGGTCAAGGTGATGCTCAGACCCTAACCACGACAGTGGGTTCGGGCTGAACGCAGCAGGTCTCACACCGCTTCGTGTCTCAGACCGCTTCGTGCAACCCGTGGTCGACGGCGCGCCACGGGCTGCATCGGACCGTGCGCCGGATGAGTGTGCCGGATCCGAGCATATTGAGGGTGCTCACAGCCTCGCTCAGATCGTCGGTGACCACCAGGACTGTCTTGCTGTTCGGTGTCTGAATGCCGTACTCGACGGTGACCGTTGCGCCTCTAGTGGTCATAGCTTCCGCCCTCCCTGGCCTCACGGCCTGATGTGGGCTCCGATTACCCCGTTTCGCGGCCAGTCAATCCGGTGCGAACACGGGGTAAGGGGGCGGAGCTGTCTTGCCCTCACCATCAACTTATAGCTCACCGGGGGGCTTGCGGCAAGACCCCGGTAGTGCCGCAGAATCGCACGCCGAAGCCAGAACCTGCGGAAATGGAGCGTGTGAATGCCAGAGTTCGATACCGACGTGATCATCGTGGGCGCGGCCCCGACCGGCCTGACGTTGGCAACGGAACTGGGCGCGGCGGGTGTGCGGCCGCTGGTTCTGGACCGGCTGCCCCGGGTCCGCGAGGTCCCGAAGGCCGGCGGTCTGGGCGGGCAGATTCTGCAACTACTGCGCTATAGAGGCCTGATCGAGCGCTTCGAGGCCGCCAGTGGCCAGCCCCGCCCGACGCCCCGGTTCCCCTTCGGCGGTCTGCACATCGACTTCACCTCGCTCACCGAGCCCCCGATGCAGGCGCTGCGTCTCCCACAAACCGATCTAGAGCGGTTGCTCGCGGACATCGGCACCGAACTCGGCGCCGACATCCGTCGTGGGCACGAGGTGATCGCGGTGAGCCAGGACCCGAACGCGGTGATCGCGGACGTACGTGGCCCCGACGGCCCATACCGGGTGACCGCGCGCTATCTCGTGGGCTGCGACGGCGCGCACAGCGCGGTACGCGATATGGCCGGCATCGAGTTTCCCGGTCTGACCTATCCGGAGGTCAACCGCCTGGGCCAGTTCACCATGCCCGATTCGGTGACTCTGCGCGACGACGGTGACTATGACATCCCCGGTGTCGGCCGGCTTCCTTCAGGCTTCACCCGAACGGAGCGCGGTGAATTCGCGATCGCCTCGTACACCCCAGGTGATCTGGGCGTCTACACCAACGAGAACGACGCCGGAGACTACGACGATGACGTGCCGATGACCGTGACCGAATTCCGGGACAGCATCCGGCGGGTACTCGGCGCGGACGTGCCCCTTGGCGAGCCGACTCGACTGACGCGCTTCACCTTCCATGCCCGGCACACGCAGAGTTACCGCGACGGCAGGATATTTCTGGCAGGCGATGCGGCCCATCTGTTCCCGGCACCGGGCGTGGCGGTCAACGCGGGCATGATGGACGCGGTCAACCTCGCCTGGAAGCTAGCCGCCGACATCGATGGCTGGGCACCCGCAGGCCTGCTGGACACCTATCACGACGAGCGTCATCTCGCCGGTTCCCGCACGCTGCTGCACACCCAGGCCCAGGTGGCGTTGCGGCGTGGACACGATCCAGCCGCTGTAGCGCTGCGGGATCTCTTCTCCGAGCTGCTCGTCGACCAAGCGCCACTGCACCGGATGAGCGCCCTCATTGCGGGCTGCGACGTCCGCTATCCGATGCCCGGATCCGGTCACCACGCGCTGGCCGGCACGTTCGCGCCCGACACCATCGGCGTCGCCGAACCGGTGCGCACGGCAAGGCCCGTTCTCGTCGATTTCGCCGACCGCGCGGACCTGCGCGAGGCCGCCGGGGACTGGGCGCATCGGGTTGATCTGCGCACGGCGCCGTCCGATGGTCGACCGGCTGACGCCGCGCTGATCCGTCCGGATGCCCAGATCGCCTGGGCCGCAGGCATAGACGAAGGCGCCGACACCGCAGTGCCGTCACTGCGGCAGGCGTTGTCGCACTGGTTCGGCGCCCCGATGTGGTGAGGGACTCAGCCGGGCGGCATCTCGGTGATGCCGAGACGGTCGAGCAGAAACAGAAACGCGGTCGCGAAGTCGTTGTCCTTGGTCTCGGACCGCACTGTCGACCAGTCCACCCGTTCGCGGACCGCTCGCGCAGCGGGCAGCAGCGCTTCGAAATCGCAGTGGTGTTCGTGTAACGACTTGAGCTTCTGGGTGAGGACAGTGGTTGGCGACAGAACGGGCATGGGGATGGCGAGCACGTCGAGGACGTCGGCCGCGGCGATGAGGGCAGAGTCCACGACCACCCCGTTCACGCGGTGCAGCACGTCGACCAGTGCCGAGTTCATCGTGGCCTTGAACAACCAGTCCTCGGGTGTGCGGATGATCTCGAAACCGGCGTCGGCGAGTGTGGCGGCGGCGTGTTCCACATCGGCCTCGGCCACCACGATGTCGGCGTCGTGGACAGGTTCCGGTGCGCCGTGCACCCACAGGGCGTAGCTGCCCGCCAATGCGAACTCGGGACCGTGGGCGCGCAGTGCGGACGCCGCTAGGCGCAGGGCGTCGCGCAGCGCGTCTTCATGGGCGAGCATCGTGCCTCCCAAGGGTGTGTCAGCGTCATCGTGGGTACGTAATACCCCGTGCGGATCGCGACATTCAACATCCTTCACGGCAGGACCGTCGGTAACGGTGTCGACGTCGACAGGCTGGCCGACTGTGTGCGCCGCATCGACGCCGACATCCTTGCCCTGCAAGAGGTTGACCATGTGCAGGAGCGGTCCGGCATGGCCGACCTCACGGCCGTCGCCGCCGAGGCGATGGGTGCGACCAGCCATCGCTTCGTCGCCGCCATCTCCGGCACACCCGGCGCCACCTGGATGGCAGCCACCGGCGACGAGCAGCCCGGCACGGCCGCCTACGGCGTAGCACTGCTGTCGCGCCATCCCGCAGCGTCGTGGCAGGTGGTGCGGCTGCCACGGATACCGATGAGGTTCCCGATGTATCTGCCCGGGCCGCGTCGGGTGATGGTCGTCGACGAGGAGCCTCGCGCTGCGGTTATCGGCCGGTTCGACACCCCGATCGGCGCGGTGACAGTAGCCAACACGCATCTGTCGTTCGTCCCGGGGTGGAACCGCCGTCAGCTGCGCAGCCTCGTCCGTGACCTGCGCGGCATGCCGGGGCCGCGCCTGCTGGTGGGCGATTTCAATATGACTGAGGGGTCGGTGGCGCGCTGGTCGGGCATGCGAGCCCTCGCCACGGCGCCGACATTTCCCGCTCACGAACCCAACCGCCAACTCGATCACGTGCTCACAGACGACCCGAGGTTCGTCGCTGCGGGCTGCACCGCACCGCTGATGCCGCTCTCCGATCACCGGCCACTCATCGTCGACGTTTTGTCTCCCTCTCGGTCGAGCACTTCACGTTGAGCAGCGGGGTGTTTTTGACAGCTCAAAAGCGGCAAGCCAATTAGTGACAACACCGAACGCGCTGGGGGTCGCGCGACCGTCGTGATCGTCCGGCGCGGGTTGCGGAAGGAGGAGCCGAACTCTCATGAACGTGATGACAACCGCGGCAGTCGTAACCGGAGCAATCGTTGTGGCGGCCTCCATTGGAACGGGCGGTACCCCCAGTGCCTCGGCCGAACCGGCCGCCGCCGGGTTCGGCGCACAACTGCACGTCACCGACACAGACGGCGCGGGGACTGGTGGATACACCGTCGATGACCTGCAACCCAGTGGTACCAACGAGTTGAACGTGCCGCTGACTGGCGAGGTTCCGTTAGCGGGCACCCTGTGGGAGGCGCCCGTTGCCGTGGATGCGGTTAGCGGTTCCGTGATACCCGCGATGCAGTTCTTCAACGCGCGCACCGCCGACGGCCAGAACTACCGCGTGCTGGAGCAGACGCTGGCTCCCGATCTCAGCGTCTCCCCGCTCAACCAGGGTGGAAACTCCAGCGGGAGCATCTACTTCGACGTCACCGGGCCCGCCCCGACCGAGGTGGTGTACGACGACGGCCAGAACCGGCTGGTATGGGCTGGCTGATCAAGGGTGTGCCCGAGATGCAGCCGGTAATCACGATCGCGGATGGTGCCCAGGTCGATGTGGTATTGCTTCTCCCGTGGGCAACGGATCGTCGAATCCCGAGACGGACGGATTCGCACGCGTCGGAAGCTTCCAATACCTGAAGGCTGCCGGGCGCTGGGAGTGGTCGGACGCAGTTGCTCGTATGCACGGCTACGCGCCGGGTGAGGTCACGCCGACGACCGAGCTGATCCTGTCCCACAAGCATCCTGACGACAAGCCCGCCGTGGCCGAGGTGATTGACCAGGTCCTGCAGCACGGAGCCGCGTTCAGCAGCAGGCACCGCATCATCGACACGGCGGGAAGCGAGCACGTCGTCGTGGTGGTGGGCGATCAACTGTGCGGCGCGGACGGCGAGGTCCTCGGCACGACGGGCTTCTACATCGATATCACCGACGACCTGGACGCCGACGTGCAACGCTCGGTCACCGAAGCCGTGGCCGAGGTCGAGGAGCGCCGCGCGATCATCAACCAGGCGATCGGCATCATTCGGATGGCCTATGGGGTGTCAGGCGATCAGGCATTCAAGGTGCTGACCTGGCGCTCGCAGGAGACCAACGTCAAGCTGCGCAAGATCGCGGAGGGGTTCGTTCAGGAACTCTGCGAGCAGCCCATGGATCGCAGAACGAGATCGGCCGTCGATCACGTGCTCCTCACGGTGCACGAGCGAATACCCGACTGACCCATCGAGCGAAGGCCGGAACTCAGACGGCCCTACCGCGCAGCGCGTCGCGGGCCCGGTCGACTAGGGATGCGAAGGGGCCGACCGCGAAGTTGGCGAAGCCGGACTCCACGCCGGCATGCGGATGTGTCGGCGCGATACGTTCTGCGAACTGGACGGCGGTCCTGAGCTTGGCGAGTTCGTCGGCGTCGAGCTGCTCGCCCAGCAGGGTGAACTCCTCGGCTTCCTCGCGTTCGGCATGCTCGATCACAGCTCTCTGCAGGTGAATGAGTTCCTTGCTGAACTCGGCGGTGCCGCACGGAATTCTCTCCAGGTTGCCAAGGGCGATCTTGGCGTCGTGTTCCTCGCTGAGTCGAGCTGCGGCCACCTCTTCGCCACCGTCGACCTTGCGCCGGACGCGGGGGTGGATCATCATCTCCTCGGCCGTCTCGTGCACGGCCAGCAGTGTGCGCAACCGTGTGAACGACGCCTGCTGATCCGCTGCGTTCTTCGCGTCGAGTGTGTGGATGAACAGCGCCTTGATCGCCTCGTGCTGAGCCTTGAGATAGGTGACGACGTCACCAGGCGTGGTGATGGGCTGTGAGGCCATGGCAGATCTTCTTCCCGCGGGCTTGATGTTTGGTGAGCGGCACCAAGTTGTGTGCCGACATTGCCGAACTACCCGCGAGCGTCGCGATGGAAACCGGTTCTCCTGTCAGCGGTGGATCTCGACAACGGGTGAGGTGTCGTTGAATCGATTCGGGGTGTGACCCGTGTTCTGAAACTCGATGCGCCGGGCTATCGCCACGGCATGGTCGGCGAAGCGTTCGTAGAACCTGCCGAGCAGCACGACGTCGGCGGCCGCTGCGGTGCCATGCGGCCACCGATGGTCGGTCAGCACGCCGAACAGGCGCCGGTGCAGATCGTTCATGACCTCGTCGCCCTCCTGGATGAGGCGGGCCTGCTCGACGTTCCCGGTCAGCACCGCGGTCTGCACGCGCTCGGCCAATCCGACTGCGATACCGCCCATCTGGACGAAGTACTCGCCGGCGGGATGCGGCACGGCCGACGCGGGGTGGTGCCGCCGCGCGATCTTGGCCACATGGGCGGCGAGGCCGCCCATGCGGTCCGCGTCCGCGGCGATCTGGATTCCCGACACGATGGTCCGTAAATCCCGCGCGACGGGCGCCTGAAGCGCCAGCAACGCGAACGCGCGGTCCTGGACCCGGGCGTCCAACACGTCAAGGCGTGCGAGTTCGCCGGCGACCCGCTCCGCGGAGGGTAAGTCGGCGTCGACCAACGCCACGGTTGCACTCTGCATGATGGTGCCCGCTGCGCCGCACATCTCACCGAGTTCGGCCGTCAGACGGTCCAGTTCGGCATGGAATTCGGTACGCATGAGCCTCCCGTCCTCGCCGTGATAGCGGAAGGTACCCGCTGCGCCGCATTTCAAACGTCGAGCACCGCGACAATCACGGCACAGCCAGCGGCGGCGGCTTGCCCACCCGGATGAGCTCCTCACCCTCGTCGTACTCGTCGTCGGAATTGCAGGTGAGGACGCCCACCGCGGCTCCGCCCCGCACGTACCAGACGGCGAACCCGTCGTGGCGCTCGACGAGGCGTTCTGCGGTGTACCCGTCGCCCCAGGCGTGGTACTTGATGGTCGCGTCGCCGATGGTGGACCAGAAGCCCGGCACACCCGCCCAGCGCTGCCGCCCGCCGGCCGCATTGGTCCCCGCGATCGCACCCTGATCCTCGGCGTCCTGCCAGTGTTCGACCGCGATGTGACGGCCCGCCGCATCGTTCCCCATCAGCGCGACGTCCCCGGCGGCATACACGTCCGGCGCCGACGAGCGGGCGCCGGCGTCGACGACGATCCGGCCGTCGTCGTCGACCTTCAGCCCCGTTGACGTTGCGAGGCCGGACTGCGGGTGCACACCGGTGGCGGCGAGCACCAACTCGCAGTCGATCGCGACGCCGTCGCTCACACTGACCACCAGCCGGTCACCTCTGCGCTCGATTCCCTGCACCGATGTGCCGCCCGCGTGGCGCGCACCCGCCTGCTCGACGAGTTGGCGCAGCCGATCGCCAGCCGCGGTACCGAGACGTTTCTCCTGAGGTATCCGTTCGGGCGCGATCATCGTGACCGGAATGTCCTGCATGGCAAGCGATGCCGCGGCTTCGCAGCCGATGAACCCGGATCCGATCACCACGGCGGACTTCGCCGACCTTGCCGACTGGCGCAGTCGACGAGCGTCGGCCAAGGACCGCAGTGACAGCGCGTGCTCGCCGCCGGGCACCGGCAGCGGTGCGGGAGCCGCCCCGGTGGCCAGCACCAACGCTGTGTACTCGCGGGGCGCGCCGTCGATCATCACGCGGTGGGCGTCGGGGTCGATGGCGTCCACATGACGCCCCAGGCTCAGCTGAATCGTCCGATCGGCGTACCACGACGGCTCGTGCAGAGCCACGTCGTCGGTGTCACCGCGCAGATAGTCCTTGCTCAGCGGTGGCCGCGCGTAGGGCGGGTCTTGGTCGGCGGAGATCAGCAGTATCGGCGTGTCGGGGTCACCGTCGCGAAAGGCTGCCGCGGCAGCGACCCCGGCGGGCCCGCTGCCGATGACGATCAATCCAGGAACCGGCATGGCTGGCGGGTACCCCGTGGTGGGGCTTCATAACGACGGCAGCCGGGTATCCGATGAGCATGGGTCAGTCAGCGACTTCGCTAGTCGACGTGCTCGTCGACGCTGCACACCATCGAGGTGGTGGAGTGAGGTGACCAACGATGTCGAGAAGCGGTGGCACGATCCTCATGCGGTGCGATCGGCGGTGACCTATGTATTCGTGGTGCTAGTGCTCGCGGCGCTGATGTTCGCCGTCTATGCACTCGGCGATCGCGACCGGGTCATCGTGGCGGCGTTGACGCCCGGCGTGCTGTTCGCGGGTGCGCTGGGTGCCTTTGTGAAGACCTACCGCGACTGGCGCGCCCGCCGCACGTGGCCGATCTGGCAGGGTGCCGGCTGGTTCCTGCTCTCCGCGAGCCTGCTGACATTCGGCGTGCCCGCCGCGGCGGTGTTGTCTCCATCGTGACCGGTGCGCGGTTGTCGAGATCGTGTGTGCGGGGCACGAACTCGGCTGCCCCCGGAGCCTTCACGGCACCAACCTCCGTAACTCATTGATGCCGATGGGTGCGAGATACTCGCCGATCGGTTCGCGGTGCCACCAGGCGTGCTCCTGGATCAACTCGCGCGCTGTGGTGAAGCGATAACGGTAGAGAACGGCGCGGACGTATGTCGGCGGCTCGTCAGGAAAGGGGTTGTCGCGCAGCAGTTTCACGATGTCGGTGGCGTTGGTCAGAAGGCCCTGGCAGAAGCGTCCGATCCAGGGGTCGGCGTAGGACGGCGAGAGCGCCGCGAACCACATCAACCAGTCCAGTCGCAAGTGGTAGGGGCTCCATTGCCGCGGTGTCCGTGCGACGTCGCCGGGCTTGCCTCTGAACCCGTACTCCCGCCATTCGGTGTGCCCATCTATGTGGGTGTTCACGGTGCCCTCGAAGACGACCTCCCGGCGGACCTTGCTCACGCTGCCGAACGCGCCGTAGGCGTTCACCAGGTGAAATGGGTCAAATGTGCTGTTCATCCGCTGCCGATGTGACACCAGGTTTCGGGCGGGCCGCCAGCTCAGCACTGCCACGAGTGCGGTGTAGGCGATGACCGCCACGGCGAACCAGGTGGGAAGGGCGTCAGGGTGCTCGGGTGGCGGTGCCGCCCCGAGCGCGGTGGCGACGAACCCATCATCGATCGCACTGAATGCCAGGATGATCGTCACCCAGTTGAGCCAGGCGAAGTTCCCCGACGCCACCAGCCACAACTGGGTGACCACGATGACGATCGCCGCCACGGTAGCCACGGGTTGCGGGAAGAAGAGACCGAACGGCACTATCAGCTGAGCCACATGGTTTCCCGCAACCTCGATGCGGTGCAACGGTTTCGGCATCCGGTGAAAGAACCAGCTGAGTGGCCCCGGCATCGGCTGGGTCTCATGGTGGTAGTACAGACACGTCAGGTCACGCCAGCATCTGTCGCCGCGGAGCTTGATCATGCCCGCGCCGAACTCGACGCGGAACAACAGCCACGCGGCGAGCCACAGCACGAGCCCGGGAGGCGCCGTTTCGTCGTTGCCGAGGAAGATCGTGAGGAACCCGGCTTCCAACAGCAGCGACTCCCAGCCGAACGAATACCACACCTGCCCGACGTTGACGATCGACAGGTACGCCGTCCAGAGAGCCAGCCACAGTGCCATCGCCGCCCACAGCGGTACCGCGTCGGCCAGACCCAGGACCATGGCGGCGGAGATGGCGACGCCCGCCCAGCACACGGTCGCGAAGAAGCGGTCCGAGTAGAACATGTGAAAGACGCTCGGCGTGGAGCGGAAGGGTCGGTGCGACAGGAATCTCGGCACCGGAGTCATACCGTGGCTGCCCATCAGGCCCCGGAACTGGAGCGCGGCGCACAGGAACGCAACGACGTACACGGCTGCGATACCTCGCTCCATGACGAGTCTGGCCCACCATGACTCCGGCGCCGCGAGCCAGTCCATCGGTCAACCTCGGATCTCCCCGATGGTGGACATCACGTCGCCGCCGAGGTCCGAGGCGCGTATCGCAGCACCGCGCCGATCCCGTCTCGCGGCGTTGCACTGTCGCCCACCGCGACGAGATCTGCGTCGATGGCGATGGCGGCGAGCGGTAGCGCCTCATCAGCCCGAACAGTCGTCGCGGACTTCGAACCCAGCTCCGACAGCACGTCCGCGTTCGGCGCCACTATGGACCTGCAGTCTCCGACCAGCACGGTCGCATCACCAAGATTGCCGATGAGGAGGGTCTCCACCGCGCCGTCCCGCAGCGCGGCGCACACCCCGGGAATGCCCTCGGTGGCCAAGCCGGAGGCGCGGACGAGTTCCGCCTGAAAGCGTTGCAGTACAGCGTCGTCCGACTCGGCGTGGTCCATCTCGAAGTACTGCGTCACGAACTCGTTCAACACCGCGTTGTCGACGGCGTGCCGTGCGCCGAGGTTCGCCTGGACGGCGCGCTCCGCGACCCGTTTGGGCGACGCGGTGACGAAGTCGTTGCGCGAGCGCACCTCCCCAACCACGAATACAGCCTCGGGATAGAACTCGTCCACCAGTGTGGTGACACGCTCGACGACGGTGCGGATGTTTCTCCGGGCGGCCTCCTCGGCACGTGGCTGTGGATCGCCAAAGCCGGGGGTCTCCGCTCCCGATGCCTTGTAGATGGGGTACTCACCGCCCTCGACGCTCTCCGTGTGCACCTGCCCTGCGTGGTGAACTGCGATATCGGCGCCGACGTGATCGACGATCGCCACGAGATAGGTCGCGGGGGACTCGGCGTGTTCGACGATCGGGATCAGGTACGGCCACTCGGCGACCCGGACGGTCATGTACTCGGGAACGTGGTCCAGTCGTTGGGTGACCATGACGTCGTCGCCGGCGACAATGGCCATGCCGCGCCTGCCCACAGCCGACGGGACACCGTCATAGGCTCGGCGAATGCGGCGCACCAGTGCCGCTTGGGCGCCGTGACGGGTGAGCTGGGTTTCTAGGTGATTCCACTGCAGCTCCAGGCGGCTGCGGGCGTCCGGGGTGTCGTGTGAGTCGTCGAAGTAGACGGACGCGAACGGTCCCTGCGCCTTCGCGAGCATCCGGAAGCGATCGGATTTCATGTCTCTCCCCTCATCTCGATTGACCCCTGATGAGTGCCCGCTCGCCGCCTCGACTAACCGGGCTGCACGGCTGGGTGGGGAGCGGGTAGTGGGGCGTTTACGCTGCTCGCGTCAACCCGCGTCGGCATCCACCAGCGGGCCGTCATCGGCGTCGAGAGCATCGGCTCGCGCACCGGGGTCCTCGGCGACCAGGACGCGGACGAAGCTGTTGAAGAAGGCGATGGCGGGCACCGCGAGCAGGGCGCCGATCACGCCGTAGAGGACGCCTCCCGCGGTGATACCGATGACCACGGCGAGCGGGTGCAGTGACACCGCGTGCCCCATCACCAGTGGTTGCAGGACGTGTGCCTCGAGCTGCATGACGGCGATGATCAGGGCGAGGGTGATCAGGGCGTACACGAATCCCTTGGCAAGCAGCGCCACGATGACGGCCAGAAACCCGGTCACCAACGCACCCACCAAGGGAACGAAGGCGCCGAGGAAGATCAGCGAGGCCAACGGAAGCGCCAGCGGAATTCCCATGATCGCCAGCCCGCTGCCGATGGCGACGGCGTCGACGAGTGCTACCAGCGACGTCGCCCGCGCGTAGCCGGCCAGTGAGTGGAATCCCGCTGCGCCTGCCTCGCGAACACGGGCCCGCTGTTCGCTGGGAATCAGGCGGGTGACGAACTCCCAGATGCTGCGGCCGCCGAGGAGGAAGAAGATGACGGTGAAAAGGCAGAGCAGTGCGCCCGTGAGGATCTCGGCGATGGTGCCCGCTGTCGACAGCGCCCCGGTCGTCAGTTGAGTCTGATTGTTCTGCAGCGCTTCGATGACGGTGTCACCGGCGTGATTGATCTGGTCAGCACTCAAGCCGGCGGGACCGTTGATCAGCCAGTCCCGCGTGCTGTCGATGCTGCGGGTGACCTCGTCGACGAGTTGTGGTGCACCGTCAATGAATTGGTTCACGACAAAGGTGAGGACCCCGGCCAGTACTGCGAGGCCGAGGACGAGGACGAACGCAACGGCGCCCCCGCGCGCCGCGCCGTACCGGTCGAGAAAGTCGACGGCGGGAAGCATCAGCGCGGTGAAGACGAGGGCGATTGCAATGGGGACGAAGACGACGCCGAGGCGGCTGATGATCTCCAGGGTGACAAGTGCCACCGCCGCGATGACGAGCAGCCGCCACGACCACGCCGCGGCGGCGCGAACGAGCGGGCTGACCGCCCGATCGTCGCGCCCCGCGGCGGTGGTCATATCAGGGCGGCGCTAGAACCAGACCTTGCGGCCACCGACGGGTCGGCCGACCGCGCCGAGGATCCAGAGGACGACGCCGACGACGACGAGGATTGCGCCGATGGTGTAGAGGATCGAAAGGCTTGTGAAGTAGCCGATCAGGAGGAGGATTACGCCGAGGACGATCATTGCCGTTCCCATCTGTAGACGTGAAGTGGTGCGTTTGCCAAGACGGAATTGCCAGTTTCGTCAAATTCAAACCCGCGCTGACCATCTGGTTTCTCACAGGTTCAGCGCGCTCCTCTTCGCGTCCCGCGACGCTGGCTCCTAGTAGAGGATCCTGCGCATGTTGTCCTCGGCGTAGTACGCCTCGAGTTGTTCGTCGCTCATATCGGGCTTGATGGCCTTGGCGAGTTGCGCCACGCTGGGCACGGCGGTCGGGTTCCAGGTCTCGGGCTTCCAGGCGTCGGAGCGCAGAAAGGCCTTGGCACAGTGGAAGAACACCTCCTCGACCGCGATCTCCAACGCCAGGATCGGCCGCTTGCCATCGACGACCATCTGGTCGAAGTAGTCCGCATCGGCAAGGACGCGTGCGGTGCCGTTGATCCGCAGGGTGTCCCCGCGACCCGGTATCACGAACACCGTGCCGACATGCGGGCGTTGCAGCACGTTGAGGTAGCCATCGACCCGTTTGTTGCCAGGGCGTTCGGGGATCGCGATGGTGACGTCATCGATGATGTGCACGAACCCCGGCGGGTCGCCCTTGGGGGAGACGTCCACGCGACCCTCGGCGTCGGTGGTGGCGACGAAACCCAGCGGTGAGTGTGACAGCCAGTGCTGCTGCGCGTCTGACAGCCTGCTCTTCACCTTGTTCGCGACGGCGGGCACGGGCTGCCCGACGATCGCGCGGAGTTCCTCGGCGGTGGTGACGTCACGGCGCATGATTCCATCATCCACCGGTGTCGAATCGTTTTGTGAGCTCCCGTCGGTCCACCTTGCCGATGCCCCGGCGTGGCACCTGGTCGACGACATGCACCTCGCGCGGCGCCGCGGTGGCATCCAGCGTCGCTGTGACGTGCTCGCGCAGTTGCGCCGACGTCGGCGCGCCCGCGCCTGTGGCCAGCACCACCGCGACCGCCACCCGCTGCCCGAGGCGCGCGTCGGTGACGCCGAACACCGCGCAGTCGGCGATGGCGGGATGAGTGGCGAGTGCGGCCTCGACCAGCGTGGGCATGACCGTGAGCCCGCCGGTGCTGATGGCGTCGTCGATCCTGCCGACTATCTGCAGTACGCCCGAATCATCCTGCACACCAACATCATCAGTCTGAAACCAGCCGGTCTCGGCGAACGGGTCCGGATCGGCCGGATTTCGGTAGCCCTTGGCGATGGTGTCGCCGCCCAACGCCACCCGGCCGTCGTCGCCGACTCGCACCCGGACTCCTGACAGCGCAACGCCGTCGTACACACATCCGCCCGCGGTCTCGCTCATGCCGTAGGTGCGAACCACGGAAATCCCTGCCGCCGTAGATCTTTCGCGAAGCGTCCCGGGTAGCGGACCGCCGCCGATCAGCACGGCGTCCAACTGCGCCAGTGCCGCCGTCGCATCCGGATCGTTCAGTGCCTTGTCCAACTGCACGGCCACCAGCGAGGCGTACCGGCGTCCCGAGCCCATGGCGTCGACCGCCACCGGCAGCTCGGCGGCGGAGAAGCTCGGGTTCAGCACGACGGGCACGGTGCCCGAGATGATGCTGCGAACCACCACCTGAAGCCCCGCGACGTGGTGGGCCGGCAATGCCAGCAGCCACGTACCCGCACCGCCGAGCCGTTCGTGGGTGGCATCCGCGCTCGCGATCAGGGCGGCCGCGGTAAGCATGGCCCCCTTGGGAACTCCCGTCGTGCCCGATGTCGACACGATGACCGCGACGTCGTCGTCGACGTCCTCGCCCACTCGCAGGGCGGTGGTGATCAGCTCGGCCTCGTGTTGGGCGGCCGGCACCAGCGCGATCCCGGATTCCCGGCCGCCGAGGACGCCCTCGAGGGCGGCGATCAGCGCGGGTGCCGACGGCACTGGCGGTACGACGACGGCGCGTAGGACGGCTATGGCGAGGTCTCCGGTTCATCGTCACGTGGATCGTCCAGCGGCCAGCCGGCGACGGCCAGGCGCTCCCGGACCCGCTCGACGTCCTGCGGCAGCGGCAGCTCATCGGTGATTCCGGTGATGAGGACGCCGATGTCGACGTGGTCGAACTCACCGCGGTCCATCAGGTCCTGGGCCACCGTCCTGACTTCGTCACTGGTGAGCCTGCGGGTCAGCAGGGCCAGCAGCGGCACTCGATCGGGGCCGGGCACTCCCTCGGGATACCCGGCATTGAGCCACGCCACGATCTTGGCGAGAAATCCGTTCACTTCTCAGAACTCCCCGCCGGGCGGCGGTTCCGCCCGGCTTCATGACAGATCGATCGTAATGGTGACCCCGAAAACGGGCCGTCCGAGCGCCGGGGGCGAACGCAAGGGGCCGCAATCGGCAAACGCGTCGGGCTGCCTAGATGAACAGTGGATGAACGGATTCTGTCAGCCGGCGTTTGCCCAGGTAATCCGTCGAACTGGCCCGCCTGTCGGCTGGTCAAACTTGCTGAGAATCGCACAGAATGAGCGCCATGAGCGCAGAGCTGATCATCCTCGTGTTGTTGATCGCCACGGCACTGGCCTTCGACTTCACGAATGGCTTCCACGACACGGGGAATGCCATGGCGACGTCGATCGCCACGCGTGCGCTCAAGCCGAAGACGGCGGTTCTGCTCGCCGGTGTGCTGAACCTCGTCGGCGCCTTCCTCTCCGTCGAGGTGGCGCTGACCGTGACGACCTCGGTGCTGAGGATCCAGGACACCAAGACCGGCACGCTGTTGCCGAACATCGATGCCTCGACGGGTTTGACGATCATCTTCGCCGGCCTGATCGGCGGCATCCTGTGGAACCTGCTGACCTGGTTGTTCGGCATCCCGTCGAGTTCATCGCACGCACTGTTCGGCGGCCTCATCGGCGCTGGCATGGCTGCGGTGGGGCTGGCCGGTGTCAACTGGGCGGGCGTGACGCAGAAGGTGCTGATCCCCGCCGTCGCGGCCCCGCTGATCGCCGGCCTCGTCGCGGCATGCGGCACGTGGCTGGTCTACCGGATCACCCGCAGGGTCGTGAAGAAGCGCCGTGAGGACGGCTTCCGCTGGGGGCAGATCGCCACGGCATCGCTGGTCGCGCTGTCGCACGGCACCAACGACGCGCAGAAGACCATGGGCGTCATCGCCCTCGCGCTCATCACCACCGGCCATCTGACGGGTGACGTCAAGGAGGACGGCCTGCCGTTCTGGATCATCGCGTCCTGCGCGCTGGCCATCGGACTCGGCACCTACCTCGGCGGCTGGCGTGTCATCCGCACGCTGGGTAAGGGACTCGTCGAGATCGAGTCGCCGCAGGGCTTCGCCGCCGAGGCGTCCTCGGCCGCGATCATCCTGAGCTCCAGCGCCGCGGGTATGGCGCTGTCCACCACACACGTGGCGACCGGCTCGATCCTTGGCAGCGGCGTCGGAAAGCCTGGTGCCCAGGTGCGCTGGGCCGTCGCCGGACGCATGGCGCTGGCATGGCTCGTCACGCTGCCCGCTGCGGGCATCGTCGGCGCGCTGGCCTTCTGGCTGTCGCACTCGGTGGCGGGCTTCACCACGCAGCTGGTGGGTGACGGGCTGATCTTCCTCATCCTGGTGGGCCTGTCGTTCTACATGTGGTGGCGCGCCCAGCAGCAGAAGGTGGACAGCTCCAACGTCAACGCCGACTGGGATGACTCCACCAACTCGGTGATCCCCGCCGATGTCCGCGAGGCCACCGTCACGCCGAAGGACTCGGCCGCCGTCTGATCCGGCTGACCACCCACTAATGCACCCACTACCGAAGGAAGCGTTGAAGTGATCTATCTGGAAAGCGTCTTCACGGTGCTTGTGGTGGGCCTCATCCTCGGTGCGGGCCTGCCGGCGATGTTCGCCTACGGCCTGGTGGCCTATTCGGCGGGTGCGGGCAACACCGACGCCGACGGCACCACGCACGCTCCCAACCCGGTGCTGAAGTACTTGGGACTGCTGCTGTTCGCGTTGGTCGCGGCGGTCATCGTGATCGCGCTGCTGTGGATCACGCGCACCACCATCGAGCACCACTTCGGATTTAATCCCGTCCCCTTCATCCCGGCGAAGTAAAGGCGTAACCGATGGCAGACAACCAGGGCCTCATGGACAACGTGCTCGCGTGGCTGCACGAGGGCTATCCGGAGGGTGTGCCGCAGAAGGACTACTTCCCGTTGCTCGCGCTGCTGAAGCGGTCGCTGACGGAGGACGAGGTCATCAGTGCGGCGCAGTCGATCCTGAGGTCCACTGACGCCGACACCGTCACCGAGGCCGAGATCCGCACCGCCGTGCACGCCGTCATCGAGAAGGAACCCAACCCCGAGGAGATTCATCAGGTCGCGTCGCGGCTCGCCTCGGTGGGATGGCCACTGGCCACGCCCGCCCGCTGACCACTTCCCCCGTCAGCTCCTGGCATCGCGCCGCAGCGGATGGGTCTCGGGGACCTGGACGAAGATCAGGGTGACGCCGTCGGGGTCGGTCACGTGCATCTCATGCAGACCCCACGGTTCCTGGCGGGCCTCGCGGGCGATCGACACGTCGCGGCTGTGTAGTTCGGCCTGCGTCGCGTAGACGTCGCGCACCTGCAGCCACAGCGCGCCGGGGAACGGTCCTGCATCGTGGTTGTGCTCACCGTGGCCGGCCAGTTCGATCAACGACTGCCCGGCGTAGAACACCATGCCGCCACCGTATTCGCGGGCGATGGCCAGACCGATGTCGTCGCGGTAGAACGTCACCGACCGCTGGTAGTCCGCCGGCCGGAACAGGACGCGACTGGCGAGAATCTCCACACCGTCGGTTCTAACACACGGCCGCGGCTCGCGCGTCAGGCTCCGGATTCGGCGGCGATGCGATAGCCCCGCACCGCGATTGGCCCGAACACCGCCATCAGCCCGATAACCCAGGCCACCGACTGCAGCACGGGCCACAGCGTCGGCCCGCCCTCGGACAGCCCGCGCATCGCCTCGATGGCCGGTGACATCGGCTGAGCGGCCACCACCGGCTGCGACCAGCCGGGAAACACATCGATCGGCACCATGCCGGAGTTGAAGAACAGCAGCAGGAAGCACACCGCCGACAGGCCCGTGATGATGTTCTTGCCGCCTGCCTGCACGCCAACGGCGATGATGACCGTCGCGAAGCCGATCACCATCAGCACCGGGATGAGCACGAATCCGATTGCGGCAAGCCAACCCTGGTTCAGGCGCAGACCCATCGCAATACCGACGGCGGTGATGGCGATCGCGCCGACCAGCGCGCGGCCCGCCTCGGCCAGCAGGCGGCCCGACAGTGCACTGGCCCGGTGCACCGGCAGCGCCCACAGCCGGCTCATCAGCCCCGAGCTGCGTTCGTCGGGCAGCGATGCACCCGCGCCGATGGCACCGAACATCGCGCCGACGATCGCGCACATGGGCACCAGCCCGTAGAGGCTGTTGCTGCCGGTGAGGTTGATGACGGACTCGCCGATCACCAACTTGTAGACGACCAACAGGAACGTCGGGAAGATGAGCGCCTGCACAAGGACGACGGGTTCGCGTGTCCAGCGACGCAGCAGCCGGCCAGCCTGTAGGCGAGTCTGCTGGGCGAACGTGCTCGCGTACTCGGTCTGGGTGCTCACACGTTCCTCCGCTGCATCCGTAGCGCGATCCCGCCGAATGCCACCAGTAGGCCTGCGCACCACGCCAGGGTGACGAGCAGCGCGCTGCCCTGCACATCGCCCCCAGCCAGATCGCGCAGCGTGCCCGCGATCTTCGAGACCGGTTGGTGGGAAACGAACCATCCCAGCCAACCCGGGAAGGCCGCGGCGGGTGCGATCCCCGTCGAGAGCATCACCAGCAGCAGTTGCGGGATGAGCAGCGTCTGCCCGGCGGCCTCGGCATCGGTGGCCACCGATCCAAGTGCGTCGGCGCCCAGTGACAGCGCCAGCGACAGCACGAGGGCGATGGCGCAGAACGCCAGGGCATGCCCGAGGTGGCCCTCGAACCGGAAGCCGAAAACGTAGCCGATGCCAATCGACGCGAGAAGTGCGGCGCTCGCGCGGATCAGCGCCGACAGCATCCGCGCGGTGACAGGGACCAGTGCCGAGATGGGCAGGCTGCGCAGACGAATACCCATGCCGCTCAGATGATCTCGCGCGGCCCGGTCGGCCGTCGTCATCGCGGTGAAGATCATCGCCTGCACGACGATCACCGGCAGGATGTACTGCGGGTATGAGGAGGCGCCGGTGGCCTCAATATCGATGACATTGCGCAGCGTGACGTTGAAGCACAGGAAGAACGCGATCGGACCGCCGATGGCGAATATCAGGTCGCCGTCGCGCACGGTGTCGAGCACCGACCGCTCGGTCAGGGCGCGAAGAGCGCTCACGCTCCTGCGTCCTGGACGGGCGCCCCGGTCAACGTGAAGAACACCTGATCCAGCGACGGCTTGCGCAGCGACACGTCGTTGAGTTCGACGCCAATGTCGTTGACCCGCCGCAGCACATCGGTCAGCGTCGCGACACCGTCAGGAGCGGGCACCGACACGGTTCCGCCGTCCTCGTCGGTCTCCAGTCCGTCGAAGCCGGCCAGCGCGGTGGCGATGCGCGGCACGTCGGCGAGGTTGGTCGGGGTGACCTGGCAGAAGGTGCCACCGACCTTGTTCTTGAGTTCCTCGGGGGTGCCGTCGGCGATGACCTGGCCGCGGTCGATGACGACGATGCCGTCGGACAGCGCATCGGCCTCCTCGAGGTACTGCGTCGTCAGCAGCGTGGTGATGCCCTGTTCGGACAGCGAGCCCACCAGGTCCCAGACCTCGCGGCGGCTGCGGGGATCCAGGCCGGTGGTCGGCTCGTCGAGGAACACCACCGCAGGCGGCACAACCAACCCGCAGGCGATGTCGACGCGGCGTCGCATACCGCCGGAGTAGGTCGTCACGCGCTTATCGCCGGCGTCGGACAGGCTGAACGTCGCCAGCATCTCGTCGGCGCGTTCGCGGGCCCGTCGGCGGCCCATACCGCGCAGCCGTGCGAACAGGACGAGGTTCTCGCGGCCGGTGAGCAACTCGTCCACAGCGGCGTACTGACCGGTGAGGCCGATAGTGGCACGGACCCTCTTGGCCTGCTTCACGACGTCGAACCCGGCAACCGTGGCCGTACCGCCTGACGGCTGGGTCAACGTCGAGAGGATGTTGATGGTGGTGGTCTTGCCCGCGCCATTGGGGCCAAGCACGCCGAGGACCGAACCCGCCGGCGCGGAGAACGTGATGCCGCGCAGAGCCTGATGGTCGCCGAACCGCTTGGTGACGGCGTCGAGTTGGATCGCTAGGTCAGGCACGCGAAGAGTATGGCAGCCTAACCTAACTATTCACCCACCGGGCTGGACGCGCTGGCGCTTCATCACCGCGTCGACGGCGGCGGGCGCGAAGCTGTTGACGATGCCCGCCGTGAGCGCCATCCGCGGTGCGATCCGCAACGGCTGGTGTCGCGCCGCGGTCACCATCCAGTCGGCGGCCTCCTCCGCGCTCAGCCCGGGAAGCCCGTCATAGGCACGCGTCGGCGCGATCATCGGCGTCTTCACGAGCGGATAGAACAGCGTGGTGGCGTGCACGCCGTCGGCGGCCCACTCGGTCTCGATGACCCGGCTCACGGCGGTCAGAGCGGCCTTCGACGCGTTGTACACCGCGAAAAGGGGAGAGGACTCGCTCAGCACGCCCCACGTGGAGACGTTGACGACGTGGCCGTCGCCGCGTTCCCGCATACCGGGGCAGAACCCCCGGATCAGGCGCAGCGGGCTGTAGTAGTTCAGCGTCATCGTGCGTTCGACGTCATGCCAGCGTTCCAGCGACTCGGCCAGCGGGCGGCGGATTGAGCGGCCGGCGTTGTTCACCAGCACGTCGATACCGCCGTAGCGTTTCTCGACTCCTGCCACCAGGTCATCGACGGCGTCGAGGTCGGACAGATCGCACGCATACGCCGACGCTTGCCCGCCCGCGGCGGTGATGTCATCGACAACGGCGTCGAGAAGTTCCTGCCGGCGGGCCACCAGGATCACCGTGGCACCCTCCTGCGCCAGCTTGCGCGCGCCCGCCTCGCCGATGCCCGATGAGGCGCCAGTGACCAGGATGCGTTTGCCCGCCAGGTCGATATCGCGCCTCGGCCCGAGCAGCTGTTCGGTGATCGAAGGGCGCATGCTGGTCAGCAGCAGGCTCTCGGAGAGGCGGCGCAGCGGGTTCTTGCTCACGGCCACCGAGCCTAGGCCGTTGGGCTAAGACCACCTGCTCGCGGTGCCCGCCAACGGCGCACCGTCATGACTCGGCGCGCGGTGCGGGGCGTAACACGCAGCGCGCGTAGCCAATCCAGCAGATCGTCGTGACAACCACGGCGATCGCGACGACGACCTGCGGCCCCGATGCGACCGCGATGCCCACGGCGTCGCGGCCGGGCGCACGCCGGTCGGCGACGGGCATCAGCATGAACGGCATGAGTCCGCCGGCGAAGGTGGCCATCGAACCGATGACCGCGATGCCGAACGACTCCCGCAGCGCTCCCCAGATCATGACGGCAGCGGGTATGAGGACCAGCAGCGCCAGCGGCAGCGGCCGCAGGCTCGCGTCGACCTCACCCGAGCGCGTCCACGCACCCCACCCGGCCATGTCGGCGGAGCCGTTGACCCCGGCGGCGTGGAACCACGGCAGCGCTATGCCCGCGACGATGATGGCCACGCCGAGGACAGCGATCACCCACTTGGTGACGGTGGTTTCGATGACTGCCCCCTGGATCACACACTGATGACGTCGCCGTCGAGCCTAGAACGTGCCCGGAGGGGGCCGCCGCGGACATCGATGGACTGCGAGGAGCGTTCCGCGCGGCAACGGCGCGAACCTCAGTAGAATGAGCGGTCTACCTTGATGTTCTTTGATTGAGAGGAGCCGCGGTGGCCAGCGCTCGGGAGCGCCTCGTCATAGGCGCAATCGGCCTGCTGCGCAGCCGGGGTGTGGAGGCGACGGGTGTCGCCGACATAGTGGCTGCCAGTGGAGCTGCCCGGCGGTCGCTCTACTCGCACTTCCCGAACGGGAAGATGCAATTGATGGTTGAGGCCACGGGTCGCGCCGGTGGGGAGATCGACGGCGCCATCCGAACGTTCGCCAAGGCCGACGATCCGGTCGCAGGCCTCCGGGCGTTCATCGCCTCATGGAAGGTGATGATGCAGTCGGAGGACTTCAGCAGTGGATGTCCGGTCGCGATGGCAGCTCTCGGTTCCTTCGAAACACCCGAACTCGCGCGCGAGGCGGCGTCGGTGTTCGCGAGTTGGCAGGACGCGCTGGCGGAGCAACTCTCCCAGGCTGGCCTGATCCCGACGGTGGCCGCCTCCTTTGCGAGTTTCGCCGTGTCGGCGATTGAAGGAGCAGTCGTGCAGTGCCTTGCCTACCGCTCCACGCAACCACTCGACGCCGTCGACGAACATCTGTCCTCGGCGCTCCGGGCCCGCTTGGATTCGCAGGAGGGTTCGGAGTAGTCATCCGAACGGCACGCGGGCGCGACCGGGTAGCCACCGCGCGGCCGTCCTAATGCGGACATCCGGGTTCGGCTCTAGGTTTGCCACCCAACCCGCTCGCCTTCCAACTTGCGGTCGATGTCCGTGCTCATGTGGGGCTTCTCCCTCTCATGCGGTGGCCAATTTGTGTAGATCGATTGGTCTACCTACAGTAGACCGATCGATCTACCTGGTCGCCCAGCGCGTTAGCTGGTCGTACGCAGAACGGGGAGCGGGATGCCGAGCGACCGACGATTAGCGTCAGCACTTGGGCGATGGTGTACGGACCGCGCGGCCTGGGTCATCGGGTTCTGGGTCCTGGCCGCCGCGCTGCTCAACGTCTTCGTGCCCCAGCTTGAGGTGACTGTCGCCAAGAACTCCGCGCCGTTCATCTCCAACGATCTGCCCGCGGTGCAGACGCTGCGCGACATGGCTGACGACTTCGGCACAGAGCCGTCGACGGCGCTGGGCAGCGTGGTCATCGAGACCGACGGCGGGATCGGTCCGGCCGAGCAGCAGTACTACGAGAAGATCGTGGACCGGCTGACCAACGACCGTCGCGACGTCGCCTACGTTCTGGACACCTACGGCAACCCGGCCATCCGCGACATTGGCCTGAGCCCCGACGGCAAGGCCATTCAGCTGACGGTCGCAGCGGTAGGCGACGTCGGCTCGGCGCGTGCACACGCGAGCACCGAACAGATTCGGTCGACCATCGACTCGATACCCAAACCCGCTGGGGTACAGACGTACTTCACGGGTGCGGCACCAGTCCTGGCGGACCTGTTCACTGCGATCGACTCGTCGTTGTTGATCATCACGGCGGTCTCGGTGTTGTTGATCACCGTGCTGCTGCTGTTGGCCTTCCGGTCGTTCGCGGCGGCGGCGGTTCCGCTCCTGACGATCGGAATCTGTCTGGCCGTCGCGCGCCCCGTCGTCTCACTGCTGGGCGCCGCGCATGTGATCCCGGTGTCAAACTTCTCGATCGCCATTGCGACGGCGATGGTTCTCGGTGGTGCGACCGACTACGCGATCTTCACCGTCATGGGCTTCTTCGAGGTGCGGCGCAAATCGCTGCCCTGGCAGGAGGCGATCTCGTACTCGTCCACGCGCGTGACCCGGATTGTGGTGGCCTCGGCCCTCACCGTCGCCGTCGCCAGCGGCGCGATGGCGTTCTGCAAGGTGGGAATCTTCCGCACCGCGGGTATTCCGACCGCAATCTCGATCGTCGTCGCGTGTCTGGTTGCGCTGACTCTGCCGTCGGCGCTGCTGCGGTACTTCGCCCCGCGGGGCTGGGTGGAGCCACGGCCGCTCAACGAACGCCGCTGGCGCCACGTGGGCGCGGTGGTCGTCCGCCGCGCGATCCCGCTTTCGGTGGCCGCAGCGGCGGTGCTGCTGGCGGCGTCATCGGTGCTGATGACGATGGTGATGGGCTTCGATGAAGACCGAATGCAATTGCGCGCCACCGACTCGACGATCGGGCACGACTCGGTGTATCGCCATTGGGGCGTCAACGAGGCGCTGCCGGAGTATCTGTTCATCCGCGCCGATCACGACATGCGCAACACAAATGACCTCGCCGCCCTCGAAGCAATTGCGATCGGAGTGTCCAACCTCCCCGAAGTCGCCTACGTCCGGTCGATCACCAGGCCCGACGGTGCGCCGCTGCCAGAGGCGAGCACCGGGTACCAGACCGGTCGGGTAGCAGACGGGCTCGGCGATGCGAACCGCCAGTTACAGCAGGCGTCGCCACAGTTGATCGAACTCGCGGAGGGAGTCGACCGGCTGAATGCCGGCGCAGCGCAGGCAGCGCAGCAACTGCCCGCCCTGTCCGCGGGTACCGACCGCGTCGTCAACATCGCCAGATCAGTCGTCGACGGTCTCGACGTCGCACAGCAGGTGATCGACAGCGCCACCGGGAACACCGCGAGTCTCGAGCAGGCAACCGCCAAACTCACCGACGTTGTCACGGCCCTGTCGTCGGTGGCATCCGCCGTCGGCTCGACCAATGACCAACAGGCTGCGGCAATTTCGGAACTCAACGCGGTGTTCGGGCCGTTGCTAGCCGCCGATGCCTCTCCTGCCTGTACTGCTGACCCCAGCTGCCTGCAGGCGCGGCGCGCCTTCACGGACCTCAATGCGGCGACCGCGGGTGCGGCGGGCGTCGCGCTGCGACACACCGCGACGCTGACTGGCTTCCCCCGGGAGGTCGTGAACCGTGCGCAGGCGGCGCTGCCGCAGGTCGAGCGGGGGCTGACGGGACTGCAGCGGCTGCTCGCACAGGTCAACGGTCAGTCTCCGGCTGAGCTGAGGACCCAGTTGTCGCGGCTCACCGACGGCGTGGACGAACTCACCTCGGGTCTGGTCGATCTCAGCGACGGGCTCGGGCAGGTGAAGGTGGGGACTGACCAGGCAGTGGCGCTGACCTCGAAACTCCAGTCCGGTTTGACCACCGCGACGGACTATCTCGCTCGGATGAGCGCACATACGACGAATGGGCCCGGGAGCGGATTCTACCTTCCGCCACAGGGATTGGATGATCCACGGTTCGTCGACGGCGCACGTCTTCTGCTCTCGCCCGACGGTCGATCCGCGCGAATGCTGGTGGTGTGGAGTGTCAACCCGTACTCCGACCAGGCGCTTAACGCCGTCGGACAGATCTCCTCGGCCGCGTCATTGGCGGCTCGGGGAACGGTACTGAAGGAGGCAGCGTTCTCGACGGCGGGTTTGACCACGCTGTCCGAACAGATGCGCACTCAGGTGATCCACGACTTCGGACTGTTCGGCGCCGTGGCTGTGATCGGTGTCTTCCTGGTCTTGGTCATGCTGTTGCGCTCTCTCGTCGCGCCCGCGTTCATGGTGAGCACCGTGGTGTTGTCGTTTGGTGCCGCTGCGGGACTGAGCGTCCTGGTCTGGCAGCACATCGTCGGCATACCCCTGGATTGGTCGGTGTTGCCGGTCGCGTTCATGGCACTGGTCGCAGTCGGCGCCGACTACAGCATGCTGTTCGCCGATCGCATCCGGGAGGAGGCCGAGCGCGGCGGCATGGTCCGGGGCATCATTCGCGGTTTCGGGTCCACGGGCAGCGTCATCACCACTGCTGGACTGGTTTTCGCGATCACCATGTTCGCCCTGATGAGCGGTAGCGTCCTCACCCTTGTGCAGATCGGGTCGACCGTCGGGCTTGGTCTGCTCCTTGACCTCGCCGTCGTACGCACGATCTTCATCCCCGCCGGAATGGTGATCCTGGGAGACCGGATGTGGTGGCCCGCCCGCCCCAATCGCTAGAAGTAGCGGGGTGACTGTGACCAGTCGGGGTCGCGCTTCTCCAGGAACGCATCCCGGCCCTCGACGGCCTCATCGGTCATATAGGCCAACCGGGTCGCCTCCCCGGCGAAGATCTGTTGGCCCACCAGGCCGTCGTCGAGAAGGTTGAACGCGAACTTCAGCATCCGGATCGCCTGCGGCGACTTGCCGTTGATCTCGCGGGCCCATTGCAGCGCAACGTTTTCCAGGTCGGCGTGATCGACCACCTCGTTGACCGCGCCCATCGCGTGCATCTGCTCGGCGGTGTAGGGGCGGCCCAGGAAGAAGATCTCCCTGGCGAACTTCTGACCGGTCTGCCGGGCCAGGTAGGCGCTGCCGTAGCCGCCGTCGAAACTGCCGACGTCGGCGTCGGTCTGCTTGAACCGGGCATGCTCACGGCTGGCCAGCGTCAGGTCGCACACCGCGTGCAGGCTGTGCCCGCCGCCGGCGGCCCACCCGTTGACCAGGCAGATGACAGGCTTGGGCATGAACCGGATGAGGCGCTGCACCTCGAGGATGTGCAGCCGGCCGGCCTGGGCGGGATCCACGGTCTCGGCGGTCTCGCCCGACGCGTACTGGTAGCCGGTGCGGCCGCGGATGCGTTGGTCGCCGCCCGAGCAGAACGCCCAGCCGCCGTCCTTCTGCGACGGGCCGTTGCCGGTGAGCAGGACAACGCCGACATCCGGTGACATGCGCGCGTGGTCGAGGACGCGGTAGAGCTCGTCGACGGTGTGCGGCCGAAACGCGTTGCGCACCTCGGGTCGGTCGAACGCGATGCGGACCGTCGGTTGCGGGACGCCGTCGGCGACGTGCCGGTGGTAGGTCAGGTCGGTCAGGTCGAAACCTGCGACGGGCCGCCACTGTGACGGGTCGAACGGATTCTCGGTGCCTGCGGTGTCGCTCACGAAGACGACCTTAAGGGCCGTCCGGGTTTCACAGGAAGCGCCTAGGGGTACCAAGTGGCCGCAACGGTGCGTACGTCGCGCCACGAACTAGGAGGACCAGGATGAAGCGGTCAGCAGGGGTATTGGTTTCGGGCGTGATTGCCGGTCTGATGCTGGTGGGATGCTCACCGTCGGTCCAAGGTGGCGACACCAAGTGCAAGGACTTCGTGGGTGCCGACGAGAAGACCCAGAACGAGGCGGTCAACAAGATGCTGAAGGACGAGAAGGGCGCGGACCCGGCATCGCTGGAGATCACCGGCACCCGCTTGTCGGTTCAGGCGTTCTGTCAGACCGCCGGCAAGCAGGACAGCACCATCAAGGAGGCCCCGCACCTCTGAGCGCCTGGGCGGGCGCCGCGAGCTAGAGTGCGACGCCCGCCGAGGTCAGGGCCTTGATGAGGCCGTCGGGTCGCTGATCGGTGGGCAGTGGGTCGACGAGTGCGAACCGGCAGCCGAGCGCGCGGGCGCCACCGTCGGCCTCCTCGCTGTCACCGACCATCAGTGCGTCCTGCGCGGCCACCCCCAGCGCCGTGAGTGCCGTCTGGAAGATCTCCGAATTCGGCTTCACTGCGCCCACTTCGAATGACAGCACGAACTCGTCGACGACATCGAGCACGCCGAGTCGCGCGAACGCTGGCCGCACATCGAAGGCGATGTTGGACACCACCGCGATCGGGATGCCCTTGCGGTGCAAGCCGGCGAGCACCGTGGCGGTGTCGGGGTAGGCCGTCCAGCTGGCCGGGTCGATGAGAAGTTCGTAGAGCGTCTCGGCCTGGTGATCGGCCACCCCGGACTCGCGAAGCACGTGCAGGTAGGCCTCGCGGTGCAGATGCGGTGCCAGATCCCGGTTCATCCAGTTGCGGTACTGCTCATCGTTCATGTCGACGGAGCGTCCGGTGGGTGCGGTCAGTCGCCGCATCAACTCGGCCTGCACATGACCGTCGACGACCTGCTCATCGACCTTGATGCCGGCGAACCAGCTGTCGTCCTCCTCTAGCCGGAAGAGCGTTCCAGAGAAGTCGAAGAGTACCGCGCTGATCATGCCCTCGCCCTATTCGCCTTGTCCGCCAAGATGTCTCGCTCCGCTTCGTTGTCGGTGAGTGCCGCTGCCGCGTCGAACTGGACGGCGGCCTCATCGCGTCGCCCCATACGCGCCAGTAGTTCGCCCCGGACGCTGGGCAGCAGGTAGCTATCGTCGAGTCCGGTGATGTTGTCGACGATCGCCAGGGCGGTCTCGGGACCCGAGTCCATCGCGACGGCGACCGCCCGGTTCAGTTCGACCACCGGGGACGGCGCGATCTGCAGCAGGCCGTCGTACAGCGTGACGATGCGTGCCCAGTCGGTGTCGGCGGCACTCGGTGCGACGGCGTGACACTCGGCCAATGCTGCCTGCAGTGCGTAAGGCCCCCAGCCGGTGCCGTTGCGCTGCAACGCCGTAGCGGCCCGCTCGAGTGCCGCCACGCCGCGGTTGATCTGCGCGCGGTCCCACCTGGTGCGGTCCTGATCCTCGAGCAGGATCGGCCTGCCGTCGGCATCGGTGCGGGCGGCGAACCGTGAGGACTGGAACTCCATCAGCGCGACCAGTCCCTGCGCCTCGGCGCGCTCGGGTACCAGAGCGGCGAGTGCACGGCCCAGACGCAGTGCCTCGGTGCACAATTCGTCGCGAATCCAGCGCTGCCCGAAGGACGCCGAGTAGCCCTCGTTGTAGATGAGGTAGATGACGCTCAGGACCGCCGACAGTCGCGTCGGGTACTCCGACGGGTCGGGCACCTCGAACGGGGCGCCCGCGTCGCGCAGGGTCTTCTTGGCCCGCACGATGCGCTGGGCGATGGTCGCCTTCGGCACCAGGAACGCCTGCGCGATCTCCTCGGTGGTCAGGCCGCCGACGACGCGCAGCGTCAGCGCGATCTGATTCTCGCGCGACAGCGCCGGGTGCGCCGAGATGAAGATCAGCCGCAGCACGTCATCGTCGATGTGGTCGGGATCCCATGCCAGTTCCGTCTGGCTCTGGGTCTGCAGGTCGCGGGCCAGCGCGGCGTACCTGGTATCCAGGCGATCCTGCCTGCGCCACTGGTCGACGGCCTTGCGCTTGGCGACGGTGGTCAGCCAGGCGCCCGCATTGCGCGGCACGCCGGAGGTGGGCCATTGCGCAAGCGCGTCGACGAGCGCTTCCTGAGCCAGGTCCTCGGCCAGGCCGACATCGCCGACGGCGCGGGTCAGTGTTGCGACGATCTTGGCCGCCTCCATGCGCCACACCGCGTCCACGGTCTGCTGGACGACGGGGGCGCTCACGCCACCATTGTGCCGCGCAGGCGGTCAGACGTACCGGTTGCGCCCGGCGAGGGCACCTGCGCAGATCTGCACGGCGTAGACCGACAGGAACATCACCCAGGGCACCGTCCACCCGTGCGTGACGTCATGAAGCAGGCCGAACAGGAAGGGGCCGATGGCCGCGATCAGGTAGCCGAATCCCTGTGCCATTCCGGACAGTTGCGCGGTGTCCTCGGCATTTCGCGAGCGCAGCGCGATCACCGCCAGTGCCATCGAGAAGACGCTCATACCGACGCCGACCAGGATGCTCCACAGGATCGGCTGGGCCCCCGGTGCGATCATCAGGCCGACGACGCCGGCGATGCCCATGGTGCCGAGTCCGACGATCCATCCGCTCTGGCTGGAGCTGCGCGCGGCCAGTGGCGTGAGCACCAACGCGACCGGCACGCCGATCAGCGATGTCAGCCCGACCAGGATTCCCGCCTGCAACTTGTCGATCCCGGTGTCGATGAAAACCTGTGGCAGCCAACCCATCACGATGTAGGCCATGAAGGACTGGCAGCCGAAGAACAGGGTCACGGTCCAGGCCAGCCGGCTGCGCAGCAGCGAGCGGCGCTGACCGGACGGCTGGGTGTTGAGGACCCACGCGCCGCGGTGGCGTCGCGAGGCCGGTATCCAGGCCACCAGGGCGATCACTGCGACGACGGCCCAGAGCGCCAGGGCTGTGCGCCAACCGCCGACCGGTTCCTCCAGGCCCGGTGTCACCGCGGACCCGAGCGCGCCACCACCCTGCAGGGCGGCGGTGTAGATGCCCGTCATCAGCCCGACCCGGGCGGGAAAGGATCCCTTGATGACGACGGGGATCAGCACGTTGACCAGCGCTATGCCCGCGCATGCGATGAGCGTCGCGCCGATCATGAGATGCGGGCCGTCGGCGGCACGCAATGCCAGGCCCGTGGAGAGTGCCACCAGCGCCGCCGAGATGGTGCGGCCAAGGCCGATCCGCGACGACAGCCAGGGGGCGGCGAGACCGGCGGCGGCGAAGCACAGCGCGGGCAGAGTGGTGAGCAGGCCCGCCCACGTCGCTGAGACGCCCAAATCCGCGCGCATCTCGTCGAGCAGGGGTGCGACGCTCGTGACGGCGGGCCGCAGATTCAGTGCGGTGAGGATGACGGCGACGGCCAGCAGCGCACCGCCGGCGATGGTGGGGACCCGGCTGCTCTCGATCTCCGCGGCGCCGTCGAGTTGGAGGGTCAGCTCGGTCGCGTAGTCGTCGTGGCCGCCGTCAGTCCCTTTGCCCTGCTTGTCACCGTGCACGCTGCTAGGATCGCATACATCCCATGATTGGTTGAAAGGATGTCCCTGTGGCTTTGAGCACTGCGCGCCGGGCGGGCCTGGTCGACCAGGTCATCGAGCAGATTCGGCAGACGGTCGCGGCCGGGGAGTGGCCGCTCGGCGGGCGCATCCCCAACGAGGCCGTGCTCGTCGAGAGCCTCGGGGTGGGCCGCAACACCGTGCGTGAGGCGGTCCGAGCCCTGGCGCACGCCGGCATCCTCGAGGTCCGGCAGGGTGACGGCACCTACGTCAGGGCCACGAGTGAGGTGTCGGGCGCGCTGCGCCGGCTCTGCGGCGCCGAACTGCGCGACGTCCTCCAGGTCCGTCGAGGCCTTGAGGTCGAGGGCGCCAGACTCGCCGCCGCCAACCGCACCGACGCCGACATCGCGCAACTGCGGACCCTGCTCGATTACCGCGACGAGTGTGTGCGCGACGGGCGCACCGACGAGTTCGCGCGCGCCGACGTGGAGTTCCACCTGGCCGTCGTCGCCAGCTCGCACAACCCGATGCTGACCGAGCTGTACCGCGGGCTGATCGAGGTCATCACGGCCAGCATCGCGAGCACTCAGGAGACGCCGGTGCACATCGTCGACCACGGCGTGCTGCTCGACCACATCGTGGTCGGCGACGTGGATCTGGCCGCCCGCACCGCGGGGCAGCTGCTCGACGGCATCCTCGCGGGACTCTGCGGCGCCTGAATAATCAGTTTCCCGCCGCGTGTCCAGCGTGGACAATCACGGCGTGAATAACGCATCCCTGTTCTGCGGTACGGCACTCGCGCAGCGCATCGAAGAGGCCGAGGCCCAGCTCATCGTCGCCGCGACCGAGGCCGCGGGCAGGCGGGGCGCCCAGGGGATGGTGCTGCCCGTGGCCGGCGGCTTCGCGTGTCTGGCCGATGACGGCTCGCCGATGAACAAGGTCGTCGGCGTCGGCTTCAACGGAGTTCCCGACTCCGCGGAGCTGGATCAGATCGAACGGACCCTCTCCGATTGTGGCGTTCCCGTGCAGGTGGAGCTGTCCAATCTCGCCGACCCCGAGGTCGCTGCGGTGCTGTCCGATCGCGGCTACCGGTTGATCGGGTTCGAGAACGTGCTCGGGCGTTCCCTGCTGATCGAGCCGGAGGCGCCACTCGGCATCGACGTGCGGAGGCGCACCGACGATGAATTCGACGCGTGGGTCGCCATCTTCACCGAGGGCTTCGCCAACCCCGACGGCGAGGGCGTGCCCGGCATCGACGACTTCCCCCGAGATGTCGTCGCGAATGCCATGCGCGACATCGAGAAGGCAGGCGCGGCAAACTACGTCGCGCTGTGCGATGGGGTGATCGCCGGAGTCGGCAGCGTACGACTGACCGACGGCATCGCTCAGCTCACCGGTGCTGCCACCGCTCCGGCGTTTCGGCGCCGCGGTGCGCAGTCCGCGCTGTTGACCGCGAGGTTGCGCGACGCCGCCGCCGCGGAGTGCGATATCGCCGTGGTCACCACCGCCCCGGGCTCGCGGTCGCAGAAGAACGTGCAGAACAAGGGTTTCCAGCTGCTCTACACCCGCGCCGTGATGGTCAAGGCGCCCGAAGCGGACTAACCCACCGCGCGGCCGGAACCCTCCCAGAACTGCGCGCGGACGGCCTTCTTGTCGGGCTTGCCCAGCGCGGTCACCGGCACGGAGTCGACGACGATCACCTGCTTGGGCGCCTGCACCGAACCCTTGCGGTCCTTGACAGCGGCCTGGATCTCGGAGGTCATGATCGCGACGGCCGCGTCGTCGGTCGCAGCGTCGGGGCGGAGCACCACAACGGCCGTGACGGCCTCGCCCCACTTCTCATCCGGTGTGCCGATCACGCAGACCTGTGCGATCGAGGGATGTTCGGCGACAACGTCTTCCACCTCACGCGGGAACACGTTGAACCCGCCGGTGACGATCATGTCCTTGGTCCGGTCGACGATGTACCAGAACCCGTCCTCGTCCTCGCGGGCCAGGTCGCCGGTGTGCATCCAGCCGTCGCGGAAGGTCTCGGCGGTGGCCTCGGGCAGATTCCAGTACCCGCCGCACAGCAGCGGCCCCGAGACGCAGATCTCGCCGACCTCGCCCTGGGGTACCGGGTTGCCGTCCTCGCCGAGCAGTGCGGTCCGCGCGAAGAGCGTGGGCCGCCCGCACGAGGTGAGCCGCTTCTCGTCGTGATCACCCTTGGCCAGGTAGGTGATGACCATGGGCGCCTCGGACTGGCCGTAGTACTGGGCGAAGATCGGCCCGAACCGCCGGATCGCCTCCGCCAGGCGCACCGGGTTCATCGCCGATGCGCCGTAGTAGACGGTCTCCAGCGACGACAAGTCGCGGGTGTGGCTGTCGGGGTGGTCCATCAGCGCGTAGATCATCGACGGCACCAGCATCGTGGCGCTGATCTTCTGCTCCTCGATCGTCCGCAGCACCTCTGCCGGGTCGAACTTGGACAGCACGATCATCTCGCCACCCTTGACGATGACCGGCGTGAAGAACGCCGCGCCCGCGTGCGACAGCGGCGTGCACATCAGGAACCGCGGGTGCTCCGGCCACTCCCACTCGGCGAGCTGAGCGGTGGTCATCGTGGTGATCGACTGCGTCGTACCCATGACGCCCTTGGGCCTGCCCGTGGTGCCGCCGGTGTAGGTCATACCGCCGATGTGGTCGAGCGGCAGGTCCGCGGCCTGCAGTGGCTGGGGCTCGTAGGTGGCCGCCTCGGCCGCCAGATCGACGGCCACACCGGCCAGCGCCTGCGGCACGGGGCCGATGGTCAGGATCTGCTTGAGCGAGGGGACCTTCTCCAGCAGGCCAAGCGCCCGCTCGGTGAACATCGGCGTCGGGTCGATGATGAGCGACGTCACGCCCGCATCCGACAGCACGAACGCGTGGTCGTCGAGCGAACCGAGAGGGTGTAGTGCGGTGCGGCGGTAGCCCTGCGTCTGCCCGGCGCCGATGATCATGATGACCTCGGGGCGGTTCAGCGATAGCAGACCCGTCGCGGTCCCGGTGCCCGCGCCGAGCGCCTCGAACGCCTGAATGTACTGGCTGATGCGCTCGGAGAGCTGTCCGCCAGTGAGCGTGGTATCGCCGAGGAACAGCACCGGCCTGTCCCGGTTGCGCTTGAGCGCGCCGACCGTGAGGTGTCCGGAGTGCAGGGGATGTCTCAGCAACGCGTCGGTCATGGCTTCAGATTAGAACGTGTTACAGAAATAGTTACAAGGGCCGCCCCGCATCAGGCGGCGACTTGGGCGCGCAAACCCGCGCTCACCGCGGGTTTGCGCGCCGAAATCACTCAGCGACCTAGGCCGTCGGTTCCTCGCGCAAGCGCTCGTCAGCAGCCTTGCGAGCCTGGACGGCGATCTTCTCGGCCAGGTCGGCCTTCCACTGGATCTCCTTCTCGATCCACGGGTTGTCCATCGGGAACTCCTCGGTCTCCGACACCCGACGCACCTCGAGCCTCACGCCGGGGCCCAGCGGCACCTTGCGCGCCCACTGCTTGGCCTCCTCCTTCGAGGAGACGTCAAGGATCCAGAAGCCGTTGAACAGTTCCTTCGCCTCGGTGTAGGGGCCGTCGGTGATGACCGGCGGGTCGGCGTCGAAGTCGACGACGAAACCCTCCTCGGGTCCGGTCAGGCCCTCACCGGCCAGCAGCACCCCGGCCTTCACGAGTTCCTCGTTGAAGCGGCCCATCGACTCGATGATCTCGTTGAAGTCGACGTTCTCGTAGGCGGCCTCGGCCTCGGGGGTGGACCGCATGATCAGCATGTAGCGCGACATTGTTCTGTCTCCTTCTACTCGGTTGAAGGGGCATCTCCATCGTGCCCTCGTGACTACGTCGAACGGCAACACCCGAAATCGACACGGCGGTGAACTTTGTTTCGCAAGGATTTTCCCAATGCCGCCGATAGGATCACCCAATGCCCGCTGACCTGGTGTTATTCGGTACCGTGCTGACCGTCGACGACGCCCGGCCGACCGCGCAGGCGCTCGCTGTCGCCGACGGCCGCATCGTGGCGGTGGGGGAGCGGGCGGACGTCGAGCACCTGGTTGGACCCGGCACCGAGGTGGTCGAGCTGCGGCAGCGGTGCGTGATGCCGGGGTTCGTCGAGGCGCACGGGCACCCGCTGATGGAGGCGATCGTGCTCGCCGACCGCATCGTCGACATCCGGCCCGTCACGATGTCACGCGCCGACGACGTGGTGGCCGCCATCGCGCGGGAGGTCGCCGCCCGTGGCGCAGACGGCGCCTACCTCAACGGCTGGGATCCGCTGTTGCAGGAGGGTCTGCCGGAGCCCACGCTGGCGTGGCTCAACGACCAGGCTCCCGACACCCCGCTCGTGATCGTGCACAACTCCGGGCACAAGGCGTACTTCAACTCCGCTGCCGCGCAGCGCAACGGACTGAACCGCGACACCCCGGACCCGAAGGGCGCGTCGTTCGGACGCGATGCCGACGGTGAGCTCGACGGCACGGCGATCGAGACCGGTGCGGTGTTCTCCCTCGTCGGTGACGCGGTCGACCCGAACGGCTACCCGGCGATGCTGCTCGCCGAGTGCGCGCGGCTCAACCGCGCCGGGCTGACGACGTGTTCGGAGATGGCCTTCGATCCGATGTTCCGGCCGATGCTGGAGACGTTGCGTGGCGACGTCACGGTGCGGCTGCGCACGTATGAGATGTCGACGGAGCAGATGACGACCACCGAGGCACTGGCCAACGGTGACGACATGGTCAAGCAGGTCGGCATCAAGATCTGGGTCGACGGGTCGCCGTGGATCGGCAACATCGACCTGACGTTCCCCTACCTCGACACCGACGCCGTGCGCACCATCGGGGTGACGCCCGGATCGTGCGGGCACGCCAACTACACCCGCGAGCAGTTGGAGGAGATCGTCGCCGCCTACTACCCGCTCGGGTGGCAGATGGCGTGCCACGTGCACGGTGATCGCGGTGTGGACACCATCCTCGACGTGTACGAGCAGGCAATCGCCAAGCACCCGCGCGATGACCATCGGCTGCGCCTCGAACACGTCGGCGCCATCACGCCCGCACAGCTGCAGCGCGCCCACGACCTCGGTGTCACGTGCAGCATCTTCGTCGACCACATTCACTACTGGGGTGACGTTCTCGTCGACGGGCTGTTCGGTCCCGAGCACGGAGAGACGTGGATGCCCGCGGGGTCGGCCGTGGCCACCGGCATGCGGATCTCACTGCACAACGATCCGCCGGTGACACCCGAGGAGCCGCTGCGCAATATCAGCGTCGCCGCCACTCGACTGGCGCCGAGCGGGCGCGTGCTCGCCCCGCAGGAGCGCATCACCGTCGAGCAGGCCATCCGTGCGCAGACGATCGACGCGGCGTGGCAGTTGTTCGCCGATGACGTGGTCGGCTCCCTGGAGGTCGGCAAGTACGCCGATCTGGTGGTGCTGTCGGCCGACCCGCGCGCGGTGCCTGCGCAGGACATCGCTGACCTCGACGTTGTCGCGACCTATCTCGCGGGCAAACAGGTTTTTGCTAAAACCGCCTGATGGCGACGTAGTTCTGGCACGCTCTCGGCCATGTCGGACCTGCCTCACCCCCGATTCCTCGATGAGCGCGTGGCCCACTGGGCCAAGACCAAACCCGATGACGATGCCATCACCTACCTGGGTCGCACGTGGACGTGGTCGCAGTTCCACGACCGCATCCGGCGGCTCGCGGGTGCGCTGGCGCAGCGCGGCATCTCGCGTGGCGACGTCGTGGCATTCCTCGACAAGAACCACCCCGCCTGCGTCGAGCTGACGATCGCCGCGGCGTCGCTTGGCGCGGCCACTGCCATCATCAACTTCCGGCTGGCGGCCGACGAGATGGACTACGTGCTCAACGATTCCGGCGCCAAGCTGCTGATCGTCGGGTCGGAGTTCGCGGCGGGCATCGACAAGATCCGAGACAAGCTCACCGCGGTGACCGAGATCGTGGTGGTGACACCGGAGGGCGAGGACGGCGACGAGTACGAGGCGATGCTGGCGGCGGCAACACCGGTCGATCGCTCGCCCGACGTGCAGTCCGATGACGTCGCCATCATCATGTACTCGTCGGGCACCACGGGGCGGCCGAAGGGTGTCGCCCTGACCCAGGCCAATGTCATCGCGCACACCATCAACGCGTTCGAGGGCTGGACGCTGGGGCCAGAGGACAAGAGCCTCGTCGCGATGCCGCTGTTCCACGTCGGCGGCACCTCCTACATGCAGTTCGGCCTGCACAACGGCGCGCCGACGTACATGACGCGCGATGTCGACGGCGCCGCACTGGCTGGCGGCATTCTGGCCGGCGCCAACCGAACGTTCCTGGTTCCCGCCGTGCTGGCCAAGGTGCTGGAGTCGGGTGAGGACGCGGTGAAGCTCTTCGGCGCGTTGAAGACCTACGCCTACGGCGCGTCACCGATGCCGTTGCCGCTGTTGCGTTCTGCGTTGCAGGCGTGGCCGGATACCGAGTTCATTCAGGTATACGGGCTCACCGAGGTGTGCGGTGTGATCAGTCTCCTCGGTGGCGACGACCACCGCTCCGGGGACGAGGACCGGATGGTCAGCGCGGGCAAGGTCATCTCCGGCGCGGAGGTTCGGGTTGTCGACCCCGACACGCTCGAAGACGTCGCCGATGGCGCGCAAGGCGAATTGTGGTTCCGGACACCGCAGTTGATGAAGGGCTACCACGGTAAGCCGGAGGCGACCGCTGAGGCGATCACATCCGATGGCTGGTTTCGCACCGGTGACATCGGCCGGGTCGATGCCGACGGTTTCATCTTCGTCGAGGACCGGCTCAAGGACATGATCATCACCGGTGGCGAGAACGTGTACTCCATCGAGGTGGAGCGCGTACTGGCCGAACATCCCGCCATCGTCGAGGTCGCGGTGATCGGTGTGCCCGACGACAAATGGGGCGAGGCGGTGAAAGCCATTGTCGCACTTGAGGGTGAGGCCACCGATCAGGAGATCATCGGGTGGGCCCGCGAGCGCCTTGCCGCCTACAAGTGCCCGAAGACCGTCGACATCGTTGATGCGCTGCCCCGTAACCCCACCGGCAAGATCCTCAAGAAAGACCTGCGTAAGCCGCACTGGGAGGGCCGCGACCGCGCCACTGTCTAAATCGTGACTGGCGTGACGGGGCCTCGGACCGACGCATGGGAGCTAGTCATCGCCGTCTTCCGGGAGGCGCTGAAAATTCTTGATTGTCGCGGCCGCGGCGCCCTCAGCGTCGCCGTTCTTGACGGCGTCGATGATGGCGGCGTGTTCTTGGCCTGACTTCTGGTCAGGCCCACGATTCCGCATGTACAGCCGCTTCGCACGGTTGAAGAGCGTCTGCAGATTGTCGACCTCGGAGATCAGGAATCTATTGTTCGTCCGATTCACCAGAACAAAGTGAAAGTTCATGTCGGCGACGGCTGCCGCCGTCCAGTCATTGGCGTCGGCGGCCGCGACCAGTTTGCTGTTGAGTTCCTCCATCAGACTGACATCGGCGGCGGTTGCCAGAGGTGTCGCGAGCCGTGCCGCCACTGCCTGTAGTGCCCCGAGTGGGGCGAGGATCTGTTCAACGTCGTCTCCCATGCTTGGCGCGACGGATGGTCGCCTACGAGGAGGCGCGTGAACCAATCCGACTTTCTCGAGCTGGATCAACGCTTCCCGGACCGGCGTACGACTGATTCCGCAGAGACTCGCGACGGTGGCGTCGTCGATGATTTGGCCGGGCTTCAGTTCTCCCGAGACGATCGAAGCCTTGAGGTAGTCGTAGGCCGTCTCGCGAGCCGACTTGACGACGGGAGGCTCAGTCATGGCGCCAATATATAGTATTACAGTCCCTCTGATCGCGTTAGGTGCTTTTGCCGCGTCAGGGTGAACTCTGGTGTCGCGAACACGCCGCCCTGGGGTTCGAGCGGGTCGCCCGTGATCGAGCCCGCGAATGATTCCGCGTTGTCACGTGGGACAAACCCGATGGCGGCACCTGGCTCGAGGTCCCACCACAGGTGCGTGTTGTTCGAGACGGCGTAGAACGTGGTGAAGGTGTACTGCGCCTCGACCGCCGCGCGGAAGGCTGCGGTGCAGTCACCTGGGCTCAACCAGGTGTGGAGTTCACGCGGCGTGGTCGGCTTCTGCTCGAAACTTCCGATTCGTAGGCAGGCGACCTCTAGGCCGAACTTGTCTGTGTAGAGCCGGCAGAGCGTCTCGGTGGCGGCCTTCGTGACGCCGTAGAGCCCGTCTGGGCGGTAGGGGTCCTCGCAGGTGACAACATGGCCGGTGGGGTAGAAGCCGGTGGCGCGGTTACTGCTCGCGTAGACGACTCGGCGAACTGAGTTCAGCCGCGCGGCCTCCAAGAGGTGGTAGGTGCCGACGATGTTGACCTCTGCGAGATCGTGAAAGTCCGCCTCATCCGCAAGGCCTCCGAGATGGATGATGCCGTCTACGCCGGCGAGGGCCTCTTGTAGCGCGTTGAGGTCGCGCAGGTCGACTGTGACGACGCGCTCATGGGCTGCGGGGTCCTCGATAGCGTTGATGTCCAACAGGATTAACTCGTCGAAGGAGTCCGCGAGGGTTGCTCTGAGGTGGCGGCCGACACTGCCGGCGGCGCCGGTCATCGCCCAGCGACGGATGGTGGATGGACTGGCATCGTTTGTCATTGGCATGTCTTTCATGAGCGTGGTCGGGGGAGTGCTTATGGTCAGTGCGAAGCGATTGGCACGCTGATGAGTTTCTGCTCGAGAAACTCGTCGATACCTGTCAGGCCGCCTTCGCGCCCGACCCCGGATTCTTTGATGCCGCCGAAGGGGATCGCCGGGTTGGAGACGATTCCGGTGTTCAACCCCACCATTCCCACAGCCAGCCTTTCGGAAGCCCGGAACGCCCGGTCGAGGTCGGTGGTGAACACATAGCCGGCCAGACCCCACGGTGTGCTGTTGGCGATCTCGATCGCCTCAGCTTCGGTCTCGAAGGTCTGAACCGAGGCGATCGGCCCGAAGATCTCCTCGTTGACGATCGGGCTGCCGTGGGGGACACCAGTCAAAACCGTTGGGCTGTAGAAGTATCCGTCGCGTTCGGGGGATGTGCCGCCGATGAGAGTGCTCGCCCCACGGGATTGGCTGTCGCGTACCAATCGGTCCACCTTCTCCCGCGCCTGCTGGTCGATCAGTGGCCCGACGTCGATGCCATCGTCCAATCCGTCGCCTACGCGCAGCTGTCCCATCCTGGCGGCGAAACGTGTGCTGAACTCATCCGCGATGGGCGCCGCGACCAGAAAGCGGTTGGCCGCAGTGCATGCCTGACCCATGTTCCGCATCTTGGCATCCATCGCGCCGTCGACCGCGCGGTCCACGTCGGCGTCGTCGAAGACGATGAAAGGCGCGTTGCCGCCGAGTTCGAGGGAGGTCCGGACTATCCGCGGGCCGCATTGTTCGAGGAGTATCCGACCGACAGCGGTGGAACCGGTGAACGAGAGCTTTCTGATGTCTCCGCTGTGCAGCAGCGGGCGCACCACTTCGGCAGCCGTGCTGGTGGGGATGACGTTCAGCACGCCAGCCGGAATGCCGGCTTCGATGAAGATCTCGGCGAGGGCCAGGCTTGACAATGGGGTTTGCGGCGCGGGTTTCAGAACCGCTGTACAGCCCGCTGCTAGCGCCGGACCGATCTTGCGTGCGGCCATTGCTATCGGAAAGTTCCACGGCGTGATCAGAAGTGCCGGTCCGACCGGCTCCTTTCGGACCATCCAGCGCGACAGCCCGTCATTGCTGTCACGAAACTCGCCGGTGATCCGCACTGCGGCCTCGGAGAACCAGCGCAGGAATCCGGCCGCGTAGCGGACTTCTGCGTGGGCCTCGAGTAGAGGCTTGCCCATCTCGAGCGTCACTATCCTGGCCAGCCGCTCACTACGGGACAACACCAGTTCGTATGCCCGATAAAGCATGTCGGACCGAGTCTGAGGCGAGGTTCGCGACCATTGTTCCTGAGCCTGCACCGCAGCCGCGACCGCTAGCGCGGCATCGGCGACACTGGCGTCGGCGACGTCCGCCAGGGCACGGCCCGTCGCCGGGTTGTCCACCGCCAGAGTCCTATTGAACTCTGCCTCGCGCCACTGGCCGTGGATGAGTAGCCGTGATTCCAGTACGTCGGTCAAGTCGATCGTTCCTCTCCTGCGGGCCACATGAATTTGGCGCTCCCACTAGACGATGTACACCATACTATATATAGTGCGGAGTATGACGCAGATCACCAGTGCTTTCGGTCACGCCCCAGCCTCATTTGCCCACCGTCGTCGCGCAGGCGTCTACTTCAATGGTGCGCAGTGCGCACGTGAACTGGCCACGCTGGACTTGAACGGCGTAGTGACAACGACGGTGGAGAACATCGTCTATCTCACTGGATACGACCACTGGCCGCTGCGGACGTTCCGCGATCACGGCGTCTACGCCGTGGTGAACGCTGACGGTCGCCGTGGGCTCGTCGCACCGCTCAACGCGGGGGAGTACCTGGCGACCGCAGAGCTCGAAGACTGCTTTCTGGTGACCTATGGCGACTTCTTCGTGACGTTGTCCCCGGACGGTGAACTCTCAGACCTCGACCGCCACTGGCAGTCGATGCGGACAGGGGTACCGCACTTCCCGGATGCGCTGGCAGCACTTGACGCCGTTGTCGCCGAGGCGGGACTTGGCTCCGGTGAACGCCTGGCAGTCGACGGGCGGGGCATCGACCTTGCGACGCTTCGCCGTCTGGGAGACCGATACCCATTTGTCGCCGATGTCGACGGCAACGCCGTGCTGCAGCGAGTGCGCAGAATCAAGACGCCGGACGAGGTCACCCTGCTAGCCGACGTCGCACGCAGGACCGAATGCGCCATGGAGTCCGTCTTCCGCAGCGCCGAGATCGGATCATCTGAGACGGATCTGTGGACGCACTACCAACATGCGTGCATCGACGCCGGGATCGTCCCCGGCCATTGCGAGGTCAACATCGGCGGCCGAGCCAGCGGCTGCTTCCCTCCAGACGGCGAGGTGCGGGTACAGCACGGAGACACGATCCGAATTGACTGCGGCGGACGCTTCGCCGGCTACAGCTCCGACACCGGACGCAACGCATGCATCGGTCCGATGTCACCTCGAATCAAATTGGCCGAGAAAGCGATCCACGCGGGAATAACCGCCATGTTCGAGATGGCGGCACCAGGCGTGCGAGTCGTCGACCTCGTCGCGCGGGGATTGGAGACGGTGCGGGCCAACGGCATCTCGGACTTCCGCAGGCATCACTTGGGACATGGAATCGGCCTCGATATGTACGAGTTCCCGGTCTTGAGTCCCACGCAGTCGCCCGACGTTGTCCTAGTCGAGGGCGAAGTGCTGAACTTCGAGGTGCCCTTCTACGAGATGGGCACCGGAGGCCTGCAGATCGAGGACACGGTCCTCGTCACGAACACGGGCGTCGAAGTTCTCACCACTTGCGACCGCCTCGCATTCTCCATCTGAAAATCCAACGTCCACAACAGAAACGAGACAGTGCCATGAAAACCACCAAGGCTCTACTCGCGCTCGCCGCAGCGAGTGCCCTCGCGCTGGCGGGCTGCGGGAGTTCGCCGTCCGAACGCTCTGCGGAAGGGCTGAGAGGGCAGACCATCGCGGTCGCCTACGACGCCGACAGTCCTCCTTTCATCTCCGTGGAAGGCCGCACACTGTCAGGCTTCGACGTCGACGTCATCGATGAGGTCGCGAAGCGGTCGGGGTTCACTCTGGAGCAAAAGCCTCTCCCGTTCGACGGCGTGCTACCCGCGCTTCTGGCCGGCCAGGCCCAGATCGGTGCAGCGTCGATGTCCATCACGGACAAGCGTAGGGAAGTGGTGGACTTCTCGACGCCCTACTTCCGGACCGGCATTGTCCTTGCGACGCGGCCGGATTCACCGGTACAGAGTGTCGAAGACCTCAAGGGTCGCAGCGTTGCGGTGAAGACGGGCTCCAACAACTCGCTCTACATGGAACAGCTGCCGTTCGCCGCCGAAATTGAAATTCATCGCTACAACACCACCAACGACCAGCTCGCTGCGGTACTCAGTGGCGTCGACGATGCTGTTGCCAACGACGGGGCAATCCTCGACTTCTTCATCGCCAAGCAGGGGGCGGGAAAGCTGGAGGTCCGCGGGCCTCTGCTGACCAAAGACAATTACGGCTACGCCGTGCCGAAGGACCGCCCCGACGTCAAGGAAGCCATCGACACCAGCTTGCTGGCAATGGTGGAGGACGGCACCTACTCGAAGATATACCAGAAGTACTTCGGTAAAGAACCTGAGGCTTCGTCCCTGCCAGGCAATCTCGACTAGGCGCCCACATGCCGAACTTACTGGACTTCTGGTTGCAGTCCCTTCCGGCCCTCCTCGACGGCGCGCAGGTCACGTTATTTCTCACCGTTTTTGGCAGCCTTATCGCCCTAGTGATTGGGTCGGTGTGCGGAACGGTGACGGCGTTCAAGGTGCCCGTCCTCAAGACGGCGGTGCTCTGCTACGTCGAGGTCATCCGCGGGACACCGCTGATCGTGCAGATCTTCTTCCTGTTCTTCGGTCTCCCCATCATCACCGGAGAAGCGCTGCCGGCGACGACAGTTGGGCTCATCGCGATAGGTGCGCACTACGGCGCCTACATCAGCGAAGTGGTCCGGGGTGCCATTCAGGGAGTGCCCGTCGCGCAATACGAGAGCGCGCGATCACTCGGGATGTCGTGGAGCCGGTCGTTGCGGACCGTCATCGCACCGCAGGCGCTGCTGCACGGGCTTCCTGGGATCGGCAACCAACTGGTCATGTGTCTCAAAGACACCTCGTTGTTGGCTGTCGTCGGCGTGACCGAGCTGACCCGAGAGGGCCAGATCATCATCGCCAACTCCTTCAGGGCGTTCGAGGTATGGATTCTCGTTGCCATGCTCTACTTCGTCATGACCAGCGTGTTGAGCTTCGCGATCCGGCGTGCAGAACGGCATCTCGGAAAGTTTCTTCCCGAAAGTGCAATGCAATGACCAACATTGAACAGAAGGCTGTGAACCCGCTCGCGGTCCACATCAGTGACCTGTCAGTCGCGTACGGATCCAACACAGTCCTGAACGGGATCGATCTGGACGTCGCCAAGGGGCAGGTGTTGTGTCTTATCGGGCGTTCCGGCTGTGGTAAATCGACGCTGCTGCGCACCATGAACGGACTGGCCAAGGCCAACTCTGGCAGCATCGACATACTCGGCCGCCGGATGGACAAGGACACCAATTTCGACGACCTGCGAACCAGCGTCGGAATGGTCTTCCAGAGCTACAACCTGTTCCCTCACATGCGGGTGATTGACAACGTCGCCGTCGGCCCGCGCAAAGTACTGAAACGCAGTAAGCAGGAAGCCCGCGACATCGCCAGGAAGCAGCTCGAACACGTCGGGCTGGCGGAGAAGGCCGACCACTGGCCTTCTCAGCTGTCCGGCGGTCAACAGCAGCGGGTAGCCATCGCACGCTCGTTGGCGATGAATCCCCAGCTGCTGCTTCTCGACGAAGTCACTGCCGCTTTGGATCCCGAAACCGTGGGCAGCGTCCTCGCTGTGATCCGGGGCCTGGCCAAGGATGGCATGACAATGGTGTTGGTCACCCATGAGATGTCCTTCGCGTATGAGGTGAGCGACCTGGTTGCCTATCTCGAAGGTGGCAAAGTCATCGAAATCGGCAGTGCAAAAGAGCTTTTGACGCAGCCGAACGATGACCGTACGCGTAAGTTCCTGACCCGGACCCTCCCCGCGGCAGCGATTCCCCCGTTGGAGGTACCCAAGTGACGAAAAGCAGTGTCCTGGTCGTTGGCGCGGGCATTCTCGGTAGCTGGACGGCATCGGCGCTGGCGTCGAGAGGTTTTGAGGTCACACTCGTCGATCAGTTCGCACCGGGTAACGCCCGGGCGTCCTCGGGCGGCGAGAGCCGCACGATCCGTTTCGCCCACGGTTCCGATGAGCTGTTGACCGAATGGTCGATGAAGTCGGTGCACCATTGGCAGGAACTCGACCGCGGCTGGCATGAGCCGCTCCAGGCGACCGCAGGGGCCACCTGGTTGATCCGTGACGGCGAGGATGACGGCTGGGAGACAGCATCAGCATCGACGTTGGCGCGCTGCGGCGCGAAGTATCGGTGGCTCGACACCGATGAGATCCAAAGCATGTACGGCAGAACAGCTATCCGTGGATTCAGACGGGGGCTGCACGAGCCTGACGCCGGTCTTCTGTATGCGCGCCGTTCAGTGCGGGCGATCGTGGCCAGGTGCCGTGAGCAGGGGGTCACCGTTGCGACGTCACACGCGCGGCCGGGAGCCGACGGTCGGGTTGTTCTCGCGGACGGTTCGCACATCGAGCGAGATCACGTCGTATGGGCCTGCGGGCCCTGGCTCGGCCAGCTCTTCGACGATGTGACGGTCACCGCACTGCGCCAACACATCTACTACTTCGGTGGCGCGCAGCTCGGGCTTGATCAGATGCCGCTATGGCTCGACCGCACGTCGATGGTGTACGGCAGTGGCGACCTGACTGGCCGCGGAATCAAGATCAACACGGACCGCGAATTCGTGGAAGCGGATCTCGACTGCGGCGACCGGCTCGCGGACACCGCTACGTTGGCGTGGCTGCGTCGCTATCTGAGCGAACACTTCCCGGGCCTCGCTGACCGACCGGTCACCGGATCCGAGACCAATCAGTACGAGATGTCAGTCAATGGCGACTTCATCATCGACCGGCTGCCCGGGGAGACGTCCTGGTGGATCGTCGGCGGCGGCTCTGGCCAGGGGTTCAAGCACGCGCCCATGATCGGGGCCGAAGCCGCCAATCTGCTCGCCGGGGGCGCCCCGACGACCTCTCGGTTCTCACTGCAAGCACCGCGTGCCCACTCGGAGTCGGCAAGCGTATTCGGCTGAGCACGCTCAAGCCGATTGACAGCACCCGTTACCACCACCAAGGAGTGTTCATGACTTCAGCGACACACACTGCCGCTGCCAGCAACGTTGTCGATCTCGGATCCGATACGCAGACGCGGCCGTCCAAGCCGATGCGAGAAGCGATCGCCAATGCGGTTGTGGGCGACGAGCAGTCCTTCAGCGACCCCACCACCCGAGCGCTCGAAGAGCGAGTCGCCGACCTGCTGGGCCATGAGGCCGGCGTATTCCTCCCATCGGGCACCATGTGCAACGAGATCGCGGTCCGGCTACACACTGGCACCGGGGGAGACGAGGTCCTCGCCGACGCCTCCTCGCACCTCATCAATGCCGAGGCCGGTGGTCCGGCCGCGCTGTCGGGCGTCGTGCTCACCGGACTGCGTGGCGATCGAGGAGTGTTCAGCGCCGCACAGGTCACTTCGGCCATCCGGCGTACGAGCCGTTACTCCCCGCGGACCGCCCTGCTGTGTGTGGAACAGACAGCCAACGCGGGAGGGGGGCGGGTGTGGACGGTTGACCAGATCCGCTCGGTCGTGGACGTGGCCAAGCAGCACAATGTGGCCACCCACCTCGACGGGGCACGGCTACTGAACGCCACGGTGGCCAGCGGCTCCGCGCCGGACCAGTTCGCCGGCATCTTCGACACCGCGTGGCTGGACTTCTCCAAAGGGCTCGGCGCTCCGGTGGGAGCTGTGCTCGTCGGCTCCCGCGACATGATCGATGAAGCCTGGCGGTACAAGCAGATGTGGGGCGGTGCCATGCGGCAGTCCGGCATCATCGCTGCGGCGGCCCTCTACGCGCTGGATCACAACGTCGACCGGCTGAAGGACGACCATGACAACGCGCGCACACTGGCCGAAGGTCTGGCCCAGCTCGACGGTGTCGACCTCGACCCCGCCCACGTCGAGAGCAACATCGTCTACTTCGAAGTGCCGGACGCTCCAGGTTTCGAACGAGCCCTGCTTGATCTCGGTGTGATCATGAACGCCAAGGGGCCCCGGCGAGTGCGGGCGGTTACCCACCTCGACGTCTCCGCGGCGGATATCAAGCGTGCTATCGACGCTGCGGCCGTCGCGCTGGAGAGAACCGGTCGGTCGGAAGCGGGTACGGTCCTCTGATGGCCGCATCTCTCGCGGACGATGCACTGACCACCACACAGAGCAGGCGTCGAGCGATTTCGGCCAGCGCGATCGGCACTGCTCTGGAATGGTTCGACTTCAGCGTGTACGCCGCGCTGGCGACCGTCATCGGCGCACAGTTCTTCGACAGCGACAATCCGACGCACTCGTTCCTGGCCGCGGTAGCCGTGTTCGGCGTGGGGTTCCTGTTCCGTCCGCTGGGAGCGCTGTTCTTCGGCCACATCGGCGATGTGTACGGACGCCACAGGGCATTGGCGCTGACGATCATCATCATGGGGCTGTCGACGTTGTTGCTCGCAGTGGCGCCCAGTCGTGAGGCCGCCGGAATCCTGGGGCCCATCATCCTGGTACTGGCCCGTATCGGGCAGGGATTCTCGGCCGGCGGCGAGTTCGCTGGTGGCGCTGCGTTCATCGTCGAGTACGCGCCGAGGAGGAGGCGGGGTCTCTACGGAAGCATCCACTACATGGCGCTGATCTTCGGCAACCTCATGGGTGCTGCCCTGGTCGCGGTGTTGTTCCATACCCTCTCTGAAGAGCAGATGTCTGACTTCGGCTGGCGGATTCCGTTTGTCACAGGCGTTTTCGTCGCGATGCTGGGGTTCTGGATGCGCATGCGGCTCGCCGACACTCCGGCGTTCACCAGCGAGAAGGTCGTGCGGGAATCCAACCCCTTGGCGGTTGTCGCAAAGACGCACAAGCTGCGGGTGCTGCAGGGCGCTGGGCTGGTGGTCGGCTTCACGATCGCCAACTATGCCTACGTCAACATGCAGGGTTTCATCGTCACCTTCGGCGATCTGCCCGCCACGACGGTCAGCGTGATGTACAGCGCTTCACTGGTCGTTCAGATCGCGCTCATCGGCGCGTTCGGAGCGCTGTCCGATCGAGTGGGGCGGCGCCCGGTACTGCTGGCCGGAAGCGTGGCGATGGCGGTTGTGGTGCTTCCGGCCTTCTGGTTGGTCACCAGCGGTCAGGCTGGTCTTGCATTCCTGGGGCTGGTGCTGATGGCGGTATCGATCGGCATGTACGCGGGCCCCTTCACCACGGCGATCACCGAGATGATGCCCGTGGAAACGCGATACAGCCTCATCTCAATTGCGTACGGCCTTGCGGTCGCCATATTCGGCGGAACGGCGGGTTTTGTCGTCGCCTACCTCAGGGAGGTGACCGGTGCCTCCGTGGCTCCCGCCTTCTTCTGCATCGCCGCAGCGATCGTCACGCTCGTCGCGGTACTGACCCTGCGAGAGACTGCCCCGGGACATGACCGACGAGCGGAAGAGGAGGTCTAAATGTCCGCTGTGACAACAATTGACGGTGAGATAGACAGTGCTGAACTCGGCCTGACCCTGATGCACGAGCACCTCATGATCAACCAAATGCGAGAGCAACGCCGCATCGGTCTCGTCCACGACCGTGACGTGCTCCTGGCGGAACTTGAGGAGTACAGAAAGGCAGGCGGTCGGACAATCGTCGAGCTGACATCGGGTGAGTTGGCCAAAGGCGCCGCAGCGGATCCGGCGCTGGTCTACCGCGCGGGCGCGAATGATGCTGAGGGTTCACATACCCGCGGAGTGGCTCACATCCTTGACCTGCAGTCACTTTCGCGCGACTCCGGGGTGCACATCGTCGTCGGCACGGGTCACTATCGAGACCCCTATCTGGACAAGCAGTGGTTCGACGAGCACTCGGTGGACCAGATAGCGAGCTTGCTCGTGCGTGATCTCGAGGAGGGCTTCCCCGGAACGACCGTCCGAGCCGGAATCATCGGCGAAATCGGCAGCGACAAGTGGTTCATCTCGGCTGCCGAGGAGCGTTCGTTCCGAGCGGCTGCTCGAGCCAATCTGAGGACGGGCAGCGTTATCACGACCCATGCCGCGAGATGGCCGGTGGGGATCGAGCAGCTCAACATCCTGAAATCGGAAGGAGTGGACCCGACTCACGTGATCATTGGGCACTGCGACTCGGTGCCGATCCCCGAGTATCACATCGATATTGCCAAGTCGGGAGCGTGGGTCCAGTTCGACGGAATTCGAAGCGTGCTCGGTGATCAGCTTCGACGAAGAGTTGACTGGGTTGTCGACCTGTGCAGAGCAGGTTATCTGTCACGAATTCTTCTCAGCCACGATGTGTGCACGCTGGACGACCTGAGTGCATACGGCGGCTGCGGGTTCACGTTCGTGCCGACAGTGTTCCGAGATGCCCTCATCGAAGCGGGACTCAACGACTCCGAAGTCGAACAGCTGCTGGTCCACAACCCTGCGCGCGCGCTCTGCGGGTGAACCACACCCGCCGTCCGGCAGTGGGCTCGGCGAGCCCAGGCATGGGTCAGTCGACGTCGTGGTCTCTGGCGCGGTACACCGAGACGGCCCACACCGCGCCAATCAAGAGGGTGCAGCCTAAAAGCTGACTCGCCGAGGGGCGTTCGCCCAGGATCAGCATGCCTGTCGCAACGAAAAGAGCAGGTTGCAGCATGAGAAGTGATGCACCGACGAAAGGGGGTAGCCGTGCTAGGCCAGATCCCACCAACATCCAACCGCACACCTGGCTGCATACAGCAAGCGCCAGCAGCCAGCCCATCGCAGGCCAGCCGGGCGTCCACTCGAATCCTCCGAACGGAAGCCCCGCGAGCGCCCCCGTCAATCCAGCCGCGACAGTGATGACAAAGAGCTTTGTGGCGGGTCGGCCAGCGGGGCCGGCGCGGCCTGCGATCAAAATGTATGTGGCGAAACCCATTCCGGCCGCCAAGGCGAGACTGGCGCCCAACAGGGGAACGCCACCAGGTGCCTGCGCCCGGAAAGCGCCGCTGGCCAGGCCCACGCCTGCCATCAGAAACGGTGTGACGAGCACAAACCGCCGCGGAATGCGGGTGCGGAACAGCACCCAGCTTATCGCGGGGACCAGGACGACCTGCACGTTGGTGATGACGGTAGCCATCCCGGTGCCGATGAGGTGCATCGACTGAGTCCACAAGGCGAAGTCGATACCCAACGCCGCGCCGGCCAGGAAATGGAAACCGGCTGTGCGCCAGGGAATCCAACCCTGTCTACGGATCTCGTATAGGGCAAGAAGTGCGATGAACGGCAATGCCAGAAGGCAGCGAAAGGCTGTGGACGTGGACGGTGACACACCGGACATGTCAATGAAGACGCCTGTCATCGAAATGAATAGCGAGCCGATGATGACCGCGGTCCGCGGATCGATTCCACCTCGTGCGCGCGGCTCGCCGTTCAATGAGATCGCGGAGGGTCTTACTGCCATTCTGCCAATTCTGCGGGGACCGAGGCACCCGCACAATCAACCATCTCAGAGGTGAATCATGCACGACTACTTACGTGTTGAACACTGACCGGCTGCGGACGCTGTGCGCCGTATCTGATCATGGTTCGATCTCGGCGGCCGCCGTCCGGCTTCATATCACCGCGTCTGGTGTATCCCAACAACTAGCCAAACTCGAGAACGAACTGGGTGTACCGCTACTCGAGCACGTCGGCCGTGGCGTTCAACTGACCCACGCGGGCCGACTCCTGGTTCGTCGAGGACGCACAATCCTGTCGTTGATGGCGGAGGCGGAGCACGCCCTGGCATCCCTCGAACACGACGCCATCGGTGAACTGCGGCTCGGCTCGTTTCCATCCGCATGCCGAATCGTGCTGCCACAGGCCATCAGCCATCTGCGCTCACACCATCCGGCGCTCGATCTCTCGTACCGCTCAGGTACCACCGACGCATTGCTGCACGCCTTGCGAAGAAACGAGGTCGACCTGGTGGTTGCAGAGAGTCTGGTGACAATGCCGCTGCATCTACCAGACGATGTGGTGCACCAACACCTCCATGACGACGTCGTTGAAGTGGCACTCGCGGCGGGTCACCCGCACGCCACCGCCGATGGCGTGACGCTTGCCGACCTGGCGGACATGACGTGGGTCACCTGGCGGAGGAATGAAGTGTTCCATACCTGGTTGGAGCAGACGTTGCGAAAAGCCGGCCTGGAACCGGCTATTCCCTTCGAGGTGCCGGACTTCTCGGCCCAGCTGGAACTCGTGTCCAACAATCTTGCGGCAGCTCTCATACCTCGCCTCATCCGCGCCTGGGTGCCTGACCGCGTTGCCGTCCTTCCTGTGTTGCCGACGCTCAAGCGGGAGATTCTCGCGTTGACGAGGCGAGACGACGGACGTCCATCTGTCCGCGTCGGGTTGGAGGCAATGGTTCACGCGTTCTCCACATTGGCGCAGTTCGAGGTGTGGGAACGGGTCATCCGCAGTCCCGAAGACGAGTGAAACGACGAGAACCAGTGAGGGAAAGTGCATGAAGCAGTCAGCACAGATGGTGAACGGACGCCGTTTACTCGGTAAGACAGCAATTGTCACGGGTGGCGCCAGAGGCATGGGTGCCGCACATGCGGAACGACTTGCGAGGGAGGGCGCCTACGTGATCATGGCCGACGTTCTCGACGACGTCGGTGCCGAGGCAGCGGGTCGGCTGCAGCAGGAGGGGCTCAACTGCGAGTTCCGACATTTGGACGTGACGTCACAGCAAGACTGGGCCACGACGGTCGGTCACGCTGTCGAAATCACCAGTCGTCTCGATGTTCTCGTGAACAATGCGGGCGTCGTGCACACCAACGCTCTGTTGGAGGAGCCGCTCGACCAGTGGAACACCGCCTTCGCGGTCAACACCACCGGCCCTCTGATCGGCATACAACAGGTGGCCCCGGCGATGAAGGCCGCATACGGCGGATCGATCATCAACATCGCTTCCACCTATGGGCTGGTGGGTGCAGCAGGCTACGTCGCCTACTGCGCAACCAAGGCAGCGCTTATCGGAATCACCAAGGTCGCCGCAATCGAACTCGCGCCAGACGGCGTACGTGTGAATGCGATCTGCCCTGGCGGCGTGCAGACGGATATGAACCGCACGAACCCACGGGGCAGTGTCATCGAGCGCACCCCGATGGGGCGCCGCGCCGATGTGTCCGAAATATCGGGGGCGGTCGTCTATCTGGCGTCAGACGATGCCTCCTTCACGACCGGAGCAGTCCTTGCTGTCGACGGCGGCTATCTAGCGCGTTGACCACACCTTCGCCGGGCGACCTCATTGCGTCGCGGCTACCGCTTGCGCGTGGAGGCGACCCGCACGATAGGACGATCTGACCAGCGGGCCAGACATGACGCCCAGGAGTCCGATCTCACGCGCGATCGATTCGAGCATGATGAACTCCTCGGGTTTGACCCAGCGATGCACGGGATGATGACGCGCCGAAGGCCGAAGATACTGCGTGATAGTGACGAGTTGGCATCCCGCCCCGTGCAGGTCGGTCAAGGCTGCGACGGCCTCCTCGGTGGTTTCGCCAAGCCCGAGAATGAGATTGGACTTGGTAAGCAGGCCCGCTTCGCGCGCCATGGTGATCACGTGCAGCGAACGCTTGTAGCTGAAGCCGGGTCGTACGCGTCGGAAGATCCGAGGGACAGTCTCGACGTTGTGCGCCAGAACCTCTGGGGCGGAGGAGAAGACCTCGTTCAGCTGGGTGGTGTCGGCGTTGAAGTCGGGGATCAGTACCTCCACTCCGGTGCCCGGGCAGCGTCGGTGAATCTGTCGAACTGTCTCGGCGTACAGCCAAGAGCCGCCGTCGGGCAGGTCGTCGCGCGCAACACCGGTGACGGTCGCGTAGCGCAAGCCCATGGTGGCCACCGACTCGGCGACGCGTCTGGGCTCGTCGCGGTCCAACGCCGTCGGCTTGCCTGTGTCGATCTGGCAGAAGTCGCACCGCCGGGTGCACTGGTCACCGCCGATCAGGAAAGTCGCCTCACGATCCTCCCAGCACTCGAAAATGTTGGGACAACCCGCTTCTTGGCACACGGTGTTGAGTTTGCGCTCCTTCACCTGGCTCAACAGCTCTTGGTACTGCGGGCCGGTGCGTACCGACACCTTCATCCACGGGGGTTTGCGCTCGAGGGGAGTCTGGGCGTTGCGGACCTCCAGGCGCAGAAGACGACGCCCTTCATTGTTGACCGACATGGTGCTCCTTGCACGGCAAATGTGATGGCGAACGTCGCGCGGACGTAGGTCATTGGGATCGGAAGTCTCAGCGAGACAGATGAACTGGACGGGGGACCACGCGGTTCCCAGATAGTCCTAGAGGCGTTCGCACGTGTGCGGTCACGGAAACGACACCCTGCACGATGCCAAACGAACATCGTCGTTGGCAAGACGGACGCCGCGTCGAACCCGTCCGAACTTCGGTAGTGACAAACCATGGCGTGGTGTGTAGCGTCACCCACCACAACTCAATACGCCATTGATGCGCAGCGGGAGAATCTCCTTCGGGAGACGCCGTAGGAGCAAATTCCTCCCCGGGAATCTCTCAGGCCCCAGCACCGCCGCGCAGAGGCAACTCTGGAGAACAGGACCGGTCTCACAGCCGGTACTTACCGAAGGTGTAGAGCCCGCCGAGAAGGCGCGCGCAGACTCTCAGGTTTCAGGACAGAGCGGGGAGGTGTCCTTTTAGCGATGTCCGGTGCGGTCCGGGCACTGTCGAAACCGGAGCCACCTCGTGTCAGCCAGTTCTCGCCACACGGCGCAAATCACCGCCTCAGCAGGCGATTTCCCATCCCGGCACATCGGACCGAGCGCTTCGGCCACGCACCACATGCTCGACACACTGGGATACCCGTCCCTCGACGAGCTGATCGACGCCGCTGTACCTCAGCAGATCCGAAACCGCGAGGTCATGCACCTGCCGGCGGCGCGATCAGAACAGCAGGTCCTGGAGGATCTGCGCGCACTGGCCGCCCAGAACCACACCCGCGTGCAGATGATCGGGCTGGGCTATCACGACACCATCACACCGGCAGTGCTGCGGCGCAACATGCTGGAATCGCCGGCCTGGTATACCGCCTACACCCCGTACCAGCCGGAGATCTCCCAGGGCCGACTCGAAGCACTGCTTACGTTTCAGCAGGTCATCGAGGATTTGACGGCACTACCGCTGGCAGGAGCGTCGCTGCTGGACGAGGCCACCGCCGTGGTGGAAGCGATCCTGCTCATGCGTCGTGCCAACAAGGCGAAGTCCGATGTGGCCCGGGTCGTCGTCGATGCCGACTGCCTGCCCCAGACGTTGGCCGTGGTCCGTGGCCGAGCCGCCGCTGTCGGCATCGATGTCCTCGTCGCCGACCTCGGCGACGGCCTACCCGATGGGGACCTGTTCGGTCTCGTGCTGCAGGCACCTGGTGCCAGCGGTGTCGTCCGAGACCTCGAGCCGCTGATCACCGCAGCTCACCAGCGTGGCGCGTTGGCCGCCGTCGCGGCCGACCTGCTGTCGTTGACCCTGCTGGTCCCGCCCGGCGAACAGGGCGCCGACATCGCGGTGGGCTCAGCGCAGCGCTTCGGTGTGCCGCTGTTCTTCGGCGGACCGCACGCCGGTTACATGGCGGTGCGCGACGGTCTTGAGCGGATGCTGCCGGGAAGGCTGGTGGGCGTCTCGATCGACGCCGACGGAGCCCCGGCCTACCGGCTCACCCTGCAGACTCGCGAACAGCACATCCGACGTGACAAGGCGACCAGCAACATCTGCACGGCGCAGGCGCTGCTGGCCAACGTGGCGGCGATGTACGCGGTCTACCACGGCCCAGAAGGTCTGCGCGCCATCGCCAAACGCGTGCACGCTCACGCCAGGACCATCGCGACGAGCCTGCACGCCGCCGGTCACCACGTCGTTCACGAGGCAATCTTCGACACCGTCCTGGTCCGCGTGCCGGGTCAGGCACGCGACATCGTCGTACGTGCCGAACTCGCGGGCATCAACCTGCGTCTCGTCGATGCGAACCACGTTGCGATCGCCTGCAACGAGTGCACCACCGACGATGTCGTCGCCAAGGTCGTCGCCGTGTTCGGTGCCGGTGAACCCCACGCCGCCCAGTGGCAGCTGCCTAGCGCCGCGCTTCGCACCACTGCGTACTTGCAGCACAACGTTTTTCACGCACACCGCTCCGAAACCGCCATGATGCGCTTCCTGAGGAAACTGTCGGACAAGGACCTCGCGCTGGATCGGACGATGATCCCGCTGGGGTCGTGCACGATGAAACTCAACTCCGCCGTCGAGATGGAGCCGATCAGCTGGCCGGGCTTCGCCGGTATTCACCCGCATGCACCTCGGGATCAGACGCTGGGCTATCAGAAGCTGATCGCCGACCTGCAGACCTGGCTTTCCGAGATCACCGGATACGACAACGTGTCGTTGCAGCCCAATGCCGGGTCGCAGGGCGAACTCGCCGGGCTGCTGGCGATCAAGGCCTACCACGACAGCCGTGGTGAATTCGACAGGGACGTCTGCCTCATCCCGCAGTCGGCGCATGGCACCAACGCCGCCTCGGCGGTCTTGGCCGGTATGCGGGTCGCCGTGGTGGCCACCGCCGCCAATGGCAACATCGACTCGGACGACCTGCAGGCCAAACTTGCCAGTCACCAGGGCCGCGTCGCGGCGATCATGCTGACCTACCCGTCGACGCACGGAGTCTACGAGGAGGACGTCCGCACCGTCTGTGAACTCGTCCACCGGGCCGGCGGACAGGTCTATGTCGACGGGGCGAACCTCAACGCCCTGGTGGGCCTGGCCAAGCCAGGACGGTTCGGCGGCGATGTGTCACATCTGAACCTGCACAAGACGTTCTGCATACCCCACGGCGGTGGTGGACCGGGCGTCGGCCCGGTCGCCGTGCGCGCGCACCTGGCCCCCTTCCTGCCGGGTGACCCACTCGGCGACGGTGCCGCGGGGAGCCCAGTCTCGGCGGCGAACCACGGCTCGGCGGCCATTCTGCCCATCACGTGGGCCTACATCGCGCTGATGGGAGCGGACGGTTTGACCGACGCCACGAAGATGGCAGTGCTGGCCGCCAACTACGTCGCCGCGCGGCTAGATCCGCACTTCCCCGTGCTCTACACGGGGCCCACCGGTCTGGTTGCGCACGAGTGCATCCTGGATCTGCGCGGTCTGACCAAGCAGACCGGCGTCACCGCCGAAGACGTCGCGAAGCGGCTGATCGACTATGGGTTCCACGCTCCGACGCTCTCCTTCCCGGTGAACGGGACACTGATGGTCGAACCCACCGAGTCCGAGGATCTCGGCGAACTCGATCGGTTCATCGACGCCATGATCGCGATCCGCGGCGAGATCGACAGCGTCGGGGATGGCGTGTGGCCACTGGAACGCAGCCCCCTGCGCCAGGCGCCCCACACCGCTGAGCAGATCGTGGCCGACGACTGGGATCTGCCGTACTCGCGCCGGCTCGCCGCCTTCCCCGTCGCGACCTTGCGGGCAGCGAAGTACTGGTCGCCGGTGCGGCGCATCGACGGCGTCCACGGCGACCGCAACCTGGTCTGCTCCTGCCCAGCACCAGAAGCCTTTGAAATGACGACTGTTTCGACTCCGACTCCCGACCTCGAGGAAGCCCTCGTATGACCACCACCACGTCACCAGCGTCCCCGTTGCTCGCCGAACACCAGGCGTTGAACGCCCACTTCACCGACTTCGCCGGCTGGCAGATGCCGTTGAAGTACGTCAGCGAGCTCGCAGAGCACCGCGCCGTCCGATCCACCGCAGGCTTGTTCGATCTGTCCCACATGGGCGAGATCTACATCCGGGGCGCCCAAGCCGACGCCATGCTCGACCACGCCCTGGCCGGTGAGCTGTCCAAGGTTGTCGTCGGCAAGGCGAAGTACTCCCTGCTGTGCGACACCGCAGGCGGGGTCATCGACGATCTCGTCGTCTACCGGTTGGCCGACGACGAATTCCTCGTCGTCGCAAACGCATCGAACGTCGCCGCGGTGTCCGGTGAACTGGTCGACCGGGTGAAGGGGTTCGCCGCCGAGGTCGACGATCAGTCGTCCCAGACCGCGCTGCTGGCGGTCCAGGGGCCGAAGTCCCAGGACATCGTCACCCAACTCGTGCCGTCGGAGCAGGTGGCGCTCGTCGAAGACCTGAAGTACTACGCCTCGACACCGGCGACGGTGGCCGGGATCGACGTCCTGCTGGCGCGCACCGGCTACACCGGCGAAGACGGCTTCGAGTTGTACGTGCCCAACCACCAGGCGGTCGCGCTCTGGCAGGCACTGCTGGCCGCCACCACCGAGCATGGCGGCACCGCAGCGGGGCTCGCGTGCCGCGACAGTCTCCGCCTGGAGGCAGGCATGGCGCTCTACGGCCACGAACTGACCCGCGACACCAACCCCTTCGAAGCGGGACTGGGACGAGTGGTGAAGCTGGACAAGCCATTTGTGGGCAGGGACGCATTGCAGCAAGCCTCCGAGGCGCCGATCGGTCAGAAACTCGTCGGGCTCACCGGCGGTGGCCGCCGCGCCGCGCGCGCCGGGTACTCGGTGTTCGACAGCGGTGAAGCGCCGGTCGGCACCGTGACCTCCGGCGCACTGTCCCCGACACTGGGCTACCCCATCGCCCTCGCCTACGTCGACACCGCGCTCGCTGAACCCGGCACCGAAGTCAGCGTCGATATCCGCGGCACGAAGCAGCCCTTCACCGTCGTGCGCCCCCCGTTCTACCGCCGGTCCTGACGACCAGCGTCCACAACCCCCTCAAGGAGACCGCATGTCTGACACCATTCCCGACGACCGTAGCTATACCGAAGAACACGAGTGGGTTTCGCTGCCACCCGGCGCGGACTTGCCTGATGGACCCGTGCGCGTCGGTGTCACCTCCATCGCCACGGACTCACTCGGCGAACTCGTCTACGTTGAGCTGCCCGAGGTCGGCGCTGAGATCGTCGCAGGCGAGAGCTGTGGTGAAGTCGAGTCCACCAAGACGGTGTCCGAACTGTTTCCGCCGGTCACCGGTCGGGTGGTCGAGATCAACGAGGCCGTCAAGAGCGACCCCAGCATCATCACCGCAGACCCGTACGGCGAGGGCTGGTTGTTCGCCGTGCAGGCAACCGCAACGGGAACGCTTCTGACCGCTGCCGAGTACGCGGCGAAGAACGAGGCGACAGCGTGAGTGCCCTGAATCAATCACTGGCGGAATATGATCCAGACGTTGCGACACTTATCGGCAGGGAACTGGAGCGCCAGCGCACCGGCCTGGAGATGATCGCGTCGGAGAACCACGCGCCGGTATCGGTCATGCAGGCCCAGGGCTCCGTGCTGACCAACAAGTACGCCGAGGGATACCCGGGGCGCCGCTACTACGGCGGCTGCGAACACGTCGACGGTATCGAGCAGCTGGCGATCGACCGTGTCAAAGGGCTCTTTGGTGCCGAGTACGCCAACGTGCAACCGCATTCGGGTGCCACCGCCAACGCCGCGGTGATGCACGCGTTGATCAAGCCCGGCGACACCATTCTGGGCCTGTCCCTGGCACATGGGGGACATCTCACCCACGGCATGAAGATCAACTTCTCCGGCAAACTCTACAAGGTTGCCGCCTACGGAGTCTCGGAGAAGGACTACCTCATCGACATGGATGAGGTCGCGGCCGCGGCGCGCGAACACCGGCCCCAACTCATCATCGCGGGATGGTCGGCCTATCCGCGTCAGCTTGACTTCGCGCGCTTCCGCGAGATCGCCGATGAGGTGGGCGCCTATCTGATGGTCGACATGGCCCACTTTGCCGGACTGGTCGCCACAGGTCTGCATCCCTCACCGGTTCCGCATGCGCACGTGGTCACCTCCACCACGCACAAAACACTGGGCGGGCCGCGCGGCGGGATCATCCTGACCAATGACGCCGACATCGCCAAGAAGATCAACTCGGCGGTGTTTCCCGGTCAGCAGGGCGGCCCGCTGGAACACGTGATCGCCGGCAAGGCAACGGCATTCAAGATGGCCGCCGAGCCCGACTTCCGAGAGCGTCAGCAGCGTTGCATCGACGGGGCGAGAATCATCGCCGAACGCCTCAGCGCCGCCGACGCCAAGGAGGCCGGCATCGCCGTCGTCACCGGTGGCACCGACGTGCACCTGGTCGTCGTCGATCTGCGAGACGCCGCCATCGATGGTCAACAAGCCGAAGATCGACTGGAAGCCATCGGGATCACGGTCAATCGCAACGCGGTCCCCTTCGACCCGCGGCCTCCGATGGTGACGTCGGGACTCCGCATCGGCACACCCGCGCTGGCGACCCGAGGCTTCAGCACCGCCGACTTCGCGATCGTCGCTGAGCTGATCGCGCAGGCACTCATCGCCGAGGAGGGCGGCGACACCACCGACCTCCGCGCTCGCGTGCGCTCATTGGCCGATGCGTACCCGCTCTATCCGGGACTGTAAGAGCATGACCATCAGCGTGTTCGACCTGTTCTCGGTGGGTGTCGGACCGTCCAGTTCCCATACGGTGGGCCCGATGCGCGCCGCGGCGCGATTCGTCGACGATCTGCGTCTGCTTGCGGTGATCGACAGCGTCACCTGCGTGAGCGTCGACCTCTACGGATCGCTTGCTGCAACCGGGGCCGGACACGGCACTCTGCCTGCGGTCCTCCTCGGACTCGAGGGCTGCCGTCCGGAGGAGATCGACACCGACGACATGGAACTGCGTCTGCAGGCCATGCGAAACACCGGCAGGATCAGGCTGGGCGGCGAGCGCGCGATTGCCCTGGCCGAGGATGAGATCAATCTGCACCCGCAGATCAGCCTGCCCTTCCACCCCAACGGGATGCGGCTGATCGCCTTCACGAGCGAGTACGCCGAGGTGCATCGGCAGACGTACTACTCGGTCGGTGGCGGATTCGTCGTCACGGAGGCGGAGAGCGCGCAGCCCACCGCACCCAGCCGCGGCGCGGTGTCGTTCGGCTCCGCAGAGGAACTGCTCGCGCTGACAGGGACTCTCGGATTGTCGGTGGGCGGCATCATGCTCGCTCACGAGCGCACGCTGCGCACCGAACGTGAGGTCCGTGACGGACTTCTGCACATCCGTGACGTGATGGTCGAGTGCCAGAACCGCGGTATGCAACGTGACGGACTGCTGCCGGGCGTGCTGCGGGTCCGCCGCCGGGCCCACCGGTGGTTCGAGCAGCTGCAGGCCGAGGATCCCGATCGCAGGCCCGAGTTCGCCGAGGACTGGGTCAATTTGGTCGCGTTGGCGGTCAACGAGGAGAACGCCTCCGGTGGTCGCGTCGTCACCGCGCCGACCAACGGCGCGGCCGGCATCATCCCGGCTGTGTTGCACTATGCGATGCACTACACCGAGTGTGGCCGCCGCAACCCAGATGACACCGCAGTGCGCTTCCTCCTGACCGCCGGCGCGATCGGTTCCCTGTGTAAGGAACGGGCGTCGATCTCCGGGGCAGAGGTCGGTTGTCAGGGCGAGGTCGGCTCGGCAGCGTCGATGGCAGCCGCCGGGTTGGCCGAAATCCTCGGCGGCACGCCCCAACAAACCGAGAATGCCGCCGAGATCGCCATGGAACACAGCCTCGGACTGACGTGTGACCCCATCGCCGGACTGGTCCAGGTGCCCTGTATCGAGCGCAACGCCATTTCGGCGGGAAAGGCGATCAACGCCGCCCGGATGGCGCTGCGCGGCGATGGTACCCATCGGGTGAGTCTCGACCAGGTTCTGGAGACCATGCGCAGCACGGGCGCGGACATGCTCACCAAGTACAAGGAGACCTCCACCGGTGGGCTTGCGATCAATGTTCCTGTGAGTTTCGTCGAATGCTGATGAGAGTGAAAATGACTGCTGCAGCAGAGGATAAGACGGTGGGCACCGCCCGCGTGAAGCGCGGTATGGCCGAGATGCTCAAGGGTGGGGTCATCATGGACGTCGTCACCCCGGAGCAGGCTCGCATCGCCGAGGCCGCAGGTGCGGTCGCGGTCATGGCGCTCGAGCGTGTGCCCGCCGATATTCGAGCCCAGGGTGGCGTATCGCGGATGAGCGATCCGGACATGATCTCCGGCATCATCGCCGCGGTCACCATCCCTGTGATGGCCAAGGTCCGCATCGGTCACTTCGTGGAGGCGCAGATCCTGGGCAGCCTCGGCGTGGACTACGTCGACGAGTCCGAGGTGCTGACCCCGGCCGACTACGCCAACCACATCGACAAGTGGAAGTTCACGGTTCCCTTCGTGTGTGGCGCGACCAACCTGGGCGAGGCGCTGCGCCGCATCACCGAGGGGGCGGCGATGATCCGCTCCAAGGGTGAGGCCGGCACCGGGGATGTCTCCAACGCGACCACCCACATGCGCACGATCCTCGGCGAGATCCGCAGGCTCGGCTCCTTGTCGACCGACGAGTTGTTCGTCGCCGCAAAGGAACTGCAGGCACCGTATGACCTGGTGGTCGAGGTGGCTCGCGCGGGCAAGCTGCCCGTCACGATGTTCACCGCCGGCGGCATCGCCACCCCGGCCGATGCCGCGATGATGATGCAGCTCGGCGCCGAGGGTGTGTTCGTGGGCTCGGGCATCTTCAAGTCCGGTGACCCCGCCGCGCGGGCCGCGGCAATCGTGAAGGCCACCACCTTCTACGACGACGCCGATGTCCTGGCCAAGGTGTCGCGCGGGCTGGGTGAGGCCATGGTCGGCATCAACGTCGAGGACATCGCACAGCCACACCGGCTCGCCGCACGCGGCTGGTGAGTGTGCGTACGGCAACGGAATCCACGTTGTCAGCGGAGGCGGTCGCCGAGCCGGTCCTGTAGGTAGTCCACGGCCGCTCGCACTCTGCGGGGTGGTTCCGGAGTGGCCGAGTAGACGGCGTGGATGTCGGCGGGCGGTGTCTCGATGTCCGGAAGCACCTGGACGAGCGTTCCGGCGTCGAGCATCGGCCGAACGTGCCACAAGGAGCGCATCAACAGCCCGCGACCGTCCAGGCACCATTGCGTCGTGACGTCACCGTCGTTGCTGATCATGTTTCCCGCCACGCGAATTGACATCTCGTTCCCCTCGCCTCCGAACCGCCACAGCGCGAAGTCGCCCTCGTCCTGGCGTAGGACTATGCAGTTGTGGTGATCGAGGTCGCTGATCGACTCAGGAGTTCCGTGTCGCAGCAGATACTCCGGGGACGCGCATACGACCCGTCGGTTCGGGTGCAGTCTCCTTCCCGTTAACCGCGAGTCCTGCAGAGCGCCAACGCGAATTGCAATATCGAATGGCGTACCCGCAGTGGCGAAGGGTTTGGCGGATAGTTCGACGTCGACCTGGACGTGCGGGTTCTGCTCGACGAATTCCGCCAGCAGGGGAGCGATATGCGCTCTGCCAAGGCCGACCGACGAGTGAATCCGGATGCGCCCACGCAGTTGCGAGTAGTTACCCGTGACGGACTCCTCGAGCTCGGCCAACTGCGCTGCGATCACCGCCGCGCCTGCGGCGTAGCGTTCCCCTTCCATCGTTAGGGTCAGCCGTCGGGTGCTCCGCTGCACGAGGCGCACGCCGAGCCGCTTCTCGAGGTGCGCCAGTCGTTTGCTGACCGCCGAGACCGAGATGCCCATCTCCCGGCCCACCTCGGTGAGACTGGGTGATCGAGCGACGACCTCGAAGAACGCGACGTCATCGGACATGCTCACGGCGGCTCCTCGTCTTATGTCGTATCGGGCAACTTTATGTTGCTGTCGGCGCCCTATTACTCTGTCTTGTTGCCGAATACGGTGGTAATCACTAACACGGTACGGCTGAGATCGGAGCGCAGCACCATGGGTGTAACCCATCGAATCGCCGCCATCGCTGGCGACGGCATCGGCAAGGAAGTCATGCCCGAGGGCGTCAAGGTGCTCGAAGCCGCGGCCTCAGCATTCGATTTCGCCGTCGACATCGAGCAGTTCGACTACGCAAGTGCGGACTACTGGAGCAAGACGGGGCAGATGCTGCCCGACGGCTGGTTCGACGAACTGAGTGCGTTCGATGCCATCTTCTTCGGAGCGGTCGGGTGGCCCGCCGTCGTCCCTGATCATGTTTCCCTGTGGGGCAGCCTTCTGCAGTTCCGGCGTCACTTTGATCAGTACGTCAACCTACGTCCGGTGAGACTGCTGCCGGGAGTGCGCAGCCCGCTGGCCGGCCGTGAACCGGGCGACGTCGACTTCTACGTGGTCCGGGAGAACACGGAGGGCGAGTACTCCAGCATCGGTGGCAAGATGTTCGAGGGCACCCACCGCGAGATCGTCATGCAGGAGACCGTGATGACGCGCACCGGCGTCGACCGAATCCTCAAGTACGCCTTCGATCTTGCCCAGAACCGACCAAAGAGGCATCTCACGTCGGCGACGAAGAGCAACGGAATCTCGATCACGATGCCCTATTGGGACGAACGTGTGGAGGCGATGGCTTCGGGGTACGGCGACGTGCGCGTCGACAAGTATCACATCGACATCCTGGCGGCTAACTTCGTGATGCATCCCGACCGGTTTGACGTGGTGGTGGCAAGCAACCTGTTCGGTGACATCCTGTCGGACCTGGGACCAGCGTGCACCGGCACCATCGGCATCGCTCCGAGCGGGAACATCAACCCGGAACGGCGCTTTCCGAGTCTGTTCGAACCGGTGCACGGATCGGCGCCGGATATCGCGGGGCGCGGGGTGGCCAACCCGGTCGGACAGATTTGGAGCGCATCGATGATGCTCGAGCATCTCGGCGAGGTCGAGGCAGGCGTAGCGGTACTGCAGGCAGTCGAAACTGTTCTGGCTCGCGGCGGTTCGGCACTCACTCCCGACATGGGTGGGTCTGCGAGCACCTCGGACCTCGGCAACGCCGTGCGCGACGAACTCGTCCGCGCCGCCGTCTGAATTGTGTCGAGGCGCAACTCTCCTGCAGAACTCGACGCGAATCTCGCGAGTTCTGCACCAGTGCCGTGATCACCCCCCACGACGGGGCAGTATGGAGGCGTGCAGCCCAGCATCGATGACGTCCTCGACGGTCTGCACGTCGTCGCGCTGCCCATGCGAGTGCGGTTCCGCGGTATCGAGGTTCGCGAGGTCGCGCTGATCGAGGGGCCCTGCGGCTGGGGCGAGTTCGGTGCGTTCCTCGAGTACGGTCCGCACGAGGCGGCGCACTGGCTGGCCTCGGCGATCGAGGCGGCCCACACCCAACCCCCGACCCCGCTGCGCGACCGCATCCCCATCAACGCGACGGTGCCCGCCGTCGACGCGGCCCGTGTCCCCGAGGTGCTGGCCCGGTTTCCCGGCGCCCGCACCGCGAAGGTCAAGGTGGCCGAGCCGGGGCAGACGCTGGCCGATGATGTCGCGCGGGTCAGCGCGGTGCGCGCGTTGATTCCGACCGTGCGGGTCGACGCCAACGGCGGGTGGACGGTGCGACAGGCCGTCGCCGCCGCGGCCGCGCTGACCGCTGATGGCCCGCTGGAGTACCTCGAACAACCCTGCGCCTCGGTGGCGGAGCTGGCCGAACTGCGAGAGCTCATCGACGTGCCGGTCGCCGCCGACGAGAGCATCCGCAAGGCGCAGGACCCGCTGCGGGTCGTGCGGGCCAGGGCCGCCGACGTCGCGGTGGTCAAGGTGGCGCCGCTGGGCGGCGTGCGGCCACTGCTGGACATCGCCGCCCAGATCGACATTCCGATCGTGGTCTCCAGCGCGCTGGACTCCGCGGTGGGTATGTCGCGTGGACTGCTGGCCGCGGCCTGCCTCCCTGACCTGCCGTATGCGTGCGGGTTGGGTACCGGCGGACTGTTCACCGAGGACGTCGCCGAACCGCTCGTCGGCGTGGACGGTCATCTGCCCGTCGGCCCGACGGTGCCCGACCCCGCCCGTCTTCACGCGCTTGCCGCAACGCCCGATCGGCGGCAGTGGTGGATCGACCGCATCGCCGAGTGTTTACCGCTGGCACGCTGAGCAGAGCACGGCGTCGCTGACCTAGTCTGACGGCATGCCAGCAACGCCAGAGGTGGGCGCGGAGCGGCGCAGGCGACCCAAGGATCGCAAGGAGCAGATCGCCAGGGCGTCCGCCGAGGCGTTCAGCGAACTGGGCTATCACGGTGTGAGCATGGAGGACATCGCCGGCCGCGTCGGCGTCACGGCGGCATCGCTGTATCGGCACTACTCCCGCAAGTACGACCTGTTCCGGGTCGCGGTGCTGGGTCTGGGCCAGCAACTGGTGGAGTGCACCGCATTCGTCGACGACGTGTCCGAGGGTGAGCCCGGTGCCGACCCGGAGCAGCTGTGGGACCGCATCGTCACCGAACTCATCGACACAACGCTGCGCAACCGGACGAGCGGTGGCCTGTACCGGTGGGAGGGCCGCTACCTCTCCGACGATGACCAGGAAGTCCTCAACGCGCAGATCAAGCTCGTCAACCGCAGACTGCAACGCCCGCTGTCGCTGCTGCGGCCGAAGCTCAGTTCTCGGCAGCGTTGGACGTTGTCATCGGCCGTGCTCAGCGTTATCGGCAGCATCACCGACCACCGGGCTCAATTGTCCACCAACGAGATTCACGCCACGCTGACCCGGATCGCCCGTGACATCCGAGACATCGATCTGCCGGGTGAGGCCGCGCCGCGGGATCGTGCGGCCACCCGGGCCGTGGTGCACCCGGCGGCAGGGGAGTACGAGCGCATCCTGGCGGCGGCGATGCTGCTGTTCCACGAGCGCGGCTATCGGGACACCGGGATGGATGACATCGCGGCCGCCGCGGGTATGCCCACCACCAGCCTGTACCGGTTCTTCACAGGTAAGAGCGCGATCCTGGCCGCGGCGTATCGGCGGGCCGCCGACCGGGTGTCAGGTGATGTCTCGACGATCCTGGCCGAGTCCGACGGCCCCGTCGACGCCGTCAGCCGCCTGGTCGACACGTATGTCCGTCGGTCGTTCGCGGATCCGGAGATCGCCTACGTGTACTACGCGGAGCGGATGAACGTGCCCGCCGAGGAGCAGGCGGCGTTGCACAACATCCAGCGCGCGACGACGGAGGCCTGGGGCAGGCAGGTGTGCGAGGCGGTGCCCGAGATCACCCCGGCCGAGGCCCGGTTCGCCGTGCACGCCGCGTTTGCCCTCGTGGTCGACCTGGGCCGACTCATGGGCTACGAGTACACCGAGCAGTCCCAGGCGGTGGTGCGCCAGCTGCTGCGCATCACGCTGCTCGGCGCCGCGCACAACCCGTGATGTCCTGATCTGTGGGGTGCATGGCATAGACGCCATCGCCACGGGAGCCGACACTGAACACGTGAAGCGCTCGGTGGTGATCCTCGGCTTTCACGGCGTTCAGGCCCTGGACCTCGTGGGTCCATTCGACGTGCTCAACGCGGCGACGGGCATCCTGCTGTCTCACGGCGAACTCGACGACGGCTACGACGTGCGCGTCGTATCGCTGCGCGGTGGTCCCGTCAGCACCGGCACGGGCCTGGAACTCGTCACCCACCTGCTGCCGGATCCGCGGCGCGGCATCGACACCGTCGTGCTCCCTGGCGGGTTCGGCACCGACGCCGCACGCCGCGACCCCGAGGTCATCGCCTGGATCCAGGCGGTCGCCAAGACCGCCCGCCGCGTCGTCAGCGTCTGCAACGGGGCGCTGCTCGCCGCGCAGGCGGGCCTGCTCGACGGCTGCACGGCCACCACCCACTGGGCGTTCGCGGCGCAACTGGCCAACGAGTTCCCCGCCGTCAACGTCGATCCCGAGCCCATCTTCGTGCGGAGCTCGGAGACCGTCTGGACCGCGGCAGGGGTCACGGCGGGTATCGACCTGTCGCTGGCGCTGGTCGAGGCCGATCACGGCACCGAGGTGGCGCAGACCGTGGCCCGCTGGATGGTGCTCTACCTGCGCAGGCCGGGTGGGCAGACGCAGTTCGCCGCACCGGTGTGGATGCCGCGCGCCAAACGCGAGCCCATCCGCGCCGTCCAGGAGGCCATCGAGTCCGAACCCGGTGGCGCGCACGGTGTCCCAGATCTGGCGCGCCGCGCGGCGATGAGCCCGCGCCACTTCACCCGCGTGTTCACCGGCGAGGTCGGCGAGGCGCCTGGTGCCTACGTCGAACGGGTCCGCACCGAGGCGGCGAGACGTCAGCTCGAGGAGACCGACGACACCGTCACCGTGATCGCCGCGCGCTGCGGGTTCGGCACCGCCGAGACCATGCGACGCAATTTCGTTCGCCGGATGGGCATCTCGCCCGACCAGTACCGCAGATCCTTCACCTGAACAGAGGAGTAGCAATGCAGCTCGCCATAGTTCTCTATCCCGGTTTCACCGCGCTGGACTTCATCGGACCGTATGAGGTGCTGCGCAACCTGCCCGACACCGAGGTTCGATTCGTGTGGCACGAGCCCGGTCCCGTCACCGCCGACTCCGGCGCGCTGATCGTCGGCGCCACGCACTCGTTCGACGAAACCCCGTCGCCCGATGTCATTCTGGTGCCCGGGGGACCGTCGACCATGGAGCACGCGCGCGACGAGAGGGTGCTCGACTGGGTGCGCCGGGCCGACGCGACGTCAACGTGGACCACCTCGGTGTGCTCGGGATCGCTGATTCTCGCGGCCGCCGGTCTGCTGAAGGGTAAGCGCGCCACATCGCACTGGGGGACCCTGCCGATGCTCAAGGCGTTCGGCGTCACCCCGGTCGGCGACGAGCGCATCGTGGACGAGGGCAAGCTCGTGACGGCCGCAGGGGTGTCCGCGGGCCTGGACATGGCGATGTGGCTGGCAGGCCAGATCGGCGGGGAGGCCAGGGCCAGGGCCATCCAGCTCGCGATCGAGTACGACCCGCAACCGCCGTTCGACTCGGGCCACATGTCCAAGGCATCGGCGGCGACCAAGGCGACGGCGGCGGCCTTCCTCACGGTGGACATGGTCAAGGCGGGTCAGCTCACCGCGCCGGTGCGGCTGCTGTGGGACCGGGCGATCGAGGTTGCCCGCGGACGCGGCACCCGCAAGAGCGCGACTTCGGCGCGCTGAGCATCGCCCACCGCGCCTTAGCGCGCCGAACTCGCACTCGGTAGGGTCGGCCGCGTGAACCTGGCCTACGAAGACCGCGGCTCCGGTGAGCCCGTCCTGTTCATCGCCGGCCGTGGGGGCGCGGGCCGCACCTGGCACCTGCACCAGGTCCCGGCGTTCCAGAAGGCCGGCTACCGCGTCGTCACGTTCGACAATCGCGGTATCGGCGCCACCGAGAACGCGACGGGTTTCACGACGGAACAGATGGTCGCCGACACCGCCGCGCTCATCGAGAAGCTCGACCTCGGCCCGGTGCGGATCATGTCGGTGTCGATGGGGTCGTTCATCGCCCAGGAACTGATGCTGGCCCGCCCTGAGCTGGTGTCATCGGCGGTGCTCATGGCCACCCGGGGACGTGAGGACCGCACCCGCGAGTTCTGCCGCAGCGCGGAACGCGATCTGATCGCGGCGGGTATCGAGCTGCCGCCCGCCTACGACGCGAAGAACCGGCTGCTGGAGAACTTCTCGCCCAAGACGCTGAATGACGACGCGGCCGTGCGCGACTGGATCGACATGTTCACCATGTGGCCCAACAAGCTGACGCCGGGCGTGCTGGCCCAGATCGACGTCGCGCCCGAGGGCAATCGGCTACCCGCCTACCGCGGCATTGCGGCGCCTGCGCTGGTGATCGGCTTCGCCGACGACATGATGCTTCCACCGCATCTGGGCCGCGAGGTCGCCGACGCCATGCCGAACGGCCGCTACCTGCGCATTCCCGATACGGGTCACCTCGGCTTCATCGAGCGCCCCGACGCCGTCAACGCTGCGGCGCTGGAGTTCTTCGCCGCTGGCGTCTAGTTCGCGTGTGACAGGCTGTAGTAGTGAAGGACCGATGAACCCGTCGACGACTCAGGCACGCGTCGTCGTCGACGAACTCATCCGCGGCGGCGTCCACGATGTGGTGCTCTGCCCCGGTTCCCGCAACGCGCCCCTGGCCTTCGCGCTGGAGGCCGCCGACCGGCAGGGACGGCTGCGGCTGCACGTGCGCATCGACGAGCGCACGGCGGGCTTCCTGGCCGTGGGCCTGGCCGTCGCGGCCGGGGCGCCGGTGTGCGTGGCCATGACGTCGGGCACCGCGGTGGCCAACCTCGGACCCGCGGTGATCGAGGCCAACTACGCCCGGGTGCCGTTGATCGTGCTGAGCGCCAATCGGCCGTATGAACTGCTGGGCACCGGGGCCAACCAGACGATGGAACAGCTCGGCTACTTCGGCAGCCAGGTGCGCGCCACCATCAGCCTCGGCCTGGCTGAGCACGCACCCGACCGGATCGACGCGATCAACGGCCAGTGGCGTTCGGCGACGTGCCGGGTTCTGGTGGCCGCCAAGGGATCTCGTAGCGCCAATGCCGGTCCTGTGCATTTCGACATCCCGCTGCGCGAGCCGCTGGTGCCCGACGTCGACGCGCCGGGGGACGACGACACCCCACCGGGCCGACCCGAAGGCATGCCGTGGACCTTCACCCCGCCCGTCACGTTCGACCAGCCGCTGGACATCGACGTCACGGCCGACACCGTGGTGATCGCGGGGCACGGCGCCGGTGCGCACCCCAACCTCACGCACCTGCCGACGGTTGCCGAGCCCACCGCGCCACCACCGGCCAATCCGCTGCACCCGCTGGCCCTGGCATCGGTGACCCCGCGCCAGGTAATCATGCTGGGCCGGCCGACGCTGCACCGCGGCGTCTCGGCGCTGCTGGCCGACCCTGCGGTGCCGGTGTACGCGCTGACGACGGGCCCGCGCTGGCCCGATGTGTCGGGCAACTCGCAGGCCACAGGCACGCGTGCGGTACTACACGGCACATCGGATCCGGACTGGCTGAGCCGGTGCCGCGCCGCCAACAAGACCGCCGTCGAGACGGTGCGCGCCCAGCTCGCCGCGCATCCGCTGACGACCGGGCTGCACGTGGCCGCGGGGGTCGTGAGCGGTCTGCTCGACGGTGACCAGCTGGTGCTCGGCGCATCCAATCCGGTGCGCGATGCGGCCCTGGTCGGCCTGAACCGGCCCGGTATCAGGGTGCGCTCCAACCGCGGCGTCGCGGGTATCGACGGCACGGTGTCAACGGCGATCGGCGCCGCGCTGGCGCACGACCGCACCGGTGGCCGCACCGTCGCGCTGATCGGCGACCTGACGTTCGTGCACGACAGCTCCGGGCTGTTGATCGGACCCACCGAACCGCGGCCCAAGAGCCTGACCATCGTGGTGTCCAACGACAACGGCGGCGGCATCTTCGAACTGCTCGAGCAGGGCGACCCGCGATTCTCCGACGTGTCGGCCCGGATCTTCGGCACGCCGCACGATGTCGACATCGCCGCACTGTGCCGGGCATATCACATCGACTGCGCGCAGGTGGAGGCCGAGAACCTCGCCGACGTCCTGGCGGAGCCGTTCGAGGGCATGCGCGTGTTGGAGGTGAAGGCCGACCGTTCATCGCTGCGGGCGTTGCACGCGTCGATCCGCGCGGCGCTGAGGGATGCCTCGTGATCGCGTCGATCATCCGGCGTGCCAACGCCTTCTGGGGGGTTCTCTTCCCGCACCTGTACGGCGAGCCGAACGAGACACGCAGGCAACGCATCCTGCGCTGGACGCGCCTTGGTGTGGTCCTCGTCGCCTGCCTGGTGACCCTGATGTCGGTGCTGCTCGTCGCCGGAGCGTGGCGCAACGACCAGCAGATCGAACGCAATATGGGTGTGGCCGCGGCCGAGGTTCTCGACGCGGGCCCGCGACGTTCGACAATCGAGTTCGTCACACCGGACCGGGTCACCTACCGGCCGGAACTCGGCGTCCTCTACCCGTCCGAATTGGACACGGGCATGCGGATTTACGTCGAGTACGACAAGAACGACCCCGATGTGGTCCGGGTCCGGGACCGAAACGCGGCGCTGGCGTTGATTCCCGCCGGGTCGATAGCGGTGCTGGGATGGTTGATCGCCGGCCTCCTGCTGGCGGTGCTGGCGTTCCTGGGGCGAAGGGTGGCAGCTCAGGAGGCCATCAGCGTTGAGAGCCAGTCGTTGTCGTAGACATCGACTTTCTCATCGTTCGTCAGATCGTAGACCGTGGGCGTGCCGCTTTCGAGTGGATCGATGTCGAGTAGATAGATCAGGTTGGTGTCCGACATGGCGGCGGTGTCGAAGGTCAGATCGCCCGACGCGATCTCGCCGGCCTGATAGTCGGGAATGCCCGCCGCCCTTGCCATATCGGCCATCTCGTCATCGGCTGGTCCCGAGCCGCCGGGATCCTGTGCGGCCCAGAGCTCCTCGACGAACCGCTGGAACGCCGGCCCGGTCGGAGTATCGCCGTCAGGACTCGGTGAGGCGGCGACGAACAGCGCATTGGACACCCGCGCCGAGTGCCCGTCGGCCTCGCTGTCCAGGAACGTCACCGGCCGATAGGTGACGGCCAGCTGCCCCACGGCGATGTAATACGCGATCTGGTCGCCGAAATCGGCCTGCAGGTCCGCGCAGTGGGTGCACTGCGGCTCGGTGAAGATCTCGATCTCGACGGGCGCATCGTCGAAGCCCGCCCGGATGCCGTAGCCGTCCTCGGTGATCTCGACGGCCGCCGTGGCCGGATCGGGCTGTGCGGCCCCGGTGACGGCCTTGGTGCACCCCGCCGCCGTCGATGTCAGTGCCACCAGGGCCACCGCGACCAGTGCGCTGCGCCATCGCCGCATGAGGCCCCCTTCCGAGGACGTCAGCCTACCGGTGATCGTCACGTTTTCGCGTCGCGTATGCCTGCACGCAACCTCGTGGACAGGCGCCGCTGACACGCTCCTGGTGTGCGCGTTGCGATCGTCACAGAGAGCTTCCTCCCGAATGTCAACGGCGTCACCAACTCGGTGCTTCGGGTGATCGAGCATCTCCGCAGAACCGGCCACGAGGTTCTCGTCATCGCCCCGGACACCCCGAGGAATCAAGCCCCCGCCGACCGCGTGCACGACGGTGTCCGCATCCACCGGGTGCCCTCGCGGATGTTCCCGAAGGTGACATCGCTGCCGTTGGGGGTGCCGCGCCCGCGGATGGTCGGCGTGCTGCGCGGGTTCGCCCCCGACGTCGTGCACCTGGCCTCGCCCGCACTGCTCGGCTACGGCGGCCTGCACGCGGCCCGCCACCTGGGTGTGCCGACCGTGGCGGTGTTCCAGACCGACATCGCCGGGTTCGCCGAGAGCTACGGAGTCGGTGTGGCATCGCGCGCCGCGTGGGCGTGGACGCGTCACCTGCACGCGATGGCCGACCGCACGCTGGCCCCGTCGACCTCGGCGATGCAGAACCTGGTCGCGCACCGCGTGCCGCGCGTACATCACTGGGGACGCGGCGTCGACATCACGGGTTTCGTCCCATCGGCGCGCGATGATGCGTTGCGATCGGCGTGGTCGCCAGCGGGTAAGCCCATCGTCGGGTTCGTCGGAAGGCTCGCACCGGAGAAGCACGTCGAGCGGCTCGCGGCACTGGCTGGCCGCGACGACCTTCAGGTCGTGATCATCGGCGACGGCGTCGACCGGACCAGGCTCCAAACCCTCATGCCCTCAGCGGTTTTCACCGGCGCACTGTACGGCGCCGAGCTGGCCGCCGGCTACGCGAGCATGGACGTGTTCGTCCATCCCGGTGAGCACGAGACGTTCTGCCAGGCCGTGCAGGAGGCGATGGCCTCGGGGCTGCCGGTGGTAGCGCCCAACGCGGGTGGGCCCCGGGATCTGGTGTCCCCGATGCACACCGGCCTGCTGCTCGAGGTTGACGACTTCGAGGCCAGGCTTCCCTCCGCCGTCGCACACCTGCTCGCCGAGCGACCCCGCTACTCGGTCGCCGCACGCCGCAGCGTGCTGAGCCGAACCTGGCCCGCGGTCTGCGCGCAGTTGGTCGATCATTACGACGCAGTGCTGGGCACGCGCAGCGCCAAGGCCGCCTAACCCCTGCGATTTCGGCGCGTTTAGGAGCGCTCACCGCTCCTAAACGCGCCGAAATCGCTCAGCCCTGAGCCAACTCGGCGACGGGCTGCCACTGCTCCCAGTTCGCCAGCCGGCTCTCGTAGTCGGCCTTGGCCAGCGAGAAGGGCAACGAGCCGAAGAACACCCGCAGCGGCGGCTTCTCGGCGTCGACGACCTTCAGGATCGCCGCTGCCGATGCGTTCGGGTCACCGGGATCTGCGGAGCGCTGGCCGCGGATGCGGTCGGCCTCGGCGTGCGCCTCGGCGTAGGCGGGCAGCGGGGTCGCGCGCCGGGCTGAGGACCCGGCCCAGTCCGTGGAGAAGCCACCGGGCTCGATAAGCGTGACGTGGATGCCAAACGATGCGACCTCCTGCGCCAGCGACTGCGAGAAGCCCTCCAGCGCCCACTTCGACGCGTGATAGATGCCGACGTTCTGGAAGGCTGTGATGCCGCCGATCGACGACACCTGGATGATGTGGCCGCTGCGCTGCTCGCGAAGGAAGGGCAGCGCCGCCTGGGTCACCCACAGCGCGCCGAACACATTCGTCTCGATCTGATCCCGGGCGTCGGCCTCCGACAGTTCCTCGATGAAGCCGAACTGCCCGTACCCGGCGTTGTTCACGACGACGTCGAGCCGCCCGAAGTGCTCGTGTGCCTGCTTGACGGCGGCGAAGTCCGCCTCGCGGTCTGTGACGTCCAACTTGATCGGCAGCAGCGCGTCACCGTACTTGGCCGCCACGTCGTCGAGCGTCGCCGTGTCGCGTGCCGTCGCCGCCACTCTGTCGCCGCGCTCCAGGGCCGCGATGGTCCACTCGCGGCCGAACCCCCGCGACGCTCCGGTGATGAACCAGGTCTTTCCTGCCATGTCGTCTTCTCCTCATCGTGGTGCCTGCGCTGTTCAACGTCGATCACGTCGACCCATTCCCACAAGGCAAAACCTCACAGGTAGCTTTAATGTCGTGAGCAGGGCGTCGTTGGAGAAGGACCCGCACGAGGTCGCGTCGATGTTCGACGGCGTCGCGCGACGCTATGACGTCACCAACACGGTGCTGTCACTCGGGCAGGACCGGTCATGGCGGCGGGCCACCAAATCGGCCCTCGGTATCGGGCCGGGGGACATGGTGCTCGACCTGGCGGCCGGCACCGCGGTCTCGACTGTGGAGCTGGGACGCTCCGGTGCGTGGTGTGTGGCCTGTGACTTCTCAGTCGGGATGTTGGCCGCCGGTGCATCGCGGCCGGTGCCGAAGGTCGCGGGGGACGCCACCAAACTGCCGTTCCCCGACGACACGTTCGACGCCGTGACCATCAGCTTCGGGTTGCGCAACGTCGTCGACCACGAGGCCGGACTACGCGAGATGGCTCGGGTGACCAAGCCCGGTGGCCGACTGGTGGTGTGTGAGTTCTCGACGCCGACGAACGCGATGTTCGCGAACATCTACAAGGAATACCTGATGCAGGCGCTGCCGAGGATGGCGACGGCGGTGTCGTCCAACCCCGATGCCTACGTCTATCTCGCCGAGTCGATCCGTGCCTGGCCCGACCAAGCCGAACTGGCGCAGCGCATCTCGGCCTCGGGGTGGTCATCGGTGCGGTGGCGTAACCTCAGCGGCGGCATTGTCGCCTTGCACGCGGCCGTCAAGGCCTGATCGCCGGCGCTACCACCCCGGCGAGCGCAGCCGCTGTGCGAGCTGGGCGCGCGATCGGATCCCGAGCTTGCGGTAGATCTGCGTCAGGTTGGCCTCGACGGTCTTGTGGCTGACCGACAATGCCTGTGCGACATCACGATTCGTCATACCCGACGTTGCCAACTCGGCGACCCGGCGCTCGGCGGCGGTGAGCCCGGTGGCGCCGCCGCCCAACGGCGTGCGGGACAGCTCGGCGCGCGCCCGGTCTGCCCACACCGACGCGCCCATCCGCTCGAACGCCTGCAACGCCTCGCTGAACGTCTGTGCCGCGGCCGAGATCAGCCGCCGACGCCGCAGCAGCTGCCCGCGCACCAGCAGGGTGCGGGCACGCTCGAACGGCATTGGCAGACGGTCGTGTTCGGCCATCGCGCGATTGATCGCGCGGACCGCGCCCGGCAGGTCGTTCTGCGCTGCCAGCCACATCGCCCGGCAGCGCGCGCCGGTGGCGATGAGCCAGGCCCGGTCGAGTCGGTTCCCCTCGTCCTCCAGCCTCGCGATGAGTGGTTCGGCCTCGTCGCTGCGGCCCGTGCCGATCATCGCCTCGATAGCGTCCGGCACGTACCACATGGTGGTGATCTCGCTGCCCGGTAGCTGATCGAACACTCCGATGAAGGGCTCGAGGTAGGACAGCGCCTCCGCGTACCGGCCCAATGACACCTCGATGAAGCCGAGAACCGCGGTCGGCCACACTGCGAACTGCGGTGAGCCGCAGTGCAATGCGATGTCAATGGCCTCGTTCGCCTCCGCTCGCGCCCGATCCATCCTGCCCAGGTGAGCGGATACGACGGCCCGTATGACGAGCGCGGTCATCCGAATGTGTTGACCGCCTGCCAGGATGGCGCGCTCCACAGCCTCGTCGGCGAGTTGGTCCGCCGACTCGAACTCTCCGCGCCACACGGCGATGAACGCCGCATGGCCCGCCGCGGCCGTCATATCGCTCTCGGCGCCGCGTTCGGAGCTGAGCTGCCTGACCTCGGCGGCACCGGCGTGTGCTTCATCCAGTCGGCCCATCCAGCCCAGCACGATGGCGTTGACGGCACTGGCCTGGAACTGGACGGGGACGTCGGTGTCACGGTCCTCGGACTCCAGCGCACGCCGCATCGTGTCCTCGCTGAATCCATTGCCCGCCATGAATTCCGACATCACCGACATCGCAAGAACCTGGCTGGTCAGCCCGGGAGCCTTCAGCGTGTCGACGATATCGACGGCCTCGCGGACGCGGTGCTGTGAACCGGTGAAGTCGCCCTCCTGAAAATGCGCGTACGAGAGCAGGAGCAGGCTCTGCACCGTCAGCGCGGGGTCCTCCGCGCCGTCGATCAGGGCCCCGTCGAGCAGGGTCGTCGCCTCGACGAAGCGATCGTCGACGGTGTGGATGGCGGCAAGCAGATTGGCAGCCTCGGCGCGCAACGGGCCCGGCGGCAGAGCCTCGATTACAGGGCCGAGCAGCTGGTAGGCCTGTTGGGTGTCACCCGCTCGAAAGTGATGCTCTGCGCCACGAATTCGTCGCGTTGGGGTGTCGCCGCCGAGGCTGATGGCCAGGTCGAGGAGTTCGGCCGCCGCTGAGGGCGCTCCGCGGGATCGGGCATTCTCGGCGGCGTCGTCGAGCGCCTCGAGCGTCGCGGCGTCGGCGTGTGCGGAGGCCAGCGCGAGGTGGCGGGCCCGAGGCTCGGGTAACTCGACGAGGTCGGCCAGCCTGCGGTGCATCTCACGCCGCCGGTCGATGCTGGCCATGCCGTCCACGCCACGGGCCAGCAGCGGGTGGGTGAACTGGACCCGGTTGCCCTCGATCACCACGATGCCGTCGGTCTCGGCCTCCTCGAGCAGCTCGACGACCTCGTCGGTGCTGCGCGACGTGGCCTCGGCCAGGAAGTCCACTGTGGGTGCGCCGACCGAGGCGGCGGCGAGCAACACGTCCTGGCCGGCGCCGCTGATCCGATCGAGACGTGACCGAACCAGGTCGGCCAGCGACCCCGGCAGGCCGAAGTCGGCGGTGACGGGCTGCTCGTCCATGGCGCGGGCCAGTTCGAGCGCGTAGAACGGATTGCCGCCGGACAGCTCTGTGATGCGCATCATCTCGGTCCGGGGTAGCGCTCGACCCAGGTGCTCACGCAGCACCGAGCGCAGGCCTGCCTCGCTCAACGGCTGTATCCCGACACGGTCCACGCTGTCGAGGCCGTTGAGTTGCAGCCAGGCAGCGCCGTAGCCGGCCTTGGGGTCCATCCGGTCTGCCACCATGACCCCGATGCGGCCCCGCAGCCTGCGCGCCCCGAAGGCGACGACCGCCCGGCTCGCCGGGTCCAGCCATTGCGCGTCATCGAGTGCGATGAGCACCGGCGAATGAGCGCACAGCCGATCGGCCAGCGTCAGGAACGCCGCAGCAACGACACGTTCGTCGGTGGCGGTCCTGACGGTGTGCCGGTCGGCCCTTTGTAAGCGCACGCGATCGAAGGCCACCCGCTGCACATGGGGCAGGGTGTCGAGGATCTCGGGTTCGATGCCGTCCAGCAGATCGGCGAGCGCGCTGTAGGCGAGGCCGCACTGGGCCTGATCAGCCCGTGCTGTGAGCACGCGAAATCCGCGCTCGCGTGCCTGCTCCACAGCCCCCCGCCACATCGTCGACTTACCGATGCCGGCCTCACCCTCGATGACCAGCACCGCCGGATGTACTTGGGCGGACTTCAGGAATTCGGCAACGGCGCGTGATTCCGCGACACCGTGCACCACCCCAGCAATCTTCCCCCTCCGTTCTCTCGGCAAACAATTGTTGAGCTACGTCAAGTGTCCGCCGATGACGTCGTCATGCCTATAGGACGAGAAATTATCGTAAGCGTCAACGACGCGCTCGGTAACGCGTGCGACGAGGAATTCCGCCGTGGCGCTAGCTGAATGGCGGGCGCTGATCCAGGCGCGCGGAACCGGCGCCGGCGCGGCGCCAGACCCGGGCGATCCAGTCGGCGTCCTCGGCGGTGACCAGGTTGCCCATCACCCGCACAGCGATACCCATGAGGAACCGCGAGTGCATCGCGGCCGGGCCGACGGCGGGCAGGAACCGGGGGATCGTCAGCAGAAGTCCGAGCCGGCGGGCCACGGAGAAGCCGTGGGCGTAGTGTTCGCGCAGCTCGGCTGGCCACGCCTGCGTCAGGTCGCCGGATCCGAGCATCTCGGCGGCGAGCCGGCCGGACTCCAACCCGTAGTCGATGCCCTCGCCGTTGAGCGGGTTGACGCACGCCGCGGCGTCACCGATCAGCATCCAGTTGGGTCCGGCGACCCCCGACACCGCGCCGCCCATTGGGAGCAGCGCGGACAGTCCGGCGCGTGGCTCGCCGTCGAAGCCCCACTCGTCGCGGCGCAGGCTCGTGTAATACGACATCAGGGGGCGTAGCGCGGCGTCGGCGGGACGCTTGGTGGTGGCCAGCGCGCCGACGCCGATGTTCACCTCGCCGTTGCCCAGCGGGAAGATCCAGCCGTAGCCGGGCAGCACGTCACCCGTCGGCGCGCGCAGTTCCAGGTGTGAGGTGATCCACGGCTCGGCGGCGCGGGGCGAGGCGATGTAGCCGCGGATCGCGACGCCGTACACGGTCTCCTGATGCCAGGCCCGCCCGAGGGCCCGCCCGAGCGTGGAACGGGCGCCGTCGGCGACGATCAGCTCCGTGCACGTGACCTCGGTGCCGTCGTCGAGTTTGACGGCGGCCACACGGCCATTCGAATGGTGACGCACGCCAACGGCCTTGGTGCCCAACAGCATCTTGGCGCCGTCGTCGGCGGCGACCGACCGGATGCGGTCGTCGAGTTCGGTGCGGGGTACCGCGCTGCTGGTCGACGGGAACGACGGGCCGGGCCATCTCACCTCGACATCGGCACCGAAGCCCGACATCCGCAGCCCGTGGTGGGCGATCCGGCCGTCGAGCCACTGGCCCAGGCCCAGCCGGCGCAGTTCGGCGATCGCGCGCGGCGTCAGACCGTCTCCGCATGCCTTGTCCCGGGGGAACTCGGCGGAGTCGATGACCAGCACATCGCGGCCACGACGAGCCGCCCAGGCAGCGGCCGCGGAACCGGCGGGTCCCGCCCCGATTACCAGCACATCAGCCGATCGGGTCGCTGCGCTCCTGCCCTCCGTATCCGGTTCCACCTACCCAGTATGTTGGAGCAATGCAGACACCAGCGACTGTGGTCGCGGGCGTGGACTTTGGCGACCCCGACTTCGCCGCGCAAGTGCGCGATGGAGTGGCACGGGTCGAGGACCTGATGTCGACCGAGCTGGGCAAGGCCGACGAGTTGATGGCCGAGGCCGTCTCGCACCTGTTCAAGGCCGGCGGCAAGCGGTTCCGACCGCTGTTCACGGTGCTCTCCGCGCAGCTCGGGCCCGACCCCGACGCCTGGCAGGTCACCGTCGCAGGCGCCGTGATCGAGCTGGTGCACCTCGCGACGCTCTACCACGACGACGTTATGGACGAGGCGCAGATTCGCCGCGGCGCACAGAGTGCCAATGCCCGGTGGGGCAACAACATCGCGATCCTGGCGGGTGACTACCTGTTCGCGACGGCGTCGCGGTTGGTGTCGCGCCTTGGCCCGGACGCGGTGGCCATCATCGCCGACACGTTCGCGCAACTGGTCACCGGCCAGATGCGCGAGACGCGCGGCTCGGTCGAGCATGTCGACTCCGTGGATCACTACCTCAAGGTGGTCTACGAGAAGACGGCCTGCCTGATCGCGGCGTCAGGCCGCTTCGGGGCGACGTTCTCCGGCGCCGACGAGGAGCAGATCGAGCGGCTGGCGCGGATCGGCGGCATTGTCGGCACGGCGTTCCAGATCTCCGACGACATCATCGACATCGACAGCGACCCCGACGAGTCGGGCAAGGTTCCCGGGACCGACCTGCGAGAGGGCGTGCACACCCTGCCGGTGCTGTACGCCCTGCGCGAGAGCGGTCCCGACGCCGACCGGCTGCGGGTGCTGCTGGCGGGTCCCGTCGAGGACGACGACGAGCTGGCCGAGGCGTTGGCGCTGTTGCGTTCCTCACGCGGCATCGTGGAGGCCAAGCAGACCGTCAGCAAGTACGCCGCCGACGCCCGCGCTGAGCTGGAGAAGCTGCCCGACGGTCCAGGTCGGCACGCCCTGCTGGGCCTGATCGACTACACCGTCCACCGTCACGGTTGACGCGTTGGAACCCGGGGGGCATCCCCGGGCGTTGGTATCAGCGATGACTCCGAGAGTTTCGTAGGAAGAAGCAAACCAATGACCTGGCATCCGCACGCGAACCGATTCAAGACGTTCCTGTTGCTTGCGGGTTTCTCTGCGCTGATCGTCTTCATTGGCGCACTGTTCCAAAGCACCGCCATTCTCGGGCTGGCCGTCCTGTTCGCGCTCGGCATGAACGCCTACGTGTACTTCAACAGCGACAAGATGGCGCTGAAGGCGATGCACGCCCAGCCCGTCACCGAGCTGCAGGCCCCGGCGATGTACCGGATCGTGCGAGAACTGGCCAACGCCGCGCACCAGCCGATGCCGCGGCTCTACATCAGCGACACCGATGCGCCCAACGCCTTCGCCACCGGCCGCAACCCGCGCAACGCCGCGGTGTGCTGCACCACCGGGATCCTGCGCATCCTCGATGAGCGCGAGCTGCGCGCGGTGCTCGGGCACGAGCTGAGCCACGTCTACAACCGCGACATCCTCATCTCGTGCGTGGCCGGTGCCATGGCCTCGGTGATCACCGCACTGGCCAATATCGCGTTCATCATGAGCGCGTTCGGCGGTAACCGCGACGGTGGAGCCAATCCCTTTGCCATTCTGCTGGTTTCGATGCTGGGCCCGATAGCAGCCACGGTGATCCGGATGGCGGTGTCGCGGTCGAGGGAGTACCAGGCCGACCAGTCCGGTGCTGAGCTGACCGGAGACCCGTTGGCGTTGGCCAGCGCGCTGCGCAAGATCAGCAGTGGTGTCGAGGCGGCCCCGCTGCCGCCCGAGCCGCAGCTGGCCGACCAGGCGCACCTGATGATCGCCAACCCGTTCCGGGCCGGCGAGAAGATCGGCAAGCTGTTCTCCACCCACCCGCCGATGGCTGAGCGTATCGCGCGGTTGGAGCAGATGGCGGGCCGCGGGCCGGGCCAGTACTGAGCGGCCCGTGTGACCTGCGGTTTCCACCGCAGTGATGCACGCAGCAAACACCTGCTCTACGCTGAGCCAGTGCTGAGCAGAATCCTGATCGGCCTGGTTGCTGCGGGGGCAGCAGCGATCGGTACGTCCGCCATGGCGGTCGCCGATCCGGAACCGGCGCCGCCACCACCCCCGCCCAACGTCAACTCGTTCGTGTCGGTCAAGCCCTCGGAGTTCTCCTCCAAGGACGGCACCTTCTACGCATTCACCGTCGCCGACGGCGTCACCTGCGTGATGAGCCGCTCGACCGGCGGCTATGGATGCAGCGGCGCGATCCCCGCGGCCCCCAACGGCGCGAACACCGTCAGCGGTGGCCAGGTGGGTGCACCGGGCTTCGCCAACGCGGCCGCACCGATCTATGCCGGCGTCACCGCGGACGCCAAGCCGCTACCCCCGGGGTCACGGATCAGCTTCCGCAACGTCACCTGCGGGTTCGACGGCGTCGTCACGACGTGTCAGAACAACTTCGACCAGGCCGGTTTCGTGCTGAGCCCGGCGGGCAGCCACATCCTGAACGCGACCAACCCGCTGCTGGATCGCCCCGAGGGCACGAACCCCTACTTCAACTAGTTCGCCGCCATATGATCGCCCCATGGGGGCATCCGTTGTGGTGCTTGGGGGTGGGATCGGCGGCCTGAGTGCTGCCCACGAGCTTTCCAAGCGGGGATTCGACGTAACCGTCTACGAGGCGCGCGCGGTGTTCGGCGGCAAGGCCCGCTCGATCCCGGTGCCCGGGACCGGTAAGGACGGCAGGTCAGACCTGCCCGGTGAGCACGGCTTCCGGTTCTTCCCCGGGTTCTATCGGCACATCGACGCCACGATGGCCGAGATCCCGTTCGGCGGCGGCTGTGTGAAGGACAACCTGGTGCTGGCCACCGACATGCTGATGGCTCAGGCGGCGGGGTCGAAGAACGAGATCATCGCGCCCATGAAGTTCCCGTCGAGCGTCGGTGACATCGTGAAGATGGTCCGGTTCATGCGCATGATCGCGGTCGACCTCGCCGTCCCGCTGCCCGAGTACGCGGCCTTCGTCGAACGGATTCTCGCCTACCTCACAGCCTGCGACGAACGCCGCCTGGCGGAGTTCGAGGGACAGAGTTGGTGGGACTTCGTCGACGCCGAGCACCGCTCCAGCCAGTTCCAGAAGTTCCTCGCCAAGGGGATGACGCGCTCACTGGTGGCCGCCCGCGCTGAGGAGATGTCGGCCAGGACCGGATGCGCGATTCTGACGCAGCTGATGCAGGACATGGCACAGGTCGACGGCAAGGTCGACCGGGTGTTGAACGGCCCGACAAGCGAGGTGTGGATAGACCCGTGGGTCGAGCACCTGAGTGCGAGGAAGCTGGGCAAGAAGTCGGTCACGTTCGAGGGCGGCGCTCCGGTGACAGCGATTCACTGCGACGGCCAGACCATCACGGGCGTCTCGATCGGGGACCGGCTCAAACCGGTCACCGCCGACTATTACATCGCCGCGATACCGGTCGAGAAGCTCAACCGCCTACTCACCGACCAACTCCGGTCCGCCGAACCCCGGCTGGGATACCTCGAGAGGTTGACGACGCGGTGGATGACCGGCGCGATGTTCTACTTCGACAAGGAGCTGACCGACTTCCCGCGCGGCCATGCCATCTACATTGACTCCGAGTGGGCGCTCACCTCGATCGCCCAGGGGCAGTTCTGGAAGGACGTCAAGCTCACCGACCGGGGCGACGGACGTGTGAGAGACGTGCTCTCCGTGGACATCTCGGATTGGGACACTCCAAGTCCGCGGCTCGGCAAACCGGCCCGCGAGTGCAGTGAGAGGGAGATCCTCGACGAGGTCTGGGAGCAGCTGGCCGACCATCTCGAGCAAGGCGAGATCGCCGAGGAGAACCTGCTGCACCGGTTCCTTGATCCGGCCATCGACTTTCGCGATCCGGCGAACCTCGCCAACGACGAGCCGCTGTTGATCAACACCAAGCGCTCGTGGCGTCATCGACCGGACGCCGTGACCCGCATCCCGAACTTCTTCATCGCGTCGGACTTCGTGCGCAGTAACACCGATCTGGCCACCATGGAGGGTGCCAACGAGGCAGCAAGAAGGGCGGTCAACGGGATCCTCGTGCAGGAGGAGTTCGACCCCGAGGATCGTTGCGACGTCTTCGATCTCGACGAGCCGCCGTTGTTGAAACCGCTGCGGGTCGCCGATGCGATCGCGTGGCGGATGGGCAGGCGCGGGCGGAGGCGCTCGCCGTTCACGCTCAACGACGCGGGTGAGTTGGTGGGCACGGATCCGATCTCATCGGTGCTTGCGCTGAGCCTGCGACTGGCCTCGAGGGTGTTGCCCGGCTGATGTCAGTGGCCGTCGGCTTCGTGGTCGATGCGCCGTGCGAGTTCGACGCGGGAGCGGATGCCGAGCTTCGCGTAGACGCGGGTCAGATTGTGCTCGACGGTCTTGGTGCCGACGAAAAGCGTCGCGGCGATGTCCTTGTTGGACATCCCCGACGCGGCGAGTTCGGCCACGCGCTGCTCGGACGGTGTGAGTTCGGACGTGGTGGTGGGGCGGACCTTGGTGCGCGCCAGTTCGTCGCGAGCCTGTTTGGCCCACAACGGCGCTCCGATGGCCTCGAACTCGGCCAGTGCTGTGCTGAGCGTCCTGGTCGGCGCATCCTTGAGTCGACGGCGGCGTTGCAGCTTGCCCAGCAGCAGCCTGCTGCGGGCCCGCTCGAACGGCATCGGCAGCCGCTCGTGGGCGGCCATCGCGTGATGCGCCGACTCGATGGCGGATTCCACATCGCCACGCGCGGCCTGCATCATGGCCCGGCACCGCGCACCCGTGGCGATGTTCCACGTCCGGTCCAGCCGCGCCCCATTGGTCTCAAGGGCCGCGATCAACGGTTCGGCCTCGTCCAGGCGGTCCAGCGCGATCATCGCCTCGACGGCGTTGGGTATGTACCAGTGGCTCATGACCTCGGTGCCCGGCACGTAGGCGAAGCGGGCGAGCATGGGCGCCAACGCGTCCAGGGCTTGTGCGAACCGGCCCTGGGACACCTCGAGGAACGCCAGCGACATGATCGGCCACTCCGCCATCCGGGGCGCGTCGCACACCTGGGTGGCCGCCAGTGCCTCGTGGGCGTCGGCCCGGGCCTCGGCGTCGCGGCCCGCGTGCGCGTGGACGGCGGACCGAATCGACAGCGCGATGATGTCGACGTGGCCACTGCCGAGTTGTCGGGCGCGCTCGACCGCCTCGTCGGCGAACCGGATGGCGGCGGGGTAGTTTCCGCTCCACATCTCAATCAGCGCGCTGTATCCCGAGACTCCCATCATGTTTCTGTCGGCGCCGCGCTCGAGGCAGCGCTCGCGCAGGGCGTGCATCTTGGCGCGGGCTCGGTCCAGGTCCCCGGTGTAGGCGTAGATGAGGGCCTCGACGGCGCTGGCGTTGAACGGGATCGGCACATCGTCGTTGGTGTTCTCCAGCTCCACCGCGCGGGCCAGTGCCTCGTAGTCGGCGCCATGGCCGAAGTTGAACTTGGCGTGCACCCAGATGGCGGTGGCCTGGCTGCGCAGCGCGGGAATACCCGCGCCGTCGGCGACGAGCATCGCCTCGTGCGCGCTGTTGAGTGACGCCTCGAGCATGCCCGTCTCAGGGGTGCCCTCGGCGAAGGATCCCAGCCCCTGGGTGAACGACAGGTTCATCAGCGTGGTGACGAGCACAGGCGGGACGTCTGCGGCGTCCTCGACGGCACGGGACAGCAGGTCGTTGGCCTGCTTGAAGTTGTTCTCGTACATGAAGATCGCGGCGAGAAGGTTCAGGGCGATCGCACGAAGCATGCCGGGGCGCAGCTCATCGATCAGGGGTTCGAGCAGGCTACGGGCGTGCTCGGTGTTACCTGCCTGGAAGTGATCTCCCGCGGCCCGGACGCGGCGCCATGGCTTGCCACCGCCGAGGCCGATGGCAAGGTCGAGAAGTTCGGCGGCGGCGGCGGGTGCGCCGCGGTTGCGGGCGGAGTCGGCGGCGGAGTCCAGCGCGGCCAACGTGGCGTCATCGGTGCTCGCGGTGGCCAGCGCGAGGTGGCGGGCCTTGAGCTCGGGCTCGGTCTCCACTTCGGCCAACGCGCGGTGCATGGCGCGGCGGCTGGCCGGGGTCGCATCGGTGTAGACGCCGCGGGCCAGCAGCGGGTGGGTGAACCGGACGCGATTGCCGTCGATGCCGATGATGCCTGCCGTCTCGACGGCCTCGAGCGCGTCGACGATCTCCTCGGTGGTCGTCTGCCGGACGTGGGCCAGCAGCTCCACCGTCGGGGCGGCGACGGAGGCGACGGCCAGCAGCACGTCGCGAACGCCGCCGTCGATGCCTCCGATACGCAACCGCACCAGCTCGGCAAGGGAACCGGGCAACGCGGGCTCAGGACTCAACGGGCGGCCGGCCATCGCACGGGCCAACTCGAGGGCGTAGAACGGGTTGCCGCCAGAGATCTCGCTGATACGTCCCATGATGGGCCGCGACAGGCCGCGGCCGAGCCTCGCCGAGACGACCTCGTGCAGGCGGCCGGGGGTCAACGGGCCCAGACGAATCCGGCGGACGTCCTCGGGCCGGCCGAGCTGCAGCAGGGACGCCGCGGTGCCCCTGTCGGGGTCGGACCGCTCGCTGAGCAGGACACCCACGCGTCCGCGTAGGCGCCGCCCGACGAAGGCGATGACGGTGTGACTGGAGGGGTCCAGCCACTGCACGTCGTCGATGGCGATCAGCACCGGCCCATCCGCGGCGAGGATCTCGACGATCGACACGAATGCCGCGGCGACCACCCGCTGATCGGTGACCTGGCCGTCGCTACCGGCGCGCAGCAGGACGCGGTCGACGGCGAGACGCTGCAGGCCGGGCAGCGCGTCGAGCACGTCGGACTCGATGTTGCCGAGCAGATCGCCCACGGCCGTGTAGGCCAGGACCGTCTCGGCCTCACCCACCGCGGCGCTCAGCACGCGGAAGCCGTTCCGCGAGGCCTGTTCGACGGCCGAGCGCCACAGCGCGGTCTTCCCGATGCCCGCGTCGCCCTCGAGGATCAGGGCGGCGGGCGCGGTCTCGGCGGCGGCGAGCAGGTCGGTGCAGGCGCTGCGCTCGGCCGCCCGACCCTTCAACGTCGCCGCTTCCATGCGCTAGATCATCGCAGCGTGGTGACCGTTGCGTCGGGTGGGAGCGGTGCCATCAGAATCCCGAGCCGTGCACTTCGTGACCGGGTTTCTCGGCGACCAGTCCGCGGTAGGCGTCCTCGACGGTGGAGCCATGGTTGATGACGCGGTCGACCTCGCGCGCTATCGGCATGGTGATGCCGTACTTCTCGGCGAACTCCATGACGACGCTGGCGGCCTTCACGCCCTCGGCGACCTGGTTCATCGAGGCGATGATCTCCTCGACGGTCTTGCCCTGACCGAGCTGTTCACCGACGTGGCGGTTGCGGCTGCGCTGGCTGGTGCAGGTGACGACGAGGTCGCCCATGCCGGCCAGGCCCGCGAAGGTGTCGCGGTGCCCGCCCATCGCCACGCCGAGCTTGGACATCTCGGCCACGGCACGGGCCATGACCATGGCGCGGGTGTTCTCGCCGATGCCCAGCGAGTAGCCCATGCCGACGGCGATGGCGTACACGTTCTTGAGTGCGCCCGCCATCTCGACACCCACCACGTCCTCGGTGGTGTAGGTGCGGAAGCGCTTGGTGCGGAACAGTTTTCCCAGATCAGCGGCGAGCTTGGTGTCGGGCATCGCCAGCACGGCCGCGGCGGCGTAACCCTCGGCGACCTCACGGGCGATATTGGGTCCGGCCAGGATGCCCGCCGGGTGGCCCGGCAGCACCTCGTCGACGATCTGGCTCATCCGGTAGTTGGTGCCCTGCTCGAGGCCCTTGACCAGCGACACCACGGGGACCCATGGCCGCAGCTCCTTGGCCAGCTGCTGCAGCACGCCGCGGAAGCCGTGTGACGGCACGCCCATGACGATGACGTCGGCGCACTCGGCGGCCTCGGAGAAGTCGTTGGTGGCGCGCAGTGTGGGGCTCAGCTCGACGTCGTCACCGAGGTAGCGGCGGTTGCGGTGGTGGTCGTTGATATCGGCGGCGGTCTCCTCCGAGCGCACCCACTGCAGCGTCGGCCCGCGCCGCGCGCAGATGGAGGCGACGGTGGTGCCCCAGGACCCTCCACCGAGGACGACGACGTTGGGTTCACGTTGCGCTGCTGCCATGCCGTTCAGCGTATGGCCGAGGACGGTTCCGAATGGCTGCTTTCCCCGCCGCGCCGCCCCCTCCGCCGAAATCGTCGTCCTGGTCGCTAAGCGGGGCGCGCAACGACCGTGGCTGCGGTCTCTGCGTGGGGGAGCGGGCCCGGCGGTGTCAGCGGTAGTTGACGAACTGCAGCGCAACCTCGAGATCGGCGCCCCGTAGCAGCGCCTGGACGGCCTGCAGGTCGTCACGCTTCTTGGAGCTGACGCGAATCTCCTCGCCCTGGATCTGCGCCTTGACGCCCTTGGGGCCCTCGTCGCGGATGAGCTTGGTGATCTTCTTGGCGTTCTCGCTGTCGATGCCCTGTTTGATGCTGCCGATGACCTTGTAGGTCTTGCCCGAGGGCTGCGGGTCACCTGCGTCGAACGCCTTCATTGAGATGTCGCGACGGATCAACTTCTCCTTGAACACGTCGACCGCGGCCTTGACGCGCTCCTCGGTGGAGGAGACCAGGATGATGCCCTCCTCGCCCTGCCACTCGATGGTGGTGTCGGTGCCGCGGAAGTCGAACCGGGTGGACAGCTCCTTAGCGGCCTGGTTGAGCGCGTTGTCGACCTCTTGACGATCGGCCTTGCTGACGACGTCGAAACTTGAATCCGCCATTGGACCCCTCCTTCTGTAGGTGCACGTTGGTGGTGCGTTTTCGTCTTGGGACCATCCTCGTTGTACCCTGCTTACGCACCAAACCCGGGTAGGGAATGGATGCACCCCGGCAGATTGCCCGAGCGGCCAATGGGAGCGGACTGTAAATCCGTCGGCTTACGCCTACGCAGGTTCGAATCCTGCATCTGCCACGCTGATCAGGCCCCCTCTTCGGAGGGGGCCTGACTGCGTTTGTGGTCTGGCCGAGGGCCAATTGGTTGCTTCCCAAGCGCGCGAGGTCAGGCGCGCGTCAGCGGTGCGTCGGTGATCGCCGCGATGTCCTCAAACTCGCATCCTGGCGCGAGTTCCACGAGACGAAACTCACCGCTTGCGGTGTCGAACACGCCGCGGTCGGTGATCACGCGGGCCACCACCCCGCGCCCCGTGAGTGGCAGTGAACACGACGTCACCAGTTTGGCCGCACCCGACTTCGCGACGTGGTCCATGAGGACGATCACCCGTTCGGCGCCGCTGACCAGATCCATCGCGCCGCCCATGCCCTTGACCATCGCGCCCGGCACCATCCAGTTGGCGAGGTCGCCGTTGGCCGCCACTTGCATCCCGCCGAGGACAGCGACGTCGACATGGCCGCCACGGATCATCGCAAAGCTGGTTGCGGAGTCGAAGAACGAAGCGCCCGCGACAACCGACACCGTCTGCTTGCCCGCGTTGATGAGATCGGGGTCGACCTCATCCTCGAACGGGAACGGCCCCACACCGAGGATGCCGTTCTCGGCGTGCAGGCAGACGCCGGAGTCCGCGGGCAGGTGCTCGGGTATCAGCGTGGGCAGTCCGATACCCAGGTTGACGTAGTCACCGGCGCGAAGCTCCTCGGTCGCGCGCGCTGCCATCTCTGCGTGGGTCCAGCTCATCGGGCTTCCTGGTCGTCTGTCGGGCGGGGTCGCGTGGTGAGCTTCTCGACGCGCTTGTGCGCCGCCTGCTCCGGGGTCAACGCGACGACGCGCTCGACGAAGATGCCGGGCAAGTGGACGCTGTTGGGGTCCAGTTCGCCATCCGCCACCACGGATTCGGCCTCGACGATCGTCGTGCGTCCGGCCATCGCCGCGGGCGGGTTGAAGTTACGCGCCGCGGCGTGGAACACGCAGTTGCCTGCGGTGTCGGCGACTGCGGCGCGTACCAACGCGAAGTCCGTCACGATCGACTCCTCGAGGAGCATCTCGCGACCGCCGAAGGTACGCACCTCCTTGGGCGGTGATGCCAGCGCCACGCTTCCGTCGGGGTGGTAGCGCCACGGCAGCCCGCCCTCGGCGACGAGGGTGCCCACGCCGGTAGGGGTGAAGAACGCGCCGATGCCGCTGCCGCCGGCGCGGAGGCGCTCGGCGAGCGTGCCCTGCGGCGTCAGCTCAACGGTCAACTCACCGGCCAGATACTGCCGGGCGAACTCCTTGTTCTCGCCGACGTAGGAGGCGATGACGCGAATGATCCTGTTGGACTCCAGCAGCAGGCCCAACCCGCCGCCGTCGACACCGCAGTTGTTGCTCACGATCGTCAGGCCGGTTGCGCCGCCGGCGAGCACGGCGTCGATCAGGAACCACGGGATGCCGGACAGCCCGAAGCCGCCGACCGCCAGGCTCGCCCCGTCGGGGATGTCGGCGACGGCCTCGTGCGCCGAGGCGACGACCTTGTTCACCGTCATGTTGTTCTTCGTCATCGCTACTGCGGAATCGTGAGGGCGTGTTTGGCTTCCCAGCCGAGCGTCACCCTCTCGCCGAGATCGCGTGGCTCCTCGCCGTCGTAGAGCAGCGCGGTGGTCCGCCCCAGATTGTCGGATTCCACCACCACGTTGTGACTGTTGCCCAGGAAGGTGGATTCGACGATCACACCCGAGTCGACCAGCTGGATCTCGGGCCGGGGCGCGGGCTCTCCCGGCCGCCACACCCACACCCGCTCGGGTCGGACGGCGACCATGAGGTTGCCATCCGAGCCGCGTGCCTCGTCCCCGCACTGTGTGGTGAACGGCGCGGCGCCGGCGATGGTCGCCGCCGTGGTGGCGCTCGCGCGACTCTCGACCGTCACTGGCCAGAGGTTGACCTCGCCGACGAAGTTCGCCACGAAGGAATCGCTCGGCCGGGTGTAGACGTCCTTTGGTGTGCCCACCTGTCGGATCTCGCCGTGGTTCATCACCACGACCCGGTCCGACATGGTGAATGCCTCTTCCTGGTCGTGAGTGACGTAGAGCGTGGTGATTCCGGTTTCCCTTTGCACACGCCGGATTTCGTGCCCCAGCTGCTGACGCAATCTGCGGTCGAGGGCGCCGAGTGGCTCGTCGAGAAGCAGCACCTTCGGCACCGCCGAGATCGCGCGTCCGACCGCCACGCGCTGTTGTTGACCGCCGCTGAGCTGGTCGGGCCGGCGATCGGCCAGCGCCGTCAGCTCGACGAGTTCGAGCACCTCGGCAACGCGGTCCGACGCCTCACTCTCGGGGGTTTTGCGCACATTGTGTGGGAAGCGGATGTTCTCGCGGGCGGTGAGATGCGGGAAGAGGGCGTAATTCTGGAAGACAAGCCCGATTTCGCGCTTCTGCGGAGCGACCCGGGTGATGTCACGCCCCGCGATGCTGATGGTTCCCGAGGTGGCGTCGATGAGGCCCGCGAGAATGTGCAGCAGCGAACTCTTGCCCGAGCCACTCGGGCCCAGCAGCGTCACGAACTCTCCGGCGCGCACGTCGAGCGACACACTGTCCAGAGCGGTAATGCCGCCGTACTCGTGGTGCAGATCGCGGATCTCGATGAACGACTGGTCGACGGGTGCGGCTGTGGGAGAGCGTTTCTGTTCGGTGATCATGAAGGCCTCTTGTCGGGGGTCGGGCTGTTGAGTACGGATTTCTTGGCGCGGCGGGAGCGCACCGCCTGGATCGTGACGAATGCGCCGCCGAGCACGAGGACCAGCAGCATCAACATGGCACCGATGGCGGCGATCACCGGGCTCGAGCCGCTCTTGAGCGACGCGTAGAAGTTGACCGGCAGAGTCTTCTCGAAGCTCGTCTGGAACAGGGCGACAACTGCCTCGTCCCATGAGCTGATGAATGCCAGCAGCGCGGCCCCGATTATCGCCGGGATCACCGTCGGGATGACGACCTTCCGCAGCGCGTAGACGCGGCTCGCACCCATGGTCCACGCCGCCTTCTCCAGGCTGGGGTCGACGTTGTTGAGCGCTGCTGCCACCACGAGGTAGGTGAAGGGGAGCGCGAGGATGGTTTCGACGAGGACCAGCCCCCACCATGTGCCGAGCAGCCCGATTCGGTTCTGCACGTCGAAGGTGCCGATCGCGAGGAGAATGACGGGTACGACCATCGGCAGGTAAACGACGGTGACCAGCGCTGACTGCACACGTGGACGGCTGTCGAGGGTGCGCACCCAGCGGGCGATGAAGACCGCCAGGAGTACGCAGAGCACGGCGACGGCAAGCCCCACCGTGACGCTCTTCTGAAGTGCCGCAGTCCACATGGGGTTGGTGAGCGCGGCGTGATACCAGTCGAGGGTGAAGCCGCGTGGCGGCCAGGCGATGGTCGCATCGACACCCCACGACAGCGGGAACACGAACGCGATGGGGGCGAACAGGAACACCATGACGAGGATGGTCATCGCCCACAGTCCCGCCTTCGCTGGCCCGAAAGGCATTGCCGCGTCGCGGGAAACGCCCTTCGATCCGGTGATCGCGACTCCGGACCCGGCTGTGAGGCCCGTCATCCGACCCGCCGCGGTGAAGCAGATGCACGTCGCGATCAGCAGAACGACCCCGAACGCGCTGGCGGGGCCCCACCGGTAGTTCTGCACCTGGGTGGCGATGTAGGTCGAGATGGTGGCGTCCTGCGGGCCACCGAGGATTGCCGGAGTCAGGAAGAAGCCGGTGGCGATGATGAAGTTCAGCAGCAGCGCGCCGACGATCGACCCGCGGATCAGGGGGAGATAGACGGACGTGAAGGCCTGCCAGCTGGAGCACCCGAGCGACTTGGCCGCGCGGGTCAGGTTTGGGTCGACGCCGCTCATGGCTGCGAACAAGACCAGGATCATGTACGGCAGCAGGTAGTTGACCATGCCGATCACGGTGCCGGTGGAGTTGAACAGCAGCGATTGACGACCGACGCCGAGCGCCTCCAGGGCGTCGTTGACGGGCCCGTTGGACGACAGTAGTTCCAGAAATGCGAACAGCCTGACCAGGATCGACACCCAGAACGGCAGCAGCACCATCATGAACAGCGCCGTCGACAGCGTCCGCTGCAGCCGGGACATCAGGTAGGCCACCGGGAAGGCGAGCACAAATGTGATCGCGGTGGACACGCCGGCGGTGATCACGGTGTTGACAAGCACGTCACGCAGCAGGGCGTCGGTGAACAGGCTGACGTAGTTGACCAGCGTAAAGCCGCCCGGACTGTACGAGGCCGCGCCGTCGGCGTTGAGGCTGCGCAGCGCGATGCTCACCAGCGGCCAGAAGAAGAAAACTCCGTAGAGCGCGGCAAGGACGAGCAGCAGAACGGTGGTGCCTACGGCACGGTTTGGACGAGAACGCTTGCGTGCAAACGTATTTACCGGAGGCTGGGTGCACGGCGAATCTAACCCAGCCCCGCTGGGGGGTTGTGTAACGGCTCTCACAGTTTCCTCTTGACGTGGGCTAGATTAAAGATACAGTTCGATCGGTTAAAACAACCTGACCCAAAGGAGCAGCCATGTCAAGAGCGAGATTGAAGCAGGCGACAGCGGTCTTGGCCGTGGCCCTCTGCAGTTCCGTTGCCGTGGCATGTGGCAACTCGCAGGCGCCCACCGGCAATGCCGCAGACTTCGATTCATCGGTGTTTCCCGAGTCAACGTTCAAGGATCTGTCCGGGTCGCTGACCTGGTACGACTCGTCGGGCGGTCTCACCACCGACGCCAAGAACGAGACGGTGTGGAAGGACTTCACGACCCTCACAGGTTTGCCGGCTCAGGCCGAGTTCACAGACGGCACATCGACCAAGTTCCGCGCCGCGGCCGAGTCGGGCAGCGTCCCTTGGAACCTTGTCGAGTTCGGCACGGGCGGCGAGTTCTACCAGGCGGCCAACGCCGGCCTGCTCGAGGATATCGACACCTCGCTCGTTCCCGTCGACAAGCTCGATCCGGCCAGCGTCGAGAAGCAGGGCATCAAGGTCGAGGACAATGGAGCGGTCCTGGTCTGGAACACCAACGCGCTCGGCGGCAAGACGCCGACGTCAACCGCAGACCTCTTCAATGTCAAGGATTTTCCCGGCAAGCGGTGCCTGTACAAGTACCCCGTGAGCGCAGGCACTCTCGAAGTGGCACTGCTGGCGGACGGTGTGCCCGCCAATGAGATCTATCCGCTGGACGTCGACCGTGCGCTGAACAAGCTCGGCACCATCAAGAACGACATCGTGTGGTGGGAGTCCGGATCGACGGTTCTGCAGCTGCTCAACAATGGCGAGTGCTCGATGGGCATGGTGTGGACCGGCCGGGTCTACGACGCCATCGTCAAGCAGAAGCTGCCGTTGGACTTCACCTGGAACGGCGGCCTGACAACTGCCGCCTACTTCGCTGTGCCCAAGGGGGCGCCGAACTCGAAGGTGGGACAGGCGGCGATCGCCATGTGGATCCTCGACCGAAAGGGTCAGATCGGGTTCGTCGACCGCACGACCTACACCACCGCGATCAAGGACCTCAGTGCCGGCGACTACAGCCCGGACGTGCAGCCCTATGTCGTGTCGAAGGAAACGGCAGTCAACACGGTGAGTGAGAACGCCAAGTACTACGCGGACAACCTCGACCCGGTGTCGAACGCCCTTTCGGCGTTCCAGGCCAAGTAATCCGCCGCACCAAAACAGGCACGAACACAGGAGAGACATGCATCGCGTTGTGGAGAAGCCCGAAGGTCAGTACGACGTTGCGATCCTAGGCGGCGGATTCGCCGGCGCCGCGGCGTCGCGGCGGTTGACCCAGGCCGGTCTTCGCGTATTGATCATCGAGGCACGAGACAGGCTCGCGGGTCGGATGTGGACGCAAGAGCAGTTCTTCGACGGACATGCGGTGGAGTGGGGCGGTGCATTCATGCTCGACCGCCTCAGCTATCCGCTGACCTGGAAGGAGATCGACGCCCACGGCCTCGCACTGGACTGGGGATCGCTGGAGCCGACGAAGCTGATCTGGCTGTCCGCCGGTGAGCGCCGAGTCGGACCGATGCCGGTTCCCCTTGACGAACTCGCATCGTTCGAGCGCCTGATCTTGCACTTGTCGGCGCTGGCGTCGCGGATTGACCCACACCGGCCGATCGAGGAGCAGGATGTCTCCGAACTCGACGTGACGTGGCCGACGCTGATCGAGGGTCTGGCGCTCGGACCGCACACGCGCGAACTGTTCGCCGCGCACATCGTGACGCTGGCCGGCGACCCGTGGGACGTGCCGTCTGCGCTGCCGTTGCTGCACACCATCGCGAAAAGCGGTTCGGTGTCTGCGGCCACGTTCTTCGCGGCGCCGTACGACACCCCGATGGCTCGCACTCTGGGGCCGCAGTTGGCCGACGGCACGGGTGCCCTGCATGCGGCAGTCATGTCAGGTTCGGATGCCGAAGTGCTTCTGGGTGTGAAGGTCACCGCGGTCGAGGACGCGGGGGAGAGCGTGCGCGTGCAGACCACTGCGGGCGACGTCACGGTCGGCTCGGTGGTGTGTGCGCTTCCGATAGGCGTGCTCTCGAACGTCTCGTTCACGCCCGAGCTGTCGCCGGAACTGCAGAGCCTGGCGGGTCAGGGCGTCGCAGCGCAGGCCGAGAAGGTCACGATGTTCGTCAGCAACTGCCCAGAGCCCTTCTATGCGCACGGCATCCCGGAAGGTGGTGGGTTCGCGACTGCGTCGACCACGTTCCACGAGGGCGACCGGGCCATCGTCGTCGGCTTCACATCTGAAGCCGGTGTGCTCGACATCAATGACACTGCCGCAGTGGAGAGGTCCCTGCAGCAGTATGTTCCTGGCATCAAGGTGGAGGCAGTCGCGTGGCACGACTGGGCCGGTGACGAGTTCGCCCGTGGCACGTGGAGCTATCTGCGGCCGGGGCAGACCGCTGTCCGACCCAAGGCGCGGCAGGCTCGAGGCCGGGTCACGTTCGCGGGATCTGACTTCGACGCCCGACTCGGTGTCGAGGGGGCTCTGCACACCGGTGGACTCGCTGCGGAAGAGGTGTTGGGCATACTTGGTCGCTGAGCCTGCTCGAGGAGCTGGCAGGAGCCGGCTCCTCGAGCGTTCGGATCGTTTCACGAGACGCGAAAGTTGGTATGACGTCGATGGCGGTACCGCAAACGTCGCACATCCTGCGCGAGGTGATCTTCGCGCCCCTCGAGCATGGCGGAAGAACGCAGGTGATCTTCGATCGCCTCCGAAACGCGGTGGCGCTCGATGTGTTCAAGGACGGTGAACAGCTCCCTCCCGAAACTGAGCTCGCCGCGCAACTGGGCATCTCACCGGTGACGTTGCGCGACGCGCTCGGCCTCATGAGAGAGGCCGGACTCGTCGAGACCAGGCGCGGACGGACCGGCGGCAGCTTCGTCCGTCGAAACGGATACGACCCTGTGGAGCACGGGCGTTCGCAGTTGGCGGACATGTCGCTGGTTGATCTGCGCGACCTCTCGGACTGGCGAATCTCGGTCGCGGAGGCCTCCGCGTCACTGGCCGCCGAGCGTGCATCCGACGACGAGGTCGACGGAATGCGGCAACACGTCGAAGCTTTCGTCAACGCCCGCAATTCGGCCTCGGCGCGTCGCGCCGAGGGGCGACTCTACATCGCGCTGGCTGCCGCGTCCCAGTCGGTTCGGCTGACCAGGGCCGCTGTGAGCTGCATCATCGACTACGGCCCATTGCTGTCGGTTGCCTATCGGAACGCCAAGCTACGCAAGGCTATTGCGCTGCATCATGAGGCACTGCTTGGCGCTGTGCGTGACGGTAGCCGCGAAGATGCCGCCAGGGCGATCAGGGAGGCTGGCATCGAAGTCGCGCACGGATTGGCCAGTCAGAAGACCGGGCCGAGCGCTAGGAGCAAGTCATGAGTCGACGCGAGGAAGCCACCGAACAGAAGATCGCCCGCTTCGCGGACCAGGTAGCCGGCCGCATCGACGCAGTTGTCGAGAAGCTGGATGCGGTAGCGGCGGAGGCGCTCTCGGCGACGGGTGGCTTCGACAGTTTCGTGAAGTCCACACGCGAACTGCTGGTCGAGAGCGGCAACGTCGGCGCCCTCGCAGGCGTGGGATATGCGGTCGCCTACCAGGACTCCGCCGACCAACCGGCAATGGTGTGGTGGGTGCATCGTGGAGACTCTGTGGTCGAGAGGACGCACAGCGTCGATCCCGACTCAGAGAGCTTTTACGACTATGCGTCGCTGCGCTGGTTCCGCACGGCGATGGTCAGCGGACAGCCCACGCTATCCGGACCCTTCATCGACACCTGGGGTTCCGATGACTACACCGTCACCGTCTCCCTGGCGGTGCCTGGGCCGTCGGGACCGCGAGGCGTGGTGGCCGCAGATGTCGACGTGCGCCGATTCATCGAGTCGCTGACCGCCGATCTGCAGCGGATACCGACACCCGTGGCCTTGGTCAATGAGTCGGATCGTGTCGTGGTCTCCACCCTTCCGTCCCTCAGTACCGGACTGCCGATTCGTTCGCGCGCTGCTCGAAACGACCCCGACTATGCCGCGTTGCAACGACTGCCGGTGTCGCACTACGGATGGTCAGTCGTATTGCTCGACTAGCTGATCCGGGAATCACTGTCGTTCAGCGTATTTAGACACATCCGGGTTCCGTCGTGCCGTGATGACCAGGCGCGTAGCGGAATTGGGAGAAATTGAGCTGACCCGACGCTTGCTTGTAAAACAACTCAACTATATGATTTCAAATCATGCCGGTTCCGGACAGCGAGCGAGACTGCTCCTTGCGGCGGGCTGCAGCTACTTCTCTTCCTTTGGAGGCGTGATGACCTCGACCCCGAGCGTGGTCGTGATTGGTGGGGGCGTCCTCGGACTGTCGACCGCTCTGGAACTCGTGAACCGAGGCGTGTGCGACGTTCACGTCATCGAACGGACCCACCCCGGTGAGGGATCCTCGGGGCGATCGGTGGGGATGGTCGAGACGCAGTACTTTCGCGCAGACGATATCGAAGCCCGGGTGTACGGCCGCCGCTTCTACGACCGGATGGCGGCCGACCACGGTCTGCACTTCGTGGCGTGCGGATACCTGCGACTCGGCTCGACCTCGGCTGACATCGAGACGTTCGAGCGCAGCCTGGCGATACAGCGGGACTTCGGTGTCGTTGACTCACGCGTGCTGACTGCCGACGAGATCGCGCACAAGTGGCCACAATTGGTCACCTCCGATCGACTAGGCGGCCTGTACGGCGAGTCCGATGGTCACATCGACGGATACGAGTACTGCACCATCGCCGCGAAGCTGATCGCAGGCAAGGGCGGAAGGATCTCGGTGAACACCGAGTTGCTCGACGCCAGCGTCGACGCCGGCGGCCGTTGGCAGCTGAACACCACCAAGGGCACGTTCGTCGCAGACGTCGTGGTCAACGCTGCGGGGCCATGGGCAGCACAGGTGGGCGAGCTTCTCGGCGCCCCCGCGCCTCTTCACCCCCAGCTGCACGGCGCGATCACCGTCGATCTGCGCCGAGCGATGGATCCGCTGCTGCCCTTCGTCATGGACTACGTGCCCGACAGTGGCACTGACGGTGTCTATTTCCGGTCGGAGCGGGTCGACCAGCTCATCGCAGGCCTGCACACGGATGAGGGTGTCCACGATGCGGTGGCTCCCAACGTCAAGCTTCGGCGGGTAGGAGACGACGAAGTGGAGCGCATCCTGACGTTGATGGCCGAGCGTCTCCATATCGTCGACGACCTGACCATCAGCGGCAGCTGGCAGGGCATCTATCCAATGAGCCCGGACCACCGCCCGATCGTGGGACGGCACCCCGAACAGCCGACGGTGGTCTGCGCACTCGGTGCGGGCGGATCGGGCATCCAACTGGCTCCAGCCGTTGGCCTTGTCGCGGCCGAGGCGGTCCTCGACGCCACGACCACGTTCAGTTGGTCGCGAAGCTGGTCTCCCGAACGCCTCATCGCCGGCGCCCCAACACCACCCACCATCTGAAAGGACAGTAATGTCGACTCTCAACTACGCAAGCACATCGTTGACAACTGAGCTCAACGGCCAATTCGAGCAGGCGCTCGCGACGAGCCGCACCGAGATCCCCGAGCCGTTGCCGCACGTCGTCGCAGGCGCTGAACGGCATGACGGTGACGTGTTCGAGCGTCGCGATCCGGCCGACCCGAGCCGAGTGGTCGCACGTGCCCATACCGCCACCGGGCAGGTTGTCGATGACGCCGTCGCCGCTGCCCGCGATGCCGCGCGCAGCTGGCGCGCGGTTCCGTTCGGAAAGCGCGCTGAGCTGTTGCGCGCAGCCAAGTCTCGGTTCTTGGACCGCGACGTCGAGATTGCCGCGACCATCTCCGCGGAGACGGGGAAGTCGCGCATCGAGGCCCTCGCCGAAGCGCAGGAATCCGCCGACCTGATCGAGCACTACTGCGCGCAGATGGAATCTCGGGACGGCTTCGAGACACCGCTCCGATCAACCGCGACCGACCGGACCGTCGACGTCTTGCGGCCCTACGGCGTGTTCGGGATCCTCGCACCGTTCAACTTTCCCGTCGCGCTGGCGGTGAACATGACCGTGGCCGCGTTGGTGACCGGCAACACCGCGGTACTCAAGCCCTCTGACAAGACCCCACGCTCGACGGCATTCGCGGCGCGGCTGCTCGCCGAGTCACTTCCCGCGGGCGTGCTCAACCTGGTGCACGGTGGTGCGACGACGGGTCAGCTCGTGGTCGAATCCGACGTTGACGGTGTCGCTTTCACCGGTTCGGCCGACGTGGGATGGGGCATCATTCGGGCGTTGTCCGGCGGCGCCTACGCCAAACCGGTGCTGGCCGAGATGGGCGGCAACAACCCGGCCATCGTCATGGGCAGCGCAGACCTCGACGCCGCCGTCGAGGGCATTGTTCGATCGGCCTACGGGTTCTCCGGCCAGAAGTGCAGCGCGACGCGGAGGGTCATCGTGGAGTCTGCGGTGCATGACGAACTCGTGGACCGGTTGACGGCGCGTGTCGAGCAGATCGTGGTTGGCGACCCGTCATCCGCCGATGTGTTTGTCGGCCCAGTTGTCGACGAGGGCATCGCGTCGCGGGTCATGTCGGCTCTGTCGACGGCGCGCACTGATGGCGCAACGGTGATCAGCGCGCCAGTGCCGGAGAGCCCCGGTCACTTCGTCCCGCCGACGATCATCACGGGCCTCGCGCGTGGTCATCGGCTGACCCGCGAGGAGCTGTTTGCCCCTGTCGTGACGGTAACGGCTGTCGATGGCATCGACGACGCTCTGGCCGAGGCGAACGCGGTCGAATACGGTTTGTCCGCTGGCATCTTCAGCGCCGTGGATGCGGAGACCGAGCAGTTTCTCGACGGGATCCAGGCCGGCGTGGTCTATGTGAATCGGCGCGAGGGCGCCACCACGGGCGCGTGGCCGGGATTGCAGTCGTTCTGCGGGTGGAAGGCGAGCGGATCGTCGGGCAAGGGTGGCCTGGGACCGTGGTACCTGCCCGGTTTCATGCGCGAGCAGAGCCGCACCGTCAGTTCCGGCTCCGCGGGCCGATGACTTCCGCGGACAAGCTCTTCGCGCGTGCCGTCGACGTGATGCCGGGTGGTAACACCCGTTCGACGCTCTTCGTCGAGCCTCACCCGCCGTACGCCGTCGCGGGTGCGGGAGCGTTCGTCGTCGACTCTGCCGGTCACCGCACCATCGACTGCAACAACAACTACACCGCGTTGATCCACGGCCACGCCGACCCCGAGATCCTGGCGGCCGCGAGTGACGCGGCTGCGAAGGGCACGGCCTTCGGCCTGCCGACGTCGTACGAGGTCGATATGGCCGAGTTGCTCAGTGCGCGTACCGGAATGCAGAAGTGGCGATTCTGTAACTCCGGTACCGAGGCCGTGATGATGTTGATTCGCGGCGCACGTGCGCACACCGGACGTGATCTAGTGGTGAGGTTCGACGGCAGCTACCACGGCACCTATGACGGTGTGGTGTCGCCCGGGGCTCCCGGAGTGCCCGCGGGGGTGGCCGATGCCTCGATCGTGCTGCCTCAGGACGACGTCGAAGCACTCGACGCCGCCATGCAGGCTCTGGGTGACCGCGTCGCCGTGGTGCTGCTCGACCTCATGCCGAACCGGGCCGGTCTGCGGCCGGTGTCGTCCGAGTTCGCCTCCGCGGCACGCAGGCTGGCGCACGAACACGGAGCGCTACTCGCCATCGACGAGGTCATCACCTTCCGCCTCGGTGGCGGCGGCCTGCACCAAACCTACGAGATCACACCGGATCTCGTCTCGCTCGGCAAGGTGATCGGCGGCGGCTTCCCGGTCGGCGCCGTCGGCGGCCGGGCCGACGTCCTCGATGCCTTCAGCCCGTTGGGAGACGGGCCGGTGGCGTGGGGAGGTACGTTCAGCGCCAACCCGGTGACGATGGCAGCGGGACTGACCGCCATCCGCCGCTACGACGAATCTGATATCGCCGTACTCAATGCCAAGGGCGACGGCCTGCGCGGCAGGCTCGTTGGCGCGGGCCTTACCGTGAACGGTCGCGGGTCGCTTCTGCGCCTGGTGGTCGAGGACGCGAAGACAACGTGGTGGCGGTTGTACGAGGCGGGCGTACTCGCGGGCACCAACGGCCTGCTCGCTCTCTCGACGGTCATGACCGATGAGGACGTCGACCTCATCGCGAATCGTGTCATCGCTGCGCTGGACGGGGCGTAGCAGCCAATGTCGCCGCTTGTTCCCAGTCCGAACCCGCCGAGGATGGCCGATCGTCGGTGGCTTGTGGAGGTACGGGTGCTCGGCGTCGCGCTATCGTTTCGTCTCGGGCGCCGCTGAACCAAAACTGGAGTACGCCGCCACCACAGAGCGGTCAGATAGCCTGCGGTGGTGCGAATGTCGTGAACCGTGTCGGGTGTGTCACGCGCAGTGCCTCGGGAACTCGCGTTGGACCGTGGTGGTTGGCCATGACCGACTCACGCGCGATGATTGCGGCGTGGATTGACGTGCATGTCTCGTCGTCGCTGAGGTCCGCCCGAAGGATTCGGCTGACGACAGACAGCCGTTCGTACACGGTTCGTCGGGAGATGCCAGCGGCCTGTGCGGCCAGCACCTTGTTGCGGCCGTTGTTCAGGTAGAGATGCAGGATGGCGAGATGGTCGCTGCCGTTTCGGATGTCGTAGTCAAGCAGGGCCCCGATGGTGCGTTCGATGAAGGTGTGGACCTCGGGATCGTCTCGAAGCAGCGCGAACAATCCGCGGAGTTGAATATCGTTGGTGCTGTAGTAAATTCGTTCGACAGTATGATCGGTTATCGATTTCGCCACTTGCGCGGCCTCTTCGAGGGAACGGCAGATTCCGGTGATGTCCTCGGCTGGCGCACCGAGACTGATGATCACTCTGGCTTGGGGCAGAAGCTCTCCAAGCTTGTGGTACACGGCATCCAGGAATTTGTCGGGAGTCGACTTGGGTGGCACGCTCGCCACGATGTTGAGCCTGCTGTCGGGCAGCGTAGCCGCCACGATCTTCGCATCGTGCACGGAGCTGCAGGTGCGCACTATCGACAATGCGTTCTCCTCCAGACCCTTCCAGCTCAAATTCTCACCGCCGCTGCGGATTTCGATTATCACCCCGGCGAGGCTGCGATGTCGCACCGGTAGGCCGAGGGCCCCCAGCCGGGTGGACATCTGCCGCTCCCCGCAGTGTCGGCGGTGGATCAGGTCGTAGATCGCCGCCTTGTCGGCGTCACCCTCGGATTGATCCGGGGTGCGCTGATAGGACAGCCGGATCATCAGTGCAGACGCGCCACGCTCCAGCACCCTGATCTGGGTCGGTGTCGGGGCGTTCTTGGTCAGCAGGACGAGTCGGCCGACGGGAGCGGTGCGTACGACCACCGGCGTCGTCAACCAGGCCTCACGGCCCACGACCTCGGTGGTCTGGGACATGGGAGCCGCACGGGAACGCGCCTCCCAGCCGGAGAGGAGAACCTCGGTCGAGACGTCGGCCGTCGGCTCGTAGGCCAAGACGCGGTGCATCAGATTCTCCAAGACCGCGGGACACCCCGCCAGTCCCGAGACGGTCTTGACGATCTTGTACATCGTCGCCTCTTCAAGGGACAGATGCATGAAGGTGTGGTGCACGAACTCGGCGAAGCGCAGGTCCGAAAGTTGCTGCGTCATCAGGTTTGACTGCGCGGCCTCGACAAACTTGACGAACGAGGCCGGGCGGCGAAAGACGATGAGGGGCAACTGCTCTCGTGCGCACGCCGTGGTGAGTCCTTCCGGCGGGCTGTCGAACTTGTTGCCCAGCTCCAACAGAACTCCGACGGCTCCGGCCGCGGCGAGACTCCTCGCGTAGTTGTGCTGGTCTGCAGCCGAGTCGCCGATAGCGGCGCCCGTCGTCACGATGAGTTCGCCACCCTCGAGCTGGGTGGCCAGCTCCGGTGAATCGGAGGCATGTACCCAGCGCACGCAGCGGTCCAACAGGTCGCCGGCGGCTACCACCTCCGGCTTGCCGACCCGTGCTTCAGGCAGTTCGAGGATCTGGGCGACCGTGGAGTTCTGTCCCAGCGGCACCGGAGGGCGGCCTTCTTCTGGTGCCATTTCAATCTCCTAGGGGGCGGCAAGGGACTGAGTGTCGCATCGTTTTCTGTGTCAGCCCTCACACTGGGGTGATTTGCACATGTTGGTCACATTACGGGTTTAAGACGCACATTGTGACCCCAACGCAGGCGCTGGCGCCACGCAATACTTCTGTTGTGCCTAGCCGGCCGGCCGCCTATCGCGGCAGGTCAAGGGCATCACACGCATCCGAGAAGTTGCAAAAAGGAAGGGATACCCCCATGTCAAAATCGCCCGAAGACAAAGTCCGCGAACTCGGTCTTGAGATCCCCGATTACACCGATGGCTCCTATCACGGCCTCAACTACGGCTCGATGAAGGCGTACCACCGGCTGGGAACCGCGCTGTACCTGTCGGGCCACGTCCCCGACATCCCCGGTCGTGAGGATCCGCCGATCCACGCAGGCAAGCTGGGCGCCGAGGTCACCATCGAGGAGGGCTACGAGGCCGCGCGGATCACCGCGATCAACTGCCTCGCGACCATGCGACTGGCGGTCGGCAGCCTGGACAACGTCAAGTGCTTGGTCAACTCGCTCAACTTCGTGGTGTCCGCGCCTGACTTCGTTGATGTCAACAAGGTGTCCAGCGGCGCGACGGATCTGTTCAAGGAGGTGTTCGGGGACGCGGCAGGTTTGGGTGGACGGGCCACCATCGGCGTGACGTCGCTGGCCCACAATCACTGCTTCGAGAACTGGATGGTCGTCGAAACGGTCGACTCATTGTGATGAAAGGGGTTGAGTGGCGGCGAAGGCCGCCACTCGCACCACTTCTTGGTGCGGTTCTGGCGGTAACCGTGTTGGCGACCACCGCGTGTGGAACGACGGCAGACGACAGCGAACTTCATCTCGGCTACGTGGCCACCCTCACCGGCGACTTCGCCAGTTTCGGCCTGGAGATGCGCGAGGGCATCGACGTTGCGCTCGACGAGGTGAATGCATCCGGCGGCATCCTGGACAAGAAGGTTGTGCTGGAGTCTCAGGACGACCAGGGCAAGCCGGCGAACGGCCCGGTCATCGCCCAGAAGTTCTGTGACAACAGCTCGATCAGCGCTGTTCTCGGATTCAGCTTCTCGAGCGTCGCGCTGTCGGCTGCGCCCGTCCTGGAGCAGTGTCAGCTGCCTGTGGTCGCGGCGTCGGTCACCTCCCCACAGCTCACTGGCATCAGCCCGTACTTCTACCGAACGTCGTTCACCGACAAGTTCCAGGGCACGCAGATGGGTGAGTACCTGCTGGATCAGGGCATCAAGTCGGTGGCGGTCATGTACCAACAGGATGACTACGGTCAGGGCGTCGCGGACGCGGTGAAGCAGGCTCTGGAATCGGGTGGGGCGAAGGTGACGAGTTCGCAGGCGTATCACCTCGGTACCTACAACTTCGATACGTTGTTGAACAATGCCAAAGCTGGTGCACCGCAGGCCATCTTCATCGGTGGGTTCTACACCGAGATCGCCAAGATCGCCCGACAGGCCCGGTCTGCCGGGTCCCAGTTGCCCATCTATGCGTCCGATGGTGCGCTGAGTCCCAACCTGGTCGGGATCGGCGAACAAGCCGTCAACGGTCTGACGTTCTATGCCGCGTTCGCGCCGAATTCGCCTGCGGGCCGGGCGCAGAGCTTCGTTGCCGCGTTCCGCAAGAAGTTCAACAAGGAGCCGACGTCGTGGGCCGCGTTGGCGTACGACGCCGTCTATGCGATCAAGGAAGCAGCGACCGCCGGTGGTGGAACGAGCCGCGAGGAGATCGACAGTGGCCTCAAGAAGGTCAGTGTCGAAGGCGCGAGCGGGCCGGTCTCCTTCGACGATCAGGGCGATCGACTCGGTCGGCTGGTCTTCATGCGGGTCGACAACGGCGAGTTCCTGGTTCTCAATCCCTAGGGACCGCGACATGGTCCCCGCCCTCCGCTTCTGCAGGAGATGACGATGCAAACACTTATGAACGGCTTGGCCCTGGGCGGCATCTACGGTCTGCTCGCGGTGGCATTCAGCGTCGTGTACGGCGTACTGAGAATGGTCAACTTCGCGTTCGGTGAAGTATTCATGTTCGGCGCGTTCGGGTCCTTTCTGTTCTCGCAAGCCAACGCGGTGATCGCGGGATACCCGACGCCCATGCCGGAACTGCCCGCATGGGTGGCCGCCGTCATCGGCTGCGTGATCGGCGGCGCGCTGGGCGTGCTGATCGAGCGCTTCGCCTACAAGCCACTGAGATCGGCTCCGATTCTGTCGATGATGGTCACGGCGATCGCGGTGTCGATGCTGCTGCGCGCGGTGGGCCAGTTTCTGTTCGGTGCGGCCCAGACCGGTGTTCCCCCAGCGATGGGCGGGGCGATCGTCGCGTTCGGCGTCACCATTCAGCGGCTCGACATCGTGATCCTGGCGATCGCGATCACCGCGACGATCGCCTTCGCGTTCGTCGTTCAGCGATCGTCGACCGGCCGAGCCATCCGGGCGCTGGCCGAGGATCGCGACGCCGCACGCCTGATGGGCATCGGCGTCGACCGCATGATCGCGACGACGTTCCTGATGGGATCCCTGATGGCTGCCTTGGCAGGCACGTTGTTCTCGCAGCGGTATGGGTACGCCGCAGCCACCATGGGATTCCTCCCGGCGCTCAAGGCGCTGGTCGCTGCGGTCCTCGGTGGTATCGGGAGTATTCCCGGCGCCTTCCTCGGCGGGCTGTTCATCGGCGTCACCGAGGAACTCGCGGCAAGTTATGTGCCGCAGGGATCGGCCTACCGGGATGTCGTCGCGTTCACCCTGCTCGCGTTGATTCTGTGGCTTCGACCGCAGGGTCTCCTCGGACGACGTGAAGTGGAGAAGGTGTAACTGTGCAACTCTCACTCGGTTCGTGGGCGAGTACCGCCCGGCAGCGATTCGCTCACCGTCCGCTTGTCGCCATCGCGGCACTTCTTGTGGCGCTGCTCTTCCCGTTCGTCGTTGCCGAAGGGCAGTGGATCCGAGTCGGCGCTGTCGCGCTGATCTACGTGGCACTGGCCAGCGGCCTCAACCTTCTGGTCGGTATGACCGGACTGCTGGATCTGGGCTACGTCGCGTTCTTCATCGTCGGTGCGTACACGACGTCGATACTGAGCGTGAAGATCCTCGGCACCAATGAGATGGCCAGTGTCTCTGTCGCGCAATGGATCGCGATCGGCACGCTGCCGGTCGCCATTGCGGTGGCGATGGCGTTCGGGGTTGTTCTCGGCTATCCGACGCTGCGTGCGCGGGGCGACTATCTAGCGATCATGACCCTGGCGTTCGGCGAGATCATCCGCATCGTCGTGATCAACGCCACCCCGGTGACGGGTGGGACGGCCGGAATTCGGGAGATCAGTCCGCTGGGGCTGCTCGGCGAGGAGTTCGTCAAACCCACATCGGTGTATTACACGGTGCTGGCGGTGGTAGCCGTTCTGCTGCTGGTGATTACGCTGATCGTGGCCTCATCGATCGGGCGGGCCTGGGTGGCAGTGCGTGAAGACGAACTGGTGGCCCAATCGGTTGGTATTCGGACGCGGCGCTACAAGCTCCTGGCGTACGTCTGCGGGGCGAGCATCGCCAGCGTCGCCGGTGTCGTCTTCGCCCACATGCAGCAGTTCATCAACCCCGACAACTTCACACTGGAAGACAACTTCATCATCCTGAGCCTGGTGATCGTCGGCGGCGCGGGTACATTCTGGGGTCCCGTTGTCGGTGCTGTGGTCTGGATCTTCCTGTCGAACTGGTCGCGGGACCAACCGATAGTGCAGAGCCATCCGGAGATTCAGCCGGCGGTGCTCGCGCTGGTCGTCATCCTCGTTCTGATCCTGCGGCCGGCGGGACTGGTGAGCAGTAAGGCGAAGTTGAGCCGCACCACTCCACACGCCGCTGCCGTGTCAGTGGACACTGCCGTGTCAACGGATACCAACGGCGCGGTCGGTTCGGTTCTCAAACCGCCGGCCGTGGCGGGCCAGCACCTGCTGGAGTGTCGCAACCTGACCAAGTCCTTCGGCGGCGTGTGTGCCATCGACGACGCCTCGTTTCACGTCGACCAGGGTGAGATCGTCGGACTGATCGGTCCGAATGGGGCGGGGAAATCCACTCTGCTGAACGTGATCTCGGGCGTCATCCCCCCATCGTCGGGGACGGTGACGGTGGGTGGGGCCGGTGTCACTGGCAAGGACGCCGCAGCGGTCAACGCGCATGGGATCGCGCGCACCTTCCAGAATGTCCGGCTGTTCGGCCGCATGACCGTGAGCGAGAACCTTCTGGTCGGCGCACACCGCCGAGTTGCGGCTGGTGTCGGCCCAACGATGCTGCGCAGCCCGGGTTTTCGACGCCGTGAGCAGGCCGCGATGAACGATGTCAACCAGATCCTGCAGTTCGTGAGGTTGGATGAGTTTCGGGACCGAGAGGCGGCGACCCTTGCCTACGGCTATCAGCGCAGGCTCGAGATCGCGCGAGCGCTCATGACGAATCCGTCGTTGCTGCTTCTCGACGAACCCGCCGCGGGTATGAACGAATCGGAGTCCCGGGATCTGGCGCAGCTCGTCAACGAGATCCGTCAGGCCGGCATCGCTGTCGTCATCATCGAGCACGACATGGACATCCTGATGTCAGTCTCTGACAGGGTCGTCGTATTGAACTACGGCAAGGTGATCGCCGACGGCACACCCGACGATGTCCGGTCAGATTCCGGTGTCATCGAAGCGTATCTGGGACAGGAGCAACGGTAATGCTCAAGATCTCCGGGGTGGAAGTCCGTTATGGGCCCATCGCTGCGGTTCGCCAGGCGTCGCTCGAGGTCGCCCAGGGTGAGCTGGTGGTGTTGGTCGGCGCCAACGGCGCTGGCAAGACGACGCTGCTGCGGGCGGTGTCCGGCTTGCACGACTACACCGGTCTCGTGGAGTTCGACGGGCGCGACCTGCGCGGGTTGCCGGCGGAGAAGAGGGTGCGGGCCGGTCTGTGCCATGTCCCCGAGGGGCGCCGGGTCTTCGCGCGAATGACGGTCACGGAGAACCTGCAGACCGCGACGTGGGCGTCGGGGAAGTCCTTCAAACAGGAGGCCGACTATGTGCTTGACCTGTTTCCGATCCTCAAGACGCGCGGACGCCAGATGGCCGGCACCCTGTCCGGGGGAGAGCAGCAGATGCTGGCGCTCGCACGTGCCCTCATCAGGCACCCGTCGATGCTGCTGCTCGATGAGCCGTCCATGGGGCTGGCTCCGATCGTGGTCGGGCAGATCTTCGACCTGATCGCCGAAGTGCACAGCCGAGGGACCAGCGTCCTTCTGGTCGAGCAGAACGCGACCCGAGCACTGCAGATAGCCGACCGCGCATACGTCATGGAACACGGCGAGACGTCAGGTGGAGGCTCAGCCGCAGAGTTCCTCGACAGCACCGATCTGCAAGCAAAGTACCTGGGAAAGCGCAGTTCGTAGACGCGGCCGACGCCGCGGGCGGCGCAGCTCACACCTATCGGTCCGGCCGCGCTGTCGTGATGAATCTGTTTAGGAGCAAGCACATGTCGCCTTCGGCGTCGTCAAGTTCGACCTCATTCACCGCCGCACTGGCAACGCCGCATGCCCTGGCCACTGAGGCCGGCATGCAGGTGTATCGCGACGGCGGCAACGCGATCGACGCCGCCATCGCGGCTGCGGCGCTGCTGACCGTCATCTACCCGCACAACGTCGCGTTGGGCGGTGATCTGATCGCGCTGGTCCGCACCCCTGAGGGAACGGTCCACTGTGTCAACGCGTCGGGGTGGGCGGGCCGGGCCGTCGATGCGGCGGCGCTGCGAGCCCGATGCGGTGACTCCCTGCCACTGCGAGGTGCGGATACCGTCACCGTGCCCGGTGGTATCCGAGGCTGGGAGGCGCTGCGTCGCTTCGGCTCTCGGCTGTCCTGGGAGCGCACGCTGCAGCCCGCCCAACACGCCGCTGGCCATGGCGTACCGGTGCCTGCGTCGCTGGCGGCGCACGTCGCGGACCCGGAGAACCGAGACCTGTTCGGCACCGAGGACTTCGACCGCGTCTTCCGCCCGAACGGGCGTGCTCTGCAGATCGGCGATGAACTGCGCCAACGTGAACTCGAGCGCACCTTCGGTGTTCTTCGTGAGCAGGGACCTGACGCCTTCTACACGGGCGCGCTCGGCGACCGGACCGTCGAGTACCTGCGCTCACACGGATCGATTCTGCAGCCCAGCGACTTCGCCGAATTCGAGGTGGAGATCACCGAGCCGCTGACAGCGTCCTTCCGGGGATTGACGGTGCTGACGAGTCCTCCCAACACGCATGGCTTCCTGTTGTTACGCGCTCTGCACGCGATCGAGGAACTCGGGGTTGATGATCCCGTTGGCGCCGACCTTGCGACCCTGATGCGGATCTTCCACCGAGGTAATCAATTGCGCGCCAACGCGTTGGCCGATCCGCGGTTGGCCGCGGTGGACGTCGACGCCCTGGTGCGCGGCGGGCTCCGCGAGCTGGCCGAGGTGGGTGCCGCCGACGCGGCTGGCCCTCGCGCGGTGCCTCACGGGGACACCGTGGGCATTGCCGCCGCGGATAGCGACGGTTACGCGGTGTCTCTGATCCAGAGCGTCTTCTTCGCGTTCGGGTCCGGACTCATCGACCCGCAGACGGGCATTCTGTTTCACAACCGCGGCACCAGTTTCTCGCTCGATGACGCCGTGCCGAATGTCATCGCGCCGCGAAAGCGACCGCTGCACACCCTCATGCCCTCGATGACGACACACGATGGCCGGGTCCGGCACGTGCTGTCGACGATGGGAGGCCAAGGGCAGCCGCAGATCATCGCGCAGCTGCTTCTGCGCGCGGTCGCGGGTGCCAGCGCGGAGGCCGCAGTCAGTGCTCCGCGTGCGATCGTGGGCAAGCAGGTCTACGGGTGCACCCCAGACTCTGTCGCGGTTGAGGCCGACGTCGCCGCGCTCGGGCGGCAGTCGATTGAGTCAAGCGGCCTGTCGGTGTTTGACGTGCCGCCGCACACTGAGGGCCTGGGGCAGTCCAATGTGGTGTTCATCGGCACGGACGGTGCGATGACCGCAGCGTCCGATCCCCGCGCAGACGGTGCGGCCGTCGTGGCCCAGTTTGCGCGCCACCGTGGAAATGAATAGGCGCACAGTGCAATCGCCAAACGCTGTCCGGGGCCGTGCCGCAGCAGTAAGACCGTTGGTTGGCGGCCACCTGCGGCTCTGGCTGATGATGGTGCTCACGTTCGTCACGGGCGCCCTGGACGCTGTCGGGTATCTCGGTCTTGACCGAATCTTCACTGGCAACATGACGGGCAACATCGTCATCCTCGGGATGGGTGTCGCCGCGGAGGACAGTCTGCCGGTGGCGGGCCCTCTGGTCGCGCTCGGCGCGTATGTGGTGGGCGCGGCGATCATCGGCCGGCTGTTGCGCGGTCGGCAGCGAGGCTGGAACACAACTGTGACGGCGGCCTTTGCGGCCAGCGCCGCACTTCTTGCCGCGACTGCGACCGCTCTCGCGGTCGTCGACATCCGGGGCGGATCTGCCGTCGGCATTGCGATCGCTGCGACGATCGCTGCGGTGATGGGCGCGCAGGCCGCCAACGCACGCTTCCTGTCGGTGACCGACATGACCACCGTCGTCGTGACGTCGACGATCACCGCGTATGCGAGCGAGACGCTTCATCAGCGGGGTCGCAAACCGTTCACCCACCGACGCCTGTGGGCTGTCTTGGCGATTCTGGGCGGCGCCGTCGCAGGTGCGCTGCTGATGAAGCTGCACATCAGTGTGCCGGTGTACCTGTCGGCTGCCGCGACCGCGGTGGTTGGCGCGGTCGGCCATATCTATTGGGAACGTGCCGGGCAGTAGGACGCCCCCCAAGCAATGTGTCAAGAGGCGGGGCCAAAAAGCTACACAGTGTCCCTTTGTCGTCGAGGGTTCGATGGCCGAGGCTAAGCGGTGACGGAAACGGAAGGCAGGCATGACGGTGTACGGGAATATTGAGGGTGGCCAATTCATCGCGGGCCGGTATCGCGAGGGCCGCGGGGACACCTTCACGACGGTGGTCAATCCCGCCAACGATCAGGTATTGGTGAGGTTCCCGGCGGCATCGTCAGACGATGTCGACGCCGCGATGACGGCCGCCCAGGATGCCTTTGGTGACTGGTCGCGCGCGACCCCCGGTGATCGGGCCACCGTCATTCATGCACTTGCGGCCAGGATGCGGGTCATCGCGGAGGAACTGGCGCAGGCGGAGACCGCGCAAGCGGGTAAGCCGATCCGGTTGTCGCGTGAGTTCGACGTGCCCGGCACGATCGACAACGCCGACTTCTTCGCCGGCTCGGCACGCCATCTTGATGGCGCGGCGAGTGCTGAGTACTCCGGTCAGCACACGTCGTCGATCAGGCGAGAGCCTCTGGGTGTGATCGCCTCGATCGCGCCGTGGAACTACCCGCTGCAGATGGCTGGCTGGAAGATCCTGCCCGCGATCGCCGCAGGCAACACGATCGTCCTCAAGCCCGCCGAGGTCACGCCGCTGACGTCGCTGATGCTGGCCCAGGCCGCGGTCGAGGCGGGCGTCCCCGCTGGCGTCATCAACGTCCTCAACGGGCCGGGGCGTTCGGTCGGTGCGGCGATGATGCGTCATCGGGTGCCGCGGATGGTGTCGTTCACGGGGTCGACGAGCGTGGGCAAGGGCATCGCCACGGCCGCCGCCGAGACCGTCAAACGCGTGCACCTCGAACTGGGCGGCAAGGCGCCGTTTGTCGTGTTCGACGATGCCGACCTCGAAGCCGCGATTCGGGGTGCGGTCGCGGGTTCGCTGATCAACACCGGGCAGGACTGCACGGCAGCCACTCGCGCCTACGTGCACCGCGCGTACTACGCCGACTTCCTCGACGGTGTGGCCAGACTGATGGAGACCGTGCGTCTGGGTGATCCGGCCGACCCGGAGACCGATCTGGGTCCGCTGATCTCGCGGCGCCAGCAGGAGAGCGTGTCGGCGATCGTCGAGCGTGCGCGTGGCGCCGGTGCCAAGGTTGTCACCGGCGGCTCGGCGCCCGGTGGTGCCCTCAAGGGCGGGGCGTACTACGAGCCGACACTGATCGCCGATGCCAGCCAGGACAGTGAGATCATGCAGTCCGAGATCTTCGGCCCGGTGCTGGTGGTCCATCCCTTCGACAGTGACGATGAGGCCATCAACCTGGCCAACGACACACCCTTCGGGTTGGCTGCCTCGGCGTGGACGTCGAACATCCTTCGCGCGCAGCGTGCGTCTCGTGAGATCCAGGCCGGTTGCGTGTGGATCAACGACCACATCCCGATGGCGTCGGAGATGCCCCACGGCGGGTACAAGCAGTCCGGCTACGGCAAGGACATGTCCAAGTACTCCTTCGATGAGTACACCAATGTCAAACACGTGATGTCCGAGATCACCGGCGAGGCCCGAAAGCCATGGCACTCCACCATCTTCCGCGGCTAGCACTGGGAGGTCCCAGCGAGCGCGTCGTGCCCGCACCGCATAACCCATGACGCCGTTGGCAGCCATAGGTGGGCCGTTGCCCACGGTCGCCAATGTGCTCGCCATGCCTGCGCTGCAGTCCGGGCGCCCACTGGTGCTCGCGGGTCGTGATCGACTCGACCGTCTGGTGCGGTGGCTGCATGTGCTGGAGTTGGAGGACATCACCACTCTCCTGCGTGGCGGCGAGCTGATCCTCACCACCGGTATTGGCCTGCCGGACGACGCGTCTCGTCTGCGGGCGTACGTCGACGCGCTGGTCGACGCTGATGCCAGCGGCCTGCTGATCGAGACCGGGCGACGCTTCACCGAAGTGCCCGAGGCGATGATCCGGGCGTGTGACCGGGCTGGCTTGCCCCTGGTTCAGCTGCGCCGTCAGCTGCCGTTCGTTGAACTCACCGAGGCTGTCCACGCGGACATCGTGCAGAAGCAGTTCAGTGCGCTGACTACGTTGCAGCGTGCGCACGAGGTCTTCACGGCGCTCAGCATCGATGGTGCAGGCGCCGAGGAGATCGTCCGTGAGACCGCCAAGATGGTCGATGCGCCAGTGGTGTTCGAGGATCTGATGTACCGCGTGCTGGCTTATGACGCCCTCGACGTCCCGCTGGCCGATCTGTTGACGAACTGGGCCAATCGGTCACGCGCCGTGCGGGTCCGGCAGCGCAGCGGTTTCGCCGAGCCGGAGGGGTGGGCAGTCACCTCGGTCGAGGCGCGCGGCGAGCTGTTCGGCCGGCTGATCGTCGTCGCGCGCGACTCGCTGACGAATGAGCAGCTGATGATCGCCGAGCGCGCAGCCACCGCGTTGACTCTGAGCCGACTGCTGGCCCGTGACGGCGCCGTCCTCGAAGGCCGCGCACACGCGTCGCTACTGTCGGACATCGTTGAACGGCGGTATCCCAACGAACGCGAAATGCATGTTCGCACAGCGGCACTCGGCGTCCCGACGGCGCGGCGCACGTTGCTCGGTGTGGCAGTGCAACGCCAAGACGACCGTGGTCGCCGAGGAGGTAGGCCATACCGCTCAAGTAGAGACGCGGACCGGATCGCCGCGATGATCCGGACCTCCGGTGTGCCGAACCTGGCGTCCACGGCCTCAGACGGCGTCGTCGACGTCCTTGTCACGCTTGACGCCACTGCCGACAAGGACGCCGTGCTGACCGTGCTGGCCGAAGCGCTACAGAAGCCCTCCGCGGAGGCGGTGCTTATCGGGGTCGGCTCACCGGTCCTGTCGCTGCAGGACCTACCGCGCTCGTTCGCCGAGGCTCGACACGTCCTGGCCGCGGCGCGTGCTCTGAATGTCCGCCGCGGGTACTTTGAGATGCCCGATGTGCAACTGCGCGGGCTTCTCTACACTCTCGCAGATGATCCGCGGCTGCAGGCGTTCGTCGAACGCATGCTCGGACCCCTCCTGGACTTCGACAGCCGCAACGACACAGATCTCGTCGGCGCTCTCCGCATCTATCTTGAGCACCGCGGCAACAAGTCCGGGGCGGCAAGCGCTGCACATGTATCTCGGCAGTCGTTCTATCAGCGGTTGGCCACGATCGAGCGCATCCTGGCGGTTGATCTCGAATCGGCCGAGGTGTGCACGTCATTGCACGCGGCGCTGATGGGCCTCGACGGCTGCGCATAGCGGTCAGGCTCTGACCGTCGACCCGCGGGAGTTCTCGACGGGGACGACGGTGGTGCCGGTTGCCCGAACCACGACGATCGGTTCGTCGAGAATGTCGGCGGCGTCGGGTGCGGTGTCGTAGCGCGAGGCGATCACCTTGCGGGCCTCGAACTCCACGGTGCGGCTGGTCTTGCCCATGCGGACCACTGTTCCGGTGGCCTCGATGAAGTCACCGGCGTAGACCGGCGCGAGGAACTCGATCGTCGAGTACCCCACGAACAACCCCTCTGAGCCGTCGGTCTGGATGGCGATCTCGGTGATGATGTCACCGAACAACTTGAGGATCCGGGCGCCCTCTACCAGGTTGCCGCCATAGTGCGCCTCCTCCTGGCCGATACGAACCCGCAAGGTGGCCGTGATGTTCTCTGACATGTTCTCTCCTTTGGTGTTTGGTGTTGTGCTTGGTGTTGATGGATTGGTCACGCGGTTTGGAGTGCGCACGCGCGCTCCACTGCCGCGTCGACCGCGGTGGCGTGACTGACGCCAACGATGAGGGGGTTGATGTCAATGCTCAGTACGTCCGGGTTGCCGGCGCCAAGCGCTGAGACCGCGCACAGTGCGCTCACGACGCCTTCCAGGTGCAGCGCCCCACTGCGAGATCGACTGATCATGTCGGATACCCGGGATCGACCGATCAGTTCCGCAGCGGCGGCCCTGTCGAGAGGCCCGACATGCAGCGCCACGTCGTCGAAGAACTCGGCCCACACCCCACCCAGACCGATCAGGGTGGTCGGGCCGAACACTGCGTCGCGTTTGTAGCCGACGATGACCTCTAGTTCGCCGCGCACCATCTCGGCGACCAGCAGTTCGAGGTCGACGCTGGCGCTCGCGGCCCAGTCGAGCATTCGTTGTGCCTCTGCGCGAACGGTTTCCGGTTCGACGAGGTTGGTGCGAACGAGCCCGAGTTCGGTCTTGTGCAGCACGCCGGCCGCGCTACCCTTCAGCACCACCGGTGCGGCGATGTCGCGCGCCGCGTCAGCCGCCTCAGTGGCACTTCGGGCCCGAAGACAGCGCGGTGTCGCCACACCGAGAGACGCCAGCGCAGAGAGGATGGCGTCCTCGCCGTGAAGGTCGGCGAGTCGTGGCACGGTACTTCGGGTCGCGACGAGACCGTGTGCGGGCGTCACGGCGGATACGTTGGCCAATGCCGACAGCGCAGTGCGGACGCCCCGGAGCAGCGGGACGCGGTGTGACCTGCAGAAGTCCGTCAGTCGCGGATCGGGATCCTGGCTTGTCGGGCTCACCATGACCGGGAATCTGGTGGATCCGGTCACCGCATCCACCAGATACCGGGCCAGGTCGAGCGCGAGTTGCTTCTCGTGGTCGCCAGATGTCCGTTGGGTGTCGATGGCGACCATCAACGTGTCACCAGATTCCTGGACCGTTTGGGCGAGTGCCGCCGGATAGATCTTGGTGTAGTCGTCGGTTCCCCACGGATCCAGTGGATTTCGGACCTGGAAACGCGGCCATTGCCGGTTCAGGGCCGCCGATCCGGCCTCGCTCATCGCAGGCAACTCCAGGCCGACATCGTGAGCGATGTCGGCGATCAAGTTGCCCTCGCCGCCGGAATTGGTGATGACGTGGACTCGGCGCCCGCGTGGCAGGGGCCGCTCGGCGCCGAACAGCTCGCCGATGGCGAGCAGCTCGTCGAGATCCCCGGCGATGATGGCCCCGGCCTGCTGAAACGCCGCCGCGGTCACACGCGCGCCGGACGCCAACTTGCCTGAGTGCGCCGCGATGCCCTCGCATGCCGTCGGTGAACGGCCCACGATGCACACCGCCAGTCGCTTGCCGGCGGCGGCGAGCCGGCGCGCTGCGGACAGCGTTGCGTCGGCGTCGGTCACCGTCTCGACGAAGGCCAATACGGCAGTGGTCTCGGTGTCCACGGCGAAGAAGTCCAGAATCTGGCCGAGTGACGTGGTCACCTCGCTACCCGAGGATACTGCCGTCGAAAGTGGCACCCTTCCACCGGAATTGATGACGGCCTCGATTATCGCGCCGCTCTGGGCGACCGCGCCGACCGAACCGCGGCGGACCTCAGCCGGCACAGTGCCGATATAGGGCGCAGCGCCGGTCACTAGATCCAACACGCCCATGCAGTTGGGCCCGATGACCTCGAAGTCGTGCCGCTTGCGGAGCTGCGACAGGTGAGACGACAGTGCCGTGGCGTCCGCCCCTGAGTCGGTGTGCCCCCCACCGGGGATGATGAAACCGCCGACGCCGATGCGCAGGCCCTCCTCCACCACCGCACTGACGCGTTCGGTCGCAACCTGGACCAGTACTACGTCTGGAACCTCTGGCAGCGCAGACAAACTGGCGACCGTGTTCATTCCGTCAATGACGCTGGGCTTTGGATTGACAGCGTACAACGCACCTGTGAAGGCGGTCTGCCTGCAATTGCGGATGGCGATCTGACCGACGAACGAGCGCGGCGACGCTCCGACGACCGCGATCGACCGCGGACGCAAGATCGATGAAAGCGACATGCCGACAATGATTGCCGCGGCTGTCGACGGGAGTACAGCGTCAACGTGTCAACACCGAACGGCAAGAGTGGACACTGTGCCCATGGTCACACCTGACCTCGCCCAGCAAGCTTCAGGAGAATGTCCGAGACGAGAAGGGTTGTCATGAACGCGATTCCGGAGAGCTTCCGTGCGTATGTAGTCGAAGGTGAGACTGGCGGAAGCGTCAGAGAGTTGAGCATCGATCAGCTTGGTCACGGTGACGTCGTGATCAAGGTGAGCTGGTCGAGTGTCAACTTCAAGGACGGGCTGGCGTCCAAGCCGGATGGCAAGGTGGCTCGCATCTCGCCACTGGTGCTCGGGATTGATCTGGCCGGCACCGTTGTCGACGCGGGGGACACTGATCTGACCGCTGGGACGCCGGTGGTGGTGCACGGCTATGACCTCGGTGTGGCGCACCACGGTGGATACAGCGAGTACGCGCGGGTGCCACGGGATTGGGTGGTACGCCTGCCCGACGGGTTGACCGCCCGCGAGGCGATGAGCATTGGAACGGCGGGCTTCACCGCGGCCCTCAGCGTCGATGCCCTCGAAGCGCACGGCCTACGCAACGACCAGGGTCAGGTGCTGGTGACGGGCGCCAGCGGCGGAGTCGGCAGTACCGCGGTCGCACTGCTCGCGCACCTCGGATACCAGGTGGTGGCCTCCACGGGCACCGCGTCCGCACGCGACTGGCTGCTCGGTCTCGGCGCGCACGAGGTGGTCGAGCGTTCCCAGACCGCAGCCGCAGCCAAGCCGCTGCAGAAGGAACAGTGGGCGGGGGCAGTGGACTGCGTCGGTGGCGACACGCTGGCCTACGTGCTCAGCACACTGCGATACGGCGGCGCGGTGGCCGCCAGTGGAAACACCGGTGGCGCGAGCCTGTCCACCACCGTCTTCCCCTTCATTCTCCGCGGCGCGGCACTGCTCGGTATCGACTCCGTGCAATGCCCGCTGCCGAGGCGCCAGCACATCTGGAACCGGCTTGCCACCGATCTGCACTCGGACACCCTGAGCACCATCGGTACCGAGGAGACGACGCTGGACGACGTTCCGGCTGCCCTATCGCAAGTCCTGGCAGGCAAGACCGTGGGGCGCACCGTGGTGCGCGTCGGCTGACACCCGCACACCCGCACACGCGGCGGTCGGCTGGTATGGCCGGCCGCCGCATGCGGAGCAGCCCTCACACGTGGCAGATCAGTCGTCTGCTGGCCTCAGGCAATACGACGTGCGTCGAATGGATGTCATTGTCGGCCAGTCGCTTTAGTGATCTCAGCCGCGGATCTGGGGGTGGGCGCGTTCGGCCTGATGCGCTCTCGGGGATGGCTGTGGTTCGCGCAAGGACATCGGCAGGCATCACACCCCTGCCACGGCCGGACGAGATTGTTCCTAGCCCACGAATAGGCGAGGCGAGTTAAATTTGCCAGCTGTGCGCACTCGGCTCCGTGGCCCGGCGAGTGGGCCGAATCAACCAGTGGGTTGGCAATGAACTGAGGCGGCACTTACCTGCCCGGCACATCGTCGCTGGTAGTCCCAAAGGTCACTCGCTAACCAGTAGTAGACATCGAAGAATATTTGTCTACTATTGCGTGAGCAAACCCAGAATTCCTGATCAGGGCAGGTAAGCCCAGTCGTAGCCGCGATTAGGCGTGCGGTGGCAAAGCCTGAAACAAGTTCTAAAACCGGGCATTGTTAGTTGCATTAGCAACGTTCTTGGACATCGGCGGTGTTTGCTGGAGCGGTTTCATCGGTTATTTGAACAGCAATTATTGAGCAAATGCACAGGGGTGGGATTCGCTACTTAGACGGTTGCGTCAATTATTTGCGGAAACCGACTCCGCTTGTGATTCCCTCGGGCTACGTTCCTCTTCGTCGTACATCACAAAAGCGTCACAACAGCACAACTTTGAGGGAGTGGTTCATGCACGCAATGCTGCGTCCATATGTCACGGCGGGGATCTCACTGGTGGGGGCCAGTGCCATCGCCATCAGTCCGATCAGTCCGGTCTCGACGGCGCTACCGGACATCTACGCACCTGCGCACGCCGTCTCGTCGGCCGCGGTGAATCTGGTGGCGAGTCCGCTCGACTTCTACACCGAGGTGTTCGCGCGGACGACCACCAACCTCGGGCAGCTCGCCGGTACGTTGATCGGGGACCCAGCGCCGATCCTCACGCAGGTCATCAAGAACCAGGTCGCGAATGCCGACGCGCTCATCGTCGCACTCGCCCAGGGCGCCGGAAACATCGCGTACGCGGTCACCGATCTCATTCCCCAAGCGCTTCGCACCGCGTCTACCGCAATCGCCAACGGCGACGTCGAGACCGCGCTGAACGCGCTGCTGGGTATCCCTGCCACACTTGCAATTCCGCTACTCGACACGGTGTATGACGGCATCATCGCGCCGATCATGCTGGCCGTGAACCGGATCAACAACATCGTGCAGAACACGACCGGCTTGATCATGATCACGGGCGCCATGGCCATCATGGGTCCGGTGCTCAGCACCATCGGCGCAGTGGGGACGGCGGTGCAGGGTGTCATCGACGCCGCGGGGACCGGCGATATCGGGAAGGTCGCCCAAGCACTCTTCGACGCGCCCGGAGTGGTCGTCGACGGCTTCCTCAACGGGGGATACGGACCGCCCATCTCGGGCCCCTTCCCCATGGATAACCCGGGCATCCTCTCGCCCAATGGTCCGTTCGGCATCGTGCTCAGCATTCGCAAACTCATCGCCCAGCAGTTGGCACCGGTCTCCCAAGTGCCCTTCTCCGGTGCGGCTCTGCGCAGCGGGGTCGACGAGCTGAGTGGCGCAGCGTCGTTCGATGCCAAGACCGTGTCCCTCGAATCCGAATCCGGCCCTGCCGTTGATGCCCCGGCGGCTCCCGCCGGTGAAGAGACCGGCACTGACGGTGGCGCTGGCGACAACAGCGGTGCCGGTGGCGAGGGCGCCGGCACACCCGGCGGTGGCACCGACGTCGGTGGCGGCGCTGGCGAGGGTGACGGCGCCGGCGAAGGAGCAGGCGAAGGTGCCGGCACGCCCAGGGGCGACGAAGGTGACGAGGGCGAGGTCAAGGGCAAGCCAGGCGGCGGCACCGACCTGTCCAAGGGCAACAAGGCGGAGCCCGGCAAGACCGGTACGACGTCGACTCGCCAGGACAACGATCCGTCGCAGGTCACCACCACCCCCACCACCGCAGGCGATCCGGCCGGCAGTGGCGACGCCACCGAATCGCCCAAGGGTGATGCGGGTGCAGGCGCCGAAGGCGGCGACAACTCCGGTGCTGGCAGCGATGCCGGCGACAAGGGCGGCGACAGCTGACGCCAGGAATCGATTAGTCCCGCTTGGCGGGTAGGCGCGGTCGTCGCAACACTCTCGATAAGAGAGGTTGCGGCGACCGTGTCGTTTTCAGAGCCGGCTGCAGAACTCGTGGGCCGCGCGAGTGAGAGCGGCGGGGCCACCGCGAAGGGCCTGCTCGATCGGCGTCCCGCGGGGCGTGATCTCGACGAGTTCGACGACGCCGTGCTCGAGCAGAACTGAGGCGTCGGCGCTGACGCGGCCCGCGAAGATGACGACGGGGGTGTGGTGGCGTCGCGCGACCTGCGCGACGCCGAAAGGCGTCTTGCCGAGCGCGGTTTGGGCGTCGACGCTGCCCTCTCCGGTGAAGACCCAGTCGGCGTCGGCGAGTGACCCGTCGAGGTCGACTGTCTCGGCGACCACCTCGACGCCGGGTCGGGCGTCAGCCCCCAGGTATTCCAGGAACGCGAACCCGAGCCCGCCGGCGGCCCCCGCGCCGGCACGGTCAGGATGAACGCTGCCGAGCGTCGAGGAGGTGACCTCCGCCAGGCGCGTCAACGCCGACTCGAGACGAACCACATCAGCCGCGCTCGCACCCTTCTGCGGCCCGAAGACGCTGCTCGCCCCGTCGGGGCCGAGCAGCGGTGCCGTCACGTCGCAGGCAAGCCGAATGCGGATGCCCGCGAGTCGCGGGTCCAGCCCATCGAGATTGATCCGGTGGAGGTGCTCAAGGGCGGCGCCGCCCGGCGCGAGGCGAGTGCCGTCGGCATCGGTGAACTCGGCGCCCAACGCCGACAGCATGCCCGCGCCACCGTCATTGGTCGCCGATCCGCCAAGGCCGACGAGAAGGTCGGTGGCACCGTGCTCCAGCGCCGATATCACCAGCTCACCCACGCCGAAGCTGCTGGCGTCGAGAGCATTTCGCTCGTGCCGCGCGACCAGGGCAATCCCGGCGGCGGCCGCGATCTCGATCACGGCCAGGCGGCGGTGCGGAATGTAGCCGTACGTGGCCGGTGTTGGGCGCCCCAGCGGATCGCGGACCTCCACCGTGACGCGTTCGCCGTTGAGCGCATCGACCACGGCGTCCACGGTGCCCTCGCCGCCGTCGGCCATCGGCACGCCGACACACACCGCGTCCGGGATGGCGGACAGGACGCCGCTGCGCATCGCGCTGACGGCCTGCGCCGCGCTCATGGACTCCTTGAACGAGTCGGGAGCGAGGACGAACTTCACCGGACGGGGGTCAGGGGCGGGTCACCGGCGAGCACCGCGGCGGCGTTGTCGACCGCGAGGATGCCCATGGTGTCGCGGGTCGCCTCACCCGCGCTGGCCGTGTGCGGGGTCAGAACGAGCCCCGGCGCGTCCAGCAGGGCGGGATTCACCTGTGGCTCACCCTCGAAGACATCCAGTGCGGCTCCGCGGATCTGGCCGGTGTGCAGGGCCTCGATCAGCGCGGCCTCATCGACGACGCCACCGCGGGCGGTGTTGATGAGGTACGCGGTGGGCTTCATGGCTGCCAGCGCGGCGGCGTCGATCAGGTGGCGGGTCTCGGGGGTGAGCGGCGTGTGGACGGTGACGATATCGCTGTCGGCCAACAGGGTTGCGTTGTCGACGAACGTGACACCGTTCTCGACGCTGCCGGGGGTTCGGCTGCGCCCCGAGGCGATGACCCTCATGTCGAATGCCTGTGCGCGGCGAGCGACGGCCTGACCGATCCGGCCATAACCGAGGATGCCGAGTGTGGCGCCTGCGCTGATGTCGAGGCCAACCAGCATCCGCGGTCCCCACACCCAGGGCTGCTTACTGCGGATCAGTCTGTCGCCCTCGCTGATTCGTCGGGTGGAGTCGAGTATCAACGCGAAGGCGTGATCGGCCGACGCGCGGTCGAGGACCCCGGGGGTGTTGGTGACGATCACGCCCGCGGCGTCGGTGGCCGCCAGGTCGATGTTGTCGAAGCCGACTGCGACGTTGGCGATGACCTTCAGCTGCGGCCCGGCCGCGGCGAGCAGTTGCGCGTCGACGCGCTCGGTCAGGGTGATGACGGCGGCACTGGCGCCCGCGATACCCGCCTCGAGTTCGGCGCGGCTCGGCGGCGCCTCGACCCCGATCCGCAACGGGACTCCGAGTGAGTGCAGGTGATCCATCGCGCGGTCGGTGAGAAGCCGTGACACATAGATCATTCCGGTCACGGTCCGGGCCGAGGTGGGCGTGGGTGAGGTTGTCACGTGAGGACGCTCCTGGTGATGCGCTGCGGTTTCTGGGCAGATGGTGCGAGCGTATCGATGGACTCATCGAGGGTGCTCAGCGGCACCGTCCCCGTGACGTCGGACCAGACCTGCCGGTAGTGCTGCCAGCGTTGTGCCACGATGGGCCGCCATTCCGGGCGGGGACGCACCAGCCGTGCGTGCGGTGGCGCGACGACGGCTCCCTCGAGAACCTCGACGCACATCGCGGCCGCACCGATGGCGGGCAGGTGACTCTCGTCGACAACGAGGATGTCGCGGTCCAGCACGTCAGCGAGCAGCTGCGGGAGTTCGGGTTCGAAGCCGAAGGCGCCGCTGGCGTACAGCGTCCGCTGCTGGTCTCCGATACACGACTCGACGATCATCCTGTCGGCGAACAACACCCCCTCGACGACACCGCGGGCGGCAGCCGGCGTCGCGGGATCGGGAATGTCGCCGCGCATCGCCGTCCGGGGCTCGGCGAACCACAGTGGGCCGCGTTCCGGGCGGGTGTGCGGAATGAAGACGGGGGCGTCGGCCATCTGATCGGGGTGGGCTCCGAATGCGGTCCCCACCAACGCCGCCACTGCGATATCGCCCTGGCCGTAGCCCAGTCGGGCGGCGCCGTCGGCCAGCGCGTCGCCGCCGTTGATGACACCGTTGATGAGCCACCGGCCGGCCCGGACGTCGACGCGTTGCAGCGCCTTGGCGCGGGGGTCGGGAACTGCGAGCGCGTTGGACACCACGTGCGTGGTGCCCATGATGAGCAGTGGGCGGCCCCCGGGCTCGGTTCCCAGCGCGTAGGACGCGGCGGGGGTGTCGCCGGAGCCGACGAGGACTGGAATGTTCTCGGGCAGGCCCAGCGTCGCGGCGGCAGCAGCCGTCAGCGGGCCCAGAACGCTCAGCGACGGCAGCACCGGCGGTAGTTGCTCGGGTGGAATTCCCAGCTGCGCGACCACATCGGTCAGCCAGCGGCAGGATCCGTCGGTGCTGGCCATCAGTCCGGTGTAGGAGGCCTGGGTGGGGTCAATCGCGCGCTGACCGGTCAGCCACTGGCCGAGCCAGGTCCCGGCGAGACCGAATGTGGTTGCCGCTGCGGCGGCTTGGGGTTCGATGGTCTGGAGCAGTCGGTGCGCCGCCCCCATCGCGGTGGCGGGCATCAGGTGATTCCCCAGCAGCCGACGATGTGCGGGGGACAGCGCGGCGATGAGCTGCGCGGTGGGCTCGGCGAGCCCGGGGTGATCCCAGGTGACGCCGGCGACCAGCGGCTCGCCGGCCGCGTCGAGCAGCAGCGCGGTGGGGCAGTGGGTGTCCATGCCGACACCGCGCACCTCTGCGGTGTGCGGGGCCAGTTCGCGCACCGCTGCGGTGACGCTGGTCCGCCAGGCCGACGGGTCGGCCCGCCCGGCCCCGGCCCCGCGTGCTGCGGGGTGCGGGACCCGGGACCGGGCGACGACCGTGCCGTCAGAGGCGAGAACCACAGCCTTGGTGGCCGATGTGCCGACGTCGATTCCGAGGTAGGTCACCGGAGCGGCATCCTGATGGTGCTTTTCCCAAGGCATTCGAAACCCACTCCTTCGAGGGTTGCGCACGGTTCTGATCGGCTGTGCGGAAACGGCTTTCGGTCAGTCGAGCAGCTTGGCGGCGACCTCGGGGCTGTCGCCACCGTGGATGACGGCCTTGAGTGCGGCGACCATCTTGCCGGGATCCGGTGCCTGCCAGATGTTTCGGCCTGCGGTCATGCCGTGGGCGCCGGCCTCGACGACGGAGGCGGCCTGCTTGAGCACGTCCAGGGGGCTGTTGGCCGGCGCGCCGCCTGCCGCCACCACGATGGCCGGGGTGCCCTCGACGACCTTGGCGAACTCGGCGGTGGAGCCGGTGTACCAGGTCTTGACGATATCGGTGCCGAGCTCGGCCGCGGCGCGGGAGGCGTAGAGCACCGACTCGGTGGAACCCTTGCGGTCACCCCACATCTCGCCCGAGGGGTAGGCGTGGCACACGACGGGAAGACCCCAGGTGTGCGCCTCCTCCACGACGTGGGTGAGCATCTCGAACATGGCGACCTGGTTGGACGAGCCGGCCGAGATGCCGACCGCGACGGCGTCCGCACCGAGTCTCACGGCGTCCTGCACGGTGGCGATGGTGGCGTCGTAGGTCGGGTGGAACTCGACGGAGAACATCGAGGCCTTGAGGATCCAGGGCAGGGGAGCGCGGTTGCCACCGAGCAGCGGACCGGCCAGGCCCTTGGTGATGGTGACGGCGTCGGGCTCACCGTCGGCGATGCTGGCGAAGGTGGAGCCGATCGTGGCCAGCCGGGGCGCGACACCGCGCGGCACGGCCTGGTCGAGGGCGACTGTGACGGTGCGGCCGTCTGCGGCGAAGAGCCGGCGCAGCCGGAGGTTTCGTCCGAGTCCGGCGGTGGTTCCCGTCGGGTTGATGTCGAAGGCGGGGGTGAAGGTGGCGGTCATGCCTACTGCTCTCCTTGTGTGGTGGGACGGGCCGAGGGTTGGGTCTGCGGGTCAGGCCCAGGGATTGACGCCGACACGCATGTCAGCGCCGGAGCCGGCGAGGGTGAGGGCCTCGACGGCTTGGTCGAGCGGCAGCTGGGTGCCGATCAGTTCGGCGACCGGGAGCTGTCCGGTGGCGACCATGGGCGCGACGGCGTGGAAGCCGTCGAGTCGGCACGACGAGGCGCCGACGATGTTCCATTCGTTGTAGTGCACATCGTTGGCCGAGACGGCCAGGTCGGCGTCGGCGCCGAACCCGGCGAACACCGACACGCTGGCGCCGGGTGCCAGGCAGCCCAGATACGGTGTCAGCGCATCGATTCGGCCGATCGCCATGACAAGCACGTCGATACCGCCGTCGCTGAACGCGTTGAGCTGCTCGGCCGCGTCCGGGCCTGGCTCCAGCACCAGATCGGCCCCGAAACGGGTTGCCATCGCGCGCCGCCCGGCGATCGGGTCGACGGCGGCGACCCTCTCCACGCCGAAGCTGTTGGCGAGCCCGGTGTGGATCAGTCCGAGCGGGCCGCAGCCGACGATCAGCGCGGTCTCAGCGCGCGACATGTTGGCGAGCTTCTGCCCGTTGTAGGCGCACGCGACCGGTTCGATGATGGCGGCCTCAGCGGCCGAGACGCCGCGGACCGGGACCAGGTTCTGCCGTGCGACGGCCGGAACGTGGACGAACTGGGACAGGCCGCCGGTGAGCTGGTAGCCGAACGCCTTTCGGTTGCGGCAGATGTTCTCGTGCCCCTTGCGGCAGGCCGCGCACTCACCGCAGGTGACCAACGGGTAGACGGCGACCTGATCGCCCATCGCCACACCGTCGGGCAGCGGGCCGTTCGCGTCGACGACGGTGCCGGCGAACTCGTGACCCAACACGGTCGGGAAGGTGACGTTCTTCTGCTTGCGCCCCTCGTAGATGCGAACGTCGGTGCCGCACAACAGCGCAGCGTCGACGCGAAGGAGAACGTCACCGGGTTCCAGGGTGGGGACCGGCACCTCCTCGATCCGCAGATCGTTCGGCTGGTGCAGCACGGCCTGGCGCATCGTCGTCTGCCCGGAGAACGGCGCCGACTGCGTTGCGGTGGCGGTGTCCGACGTGCTGGTGTCCGACGTGCTGGTGTCCGACGTGCTGGTGTCCGACGTGGTGGTCACGGTTGGTTGCCTTTCACATTGGTGGGCTCGGCGAGAGCTCGCAGGGGTGTAACGAGTTCGACCTGTGCCCCGGTCTCGCGCAGTTCGTCGAGGGATGCCGGGTCGGCGTCGTCGTCGGTGATCAAGCGCCACCGCGCCGGTGTTGGTGACCAGTAGTTGAACTGGTCGGTGCTGACCTTGCGGCGATCGGCGACGACCACGATCTGGCGCGCCCGCTGCATCATCAAGGTCTTGAGCCGGCTCTGCTCGAGTGTTCGTGATGCGACGCCGTACTCCGGATGCACGGCGTCGGCACCGATGAAGGCGTAGTCCGCGACGACGGAACCGAGCATGTGTTCGGCCTCGGGTCCGCTGACCGTCTGGTTCACGGCGCGCAGCCGTCCGCCGAGGACGACGACCGAGACGTCCTCGTTGCCGAGCAGGACGTTGATGGCTCCGATGCCGTTGGTGAACACCGTGACGTCGGCGGCGTCGAGGTGGCGTGCGACGAACTCGGTCGTGGTGCCGGCGTCGAGGATCACCACGGCGCCGTCGCCGACCAGTTCGGCGGCGTGCCGGCCGATGGCGTCCTTCTCGGCGGTGAACTCGAGATGGCGCTGGTGAATCGACAGTTCGGCCGGGCCGGTCAGGGCGACACCGCCGTAGGTGCGGGTGATGTGGCGGTCCTGGTGCAACCGACTCAGGTCCCGCCTGACCGTGGCGAACGAGACGCCGAAGCGCTCGGCGATCTCCTCCACGCTCAGTGCGCCGGACTCGACGGTCTGCAGCAGCTGAAGGATCTGCTCCCGCCGCTTCGCGCCACGGACATCCCGGCGACGCGCGACCAGTTCATCGTCACCCGTGTCGTTCGTCAGATCCTCGTTGCTCACAGTGACCGAAGTTACATGCGCGATGTGCGCAAGTCAACCTTAGATGCGTGAATCGATCATCTTGTGATCGTTAGATGCCTTCGATGTGATTGTGTGCGCATACAAGGGCGCAAAGATAGGGTCTTGACAATCGAAATGATTGGTCCAATCATGTACGACGAGGATCCTGATTGTGTCGCGCACCACAGCCACGCTCAACCAGCGTCCGCTTCTCACCCCGCGGTGAGCGAAACAATCAAACAGTCCAACTTGGAGACACAGATGACTAGCATTCCCGCTACGAAATCGGAACCCGTCGACCCCGGCCCCGCTGGCATGACCCGCGCCACCAAGGTGCGCTGGGCTGTCGCGGTGTTCTGTGCGGTCGGCCTCGCGATCAACTACATCGACCGGTCGGCGATCTCGGTCAGCCTGCCGTTCATGACCGAGGACTTCCATCTGACGCCCACCGAGAAGGGCCTCATCCTGAGCGCCTTCTCGTGGAGCTACGCGTTGATGCAGATTCCGGCGGACCGGCTCATCGACAGGTTCGGCGAGCGCGTGATGTTCGGCGCCTCGGTCCTGGTGTGGTCGCTGTTCACCGCGGCCACCGCGGGTGTCTCGAGCTTCGCCGCACTGCTTGGCCTGCGTCTCGGCCTGGGCGTGGGCGAGGCCGGTGCCTACCCGGCCGCCGCCAAGACTGTGTCGCAATGGTTCCCGCTGCGACTGCGTGGTCGTGCCACCTCGGTCTACGACAGTGGTGCCCGCATCGGTAGCGCCGCGGCGACACCACTCATCGCGCTGATCATCGGCGTGTTCAACTGGCAGGCTGCGTTCATCTTCGCCGGTGGAATCGGCATCTTGTGGGCCATCGGGTGGTGGGCCTGGTACCGGCGGCCGGAGAACAAGGCCGGGGTCAACGAACTCGAGCTGGCGATCATCCACGAGAGCCACCGCGAGCAGAGTGCCAACAACCTGCACCCCGACGCCAAGCCGATGACCATCGCCGAGCTGTTCAAGCAGCGCACCGTGTGGGGCATGATGCTCGGCTTCTTCTGCCTGAACTTCATGATCACCTTCTTCCTCACCTGGTTCCCGTCATACCTGGTGGAGGAACGCGGATTCGACCTGCTCAAGCTCGGCGCCTTCGGCATGATCCCGCCGCTGGCCGCCATCCTCGGCAGCTGGGCCGGCGGACTGGTCGGCGACTTCCTGCTGGAACGGGGCTGGTCGCTGAACAAGGTCCGCAAGACCTGCCTGGTGGGTGGCATGCTCGTCTGCTCGGTGATCGCGCTGGCCGCGGTCGCACCCGAGGCGTGGCAGGCGCTGGTGCTGATGTCGATCTCGTATGCGGCGGCGGCATTCACCATCGTCTCCATCTGGTGCCTGCCCGCTGACGTGGTCGACTCCAGCACGGTCGCCAGCCTCGGCTCGACGCAGAACTTCTTCTCCAACATCGGAAGTGCGTTGAGCCCCATCGTGATCGGTGCGCTCTACGGCGCCACCGGATCGTTCACGGTGCCACTGCTGCTGACTGCCGCGGTCGTCGTCGCCGGTGCGTTGTGCTTCGGCCTGATGATCAAGAAGGTCGAGCCGATCCGTCGCCCCGAGTGGGACGCCGCGACGAGCTGAAGCTGATAAGAGAGGACGACGGCCTTCGCCTGTGGCGGGGGCCGTCGTCTTGTCCTGTCTTCCAGCGCGGATCGATAGGCTCCAACCGTGATCACCCTGGACCGGCTCGTCAACGTGCTGGGTGGGTACGGCGTCGTGTCGCAGCTGGGTTCGGTGCCGCGATCGACCGAGCTGCGCAGCGTCGTGATCCCCGAGGCCGGCGTCTTCGGGGACGTCGTGCTGGGCATCGGGGCACGGTCGGTGGAGGAGGCCCTGCAGTGGGCCGTGGCCGCCGGGGCCAAGGCGGTACTCGTCCGCGCCGCCGATCAACGGCCCGCCACCAGCGTCGCGGTGTTGTACGTCGATCCGGCCGTCCCATGGAGTGAGTTGGTGGCCGTCGTCTACGGCCTGGTCCTCGAGGGCCGTGAGACCGAATCGGGCCGCGGGCCCACCGACTTGTTCGCGCTGGCCGACAGCCTCGCCGATGCAATCGGCGGCGCGGTGGTCATCGAGGACCGTCGGGCACGCGTGCTGGCGTACTCGCGGATGCAGACCGACGCCGACCCCGCCCGCATCGAGACGATCCTGGCGCGGGCGACACCCGAACCGTTGCGCGCGGCGCTGGAACGGCGCGGCGTCGACACCCGGTTGTCGACGTCGGACGAACCCTTCTTCGTCGAACCCGTCACCGAGCACGGGCTGACCGGACGCATGGTGGTCGCGGCGCGCGTCGGGCGTGAACTGCTCGGCTCGGTGTGGGTGACGTGCTCGGCGGAGCTGGACGGCACGGCGCGCACCGCGCTGGCCGACGGTGCGCGCACGGTCGCTCTGCATCTGCTGCGCTCGCGGGCCAGCGCGGACCTGGAACGCCAGGTCGAGTCCGAATCGGTGATCCGGCTGTTGGAGGGCACCGCGGACGCCGCCACCGTGGTCAGCAGGCTGGGGCTGCCGCAGGAGCGGCTACGGGTGATCGCCGTGCGGCCCCGCATCGCCGCCGAGCCGCACACCGCGCTGTTGGTGGCATTCGAGCAGGCGACGGCGGGTTTCGGGTGGTCGCGACCCGGCCGCAGCGCGGTTGTCGACAACGCCGTCTACACCGTGTTGCCCGCGGAGTCCGCGACCCAGGCCCGGCTCTGGACCACCCGATTGGCGACGGCGCTGCCCCCGGCGGCGACGCTGTGTGCGGGCATCAGCGGCGAGGCGACGGCGGTCGAACTCGCCACCGCGCGTCGCGAGGCCGACGAGTGCCTTGGCCTGCACGAGGCGAACGCCTCGCGCATCGATCCGCCGGCCTATGACGAGTCGTGGGACGACATCCTGCTGCAGCGGCTGCGGACGGCGGCGGGATCTGGGCGCAGCCCGACGCGTGGGCCGGTCGCGGCGCTGGTCCGCTACGACGAGGAGCACGGCACGCTGTTCGTCGCGACACTGCGGGGCTGGCTGGAGGCTCAGGGTGACGCCGCGCAGGCCGCCATCCGGCTGGGTGTTCACGAGAACACCGTGCGGAATCGGCTGCGCAAGATGTTGGAGATCGCTCCGCTGGACCTCGATGACCCGGACAAGCGGCTCGCGATGGTCATCCAGCTCGCGACTGTGGCATCGCCACAAAACCCCACCGCCTGATTGTCGCTCCAGCCCAGTCGGCGTTGCTCAACTAGGACCATCATGGTTTGGAAGGAGTACTGGCTGAACAGGGAGGTTCGTGGTGGCGGGCGCCGAGCGTATCGACGGGGGACCCCGGTCGGTAATCGTGGTGGGCGCGGGCATCGTGGGCCTCTCGACGGCGTGGTTCCTGCAGGAGCGTGGCGTCGAGGTCACGGTCGTCGATCGCGCGGGTGTGGCCGCGGGTGCGTCCTGGGGTAACGCGGGCTGGCTGTCGCCGGCGCTGACGATTCCGCTCAACCAGCCGGCCGTGCTGCGACACGGACTGCGCTCGCTGCTGGATCCCGCTGCGCCGCTGCACATTCCGCTCAAGGCCGATGTCGGGCTGGCCGGGTTCCTTGGCCGCTTCGCGCTGAACTGCCGGAGCTCACGCGCTGAACAGGTGATTCGCGCCAACCTTCCGCTGAACGAGGAGTGCTTCGAGGCCTTCGACGTGCTCACCAACAACGGTGTCGACGCGCCCCGGACCGAGGCGTCGATCACCGCGTTGTTCGAGAACGACCACCAGGCCGACGAGCTGCGCCGTGAGCTGGCTGATCTGCGGCGGGCCGGTCAGTCCGTCGAGGTCACCGAACTGACGGAAGATGAACTGCGCGAACGGGTTCCGCTGGCCTCGGGTGCGGTCAACGTCGGGCTGTCCATCGACCATCAACGCTTCGTCGACCCGGGCAGGTTCGTGACGGCGCTCGGAGACGCGGTCGCCGAACGCGGTGCCGAGATCCGCCAGCTGCAGGTCACCGATGTGTATCCGGTCGGCCATCGAGTTGCCGTGCACGGACTCTGCGGAGCGACGCTGCACGCCGACGCCGCCGTGATCGCGACCGGAGCGTGGCTGCCGGCACTGGCGCGGCGATGGGTGCGAGTGGGGGTGCGGGCCGGCCGCGGCTACTCCTTCACGGTGCCCGTCGACCGCCCGATGCTCGGACCGGTCTACCTGCCCACCGTGCGGGTGGCCTGCACGCCGTACCAGGGCGCCCTGCGGGTGGCGGGAACGATGGAGTTCCGCGACCCCGACGACCCGGTGATGCCGGCGCGTGTCCGTGCCATCGCTGCTTCCGCCGCCGGGCTGCTCGAGGGCGTGCGCTGGGACGATATGCACGACGTCTGGGTCGGACCGCGACCCGTCACCACCGACGGCCTGCCAGTGATCGGGCAGGTGGACGCGGGCGTCTACGTCGCAGGCGGCCACGGTATGTGGGGCCTGGCGCACGGCCCGATCACCGGCCGTCTGCTGGCCGAACAAATCACCACCGGAAAGCAGTCCGACGCGCTCGCCGCGTTCGAGCCCCTCCGGTAGGACCTCACCCACAGCTGTCAGGGGCGGTGTGCACAACACCCGCCCCTGACGGCAAACCCCTACAACAAGGAGATTTCAATGACCACTGCTCAAGGCGTCTGGCTCACCCCCGCGGCGCACGATCGCCTGCGCGAAGAACTCACGACGCTGCAGAAGTGGGCCGTCGATGTCACCGACTCCGCCGACACCGATGCGGTCGCGGTCCGGCGTGCGCAGCAGGCTCGGATCCAGCAGATCCACGAGATGTTGGTCAGCGCCGTGATCGGTGAGGAGCCGCCGAACGACGGGATCGCCGAACCGGGCATGGTCGTGACGGTGGGTTACGGCGGCACCGACGACACCGACACCTTCCTTCTCGGTACCCGCGGTGCGGATTACGGCGATATCGAGGTGTACTCGCTGAACTCCCCGTTGGGGGCGGCGATCAATGGCGCGCGGGTGGGCGATACCCGCAGCTATCAGCTGCCCAACCTGGCGATGCAGGACGTCACACTGCTGCGGGCGGTGCCCTACGGGCTGCACGACACGGCGGGTCCGCGCTCGGCGTAGCGTGGGTTTTCCGTGGTGAGGCCGTCACGCGGCGGGCTGAGACGACGCTCACATCGCATGCGCGGTAACGCACAGCGGGCGCCGAGCGAAGACCTAGCCAGGGGAGAGACAAACTTTTCCCGCAACGGGAACGGGTAAGCTTTTAGCTTGTCTTACTGTTGTAACGCAGAGGCTCGGCGAATAACGTCGCTGCCAAACGAGTGACGAGACTTCGCTGAAGGTCGGCGGTGCCGTCGGAGGGTGATTGAGAATGTCGTTGACGACGAAGGTCATTGTTGGCTGTGGCGGCGCGTTGGTGTCGGTGTTCGCGAGTGCAGGAATTGCGTCCGCGGCGCCCGATATCGAGGCAATCGTGAATTCCACGTGCACCTACCCGCAGGTGATGGCGGCGCTGCAGTCGCAGGATCCCGCCGCGGCGGGCCAGCTCTCCGGTAGCCCGATGGCGACCGGATGGCTGCAGAAGCTTGTTGCCTCGCCGCCGGAGGGTCGTCGCAGCATGATCGCGCAGATCCAGGCGTACCCGCAGCTCAACTCCTACACCGGGCTGATCAACTCGGTCGCGGGTTCCTGCAACAACTTCTGACAGGCAGTTCCACGCCTGAGTGCTGATGCGCGCTCGGCGGCGTCGTCATACGTGACGATGCCGCCGGGCGCGTTTCGCTGTCCGGGTGCGCCATGTGGCCACGTCGGGGATATTTGCGTCCGATAACATCGCAATTGCCGCCCACCCGTGACGAAGGAGAGCCGTGTGCTCCGCGCTCTGGCACTTTCCGTGACTGTCGCCGCCATCGCGATGTCGAACTCGGTGATCGCAGCGGCAGATCCGCAACCCTTGCCCACCACCTACGCCATCGGCAAGTGCATCACGGCCGAACAGCCCGCTCAGCCAGAGCCCGAGCGATTCGACTACAACTGCGACAGCACCGGTGTGCTGCAAGACATGGTGTGGACGTCGTGGGATGCCAAGGGAGCCAAGGGTGAGGGCACCGACGACTCGTTGGAGTGCCAACCCAACTGTGCGCAGGGCACTCGACTGACCAACCCCGTCGTCGTGCACGCGTGGAATCCGCAGCCGGCAGCCAGTTCCTCCAAGTGCCCGCGCGGGTTCCTGTTCTACACCGATATGACCATCGCCTATCCGGATGGCGTGCCGCCGTGGATCAAACCCGACACGACGTGGGATGTCGGAACCGACTTCGTGACCGTCGACGGCATGCCCGCGGTGCACTTCTCCGGCATGAAGCCCAACTGCCGCCTGTTCTAGGTCTGGGCGAGTTCGGGCTCGGTTACCGACGACGCGCGGAGAATGAGCCGGGTCGGGATCAGCAGGCGGGTGCCCTCCATGGGAGGCAGATCGCAGTCCGGCTCCTCGCGGGCGATCAGCTCGGTGAGGATCTGCACCGCCTGCGCGCCCATATCCCTCGGATGCAGATGAACGCTGGTCACCGGTGGGTTCGTGACGCGCAGGATCGTGCTGTCGACCGCGCTCGCCAGGGCGAGATCGCCGGGCACCGACACATGGGCCGCCCGCGCGGCGTTGAGTAGCGCGATCGCGCAGCCATCCGAGCTGGTGTAGACGGCGTCTGCCGGCAACGGCCCGGCGCGCAGCGAGTCCAGCGCGCGGTCCATCTCCGTTGGCGACATGTCCGACACCGCGAACACGGCCGGGGGCACGTCGTGCTCGGTGCACCACTGACCGTAGGCGTCGACGATATCGCGGATGAAGGACCGCGAGGACGTGTCGACGATGAGTGCGGGGCGCGAGCAGCCCTGGGCGACAAAGTGATTCAGAACCTCCCGGGTGGCCTTCGCATGGTCGTTGTCGATGACGAACGAGGGGGCGCCCGCTGCGACAACGGGCTCACCCGTGGTGACGACCGGATATTTGGCGGCGAAGGAGGACTGCAGTGCCTGTTCGGAGCCCTTGGGGTCGACGATGATCATGCCGTCGAGCCCGAATCCGCCCAGCGACGAGGGGTCAACGCCCGCCGACGTCACGATCAACGCGTAGCGGGCGGCGGCGGCGGCCGCGGCGGCGCCGTTGATCAGCTCCAGGAAGTACTCCGACTCGGATGTCGGTACCAGGCCACCACTTCCAGCGTCGCCGTCGAGGTCGGGCATCTGGATGACGAGGATTCGGCTGCGGCGCGTAACTAGTTGTTGGGCATGGGGATTGGCGATGTATCCGAGTCGCTCGGCGACCTCGAGGACGCGCTTGCGCGTCTTGTCTGCGACGCGGCCACGGCCATTGAGCACGTGGGACACCGTTGTCATCGAGACGTCGGCCTCGCGTGCCACGTCCTTGATGTTCGCCACGTCTCTCCCTGCTCCGCTCTGGTGCTCGTCGTCACACTTGGGTCTTGACCCGCATCGGATCACTGCACTATGGTTTCATACCAGCAGAGCCAAAACCTTTTGTCAAACTGGGTCTCATCGCTCGGTCCATGGTCGGCCCCTGAAGGGTCAGTCGAACGCGGACCGTTGTGTCTGATCGATGCCAAAAGGTTTTACCAACTTGGAGGAGCGACGTGACGATCAGTGGGATCAGCGCGAGCGGCCACACCGTGCCGGCGTTGGATGCGAACACCGAGGCAGTGCACCGGCTCTTCGCCTGCCAGCCGAGGCTCGTCGCCGTTGAGTCGGCGTTGCGCGCCATCCCGGGGATGCAGCGCAACCAGATCCTGACGTCAGGTCCGACGTTGCCGTTCGAGCGCTACACCGGGGGGCAGCGCGAAGCCCTGCTCGGCGCGGCGATCTACGAGGGATACGCCACCAACCGAGTCGAGGCCGAACGTGCCTACGCCGCTGGTGAAGTCGTGGTCAGCGGTTGTCAGCAGCTCGGTGCGGTCGGCTCACTGGCCGGGGTGACCACGGCATCCATGCCGGTTGTGGTCGTCGAGGATCCGCTAACCGGCGACCGGGCCTTTTGCACGCTGTATGAGGGCGACGCGGCTGACCGCCTGAACTACGGCAAGTACACCGCGGCCACCCGCGAGAATCTGGACTACCTGCACGACCACGTCGGGCCCGCCCTCGGCCGTGCGGTCCAGATGTGCGGGGGCGTCGAACTCAAGCCGATCATCGCCCGTGCACTGACCATGGGCGATGAACTGCACAGCCGCAACACCGCAGCCACCACGCTCTTCGTCCGCGAGCTCCTTGGCGTGTTCGCCGACCTGTCGGCCGACGATGCGCGTGTCCTCGCCGAGTACCTCTTCACCGGCGACTACTTCTTCCTGCGGCTCGCGATGGCCGCGGCCAAGGTCATGGCCAACACCATGCGCGGGGTGCGCGGCTCCAGTGTGGTCACCGCGATGGCGTTCTCCTGTGCGGAGTTCGGCGTTCAGGTCGCCGGCACCGGGGATCAGTGGTTCCGCGGTCCGCTGCCCACCTTCGAGGCGACCAAGCTCAATCCGGGTTTCACCGCGGACGACATGGAGTTCATGGGTGGCGAGAGTGTCATCACCGAGGTCGTCGGTCTGGGCGGAGTCGCGCAGGCAGCGGCGCTTCCGCTGCAGCGATCCAGCGGAGGCAGTGCGGCAGCGATGATCGCTCGGACGACCCAGATGTATGACATCTGCGTCGCAGAACATCCCGACTTCCGCATCCCGGTGCTCGACTATCGCGGCACCCCAGTGGGTTTCGACGTTCGCGTGATCGCCGAGACCGGCATCACTCCCGTCCTCGACATCGGGATCGCCGGTGTGGGCGGAGGCCAGATCGGCGGTGGTGTCGCTCGCGCGCCGCTTGAACCGTTCGTACTGGCCGCCGAGGCGATCGCCAGGCAATAGCCAAATCAGCATGCCCACAGCCACATCGCTGTGGGACTCGATATCACAAGGAGATAAGTGCATGACTGACACCGTGTTCGAACGTAACGACACGCTGTATGGCCTTGACCCGGAACACACGCGGGTCGCGGAGGAGCTCCGCGCCAAGGGCGTGAAGTATGCGATGGCGAACTGGATCGACGTGCTTGGCCGTCCCAAGTCCAAGATCGTGCCCCTGACCCACTTCGCGGATCTGGTGGCGGGTGCCGAGCGCTACACGCCACGTGGATTCGGTGGGATCGGCAGCATGAACCCCACCGAGGACGAGGTCATCGGTGTGCCGGATCTGAGCACTCTCAAGATCCTGCCGTGGGACCGGAACTACGCCTGGATGCTTGCCGACATGAGTTACGGCGGCCGCGAGTCGTTCGCGCTGTGCCCGCGTGCCGCACTGCGGTCGCAGGTCGAGGCGGCGGCTCAACTCGGCTACTCAGTACACCTCGGGGTGGAGCCCGAGTTCTACGTGTTCCGCCCGGAGTCACTCGAGGGTGAACACGAACGGCTGATCCCCATCTCCGCCAGCGGTTCGCTCAAGCCGTCGCCGGCCTACGACGTCGAGGCCACGATGGACGCGTCGGAGTTCCTCGACAAGCTCGTCGGCTATCTCAGTGAACTCGACTTCGGTGTCTACGCGTTCGGTCACGAGGGCGGGGACGGTCAGTACGAACTCAGCATCGGACACGCCCCGGTCCTGGAGATGGCCGACCGGATGACGCTGTTCCGGTTCGCCGTCAAGCAGGTCGCCAAGGAGTGCGGACTGCTGGCCACGTTCATGCCCAAGCCGTACGCGAGCATGTGGGGCTCGGGCGCGCACCTGAACATGAGCCTGGTCAACATCGCCACTGGGCGCAACGCATTCCGCGCCGACGACACCGCCGGACAGTGGACACAGGAGACCTACCAGTTCATCGCGGGTGTGCTCAAGCACGCGCCGGCCTTCACCGCGTTGGGCAATCCGACCACCAACTCGTATCGACGCCTGACTCCGCGGCTGGCCGACGGTCAGATCTCCTGGGCGCCAACGCGGGTGAGCTACGGCTCCAACAACCGGTCCTGCACGGTCCGGCTGCCGCAGAACCGGCCGTGCATCGAGTACCGCGCCGCTGACAGCGCCGCGAACTACTACTTCGCCTCGGCGTTGATGATCGCCGCGGGGTTGGAGGGAATTCGGGAGGGCCTGGACCCGGGTGCGCCGCTGGAGCAGGCGTCACACAACACCGATGCGCCGACGCTGCCGCGCACCCTGCTCGAGGCCATCGAGGCGTTTCAGGGTGATCCGCTGGTGCACGCGACATTCCCGCCGGCCTTCGTGCGGGAGTACACCGAGATGAAGATCAAGGAGTGGGAAGCCGACCACCTGCTGGTGTCGGACAGCGAGCGCAGAAGGTACCTGTTGGAGCTATGACGGTCATTGGTGTTGTCTCTGGGTTGGGTCCCGATGGCTTCCTGATGAGTCATCGGAACTACATCGATGCGATCGTCGCGGTTGGTGGTTCACCGATCATGATCCCCGCCATGGTGGATCCGGACGACGCGTTGAAGCTGACCGAGCGGATCGACGCCCTGCTGTTGCTGAGCGGCGGGGATATTCATCCCCGCCGCTACGGCGACACGGTACGTGCCACTCTGCACGGCGTCGACGAGCAACGCGACGGCGTCGAGCTAGCCATCGCGCAGGCGGCAATGCGCCGGGGGATCAAGGCCTTTGGCGTGTGCCGTGGGGCGCAACTACTCGCGGTCGCGCACGGCGGACGGCTTGCCCAGGACCTGTTGGCCCTGGGGATGAACAAGCACATGGTCGACACCATCGACGGTGAGTACGCATCGATAATTCACCCCATTGAAATCAAGGAGGGAACCCTCGCCAGCTCGATCTTCCCCAATCTCACCAAAGTGAATTCGCAGCACCATCAATGCATCTCTGACACCGGTTCGCTGCTGGCGACCGCGTGGAGCCCCGACGGAGTTGTCGAGGCAGTCGAAGGCGAGAACTGTTTCGGTGTGCAGTGGCATCCCGAACTGATCTACACCGAAAATTCAGAACACCTCAAGCCATTCGAATGGCTCGTCCGAAAGTGACAACAACGGCATGGAAGACAAAGGCGTCGAGACTGCGATCAAGGACCGATTCTTACAAGTAGAGAAGCACGGTATCGAGTACATCCCCGAAGACGAGCGACGCTCCCGCCCAAGCAATCTGTACGTCCTGCTGCTTGGCGGCAGCATGACATTCGGGCTGTTCATCATCGGCTGGTATCCGATCGCCTTCGGTTTGGGGTGGTGGTCGGCGGCGACGTCCATCGTCTTCGGCTCAGCCGTGGGAGCGGTGTTCCTTGGGCTGTCCGGGCTGATGGGCCCCCACTCGGGAACCAACAACCCGGTGTCCAGCGGCGCCTACTTCGGGGTCGCGGGGCGATTGATCGGCTCGTTCCTCGAGGCGACAGCGAGCCTGGCGTTCGCGGCCATCTCGATCTGGACCGGCGGCGACGCCCTGGCGTCGGCGTTGATCCGCTACTTCGACATCCAGGACAACGAGGCGGTGCGACTGGGCGCGTATGCGGTCCTCAGCATCATCGTGACCGTGATCTCCGTCTACGGCCACCACATCATGATGAGCTCGCTGAAGTTCATCCTGCCCACCGCCGGACTGTGCATGATCATCGGGTTGTTCGTCTACAGCAAGGATTTCGACGCCTCGTACCCAGGCACCGGGAGCTACGCGTTCGACTCGCACCTGGTCACATGGCTGATCTCGGCGCTGCTGTGCGCGGCCACCGTGTCGTCGTATGCCGCCTACTCCGGTGACTGGACGCGGCACATCTCGCCGAAGAAGTTCTCCGACCGCCGGATCGTGTTCACCCTGTTCATGGGCGGCATCTTCGGTATGGGCGTGTGCTTCCTGTGGGGTGCCTTCACATCGGCCGCTGCGTTCAACGCCGCAGCCGCCAACGCCGACACCCCATTTGTCTTCGGCATCGTCGAGATCGTGCCGCTGTGGTACATCCCGTTCCTGCTGTACCTGGGACTGGCATCGGGCACGACGCAGGCCGTCATCAATACCTACGGGACCGGCTTGGACACCAGCGCCATCATTCCTCGGTTCAACCGCGTTCAGGCGACTCTGCTCGCCTGCGCCCTGGCCACCGCGCTGGTCTACGTCGGGCACTTCTACGACGCGGTTGAGGGCGGGATGGCGGTCTATCTGCAACTGCTGGTGTGCTTCTCGATTCCGTGGGTCGTCATCATCGTCTACGGCCACCTGCGTCGCCGCGGCTATTACAACGTCGACGATCTGCAGGTGTTCAACCGCAGGGAGAAGGGCGGCGTCTACTGGTACCGGCACGGGTTGAACCCGCGCACGCTGGGCCTCTGGACCCTTTCGGCGGCGGTCGGCATGTTGTTCTCACTCAACGACGCGTTCACCGGCGCGTTGGTGCCGCTCATGGGCGGCATCGACGGCGGACTTGTCGCCTCGGGTCTGGTGGCGCTCATCGGTTGCCCGATCATCGATCGGCTGTGGCCGGATCGGCCCGAGGTCTACGGCCCGGCGGCCGCACCGCAGAGCGCGAGTGAACCCGTGCCGAGTCCAGAGTCGGAGACGGTCGGATAGTGCGCGGACCGATCTCCACCCGGCCCACCATGCGCACGCGTCAGGGTCTCAGACCCCCTCGAGCGCTTCGCCAATCTCCTGTGCGATGCGATTGTGCTGGTCCTCGATCAACGCGTGCCCGGCGGCCAGGGCCAGCGCGACGGGCCAGTCGATGATCTCGACGGCGGCCAGGGCCGCCAGCGCACCGTAGTAGGCGAGCTGTTCGGGGTGGGGTACGCGGATCCTGCCCACGACGGGCAGCGTGACGGCGAAACCACGGGCGTCCCGCACCCGCTGAATGGCATCGCGGCGCCGAGCCGCGAGCGAGTCTTCGGACATTCGTTGCCTTCCCGTCATGGCGAGTTCGACGTCTCGTCGCTCGGTGTGCCGACTGTGGTGGCCATGGCCTCACCACTCGGTTCGGACCCGTTGACCGACGCCGTGGCCCGCGTGCTCGCCGTGCCGGTGCGCGAGCTGTATGCACTGCTGGTGTCACTCGGCATCGTGGAGATCGTCGACTGATCCTCGATCGGGTCCTGTGCACCCGGCGCGAACAGCCGGGGTGCCAGTGCTGCGGCACCCGTGGCCGCGGCCGCCGTGGTCAGCGCCTGTCCCCAGGCCAGGGGCCCGAGTGGTGTGCAACCGAGCAGCTGGCTCACCCCCGGCGTGCTGATCAGGGCTCCGAGCACCACCAGCGAGCCGGCTGCGGTGCTCACCACCAGCGGACTGTGCGAGTCGATCAGCGTCTGGCCCAGCTGCGTGGCGACAAGCGTGACGAGTCCGATGGTGGACGCCCGCGCCTCGCGACCCGTCACGCGGGCCAGGCCCCACGCCGTCGTCGCCGCCGCAGCCGTTGCCGTCCCGCGCACCGCGACGGTGCGTCCCAGGGCAGCCTGATCGGGTCCCCGGCCGGCAGTCCGCTGACTGGCACTCGGCGGGCTGACGGCGAGCGCGGCGGCGGGCAGCGCGTCGGTGAGCATGTTGACCAGCAGCAGCTGGCGCGTGTTGAGCGGGGCCCGGCCCGACAGCGCCGTGCCAATGATCGCGAACGCCACCTCACCCGCGTTGCCGCCCAGCAGCACGGCCACCGCGGACTGCACCCGTCGCCAGAGCTGGCGGCCCTCGTCAAGGGCGTCGAGCAGAGCGCCGATCCGTCCGTCGAGCAGCATCACATCCGCAGCGGTGCGCGCAGGGTCGCTGCCGCGCGAGGCCACGCCGATGCCGACCGTGGCCGCACGGATGGCGGCTGCGTCGTTGGCGCCGTCGCCGACCATCGCGCAGACCTGTCCCAGCCGCTCCAGGGTCTGGACGATCTGCACCTTGTGCTCGGGGGACATGCGTGCGAACACCACGCTGTTCTGGACGGCCTCCTCCTGACCGCGCCGCGACAGGCCCTCCCAGTCGGAGCCACTGATCACCTGCTCCATGGAGGCGTCCAGGCCCAGTTCGGTCGCGATCGCGACCGCTGTCACGGGGTGGTCGCCGGTGATCAGGCGCACGCCGATCCCGGAGTCGGCCAGCTCCGCCAGCACTGCCGCGGCCTCGGGGCGCGGAGTGTCGGACAGTCCGAGCAGGCCCTCGAAAGACAGCCCGCCGCTGCACAGTTCGACGAGGGTGTCGGCGTCGTCACCGACATCGTCCACCTGCGTCTGTGTCAGTTCGCGACGGGCGACCGCGATGACGCGCAGGCCGTCGGTGGCCATCTCCTGGACCGTCCGGGACACATCGTCATCGACATTCCCGCAGGCGGTGAGGATCGCCTCCGGTGAGCCCTTGACCGACAGCACGTCCCCGCATATCGACGCCGAGAACGGTCGTCCGGAGCGGAACGGCAGGCGAGCGCGCGCCGGCTGGCAGGCGCCGAGGCCGGCGTTCTCGGCGGCCTCGGCCACGGCGGCGTCGGTGGCGTGTTCGTGGCCGTCGCCGTTGGGGGGAGGTGTCGCCCGTGCCGCGTGGTCGAGCACCCGGTCGTCGGAGGATCCCGGGCCGGCCTCGATCCTGTTGACGCTCAATCGGTTCTCGCTCAGCGTGCCGGTCTTGTCGAAGCAGACGACGTCGACGCGGCCGAGTGCCTCCACCGAGCGGGGTGTGCGAACCAGCGCGCCGACGCGGGTGAGGCGGCGCGCCGATGCCTGCTGGGCCAGCGTGGCCACCAGGGGCAGGCCCTCGGGCACGGCCGCCACGCTGACGGCAACGCCGCTGCTGACGGCCTGGCGCAGGCCGGCTCGGCGCAGCAGACCCAGACCCGTCACCGCGGCGCCGCCCGCGAGGCTGAACGGCCATGCCTTGTCGGTGAGTTCACGCAGCTGCGCCTGCAGTCCGACGGCCGAGCCCTCCGAGTGTGGTGAGTGCGCAGCCCGGCGGGCCTGGGTTTGGGAGCCGACGGTGGTGACAAGAGCGACGGCGGTGCCGGCGACCACCGTCGTGGTGGCGTGCAGTATGCAGGCGCGTTCGGCGACAGGCGCGGCCGGTGTCGGCTCGACCTGCTTGGGCACCGGCAGCGACTCGCCCGTCAACGCGGACTCATCGACCTCCACCTCAGCCGCGTGCACGATCCTGGCGTCGGCGGGCACCACCTCGCCGGGCCGCACCTCGATAACGTCTCCGGGGCGAAGTGTATTGGCCTGCACCGTTTCGTAGCTGTCATCGCCGACGAGACGACGAGCCGGCGGATCCTGCACGGTGAGCATCCGCTGCAGCAGTCGTTCGGCCCGCAGGCGCTGTGTCGCGGCGAGTGCTGCGTTGCCGGTGAGCACCGACCCGACGAGCACCGCGTCCACCGGAGAGCCGAGCACGGCGCTGGCCGCCGAGCCGATCGCTAGGACCGGGGTCAGTGGATCGGACATCTCGGAGCGCATGGCGCTGGCGAACTGCCACACCGTGCGGCGGGCCGGGTCAACGACGGACCAGATGGCACCGGTTGCCGAGGCCGCGGTGGAGGTCAATCGAGAGCGGGACTTGGGCGGTTCCGACGGTTCCGGTGGGGGTAGCGCGCTTCGCACCTCGTCGACCGTCATGGCGTGCCAGTCGCGCTCGATGACCGGCTGCGGTGGATTGGCCGTCAGTACGCCGCGGGCCAGTGAGAATCCCGTCCAGATCCCCGCGGCGGCACCCGCGGTGACGGGGCCGGGGCCGCGTCCCCGCACCCCGGGGATCATCAGCAGCGCGCCGAGAACTGATGCACCGGTGGCCAATTGGACACCGCGCTCGCTGGCTCGACGACCGGCACGCAACGCGTGCGCGATGCGCCATGCGCCGGCGAGGTCGTCGGTGATCAGGTCGGCACGCCAGGGCAGTGTCTCGTCCCGGCGGACGCCGATCGCGACGTCGGCATCACACATCGCCTGGCCGGCGTCGGTGGACACGACGGCGACGGTGCGGCCGTCGGACTGCAGCCGACGCACCAGGCCGGCGAGCGCATCGTCGACGGAGTCGGCCTCACATGGGCACAGATCGTCGAAGGCGGCCCTCATATCGTCGAGGTAGTCGACGTCGAGGCTGACGGACTCGGCGGGCCCCCGGCGCAGCTCGCCGAGAAGCCCGGCGGCCAGCGGATGCCGCGCGTGGCGGACCAGAACCTCGCCGCCGCTTTGTCCGTTCGAAGGTGACTGTGCGGGTTGCCATCCCACGTTCAGGGTGCCGCGGCCGAGTTCGCGTTGCGCCCACTGCCACACCGTGACCCGGTCACGGTCATCCACGTTGCGCATGCGGCCCACGTGTAGCTCCTCGGTGCCCAGCACCCGCGGGTCGACCACCACCGTGTCCACGCGGTCGAACCGGCGTAGCGCCGCGGGCCGTACCGGCAGCACGCCGTGCCGGTCGGCGAGGCCGCAGCTCAGCGTGCTGGCGAAGGCCTCCCTGCTGTTACGGGCCGCCTTGGGAGTGGCCACCAGGATCGCGGTGGCCGCGGCGTCCAGGCCGGCGGTCCCGATGGTGAGGCCCGCGGCGGTCAACAGCTGCACGACGGCGCTGCGGTCGCCGTGGCGCTCGATGGGACCTGCGGGCAGCGGGTGGGGCCGGGAGCTTGCGCGTACGCCGTCGTCGCAGTCGGCGTGCTCGGCCAGATCGGGTTCCCTGGCGCGCCACGCACGGGCTGCGGACTGTGCCTCCGCGGCGCGGGCCAGGTGCTTGGTCGCATCGATCGCGAGCGACCACGGAGCCTGGGTCAGTGTGTAGGCCGCGGCGGTGGTGAGTGCTATCGCGGTGTCGGCGGTGGTGGCGCCGAGCCGCTGCTCGAGGGCTGCCCGCAACCGGGGCTGATAGTCGATCAGGACTGCGGCGGCGGCCACCCCTGATGGCAGCGCCGGCCAGGGCATGAAACGCCCCGCCAGCGCCGCAGCCAGACCGGCGATGTTCGCCGCCGCAGATGCCGCGTTGGCGACGAGAACGGGGCCGTCCCACGGCAGCTCGGTGCCGGGCGGCTCGGCGGGCCCCCCGACCACCGCGGCCTCGGCGTCGGCCACCAGGTCGCACAGCTCGGCGGTGTCGGTGTCGGGGGCGAATCGGACCATGACGCGCGCCAGCGCGCGGTTCAGCGATGCCTCGCGCACGGTCGGCTCGGCTCGGAGCTTCTCGAGCACCGTTGCGCCGATCGTGCCGTCCTCGTCGCCGTCGAGCCCGCGGACCTCGATCCAACAGCGGTCATCGCGGGTCCAGCAGCGTCGCTGTCCGCCGAGCGCGCCGGGCAACCTGACGGCCGCGCTGACGGCCGCGCGCCGCGGCGCATCGACCAGGGTGATGCCTGCCGCGGTCAGAACGGTGGCAGTGGCCACGCCGAGCTGGGCAGCGCGGACTCCGGTGTCAACAGCCCGAAGGGGTAGCGCGACCGAGGCCTTCACCAGGTGCGCGAGGTTCACGTGGGACGGCTCCTACCGGTCAGCGCTTACGGGGCGCGGACTTCGTGGCGGTCTTCCTTGCGGCCGCCTTCACGGGAGTGCGTTTGTTGGCCGGTGCCCTCTTAGCGGGCGCTTTTTTGGCGGGTGCCCTGTTGGCCGGCGCCTTTTTGGCCGGCGCTCTGCGGGTGCGCGATTCGGAGGACGCCGAACGCGAACCCTTGTCGGCGACCGCGCGCAGGGTTGCTGGCGGTGGGCGCTGGCTGTTATGCCTGAGCTGGTGGACCACCAGCGCGGTGCCACCGATGCCGACGAGTAGTGGCCACTCGACGAGGCCCGCGGCGCCGATCAGTCCGAGCGCCACTGCGGCCGCCGGCGTCGAGTGGCTGCCGCTGCTGGCTCCGTCGCGGACGCCGCTCGCGACGCCGCGAACACCGCCGATCACGCCGCTGACCGCAGCGCCGCCGACCGCACCCGCGGTGGCCACTGCCGCGTCGGCAGTGGTGGTGATGAGACGGAATGCTCCCTTGAATACGTTCATCGTGCTCTCCGAATCCTCATGTCCCCGAGATGGACACCGTGAGCCATATCGAATACCCGCGACCAGGGAAATCAACCGTCCGGCGCTGCGCGTTTCCTGGAAGTCGATACCGCGCCGCGGCGCAACGTTTGCCGACGCCACAAGTGCGGTTCTGGGACCGCAGTGCAGGCAGGAAACTGGCACAGGCTGTCGACATTTTTCGTCAATCGTGCAAATGGTGCGGTAACTTGCATGCGACACACACCGACTGGCCGCAGCCGAGGAGTTCACCGGTGGATGCGACACCTTTCGGGCACTACCAGCTGCAGAAGCTGCTGGGCCGAGGCGGAATGGGCGAGGTCTACCAGGCCTACGACACCAACACCGATCGCATTGTCGCGCTCAAGGTTCTCCCACCGCACCTAGCCACCGATGAGGTCTTTCAGCAGCGGTTCCGCCGCGAATCGCAGGCCGCCGCCGGTGTGAACGATCCGCACGTCGTGCCGATTCACGGATATGGCGAGATCGACGGCAGGCTCTACCTGGACATGCGGCTCATCGAGGGCCGCACGCTGGGCGAGATCCTGGCCGAGGACAAGAAGCCGCTGGATCCGGCATCGGCGGTGGCGGTGATCGAACAGGTCGCAGGCGCACTGGACGCCGCGCACAAGGCGGGCCTGATCCACCGCGACGTCAAACCGTCCAACATCCTGCTCACGCCGAACGACTTCGCGTATCTGATCGACTTCGGGCTGGCCCGCACGGCCGGTGAGGCCGGCATGACGACGGCGGGCAACACGCTGGGCACGTTGGGGTACATGGCCCCGGAGCGGTTCGAGGGCGGGCCCATCGACTCCCGCGCGGACATCTACGCGCTGACGTGCGTGCTCTACGAGCTGCTGACCGGCGCGCGGCCGTATCAGGCCGACAGCCTCGAGCAGCAGATCGCCGGGCACATGATGTCGCCGGCACCGCGCCCGTCGGCCACCGCCGCGAGGTTGGGGGCGTTCGACGACGTCATCGCCAAGGGCATGGCCAAGAAGCCGGAGAAGCGCTATCAGACCGCGGCCGAGCTGGCCGGGGCGGCGCGGCGGGCGTTGACCGCGCCGGTGCCGCGGTCGGGCCGGACCAGCGGACGGCACATTGCGCGTCCGGTCACGTCGACGAGCCGGGTGCCGTGGCGGGCGTTGGCCGCCTCCAGTGCCGCGGTGGTGCTGGCCGGGTTGTGCGCGTTCGGGGCGTGGCAGATCTGGGGTGCGCCGGGCCGCGATGCCAAGCCCGCGAGCGTGGCCGAGTCCACGGTCCCGCCGGGTACGCCGGACGGCGAGGTGCCCGAGATCGCGGCGACGGTGCCGCCTGACATTCGCTCGACGGGTCGGCTGGTGGTCGGCGTGAATACGCCCTACGCGCCCAACGAGTTCAAGGACTCCTCGGGCAAGATCGTCGGTTTCGACGTCGACCTGATGAACGCCATGGCCCGTGTCCTGGGTCTGTCGCCCGACTACCGCGAGACCGGGTTCGAGAGCATCATTCCCTCGGTGACCGGCGGGAGTTTCAACGTCGGGATGTCGTCGGTCACCGACACCGCCGAGCGGGAGAAGGCCGTCGACTTCGTGACCTACTTCCAGGCGGGCACGCAGTGGGCCAAGCGCTCCGGCGGTGCGGTGGACCCGGATGCGGCCTGCGGCTTGAGGGTTGGGGTCACGTTCGCGACGATCCAGGAGACCACCGAGGTGCCGGGTAAGAGCGCCACGTGTGTCGCGGCGGGTCTGGCGCCGATCGACATGGTGGTCTACACCCGGCAGGACGACCTGACCGCGGCGCTGATCGCCGGTGACATCGAGGCGATGTCGGCGGACTCGCCGGTCACCGGTTTCACGGTGAAACTCAGTGCGGGAGAACTCGATACCGCGGGCGAGATATTCGACATGGCGCCCTACGGCTGGCCGGTGTCCAAGGGCTCGGCGCTGTCGGAGTCGCTGCGGCTGGCGCTCGAGCACCTGATGAAGACCGGCGAGTACCGCACCATCGCCACGATGTGGGGTGTCGAGAAGGGCATGATCGACACGCCTGTGGTGAACGGGGCGCGCGGCTAGTCCGACGTTCGCCGTGTAGTGGATCTAGCCTGGCGGGATGCTCACCGAACTGTTGGATCTGCCGGCCGGCTCATTCCGGATGGGCTCGACCGACTTCTATCCCGAGGAGGCCCCCGTCCACTCGGTGACGGTGGCGGCCTTCTCCATCGAGCGCCATCCGGTGACCAACGCGCAGTTCGCCGAGTTCGTGTCCGACACCGGCCATGTCACCGTCGCCGAGCGCCCGCTGGACCCGGCGGACTTCCCGGGTGTGCCACCGGCCGATCTGGTTCCGGGCGCGCTGGTCTTCCAGCCCACGGCCGGGCCGGTCGATCTGCGCAACTGGCGGCAGTGGTGGACCTGGGCACCCGGCGCGTCGTGGCGGCACCCGTTCGGACCGGAGTCCTCCATCGAGGATCGACTCGATCACCCGGTGGTGCAGGTCGCCTACCCGGACGCCGCCGCGTACGCGGCCTGGGCGGGGCGTCGCCTGCCCAGTGAGGCGCAGTGGGAGTACGCCGCGCGGGCCGGAGCGGAGACGGCCTATGCGTGGGGCGACGAGGCGGCGCCCAACGGGCAGTTGATGGCCAACACGTGGCAGGGCCGGTTCCCGTACCGCAACGACGGCGCGCTGGGCTGGGTCGGCACCTCTCCGGTCGGTACGTTCCCGCCCAACGGTTTCGGCCTGGTCGACATGATCGGCAACGTGTGGGAGTGGACCACCACGCCCTACACACCACGGCACCGGACGGACCAGCCCGCCTGCTGTCCGCCGCCCCCGCCGCCGTCGCCGTCCGGGGACCCGGCGATCAACCAGGCTCTCAAGGGCGGGTCACACCTGTGCGCGCCCGAGTACTGCCACCGCTACCGCCCGGCCGCGCGCTCGTCGCAGTCGCAGGACAGCGCCACCACCCACATCGGGTTTCGCTGCATCGCCTGAGGGGCAGGTGGCCGGCGATGGTCGGAACGTTGGGTGCGGGGATTTCTTCACCTTGGCATTAAAAGACGTGCGCATCCGTACCCTCGGCATGCAGCAGAATGGGGTGAGGGAGTGCTTGAGGGGGACAGGTGCAGGTAGATCCGGAGATATTGCGAGCGTTGGCCGGCCAGGTCGACAGCGCCGCTGGGGTGATCACCGCGGCCGATGTCGGTGGGACGACATCCAAAGCCGCCGAGGGACTGCCCGGCTCCACGACACAGTGGGCGGTGCGCGCCGTCGGCGAGCACTTCTCCACCGTGGCAGATCAACTCGCGCAGAATGTCACCAAGCTCGGGCAGGCCGTGCGCGGTGCCGGTGACACGTACGAGGTGACCGATGACGCGCTGGCGGGCACCCTGGACGGGTTGTTCTGAGCGATGCTGCCGTCGCGTCCCACCCTGCGGGGGTGGAACCCGGACTCCCTGACGACGTCTGCCGAGTCGATCACAGCCAAGGCGCAGTCGGTGTCGGATGCGGTGACGGGTATCGATGACGCGTGCCAGCGTATGCCGGAGACCAAGGCGTGGTCGGGGCGTGCGCATGACGCGGCGTCGGCGATGTTCGGACGGGCGAGCCGTCAGGCGTCGACATTCTCTGCATACGCGAAGGGCGTCGCGTCGGCGCTGCGAACCGGTGCCGATGCGATCGGACCGGCGCGAACTGCGCTGCTCAACGCGGCAGACCAGGTCGACGCGGGTCCGCTCAACGTCACCGACCAGTGGGTGGTCCTGATCGATCCGGTCAAGATGTCGGCGGAGGACATGGCTGAACTCGAGAAGCTGGCGCGTTCGGAGCAGGAGACGATCAATCGCATGCTGATGGCCGTCGGTGATGCCGATGACGCGACGGCCAACGCGGTGGTGGCGGCGGGAGCCGAGTTCGGCTTCGTCGAGGCCGGCCCGCCGACCGACCTCGGCTCGATGATGGTCCCGGTCGCGCGGCGCCCCGGCGATGAGGTGCCGAATCCCCGCGATCCAGTAGGTGTGGTCGCGCAGGAGGCAATTCGCAACGGGGACATGTCGATTGCGGTTCGCGAGGTCGTCGAGTCGGAGAACTCCTATGGCGAGGAGGTGACGACCGTGTACATGCAGGACGGCAGTAGGCAGGTCATCACCAAGCGCGATCCGTTCGACTGGCCCAGCAAGCAGAACTTCATCACCGTCGAACAGTTCGACAAGAACGGCAACGAGGTGTCGGAATCCAGTTCGTGGCATGACTTCGGAACTGACTGCGACTACACGACTGTCTCTTGGCCTGACGGATCGCACTGGACGATGTCGATGGATCCGACCGGATATCGGACCGCCGGTTTCACCACGGCCGATGGCAGGCATTCGGCTGTGCCGGTGGAACTGATCGATAACATCTCATTGGTGTCGGGGGCCGGGCTTTCAGGACTGGAGAAGCACGTCGTGAACGGCGGGAGCCTGCCGATGATCACGGCTTCGTCGATCGACGACATCGGCAAGGCCGCCAAGTTCGGTGGACCCGCGCTCGGTGTTGCCACGACAGTGTTCGACATGGCCATGGCGGACTCGGGCAAGGATCGTTGTATCGCATTGGTCGCTGGTGTTGCCGGTGCGGGCGGTGGCTGGGCGGGAGCAGAAGCGGGTGCGTCGGCCGGTGCGGTGATTGGGTTGATGGGAGGTCCAGCAGCGCCGTTCACTGTGCCCGTCAGCGCATTCTTCGTGGGTGCGGTCGGCGCGTTTGGCGGCGCAAAATTGGGCAAGTTCGTAGGAGAGGTCGTGTGTCCGTACTGAACCTGCCAGAACCTGGCGGCTGGCGAGAAGCGCAGCGTAAGTGGGTCTGGGCAGCGGCTTTCATGGTCGTTGCCTGCGTGTGGCTTAGCGTTTTGGGCATCCAAGCGACGGTGCGCGGCAACTACCTCACTACCGTCATAGTCGTCGGGTGGGTAGCGCCCATGATCCTCGGCTTAGTTGTCTTGGTGTGGGCGTCTGTCTCGCCGACGTCCTTGCGGGCAAGTGTCGATTCAGCTGGCACAAAGTTCCGTGGGGATATACGGGTAGCGACACTGCTGCTCATTGGCGGTTTACTGTTCATCCCCGGCGGGTTGATGTACGTGATCTTTGTACCGCGTGGGCAGATTGACCTCCCGATGTCGCGCGGCTTTCAAGTTTTCTCGCCGATATTGATGGCTAGCGCGCTTTTCATCGTTGTTGGTGGCTTGATTTCGATCGTTCGACGCAAGGGTGCTGGCTATCTCCGCTTGAGCCCGTCGGGAATCGAGAACGCAAATGTCAAAGTTACGACCTTCGTGGCGTGGGACGACGTGATCGGCATCAAGGCCTCGGCCGAAAAGCCAACGAGAAAGGCGCTTGTCCTGTGTCTGAAGGATAGTGGTGAAGAGATCATCGAGGGTCTCACCGCGTACGTCCCCGGCGGCGGCTTGTACTGGATGATCCGGCACTACTGGCTGCATCCAGACGAACGAACCGAACTTGTTGACGGGCGGGCGTTGGAGCGGTTGAAGGCCGGGCGGTTCAATGTCGATGACACGGACGATTCGCGAATGTGATGCCGTTGCCGGAGCCGCTGAACTGGCGTGATAGCTGGCACCGTTTGGCGTGGTTGAGCCTCGGAACTGTGGCCTTCGTGGCCTGGTTCGTTTACGTGGCCGGCCGTGCCGCTGTCCGAGGTGACTACCTGACGGCTGTTGGGGTGGGGGCGTTCGTCGGTTGCCCGATCGTGCTCGTTGGCATGCTGGGATACGTTGCGGGGGGATGGACTTCGCTGCGCGCGAGACGTGATGCCACTGGAACGAAGTTGGTCGCCGACAAGATCTTCGAATGGTGCGGGTATCTCGGGTTTGCTCTGTTCATCGTCGGAGGAGCCGTGCTCGCGATCTTCCTACCCCGGGGCACGATCGACCTCGATGTGTCGCGCGGATGGCAGCTCGCAACACCGATCGTGCTTGTGCCCGCAGTGGTCTTCGCGGTTCGCGGGTTGCTCACCGCGTACAAGCGAGGCGGCGTCGGTTACGTCAAGCTCACGCCCGCCGGCCTGGACATCGCCAACATCCTTTCGAATGACATTGTCGAGTGGGATGACATCGTCAAGATGGTCGACCACTCAGAGGAGAAGAAGACCCGCAAGGCGGCCGTGCTCAGTCTGAGGGATGGCAGCGAGAGGATCATCGACGGGCTGGACTTCTACGTGCCCAGGGGAGTCGGTTTGTACTGGATGATCCGGCATTACTGGCTGCATCCAGACGAACGAACCGAACTGATTGACGGGCGGGCGTTGGAGCGGTTGAAGGCCGGGCGGTTCGACGTCGAGACGGGCGATGCCAGGGCCTGATCTCTCGGGAGCCGAGGCGTGGATGGGCGGCCGAGATGATGGTGCCGTTGCCCACCTCTGAGCGACAACGCCGCACTCCTTCAGGTCGGCGACGTACGGTGGGCCGGTGGCCAATGATGCAGTGCGCGATCAAGTGACCGACCCGGCGATCGAGCGCGTGCCGGGCACGCCGAACCTTCTGCTCGGCGCCTACGACGTGTCAACTTTGGGTTACGCGGCGCAGGAGCACTTCCTCTCCGGAACCGCGACCAGTTACGTGCCGCAGCCGTCCACCGCGGACTACGTGACACGCATCGTGGTCATGACCCCGACGGACCCGGAGCGGTTCAGCGGCGCGGTCGTCGTCGAGTGGCTCAACGTCAGCGGCGGAATCGACGCTCCCGCAGTGTGGTTCATGGCGCACCGCGAGATCGTCCGCGCGGGCCACGCCTACGTCGCGGTCTCGGCGCAGCGCGTCGGGATCGAGGGCGGCGCCAGCATGGGCATGGACATGTCGCTGAAGACCCTGGACGCGGCCCGCTACGGCGCGCTGACACATCCCGGCGACGCGTACGCCTACGACATCTACTCCCAGGTCGGCCGACTGGTCCGGGACCGCGCTGACGAACTCCTGGGTGGTCTCCAGCCGGAAACTGTTCTGGCCATTGGCGAATCGCAGTCGGCGCTGTTCCTGACGACCTATGTCAACGTCGTCGATCCGCTCGCGCAGGTGTACGACGGGTTCCTGGTGCACTCGCGGTTCGGTCCCGCCGCGCCGCTGGACGGCTCGTCGATCTTCGACGACGACTCCGCCGATCCGCAACCCGTGCCGTTCAGCGATGACCTGCGGGTGCCGGTCATGACGGTCATCACCGAGACCGACCTCGTCGGCGGCGTCCGGGCGGGTTATCACCTGGCCAGGCAGCCCGACGGGGATCGGCTGCGCGCCTGGGAGGTCGCGGGCACCGCGCACGCCGACAACTACACGATCAAGGTGGGGTTCATCGACTCCGGCGCGGCGCCGCTGGATGACCTCGTCGCCGGCTACGCGCCGACCACGACCCTGATGGGCCAGGAGTTGCCACACTGCATCAACTTCGCGCCGCAGCACCACTACGTGCTGCAGGCCGCGCTCGCTCATCTGGTCGCGTGGGTGCGCACGGGCGAGCTTCCGCCGACCGCTGAGCGGATGGACCTGACCGACGCCGAGCCGCCACAGCTGGTGCTCGACGCGAACGGGCTCGCGACGGGTGGGGTGCGCACGCCGTGGGTCGACGTGCCGATCGCCCGGACCTCGGGCATCGGCAGCGCTGAGCCGCTGATGGCGATGCTCTTCGGGTCCGGTGAGGTCTTCGACGCCGACACCGTGGCGCGGCTCTACCCGGGTGGTGCGGCCGAGTACATCGACCGGTTCACCCAGTCATTGGATGCGGCGATCGAGGCAGGCTTCCTGCTGGCCGCGGATCGTCAGGAGATTCTGGACCTCGCCGCTGCGACGTACCCGTAGGTCAGGCGCGGGGGGTCAGCCGGATCGCCGCGATCTTCAGGCGCTTGGCCGCCTCGGTGAACTCGTCGAGCGAGGGGATCGCTCCGGTGGTGAACTTGAAACCCATCGAGCGCTGGGCCTTCTTGGGTCCGTAGGCGTTGGCGACGCGGTGGGCGATGTCGGCGACGGTCGCGGGATCCTTGATCAGTTGGCCCTGCATGGGCGTCTTCTTGCCGGCGTACACCACCTCAGCGGGTGCTCCGTCGGCGAAGTTGTACTTCCACCCGGCCTCGAGGATGGCGTAGAGGTCGCCGTCGAGGTGGTGCGCGCTGACGGGCACGGCGAAGCGTCGTCCCGACTTGCGGCCGGTGAATTCGACGACCATGAAGTCCTTGAGTGCAGAGCCAACCCCGGGGACACCGATCAGGACTCGCAGGGCGGGGTTGACAGCGCGCAGCAGCGCTTCGGGCGGATGGGACATCTCTATGGCAGCAGGCATGTCGCCACAGTAAGCACGGGGCGCGTCGTTCCTGTTCGGGTTTGCAAAAGTTGAGGTCAGACATGCACTGGACTCCATCAGGAAACACCACGTACACAACCTGTTCGGTAGACGGCCTGCCGCTGGGGAGACACCGGACGGCTGCCCGTCACCGACTGGAAAGGTGGGGCTCGGACACTCGGCCGTGTCCCATCGTCCGAGCCGCCGCACCCTGCTCAAGGGAGCGGCTGTGCTGGCCGTTCTGCCCGTCGTGGGATTCTCCGGAGAACGCCGTCGCGGGCTCCTGTCATCGGATCCGTTCACGCTGGGCGTGGCCTCCGGTGAACCATCCCCGGACGGCATGGTGCTCTGGACGCGGCTGGCGCCGGGCCCGCTGGCCGACGACGGTCTGGGTGGCATGCCGGCGCGGCCAGTCGGCGTGGAATGGGAACTCGCCGAGGACGAGTCGTTCACCCGCATCGCGCGGCGGGGGAGCGTGACGGCGGTGCCGGAGTCGGCGCACAGCGTGCACGTCGAACTGGAGGGGTTGCGACCCGGTGCGGAGTACTTCTACCGGTTCCGCACCGGCGGTCATCTGTCACCGGCCGGACGCACCCGCACCGCACCCGCGCTGGGATCGCTTGGGCCGCTGACGATGTGTGTCGCGTCGTGCTCGCACTTCGAGCAGGGCTGGTTCACCGCCTATCGCCGGCTCGCCGAGGATCAGCCGGATCTCGTTGTGCACCTTGGGGATTACCAGTACGAGTATGCGGCCGGGCAGAGCAGGGAGCGGGTGCGCGATCACGTCGGGCCCGAGACGGTGACGCTGGCCAACTACCGGCAGCGGTATGCGCAGTACAAGACCGATCCCGACCTGCAGGCCGCGCACGCGGTGGCGCCGTGGCTGGTGGTGTTCGACGACCACGAGGTGGCCAACAACTGGGCCGACGAGGTACCCGCGAAACCCGAGCCCGGCTTCCTGGCTCGACGCGCCGCTGCGCTGCGGGCGTACTACGAGAACATGCCGCTGCGTTGGTCGGCGATACCGCGGGGCATCGACATGCAGCTCTACCGGCGCGTGCCGTGGGGTGGGTTGGCGACGTTTCACATGCTCGACACCCGGCAGTACCGCACCGACCAGCCGTGTGGTGATGAGTTCCAGTCCGACTGCGCGGCGCGGTTCGATCCGGCCGCCACGCTGACCGGCGTGGAGCAGGAGCGGTGGCTGCTGGACGGGTTCGCGCGGTCGTCGGCGCGGTGGGATGTGTTGGGGCAGCAGGTGTTCTTCGGCGGGGTGGAGTTGAAGCCCGGTCCTGAGGTCGGCATCAACCCCGATGGGTGGGACGGCTACACCGCGAATCGGGAGCGGATCATCGCCGGGCTGGTCGACTCGCCGGTGCGCAACGCGGTGGTGCTCACCGGCGACGTGCACTCGCACTGGGCCGCCGAGGTGCGCGAGCGGGTCGGCGACCCGGCCTCACCCGTGGTGGCGACCGAGTTGGTGACGTCGTCGATCAGCTCGGGTGGGGACGGATCCGACACTCGGGCGGAGATCGAGGCGGTGCTGCCGGAGAACCCGCACATCCGGTACTTCAACAATCGGCGCGGGTATGTGCGGGCGCGGGTCACGACGGATGAGATGCGGGCCGACTTCCGGGTGGTGCCGTTCGTGTCGCGCCCGGGCGCGCCGGTGCGGACCGATGCGTCGTTCGTGGTCGCGGATCGGGAGCCGGTGCTGCGGTCGTTGTGAGGTGGCGTTGCCGCTCAGCCGGCCGCCCATTGGACGTTCATTCTTCGCATATTGTTTACAATCTGCTGTTGACCTTTTGCGCTACTGCCAATAACGTCTCCGAACATGCCCTCAGGCCGACGGATGTCGACGCTCATGGTTCTGCTCACTGCCGGTGCCACGACGCTCAGCGCGTGCGGTGACACTTCCTCTGACAGGGGATCGCCCGAGAACCCGAGCGTGATCATCCTCAGCGGTGACGGCATGGGCCCGCAGCAGCGCACGGCGATCCAGTACTACCTGTATGGCCTCGACGAGCGGCAGCCAATGGACGCGCTGCCGTACTCGGGCTTCCTCGACACCATTCCGGGCGACCCGGAGGCCGCGGTCACCGACTCCGCCGCCGGGGCGACCGCGTGGGCCATCGGCAAGAAGGTGCCCAACGGCACGACGGGACTCGGCCCCGACGGCGAGCAAGTGCCGACGCTGATGACTATCGCCAAAGACCGTGGCATGTCCACGGGTTTGGTCAATGATCATGACATCACCAATGCGACGCTGGCGGCGTTCGGGTCCCCGGTGCCCGACCGCGACCTCAAGGTCGACATCGCCGAGGGCTATCTCAACAACGGGATCGATGTGCTGTTCGGCGGTGGTGAGAAGTACTGGTACCCCGAGGGTGAGCCGGGCAAGATCGCCGACAAGGGTGAGGACGACGCCAGCGAGGGCACGTCGAACCTGGTCCAACGGGCCGAGGCCGACGGCTACCAGTATGCCTGGGATCAGCCGACTTTCGATGCGCTGTCCGGACCGAAGGCCCTGGCGCTCGTGCAGGACAGTGCCAAGCGTCGCTCCACCGAGATCGAGGGTTACGACTACACGACCGATCCCAACTATGTGGCACCCGAGAAGCTCGTCTCCAAGGCGCTCGACATCCTCGGGAACAACGACAAGGGCTTCTTCCTCGTCATCGAGAGCGACGATCTGGACTCCGCCGGCCACGAGCACGACGCACAGAACATGATGCTGGCGGGCGAATCGATGAACGAGATGGTCAAGGTCATCACCGAGTACCAGAAGGACCATCCCGAGGTGCTGCTGATCGTCACCGCCGACCACGAGACCGGCGGCATGACGATCGAGAATGTGCTGGACGACGGTGAGCCCGAACCCAACAGCGACCAGATCGCCGACGACCCGGTGCCCTACTGGGCCAAGGAGCCGGAGAACATGCCGCTGCCGAACGGTGGCGTTCCGAAACGCAGCGGGCCGTTCACCATCAAGGGCACTGACCGAAAATTCAAAGTGGACTGGACCACTCCCGAGCACACCGGAACGATGGTGCCGGTGACCGCGGCGGGTCCGCTGGCCGAACGCTTCACCGGCGTCCACCCCAACACCTACGTCTTCGACGTGGTCAATGAACTGTGGGGCCGAAACTGAGCGATCTCGCGACTCTCCCAGACACCCGTGCGCTCGTCCGCACGGGCAGCTCCATCACGTTCGAAGCCGTCACCAAGACCTACGAGAACATCTACCACGCCGTCGAGTACGTCGACTTCAAGGTCGAAGCGGGCGAGTTCTTCTCGCTGCTGGGACCCAGCGGCTGCGGAAAGACGACGACGCTGCGGATGGTCGCCGGCTTCGAGCAGCCGACATCGGGTCGGGTGCTGCTGGGTGACGAGGACATCACCACTACTCGCCCGGCGAAGCGACCGGTGAACCTGGTGTTCCAGGACTACGCGCTGTTCCCGCACATGACGGTCGGTGACAACGTGGCGTTCGGGTTGAGGGTGAAAGGCCTTGGCAAGCAGGAGTGCTCGCAGCGGGTCAGCGAGGCGCTGGCGTCGATGCGGCTCACCAAGCTCGCCGGGCGACGACCCGCTCAGCTGTCGGGCGGCCAGCGGCAGCGCGTCGCCCTGGCTCGCGCGTTGGTGAACCGGCCCAAGGCGCTGTTGCTCGACGAGCCGCTCGGCGCGCTGGACCTGCAGCTGCGGAAGGAGATGCAGCTCGAACTCGGCCGGTTGCACCGCAGCACCGGGACGACGTTCCTCTACGTCACGCACGACCAGGAGGAGGCGCTGACGCTGTCAGATCGCATCGCGGTGATGAACGCCGGGCGCATCGAGCAGCTCGCCGACCCGCGCAGCCTCTACGAACGGCCTGCGACGGCGTTCGTCGCCGGCTTCATCGGCACGTCGAACATCCTGGTGCTCAGGGATCCTCAGCGCGTGGGCGAACACCACGTCAGTGTGCTCGGCAGGGGCGACCGGCTCGTCGCGCGTGCGGGCTCGACGGCGGGCGACCTCCAGGTGACCGTCCGGCCGGAGCGCATCTACCTGCATCCGACCGAGGACGCCGACGTGCCCGATGACCACAGCGCGGTGCGCGGCGTCGTGACGGAGCTGGTGTACTGCGGGTCCACCACTCACGTCACCGTCGAGCTGCCCACCAGCGAGCAGCTCGTCGTGCACGAACTGAGCAACGACACCGACGTGCGGGCGATCGGCCGCGGGTCGAGGGTGCGGCTGTCCTGGCCCGCGAGCTGTAGCCACGTGATCGGTTCGGTCGAGTCGTGACCGGCTTCGTCGACTGCCACTCGCACCTGCTCGCGGGGGTCGACGACGGGCCGCGCACTGACGCCGAGAGCGTGCGGATGCTCAACGACTCCGCCTCCGGTGGCACCCGAATCCTCTTCGTCACTTCCCATCTCGACGAGCGCTACCCGTGGACTCCGCAGCGCGCCTCGGCACTGGCTGAGGCGTTCGACCACCTGCAGGAACTCGGCGCCGACGTACCCGGCTGCCCGGAGCTGCGGATGGGCTTCGAACTCGCACCGCGACCGGGCGAACCGGAGTTCGTCGCCGACCCCGCGCGCTGGCGCCTGGCGGGCACCGACGTGGTACTTGTCGACGGCCCCGACGACATCCCCATGCAGCACGACGCCGGCATCCTCGCCTACGTGGAACGCGTCGTCGCCGCCGGCCTACGGCCCGTGGTGGCGCACCCCGAGCGTCGGGCCTTCCTGTTCGACGGCGACCACGACTTCGCCTACGAACTGAAGTCGAAAGGTGCCCTGCTGCAGGTCGACTCGGGCTCGCTGCTCGGCTGCGACGGACCCGCGGTGGCGGCTGAGGCGCACCGCCTGCTCGCCGAGGGGCTCGCTGACCTGGTGGCCTCGGACGCCCACGAGCTTGGGGAGGCGGATCTGCGGCCTGTCCGAGACCTGCTGCACGAACGATTCGGATCGGATAGTGACGCTCTGCTCGACGGCACGACCCTGGAGGAAAGATGATTCGATATCCCATTCGGATGACGGCGTGTGCGTCGGCGGCGCTGCTGCTGGCGGCGTGCGGTGGCGGGAGCGAGAGCACCGCGTCCGGTGGCGGGGGTGAACTGCGCACCTTCACCTACGAGGACACCGTCAGCGACGAGATCCTCGCCCCGTACAAGGCGGCCAACCCCGACGTCGACGTACGGACCGCGACGTTCGAGAGCCTCGACGAGGCGGCGGCCAAGCTGAAGTCCGGCTTCTCCACCGACGTCATCGAGGTGTGCCTCGACGAGGCCAAACCGCTGCTGGAGAACGATCTGCTCGCGCCGATCGACACCTCGAAGCTGAGCAACTGGGACGCCCTGTCGACGACGTTCCGCGACGCGAACGGCGTCACCATCGATGGCAACGTCATCATGGTGCCGGTGTCGTCGGGTCCGCACGGGATCATCTACTCCACCAAGGCCTTCCCCGACGGTGTCGACAGCTACGCCGCGCTGTTCGACCCGGCGAACAAGGGCAGGGTCGCGCTCGACGGCGGTTGGCTCACCGCGCTCGCCGACACCGCGCTCGCGTCGGGCATCAAGGACCCGATCTCGATGACCGACGCCCAGGTCGGCGAGATGAAGGACAAGATCATCGCCGCGCTGCACGACGGCCAGTTCCGCACCATCTCGCAGTCGGACTCCGACCAGGCCAACCTGTTCAAGTCGGGCGAGATCGTCCTGGCCGACGGCGGCCGCGGCACCGCCGAGCAGATCAACTCCGAGGACGGCGCCGTCACCTGGGTGGCGCCCAAGGAGGGCACGTTGTCCTGGGTGTGTGGGCTCGGAATCAGCGCTGAGGCTGCCGATACCGACGCGGCGTACGCGTTCATCAACGACTACATCGGCACCGCGACGCAGGCCGTCGTCGGTGACCTCGGCTACGTGATCACGAATCCGACGGCGCTGCCCGAGGTTTCGGAGGAGTTCCGCAAGGGCGCCGATCCTGCCGAGGTGAAGGGCACCATCCCGCAGGTCGAACCGGCGAACGCCGAGGTGTGGCGCAGCGCGTGGCAGGAGATCGAGGCCGGCGGGTGACGGGTCGCAACAACTGGGGCACGGTCCTCGCCACGGCGTTGGTCGCGGTGGTGATGGTCGTCCTGGTCGGTCCGATCCTGCTGCTCGCGGTCTTCTCGTTCAACGACTCGTCGATCATCGCGTTACCGTTCGAGGGGTTCACGTTCGAGTGGTATCGGGCGGCGTTCTCCGACCCGGATGTGGCTGATTCGCTGCGCAATTCGTTGATACTGGCGGCGATCATCGCACCACTGTGCGTCGTGCTGGGCACCGCGACGGCGTGGGGCCTGACCCGCTTCCGGTTCCGTGGCCGCGGCTTCTGGTCCGCCCTGGTGGCCGCGCCGCTGGTGATCCCATGGCTCGTGATGGGTGTCAGCGGCCTGCTGCTGTTCGCCTCCCTGGGCATCGAGCTGTCGCTGATGACGGTCGGGGCCATGCACATCGCGGTGACGTTCCCGTTGGTGACGGCGCTGGTGTCGGCGCGGCTGGTGCGGTTCGAACGCTCGCAGGAGGAGGCCGCGGTCGACCTCGGGGCCTCGCAGCTGCAGCTGATGACCAAGGTGGTGCTGCCGCAGCTGGCGCCCACGCTCGGCGCGGCGCTCATCTTCGCGTTCGCATGGTCGTTCAACAACTTCGAGATCAGCTTCTTCAACGGCGGTTACGAGCAGACGTTCCCGGTGTGGGTGTACTCGGTGTTGCGCCGGTCGGACAACCTGCCGATCGTCAACGCCGTGTCGACGGCGGTCTCGGTGGCACAGGTGCTGGTCGTCTACGGCATGTGGATGGCGTTGCAGGCCATCAACAGACGCCGCGGCTCAGAGGAGACGCTGACCGACATGGTGGGTGGGGGTCTGCGGTGACTGCATCCCTCGAGGTGCTGGAGGCCGAGAAGACCGCCCCCGCGCAGAGGCGGGGCGGCCTGTTACCGGCCGCGTACCTGTCGGCGCCGATGACTGTGCTGATCCTGCTGGTGCTGGTGCCGATGTTCATCCTGTTCCTCATCAGCATCGGCATGGAGATCGGCCGCGGCACCAGCGTGTGGTCGCTCGAGGCGTACACCAGCCTCCTGACCGACCCGCTGTACCGGAAGGTGGCCATCACCACCATCATCATCGCGACATCGGCGATGATCGCGCAGCTGGTGATCGGCGTGCCACTGGCGTACGTGATGGCGTTCAAGGCCGGTCGCTTCGAGATCCCGCTGCTGCTGGGCCTCGTCGTGCTCGACGAGCTCAATCCCGTGGTCCGGGTGTACGCCTGGCGAATGCTGCTGGGTCGCAACGGGATCATCAACAAGTTCCTCGAAACCGTGGGGCTGATCGATCAGCCGATCGACGCGCTGCTGTTCAACCAGGGCACGGTGATCGTCGTGTTGTCGACGGGCTGGATCACCTACACGGTGATACCGCTGTACGCGGCGATGAAGGCGATCGACCCGACACTGTTCTCGGCGGCCGCCGACCTCGGTGCCGGCTGGTGGACCATGACGCGGCGGATCCTGCTGCCGCTGGCCGCCCCGGGAATCTTCGTCGCCGTGCTGCTGGTGTACATCCCGCTGTTCACCGACTTCGCCACGCCGACGCTGGTCGGCGGCACCAGCGGCTACATGCTGGGACAGGCCGTCAACGACCTGATCCTCGAACAGGGCGACCTCGCACGCGGTGCGGCGCTGAGCAACCTGCTGCTGATCGCGTCGGGTGTCGTCGCAGCAATAGCCTTCCGAATGGCCAAGATCAACAGACTGGAGTCGTGACACCGTGAGCCTGCTTCCTACCGAGCCCACCGCTGTGCCGGGCCCCCGCAGCGCGGAAATCCTTGCCGCTCAGGACAAGGTGTTCTACCCGGGGCTGTCGTCGGACGGGTATCCGTTCGTCGCGCGGTCCAGGTCGGGCTGGACGGTCACCGACGTGGACGGCAACGTGTTCGTCGACCTGGTGTCGTCCTCGGCGTCGGTGCCACTCGGCGCCGGGCGGGCCGAGGTGGTGGAACCGGCGGCGCAGGCGCTGCTGGACTTCGGCAACGAGGACAGCCACGCCGTGTTCCACGAGCGGATGCTGCCGCTGGCCACCCGGTTGCTCGACCTCGCGCCGAACGGTCTTACGCGCGTCGATATCGCGCTCAACGGCACCGAATCGGTCGAGACGGCGGTGCGGGTGATGCGTCGCGCAACGGGCCGCCCGGTGATCATCGGGTTCATGGGCGGCTATCACGGCGAGACGACGACGACCGCGGGGCTGGGTGCCGAGCAGTCCGAGATCGGGCGCGGCCTGCGCGGGGTGACCAGTGGCTTCGTCCACGTGCCGTTCCCGAACAGCTACCGCAGTCCGTTCGGGTCGCCACGGCCGGGCGGCACCGGCGACGCGACGGTCGACTTCCTGCGCGACCACATCCTGTTCCACGTCGTCGATCCGGCGGAAGTGGCCGGGGTCATCATTGAGCCGATCCTGGGCTCGGGAGGCGTTGTGATACCGCCGGATTCGTTCTGGCCGGCGCTGACGAGCTTGTGTCAGGAATTCGGCTGGTTGTTCTGCCTTGACGAGGTGAAGACGGGCTTCGGTCGGACGGGCGAGGTGTTCGCCGCTGACCTGTGGGATCTCGAGCCAGACTTGTTGTGTCTGGGCAAGGCCATGGGCGGCGGTGTGATGCCGATCGGCGCGCTGCTCGGCAATGAGCGGGCGCTGGGCGGATACGACGATCTGTCGACCGGCAGCACGTGGTCGTGGCTCCCGGCCGCGTGTGCGGCGTCCCTGGCGTATATGGACCTGCTGGAGCGCGAGGATGTGCTGGGCAATGTGCGCGCGCTGCACGCGGTTGCCGTCGCCAAGCTGTGCCCGTTGGTTGAGCAGGTGTCGCAGGTCGGTGACGTCCGAGTGCAGGGTGCGTTCGTCGGCGTGGAACTCGTCGTTGACCCGGTGACCAAGGAGCGGGCAACCGCCTTGCAGGAGGCCGTCGCCGAGGGGTGTCTCAGGCGCGGCGTGTTGGTCGCGTCGAGCACGACGAGCTTCAACATTCAACCGTCCCTGTCGATGTCGCCTGAGGCCTACGCAGAGGCGCTGGATCGGGTGATCGCCGCCATCGAGGAAGCCGTCGCGTGAACGATCGGCTGCGCTCGGATAGTGCCGCGGCGCTGGCCGACATGGCGTCGAGGGGCACACTGAAGGTGCCACCGATCCTGGACGCGCCGCAGGGCCCGTCGAGCCGGTTGCGAGGAGAGGTGCGCGACATTCTTGTGGCGTGCTCGAACGACTACCTGGGTTTGGCGGCCGATCCACGTGTGGTCGCGGCCTCCGCTCGGGGTCTGCAGGAGTTCGGAGCGGGCACGGCGTCGGTGCGGTTCATCTGCGGAACGTTCACGCCACACCTGGAGTTGGAACGAGATCTGGCGTCGTTGGTGGGTACCGAGGCGTCGCTGACGTTCGTGTCGTGCTGGGACGCCAACGCGGCGGCGATCACGACGTTGGCCGACGAGAACACCGTCGTGCTGTCCGATGCGCTGAACCACGCGTCGATCATCGATGCCGTCCGGCTGTCGCGGGCGGGAAAGAAGGTCGTGTACCCGCATGTGGATCTGGCCGCGCTGGACGAGGCGCTGTCGGGCATGGGGGAGTGGGCCCGCCGAATCGTCGTGACGGACGGCGTGTTCAGCATGGAGGGTGACGTCGCGCCGCTACCCGACCTGGTCGAACTGTGCCGTCGTCACGACGCTGTGCTGATCGTCGACGACTCACACGGCGTCGGTGTGATGGGCGCCGATGGTCGAGGGACACCGTCGGCGCAGGGCGTGCTGGGTGAGATCGACGTGCTGACAGGCACCTTGGGTAAGGCGCTGGGCGGAGCAGCCGGTGGATACGTGGCGGGTCCGTCCGAGGTAGTCGAGCTGCTGACGCAGGTCGCGCGCCCGTCGCTGTTCTCAAACGCGCTGCCGGTGCCGACGGCGTGCGGCGCCCGCGAGGCGGTGCGGATCCTGCGGACCGAACGGGAGAGGGTGACACGGTTGCACTCGTTGGCTGCTGCGTTGCGCGACGGCTTGCGCGACGCCGGCCTGGACCCGCTGCCGGGGGCGACGGCGATCGTTCCGATCATCGTCGGCGAGACGGCGCGCGCAGGCCGCATGAGCCGGGAGTTGCGCGAGGAGCACGGGGTACTGGTGACCGGATTCGGCTACCCGGTGGTGCCGGAAGGCACTGCGCGGCTGCGGATCCAGGCCAACGCCGCGATGACTGACGACAACGTGGCCGCGCTGGTCAAGGCCATCGTCGCGGTCGCCAGTTAGCGCCGTCGTGTGTAGTGATTAGGCCCCGACCACCAACCGCTCGAACGCAATCCGGTCGATCGCTTCGTCGTCCAGTCCGATCCCCAACCCGGGCCCGGCGGGCGCGTGCACCAGGCCGTCGGACCCGGTGCGCAAGACGTCGACAACCCCGTGCTCGAACGGCTCCACAGGCACGGCCTGCTCGAAGTACGTCGTCCGGCCGAACGCCAGAGCCACATGAAGATCCGCGGCCTGGATGACGGTGTGGCCGTAGCTGATCAATTCGACGTCCAAACCCGCGTCCGCAGCCACCTGAAACAACCGCACAGAAGGCGTCGGCCCGCCCACGAACGACACGTCGAACCGCACCGCGCTGAAGGGCTCGAACCGCAGCACATTCGCGAGCAGTTCCGGCTGCCAGAGGGCATCGCCTGCAGGAAGTACTGGCACCGAACCGAATTCGTCGCGCAACTCTCGATACCCTGCCAGGTCGAAGTCCGGCAGCGGCGCCTCGAACCAGCGCGCCCCAACCGTGTCGCACGCCGCCGCCACCTTGCGTGCACCTTCGCGGTCGTAGCGTCCCTCGGCGTCGAACATCAGCACCAGTTCCGGGAACGCTGAGCGCAACCCATACAGTAGCGATGCGTCCCGGTCCGGTACGCCCCACGCGTGCAGTTTGACTGCGCTGTAACCGGACTCGACGAATCCGGCGAGCGCATCCCGATACGCGGTCTCGTCGTCCAGCAGCGGCACCGACGCGTACCCCGGCAGGGACGAGCCACAATCCCCGCCCGCCAACAGCTCCCGTAACGGCACGCCCGCGCGCCGAGCAGCCAAGTCCCACAACGCCGTGTCGATCGTCGACCGCACTGCGGGCGGGAACGGCGACGTGCCGTCCTCCGACACCATCGCATAGACGCCGTCACGATCGGACGCGTCCCGGCCCAGCACTCGCGGCAACAGTGGCCGCAACGTCTCGATGGGCATGCGGTCCCACATCCCGAAGGTGTCGGAGTCGTACGCGCCGATACCCCAGAAGCCATCGGCGTCGGTGATCCGCACCAACGTCGTCGTCGTGAACACCTCGTCGGAGAAGGAGGTGTACCGGAACCGCTCGACGTCGGGGCCCAAGGCCCACGCCTCGATCAACGCGATGTTCGCCACACCGTGCACACTACAGATTGTTGACAAAAAACAGCTAGCAAGATTAATTGCTATTCTTCCGGCATGACCGATCCTGTGACGTTGCGGCCCATCGAGCTGCCGCGCTCGCTGACCGAGGACGCCGCCGACCGGATCCGCGAGCAGATCATCCTCGGTGGCTTCCGTCAGGGCGAGCACCTCAAGGAAGCGCACATCGCCGAGCAGCTCCAGGTCAGCCGCGGCCCCGTCCGTGAGGCGTTCAAGATTCTGCGCTCCGAGGGCCTCGTCGCCGAGGAACCCCGCCGCGGCGTGTTCGTCGTCAGCCTCACCGCCAAGGACGTCACCGACATCTACGGCCTGCGCGCCGCGATCGAGGAACTCGCGGCGCGGCTGGTGACCCAGCAGCAGGACGCCGCCGCCATCGCCACGTTACGAGCGCTGGTCAAGGGCATCGGCGACGCCGCCGCCACCGGTGACGCGTCCGCCGTCGCTCGCGCAGACGTCGCCTTCCACCAGGGCCTCTGCGCGCTGTCGGGAAACAGTCGCGTCCTCGAGGTCTTCCAGCGCTACGTGCCGACCATCCGCGGTCTGCTGCGGCTCGACGAGCAGATCATGCCGTCGCTGGATCAGGTCATGTGCCAGCACGAGCCGATCGTCGACGCGATCGCCGCCGGCGACGAGGATCTGGCCGCGCAACTGGCCAGCGAGCACGTGCTCGAGGCCGGCCGGCTACTGGTCGCGCTGCTCAACGAAGCCAAGTAGTTCGCAGAACCGTCGGACCCGAGCCGCTCGAGGAGAACGCAGATTGTTGACAATATGGAGTCTGCGAAATAGGTTCGACGCATGATGAAGCCGGTGGCCCTGGCACTCGCCGCGTTGACCCTGTTCACCGCAGGCTGCGGCGGCGGTGACGACACGCCCGTCGGCGCCGGCAGCTCCAACCCCGGTGACCCCGCCTCGATCACCGGCACCATTCGGCTCTTCTCCTACGAGGACGGCTACGACCCCGACTACATGGCGTCGTTCAAGGAGCAGTACCCGAACATCACGCTCGATACCGCGTCGTTCGGCAGCAACGAGGAGGCGATCGCGAAGGTCAAGTCCGGTTTCACCGCCGACATCATCAACACCTGCGTCGACGAGGCCGCGCTGGAGGCCGTCGAGGCGGATGTCTATGCGCCGCTGGATACCTCGCGCCTGGAGAACTGGGACAAGATCTGGCCCGCCATGAAGGAGATGCCCGGCGTCACGTACGACGGCCAGTTCTTCGTCGTGCCGGTCGACGCGGGCACCGCCGGCCTGATGTACAACGCGGACAAGATCACTGCCCCGCCGACCTCGTGGAACGACCTGTTCGACCCGAAGTACAAGAGCCGGGCCTCATTACAGGACAACGCCGTCACCGCGATCGACATCGGCGCACTGGCCACCGGTATCACGGATCCGCTCAACATCGACGCCGGGCAGTTGGAGAGCGTGAAGCAGTTCCTCATCTCCAACCGCGGCAACTTCCGCACCTGGTGGGCCGATCAGGGTGAACTCATCACGCTGTTCAAGACCGGCGAGATCGACATCGCCAGCGGCTACACCAACATTCAGAAGGACCTGCAGTCCGAGGGATTGAACGTGAAGTTCGCGACCGCCAAGGAAGGTCAGATGCTGTGGACCTGCGGGTACGGCATCAGTCCGAAGATCAAGCCCGAGAACGTGGATGCCGCATACGCGTTGCTCAACTGGTACACCAGCCTGCCCGCCCAGGTGTGGGCGGCGACGAACTGGAACTACATGGGCTCGAACGAGGGCATCGTCGAGGCGGTCACGCCGGAGGTGCGCGAGGACGCGGCACTGGACACGCTCTTCAACCTCGACGACGCCATTCCTGCCGCCCCGCCGAAGGATCGCGACGCGTGGATCAGGGCCTGGGCGCAAGTCAAGGCATCATGATGGACTTCCCCGCGCGGAGCGCGGAACTCGACAGATGAACCAGGGCGATCTGCTCGCCGATCCCGACGTTGCACTCGACGAAGCCCAAATAGCCGCCGCCGTAGGCGAACTGTTCGGAATCGTCGGCGTGGTGGTCGGCGGCTTCGACAGCGAGCGTGACCAGACCGCGCTGCTCGCCGACGCCGGCGGCGCGCAACGTGTCGTCAAGATCTCGCACGCCGCGACGCCCGAGGCGGACGTGGATCTCGAGGGCAGCGCCGCCGTCTGGGTCCGCGACGTCGACCCGACGCTCCCCATGGCTGTCCCGCTGCCGACGCTCGACGGCGCCCTGCACGGGACGTCCCACGGCCGGTTGATCCGGCTCTACGACCGGCTACCCGGCGAGGCCTCCCGGCCCGGCTCGACGCTCAAACCCGCTGCCGTCAAGGAGTTCGGTGCCGTCGCCGCCCGGCTCGGCCTGGCGCTGCGCGGATTCTTCCACTCCGCCGCTCGGCGCGGGCTGCCGTGGCACGCCGAATCCCGCCACGACGTCCGTCCGATGGCCAACGCCATCACCGACCCCGCCGGCCGCGCACTGGTGCTCGAGGCCTTCGACCGATTCGAGACCGACGTCGCACCGCGGTGGGCCGGACTACGCGCGCAACCCGTGCACACCGACCTCACGCTCGACAATCTGTTGCTCGACGACGACCACCACGTCTGCGGCGTCCTCGACTTCGGCGATCTGACGCACACCGCTCTGGTTTGGGACGTGGCTGCCGCGCTGTCGTCGGTGGCATCGACTCGCACCGGGCGCGACCTGCACTCGACCATCGGGCTGTTCCTGGACGGCTACACGGCGGTCTGCCCGCTGGAACCCGTGGAACGCGAGGTGCTCGTCGACTCGCTGCGGCTGCGCACCGCGATCACGTTGAGCCTGTCGGCAGCGCGCCGCCGCGATCGCCCCGACGTCGCTGACTACCTGTCCAGCTGGGACGCCGGCGCGTGGAACCTGCTCCGCGAACTCGAGACACCACAACCCAAGCCGACGAATTTGCGCGCCCGCCGCGACAGAGTCTTCGGCACAGTGCTGGCGCCGCTGACGTACTCCGAGCCACTGACCCCCGTACGGGGAAGTGGCGCAACGCTGTACGACGCCGACGGCCGCGAGTACGTCGACGCCTACAACAACGTGCCCGTCGTCGGGCACGCGCACCCGCGGGTGGCGACGGCGATCGCCGATCAAGCCCGCCTGCTGAGCACCAACCTGCGCTACCTGCACCCGCGCGCCATCGAGCTCGCCGAGCGACTCGTCGCGACGATGCCCGCCGGACTCGACACCGTGCTGTTCCTGAACTCGGGCAGCGAGGCCGTCGACCTGGCGTGGCGCATCGCCGAGGCCGCCACCGGGAAGACCGGCGCACTGGTGTCCGACTTCGCCTACCACGGGGTGACGACGGCGACGACGGCCCTGTCGCCCGAGCAGTGGCGTGGCGGCTGGGCGCCGGAGCACGTGCGGACGTTCGCCGTGGGCTCGCAGCCGGAGGCGGACGGGGTCGCCGCCGTGTTCATCGAGCCGACCTACACCAGCGACGGAATCCTGGTGCCGGGCACCGACTATCACGCGTCCCTCACCGCAACCGCTCATGAGGCCGGTGCACTCGTCGTCGCCGACGAGGTACAGGCAGGCTTCGGCCGCGCGGGGGACCACTTGTGGTCGTTCGTCGGTGCGGGTATCACGCCGGACGTCGTCACGCTCGGCAAGCCGATGGGCAACGGCTTCCCGGTGGCCGCGGTCATCGCGCGCCGCGCCGATGTGGAGGCGTTGGCCGAGCGCACCGAGTTCTTCAGCACCTTCGCCGGCGGGCCCGTCGCCGCGGTGGCCGCCACCGCGGTACTCGACGTCATCGCCGACGAGAACCTGATCGAGCACGCCGGCGCCATGGGCGAACTGCTGCGACAGCGCTTGACCGAGAGCGGTTGCGACGTCCGAGGCCGCGGCCTGCTGATCGGCGTCGACCTCGGCGACGCCGCGCACGCCGGCCGGGTGCTCGACCACGCCCGCCGAAGCGGCGTGCTGATCGGCTCGACGGGTCCGTGCTCGGACGTTCTGAAGATCCGTCCGCCACTTGTCATTACACCCGAGCAGGTCGAGAGGGTGGCCGCCACCGTGCTTAATGCGATCGAGAGGGAGAGAGATGCCTGAGAACCTGAGGAGTAGGGATCAGTTCGAGGGGACGGACCGCTCGCTGCAGCGGGCCTGGATCAAGGGCGCCGGGTTCACCGACGAGGAGCTCGCGCAGCCGCTGGTGCTGATCGCCAACACGTATCAGGACTTCTCTCCGGAAAACGCGCACCTGCGCACGCTCGTCGACGCGGTGAAGACCGGGGTGCGGATGGGCGGCGCAACGCCCATCGAGTTCAACACCTTCCACGTCACCGACAGCGAGGCGTTCGCGGCGCGCAGCATGCGCTACGTGCTGCCGAGCCGCGACGTGGTGGCCGACTCGATCGAGCTGATGGCCGAGGGCCACGGCGTCGATGCGCTGGTGCTGCTGACCGGCGGCGACAAGCCGACACCGGGCATGATGATGGCGGCCGCGCGGCTGAACCTGCCGGCGATCCTGCTGTACGCGGGCCCCACGCAGTACGGGGTGTACCGCGGCAAGAAGCTGTTCCTCGAGACGGTGTACGACGGCGTCGGCGAGGTGGTGCGCGGCGAGCTCGACGAGGCGACGCTCAAGCACTGGGAGGACGAGCTGTTCCCCGGGCCGGGGGCGGGCGACACCCTGACATCGGGCAACACCGCGGGCATCTACTGTGAGGCGTTGGGCATGTCGTTGCCGCACACTGGGACCCTGCCTGCGGGGTGCAACAACCAGATCCGAGCGGCGAAGTACACCGGGATGCGCATCGTGGAACTGTTGCGCGACAACGTCCGTCCGCGCGACATCCTCACCGCGGAGGCGTTCGAGAACGCGCTGCGCGTGTCGCTGGCGGTGTCCGGCTCGACGAACCTGGTGCTGCACTTCATCGCCATGGCGAAGGAGGCGGGCATCGAGCTGGACTTCGACACCATCGACCGGATCGGCCGGCAAACGCCGACATTGGCGAAGCTCGCGCCGTCGGGGCCGTGGGGCGTGACCGAGCTGCACGCGGCGGGCGGAGTGCCCGCGGTGCTCGCCGAACTCGGCGACCTGATCGACAAGTCGACCATCACGGTGTCCGGACAGACCACCGGCGAGATCGCCGCGGCGGCGGAGAACCTCAACCCCGAGCTGCTGGCATCCCGTGACAACCCGATCGCGCCGGAGGGGGCGATCTTCATCCTGAGGGGCAGCCTGGCGCCCGACGGTGCGGTGGTGAAGGCGTCCGGTGTGGCGCCGTCGATGTGGAACTTCGACGGCACGGCCAAGGTCTTCGAGGACGAGGAGTCCGCGATCGAGGGGATCCTGGGCGGCCACGTCACCCCGGGCACAGCGATCATCATCCGCAACGAGGGGCCCAGAGGCGGGCCGGGGATGCGCGAGATGCTCGGTGCGACATCAGCCGTCGTGGGGATGGGCCTGTCGGAGAGCGTCACGCTGATCACCGACGGCAGGTTCTCCGGGGCGACGCACGGTCCGGCGATCGGTTACGTCGGGCCGGAGGCGGCCGACGGTGGGCCGATCGGATTGGTGCAGGACGGGGATCGGATCGTCATCGACCTGCGTGCACGCCGCCTGGACCTGGACGTGCCCGCGGATGTGCTGGAAGAGCGGCGTTCTCGCTGGACCCGTCGCGAACCCAACGTGAAATCGGGATACTTGGCCTTCTATGCCAGGAACGTCGCACCAGCATGCGAAGGCGCCGTGATGCCCCGATGATGAGCGCTCGCCGAAGAACAGAGGGCAGATGAGTCATTACGACGCCGTCATCATCGGTGGCGGTCACAACGGGCTGGTCGCGGCGTTCTACCTGGCGCGCGCTGGGCTCAAGCCGCTGGTTCTGGAGCGGCGGCCGTTCGTCGGTGGGGCGTGCAACACCGAGGAGTTCGCGCCGGGCTACCGAGCGTCGACCGGGGCCTACGTGTTGTCGATGCTGCGCGAGGCGATCTGGCAGGACATGACACTGGAGCGGCGGGGAATCTTCGTCGACCCGGCGGGCCCGACGCTGAACCTCTATCCCGACGGCGCGAGCTACTACCTCGGCGACGACATGGCTGAGAACGTCGCGGCGACCAAGCACTTCTCGGCGGCTGACGCGCGGGCGCTGCCGAAGTTCGAGGAGGACCTCAGCGAGATGGTCCAGCAGGTGCTGCCGGTGTTCGACTGGACGGCACCCGACCCGCGGGTGAGGAGCCTGGACGACCTGCGTGGGCTGGCGAGGCTGGGTGGGGTCGGGCTGCGCGCACGCAAACACCTGGACCAGCTGGCGCGGTTGTTCACCTCCAGCGCGCATCAGATCCTGGCCGAGCGGTTCGAGAGCGAACACGTCAAGGCCGCGCTGGGCTGGCACGCGATCAACGACAGCGTGGCGGGGCCGTCGACGCCGGGGACGGCATTCGTGCTGCTGCACGACCACGCCAGCGAGGAGAGCGACGGCGGGGTGCGGCAGTGGGGTTTCGTGCGTGGGGGCATGGGCGTGCTGACCGAGGTGATGGCCGATGCGGCGCGAGAGGCCGGCGCTGAGATCCGTTGCGATGCAGCGGTTGCGGGCATTGTGACCCGCGGGGGGCAGGCGACCGGGGTGCGGCTGGTGTCCGGTGAGGAGATCAGTGCCACGCGGGTGCTGTCGAACGCCGATCCCAAGCACACGTTCCTGACGCTGTGCGACCGCGCCGACCTGCCCGACGACTTCGTGCGGCAGGTGGAGGCCTACCGCTGTATGGGCACCAGCATCAAGATCAACCTGGCGCTGAGTGAGTTGCCCTATGTCACAGGGCATCCGACCGGGGGAGTGCAGCCGTACCACCGGGGGATCATGGAGGTGAACCCGTTCATCGCCGAGATGGACCTGCACCAGGCGCAGGCGCAGTACGGGCTGGCGGTGCGGGACTCGCATGTGGAGATCGTGTTCCCGACGGTGCATGATCCGTCTCTGGCGCCCGACGGCAAGCACATCGCGACCATCGACGTGAACTCTCAGCCGTTCCACCTGCGCGACGAGTCGTGGGACGACATCAAGGAGACGCGGGCCGACGAGGTCATCGCCCAGCTCGAGGCGCACTTCCCGGGGTTGAGTGGGTTGATCGAGCATCGCCAGGTGCTCAGCCCGCTGGACATGGAGCGGGTGATGGGTTTGACGGGCGGGCACGCGCTGCACGGGGACATGTCGCCGGATCAGTTGCTGTTCATGCGGCCGGTGCGGGGCTGGGCCAAGTATCGGACGCCTGTACGCGGGCTGTATCTGTGTGGTGCCGGCACGCACCCCGGTGGTGGGGTGACTGGGGCGAACGGCCGGAATGCGGCTCGCGAGGTGCTGCGGGATGTGAAGCGGCGGCGCTGACCGCGTATAAGGGCAGAGTGCACAATCTCCGTGTCGACTGAGCGAATCATCGGTACCGTCCAGCCATGCCGTTGGCCAACGGTGCGAAGTTTGCCAGCTACACCATTGAGCGGCGGCTTGGCGCAGGGGGGATGGGCGAGGTCTACCTCGCCCAGCACCCCAGGCTGCCTCGACACGACGCCATCAAGGTCCTGCGGTCCGACATCTCGTCGGACCCGGACTACATGGAGCGGTTCAACCGGGAAGCCGATCTGGCGTCCAAGCTGTGGCACCCGCACATCGTCGGAATTCTCGACCGCGGCAAGTACCGCGGGCGCCTGTGGATCACGATGGACTTCGTCGACGGCACCGACGTGGCCCGTCTGCTCCAGGAGCAGTATCCCGATGGCATGCCGGTTCGCGACGCTCTCACCATTGTCAAGGCGGTGGCTTCGGCGCTCGACTACTCCCACGCGAAGGGCTTGCTGCACCGTGACGTGAAGCCCGCCAACATTTTGGTGGCGGACGCCGAGCACGGGGAACGACGAATCCTTCTTGGCGACTTCGGTGTCGCCCGCGACCTGGCCGAGGAGAGTGGCGGCGGGCTCACGGCCACCAACATGACCGTCGGGACGGCGGCGTACGCCGCGCCCGAGCAGCTGATGGGACTCCCCGTTGACGGCAGGGCCGACCAATACTCGCTGGCGGCAACGACTTATCACCTGCTGACCGAAACGCAGTTGTTCCAGCACTCGAACCCGGCAGTCGTGATCAGCAACCACCTCAACGCGATGCCGCCCAAGCTTGGCGACATCCGGCCCGAGTTGGCGGCGTTGGACGCGGCGCTGACGCGGGCGCTGGCCAAGGACCCGGATGATCGATTCGCCACGTGCATGGAGTTCGTCAGTGCGTTGGAGGCGCCCACCGAGACACCAGACGAATCGGTGCCGACACCCACTCTGCACACCGCTGACACCATGGTGGCGCCCGTGGCAGCTCCCGCTACGCGTACACCGGAAGCGCTAGCGCCTGGTAACCGTCGCCGTCGGAGTGCCCTCCTGATCGGTGCGGCGGCAATCGTATTGGCGATCGCCCTGGTCGCGTACTTCGCGCTGCAGCCCACCAACGAGGCGCCTGGCGACGCGTTCACACTCGCGGGAACGGTGCAACTGACCAAGGACATCATCAAGACGGTCGACCTGCCCACCGGCTACAAGTGCGCTGGAGCAAGGGATTTCGGAGACATCGCGCCCAACTCCCCGATCACCGTCGAGGATGAGTCGGGCAAGCTTCTGGCCAAGGGCAGCATCCAGAAGAGCAGCAGCAGCGACGACGGTTGCGTCATGCAGTTCGAGGTCGGCGACGTCCCCGCGGGGGCTCGGTTCTACCGCGTACAGGTGGGACAGGGCCATGAGATGAGCTACACGGAGGGGGAGGCGAAGGCCGGTGTCGAGTTCCTCATGAGAGGTACCGACGATCCGTCGTCCACCCCGCGGCCGAGACCGTCTACACCCACGCGGACGGTCACGGTGTCGCCCACGCCGGACGTGGAGAAGATGAGCCTGACCAGGCTGCAGAACATTGCGGGTGAAGATCGCGGCTACGTCGCTGCCCGCCTTGCCGACATCTGGGTTCCGCAGATCAGCTCGAAGCGCGTCGGCATCGAGGCCAAGGGCATCATCTGGGGCAACCAGGCGATCCTCGAGGAACATTTGCGGCTACGCAATATTTATCCCGACGTTCGGCTGCTGTGGTCAGGGGACTGGTCGACCTACGACGGTCCCAACTTCTGGGTCACCATCGTCGGGCTGTTCTCCAACAACCCCTACCAAGTCCTCGGGTGGTGCACCGATCAGGGCTTCGACAGGGACAACTGCATCGCGAAGGTCGTCAGTACGACGCACCCAATCGAGGGAAGCACGAAGCTGAACCCATAGTGGCGGCGCTGGAAGTTCCATTTGTGAGCGGTGTCACGAGAGACGTGGACGGCGGCTACACCCGCCGGTCCCCGGGCCACCGTCGAGTGCCACACGGCAAAGAACGTAGGTGGGCGAGGCAGGGTCGCCGTTGTCGCCAGTCAACCGTAGCGTTAGGACGTGTGTACTCTGGCTTGCGAGCAATTGGCTTGTGCTGCTGTGACTTCGGTGTCACAGCAGGTCGCCTGCCGCGGGGAGCGGGTTGAGCGCAGCAGCATGCGGGAACACCGTCAGGGTTGACGGTGTGACCTGCGCGGTCACCATGAGATCTATCGCGGAAGGGCAGGAGGAACGCATATGGGTTCTTCGGATGTCGGCCCGCGTCTGGGCTCACGATTCGGCTCCTATGAGCTGCACTCGTTGATCGGTGTCGGCGGGATGGGCGAGGTCTATCGCGCCTACGACACCGTGCGTGAGCGCGAGGTGGCGCTCAAGGTGCTGCGGCCCGACATGGCGGCCGACCCGAGCTTTCAGGAGCGCTTCCGCCGCGAGTCGCGCATCGCGGCGCGCCTGCAGGAGCCACACGTCATCCCCGTGCACGACTTCGGCGAGATCGACGGTGTGCTCTACATCGACATGCGCCTGGTCGAGGGCACCAGTGTCAAGGACGAGCTGCGGGTCAACGGCGCGCTGCCGCCGACCCGGACGACGGCGATCATCAGCCAGGTCGCGTCCGCGCTGGACGCCGCGCACGCCAGCGGCCTGGTTCACCGCGACATCAAGCCCGAGAACGTGCTGCTCACGCCCGAGGACTTCGCGTACCTGGTGGACTTCGGCATCGCCTATGGCGGCGGTGAGGCGACGGTGACGAAGACGGGTCTGGTCATCGGCTCGTGTGCCTACATGGCGCCGGAGCGGTTGAACGGGCAGGCCGGTGGCTCGGCGTCGGACGTGTACTCGCTGACGTGCCTGCTGTACGAGTGCCTGACCGGCCGGGCGCCGTTCGAGGCCGGCGATCTGCGGCAGGTGATGAGCGCGCACCTGTTCTCCCCGCCGCCGAGGCCCAGCATCATGCGCCGCGGGATCGCGTCAACGTTTGATGACGTCGTCGCGAAGGGCATGGCCAAGGACCCCGCCAAGCGCTACGCGTCGGCGGGTGAGCTGGCTCGGGCCGCGACTGCCGCCGCCCACGACCGGCCGATTGCCGCGGCGCCGGCCCCGCCCGTTAGGCCGAGTTCGCCGCCCCCGACGCGGCAGTTCACGGCGGTCGATCCAAGACCGTCGGTAACGGGCTACGTGCCGCATGCCCCGATCCCGCCGTCGGCACCGGTCCGGAAGTCGCGGTTCAGTCGGACGCAGGTGGCGTTGATGGTGGGGATCGTCGCGATGTTCGCCTTGGCGGGGGTGCTGGCCGCGGTGGTGGCGTCCACCGGAGGCAGTGGCGGGGGCTCGGAGCCGCGGAGCACGCTGGCCGTGCCGCCGCCCGCGACCTCTGAGGAGTCGGCGCCGTCGGCCTCGGAGGAGACGACGACACCGTCCACCACGTCGACGTCACCCACGACAACGACGAGTTCGGCACCGATCGCAGGCCTGTCGGGGATCGACTCGCAGGGCTTCGTCGGTCACTCGGCGCGCTGCGACGCGGGCAGTTCGCCGGCGGCGATGATCAAGACCGCGAACTCCCTGGCGATCGTGTGCGAGACGTCGCCGGGCAGCTACTACTACCGCGGTGAACGGTTGCGCGACGGGGCTCAGCTGGTGCTGCAGAACGCGGTGCCCGCCGGCGGCGGGTTCGACGCGATCAACCCGGACGACGGCTCCCGGTATCAGGTGCGGCCTGATGAGCTGACCATCTCGAGTAGTCGGGGGTCTGAGACGGATCCTGCTTTGGAGTACGGGGCGCGGTAGCTCGTTGGGCGACTTCGGTAGGCGCGCCGCCACCCGGACCCACTGCGGGGCTGGGAATGGGGTGAGGAGCTAGATCACGGCTATCCCGCGACTGATCTTTGGGCGCGGCCCGGAGGCGAGTACTTCTGCCGCTTCCTCGCCGACGGCGATCTCGGCCTAATCCCTCAGAAGGGATCGCAGCGCTTCACGGGTCTCAGCGTCTACTGAGTAGATGGCGGTTCCGACCATCCCCCGGGTGAGCAACACCTTGTAAACGTTACGAACGAGCAGATCAAAGCGCCGATCGGGAACAGTTGCCTGATTACGGAAGTCTGGGTCCTTGTTGGCGCTTCGAACCGAGACGAACCGTCCGTCGCGCCATACTAGATCCGGGCCGATGATGACGCCATTCCAGTCATATTCGAATCCTTGGGCCGTGTAGACACAACCGACCTGACCGAAGCCGCCATCCTCGGTCGCCCAGAGTGCACTTGGCGGCGCGTCGCCGATACGTCGATCACTCTTGCTGTTCCACGGGCGCGCCCAATCGCCGATCTGGACGTCTGGTGCCAGCGTTCCATCCTTGCGGGCTTCGCTCCAGCGCCAACAGAATCCAGCAGTCATCCTCGCTGAGTAACCGTGCTCCATTTTTCCTCGGAGGAGGTCCTCCAAGTCGGTTGGGCTGTCAACCACTTGTACGTCGAACTGGGGATCGCCATGCCATTGGGTCGGTAGACCCTCAGTGAGGCCGAGCAGTCGTGTCACCCAGAGCACGTATTCCTCGCTGCCACCGCAACGGAACTGCGCACCAAGCTCGATGTGCTGGAAGTCATGGCCAAGGTGTGCCGAGTGCCGTTCAATCTGTTCCAGGGTGCCCATCTCACCCGGTCGGACGACCTGGTTCTCATCGAGTAGGAAGACCGGGACCCGAGCTGCAGCGATGAGTTCGTCGACTTGGGTTCGATCGGTTCGATATTCCGCCTTTGTATAGCGGCTCGCCGACGTCTCGCGGATGCGGTGCGCCTCATCGAGGACCAAAACATCCAGCCCGTTTGGGTCGGCGGACATGAACTGGTTGAAGTACTTGAACATCGCCTGCACTGCCTTTGCCCGGTGTCCCGCGACCTTGCGTAGCGTCTGAGTGAAGGACCTCGATCCCGTTGCGTGTACGACGGTGCGGCCCCTTCGTGCGAGTTCACCCAATACTGACAGCGCCACTGCGCTCTTGCCCGACCCTGGGCCGCCCGTGACCGCGATGACGCGCTTCTTGTTTCCGGCACGGGCATGTTCGATCGTGTGCAGGATCAACTCGACGGCAAGTCGCTGATTTCCAATCAGTTGGAACTGCGGTCGATCGCGAATTTCTGAGGCTGCTACTTTGAGCAGCTGCATCGACGGGGCGATTGCCGAGTGCATCAAGATGTCCCCGGCTGTATGGCCGGGACGAGCCGCGAGCCTGGACTTTAGGAAGTCAACCATCGTCCCTTTGTCAGCACCGGTGAACAATCGTCCGTTTGTGGACACAGGGACTGCGAGGAGGTCTTTGAATTCAGCTAGATTGACCGCGTTATGGAGGTAGGCCATGCCTGCAAGGGCGTCTGGCTGATCGGCGATTGCGCGGGCAAAACTCGCCAGGTACTCACAGTAGCCGCGAACTTGAACTACTGGATGCAATTTGGGCGGCCCTGGCATGCCTGGAACCTCGACGAGTTCTGGGTCCCCCTCAAACGTGTATGCGGTCGACCATTGCTTCAGCTCGACGACCACGTATGACGGTTGTCCTGTCAGCGGGTGGACTCCGGCCAGGACCACATCAGCGCGTTGAGATGTGAGCGGCAGGTGGTACTCGATGAGCATCTCGACTTCGCCGAGGCCTGCGTCGACGAGATCGCCCGCAAACGCTGGCAGGCTCTTCCGCCAAGACGACTGTTCGGCGGGCGAGGCGCGGTGGCCAGTTTGATACAACATCTGCTCGAGAAGCTGCTCGACGAGAGATTGGGGCTCTTGGCCGCGGATGCGGTTGGCAGTCGTTCGGATGAGCGTCAAGTGGAATCCCCTGGGCAGCACGAAGTGAGTCGTGCGGGTGGGGACATGTCCGGCATCACACTTCTGTCGCGGAAGTCCGTCGAACCGCGGCAGTCATGCTAGTTCAGCCGTGCGCCGTTCAACGCACATCGGGCGTGGAGACAATCATCGAACTGCGCACCGATAAGCAAATGTGATCGGCGATCTATACCCGGCGTACCCAAGTCGGCCTTAAAAAGCTGCTGTGGTGCAATGTCTCCAACCATGGCGACGACCACACTCAAAAACCGAAACAACCTAGTGCACGACATCGGTGTGCGCGGTGGCGGAGCTGGGCGCTGACAGGCCTACGTCGAGTTCTTGATCGAAGGGAAGGTGGTGATCAGAATTTCGACCAGTTGCCGCGCGTTGTCCTCATCGACCTGTATCGATTGGCTGCTCTTCGGCTCCGATGTGCGGTCGTCAGAACCGAAGGTGCTCAGATGTAGGAGCAGTGCTCCGTCGTCGGCTTGGACGACATTGTAGAAGCAGTCGACCTCGGACCGATGCGGCCGGATTGTTTGCTGTCCCTGTGCAATCGATCGGATGCGTGCCATGCACCCACCATATGAGCAGGTGACGAGCATCTGCCGGAAGGCACGCCGCATCGGCGACGCCTGTCCGCGGGCGCGCACGCGGACAGGCTTAGTTCATCGAGGCGTTTAGCGTCGACAGGGTCAGCAGTCAGGCCACGCCGCCGACGACCAGTACGGTGCTACCGCAACGGCCAGCGGTGGACCGAACGCTTGGCAGTCATTCGGCTACACCCGCCGGTACCTAATGGGGTCTGACTCGTATGCCACTCTGCTCGGCACAACCCTAAGCGGTACAAGCGAATTCGTCGTTCTAGTGTGTCGACTACCTCGAGCTGATGTCATGTCGAAGAGCGATTCGTCGCAAACCTGCTGCGGCTGAACACCATCAGACAGACACGCGACCCCGGCAGTGGCCGTGCCCAGATCTGCCGTGCTACACCAGCCCCGCGATGAACCGCGCAGCCTCGTCCGGATACGGCGCAAGCTCGTAATTGCTGTGCGCCGACCGATCGCGGCCCGCCGAGCAGACCGGATCCCCTTGACTGCACAGATCGATTGCGCGGCCCGCGAATTGGCCGGTCGTCGACAGCGGGCTGCCGAATCGTGCTCCGGGGTTTCCGAACACCGCAACGACAGCGACATTTCCGGCGAGTTCGATGGGCAGCGGCGGTGCCGACCCGATGGAGCCGATGCGATCCCCGACGGGCGCAACCCCCGCCAGCATCGACACCGCGGACGCACCCTGGGAGAAGCCGCCGAGCACAATCCGGGTGGCCGGGCACTGCTCGGTCATCCACGCGATGTGGCCCGCCGCGTCGTCGGCTCCGTTCCGGGTGGACAGGAAGTTGTAGCTCGCGGGGTAGTTCACCGCATAGGTGCCCAGGCTGCGACCGCCGAGTTGCGGCCGGAGCGTGTTGGCCAACGCGTCGCCCACCCGTCCCAGGCCGGGCGGCTCCGCCGTGCCGCGGGCGAAGACGAGTTCGACATCGGCACACGGATCGGCGGACGCCGGTGTCGCCGGCACACCGATCACGGCGGCAGCACTAATGGCCATGGCGGCGACGAAACGAAGGATCACGTCTGCATCCTCACACGCGGCGCCGGGATCTCAGACCGGCACCGGCTCGGCGCCTTCGACACGACCCAGCCGCCACGCTCCCTCGCCCAGCAGTTCCAGGTGCTGCCGATGATGCCGGTTGACGGTGCTGCGATGGGTGACGCTGACGAACACGGTGTCGGGCAGTTCGCGGCGAACCAGGCTGTAGATCATGAACTCCAGCGGCTCGTCGAGGGCCGAGGTCGCCTCGTCGAGGAACACCGCCTTGGGCTTGGTCAACAGCACGCGCGCGAACGCAATGCGCTGCTGCTCGCCGGGGGAGAGCACCTTGGCCCAATCCTCCTCGTCTGAGAGCCGATCGGTGTAGCGCGGCAACGCCACCGCCTCCAGCGCCGCCCGCACCACATCATCGGGAATCTCGCCGGGCTCATGGGGATAGGACACCACCGTCCGAAGATCGCCGAGCGGAACGTACGGCAGCTGGGACAGGAACATCGTTTCGTGCTCGCCGCCCGGGCAGCGCATCGTGCCCGAGGTGTACGGCCACAGCTCGGCCAGGCTGCGCAACAACGTGGACTTGCCGGTGCCCGACTTCCCGGTGATGATCAGCGACTCACCCGGATCCAGCCGCAGCTGCAGGTCGCTGATCAACTGCGCGCCCGCCGGGTCGCGGACCTCGACGGCGTCGAGTTCGACCGCGCCGTCCGCATCCGCGGCGACGGTCAACTTGGGCAGCGCTCGGCTCTGTTCGTTGGCGGTCACCAGCCCGTGCAGCCGCAGGATCGACGCGCGGTAGCCGGCGAAGACATCGTAGGAGTTGCGGAAGAACGACAGCGCCTCCTGGATGGAGCCGAACGCCGCCCCCGACTGGATGACCGTGCCGAGCTGAATCTGGCCGGTGAACAGCCGGGGCGCCTGCAGCAGCCACGGCAGCGGAAGGATGATGTGGTTCATCGACAGGTTCCACCCGGTGAACACCATGGTCCTGTTGATGAACCGCTTGTAGTTGGACAGCACCGGCTCGAACCGGCTGCGCAGCTGACGGCGCTCGGGCTTCTCGCCGCGGTAGAGGGCAACCGCCTCGGCGGCGTCCCGCAACCGGACCAACGCGTAACGGAACGCGGCGTTGAACTTCTCGTTGTTGAACGACAGCCGGATGAGCGGGCGGCCAAGCCAGAACGCGACGACGGTCGCGACCGCCACGTAGACAAACACCGTCCAGAACATGGCGCGCGGCACCTCGACGCCGAAGAGCGACACGGAACCGGAGAGGTTCCACAGGATCTGGGTGAACGAGACGACCGACACGATCGACGAGATCGCCCCGAACAGCAGCGTGCCGTTGCTCGTCTGATGCGGAGTGTTCGGTTGCGGGCCGGAGATGGCGGTGAAGACGTCGATGTCGGACTGGATGCGCTGATCCGGATTGTCGATGGTCTGGTCGATGAACCGGCCGCGGTAGTAGGCCCGCCCGTCCAGCCAGTCGCCAGTGAGCCGGTCCGTCAGCCACGCCCGCCAGGCCAGCATGAAGCGCTGGGTGATGAACAGATCGATCATGATCCGGGTGACGAGTATCGCCGCCAACAGCGCGAAGAGCATCAGTGACAGCCAAAAGCCCCAGACCCCAGAGTCTTTCACCGCCTGGTTGCCGACCGCGTGGCCCTGCACGGCGATCTGCGCGGCGGAGTACAGGTCGTTGCTCTGGTAGCTGAACAGGACGTTCAGCCGCACCCCGATGATCACCGACAACAGCATGGCGCTCAACGAGATCCACGGCTTGATGCTGTGCCGTCCGGTGAAGTAGGCGCCGGTAACGGCCCAGAACTGCCGGCCCCAGACGGTGAACCGGGCGATGAGCGTCAACACGGCCAGCGTGCCGAACGCGGTGATCGCCCAGGCCTCGCCGATCCAGATGAGCGAATCGACAAGGCCGTGACTCCAGTCGATCGACGGCGAGAACGGTTTCAGCTCGTCCATTCAGAACCCCCAGTCCTGCGACGGTGGACACGGTTGCGGCGAAAGCTACCGCAGGGTGCCAGGAAACTGGAGGTCAATGGGGCTTCTGGAGTCCTTAAACCTGTCGAAAACTCAGAAACGGCGGCGATCCGCCGTCGGTGCGCGCCGCTGCCGGCCTCAGGCCCCCTGCGGGAAAAGGGCCGCCAGGCACTGCGAGCCGCGCACATCCGCCAGGACTACGGCCGGTGACCGTCACTGATGAAGGCGCTGGAGGAGAAGGCCTCTGAACCGCGGGCGGCGTTTGTCACTCCCCGTGAGTAGCGTCCGCGATATGAGTGACAAGCGACGAGCACACAGGGCCAAACAGGCCCGACGTGACGCGCGGCGGGCGACGAGGCGCGCCGCAAAGGGTTCTACCGACACGGAACTCACGGACGCGATACGCAGTGCGCTGGCGGGTGGGCATCCACTCAACCTGCTCAGTATGGCCAGCATGGTGATCCACGTGGGGAAACCTGACAGGCGCCGCGATGAGACGCACCTGGACAACATCCTGACCGGATTGATCGGTGTACGGAATCGGGAGACGACGGCGCTACTGGCCGTCACTGCCGAACTTCTCGTCGACGATCCAGCGCAACAGCTCCGATGCCGCCGAGAAGTGGCCGAACGTGGCGAGCATCTACCGCGATGGATCACCGCACTGCCGCAGGTCGACGTCTACCGCGCGGTCCGCAGAACCCATGTGTTCCGTGACGTCGACGAAGTGGTCATCGGTTTGCGACTCGACCGTGGCCACGAGCTGACCGTCGCCATCGGGATCGACCACAACATGCTCTCGACCGTCACCGATGCAGCCGCTGTGCCGGAACCGATCGACGAAGCGCTTGCCAAGGTCGCCGAAACCAGCACCGACACCGACATTTTCGAGATGACGCTGGCCGACGCGCGGGTATGGGCCGAGGACGCCCTCAACAAGCCGACACTCTCGCCGATGACCGATGAATGGCCGCTCTACCGGCCACTGGTTCGGTGGCTGGTAGGTCGGCTACCCGAAGGTGGTGAACACCGGTCACCACCCGAGGATTGGAAGTCGGACAAGGAGCTGTGCGACGGGTTCTTCGCGACCAGTTCCGCGGCGCCGTTCACCGACCCCAGCCATCGCGAGCTGCTGCTGGAACTCTTCGACACGGGTACCGGTGACCCATTGCGGTGGAGCGCGGCGCGCGTCGAACAGGCGATCGGCGGCACGCCCCACCGCGAGTACAGCATTCCATTGGAGGTCGCGCTAGACGCTCCCGATCTACTTCGCGCGTTCATCCCATACGCTCACGCGCAGAGTGGGATTCGCGACGAACTGACGGCGCGAACGCTCGCTATGGTCGAGGGTCTGCGGACGAGCTACAAGCGGGAGGTTTTGAGGCACGCCAGGTACTGGGGCCTCGACGACGTGGTCTAGCGCCGCACCGCCGCAGCGATCCGCATCCCAAGATCCTCCAGTCCGTCGCGAACAAGATCCGCACCGATCATGGAGGAAGTCACCTAGGCCTGGCCGGTGAGGGCACGCAGAAGATCGGGTTGACTGCCCGCTCAATGGCCAGCGCTGACTGGGAAGGTGTAGATGACGGCTTCTAGAATCGCTACACCTATCTATAATCTAGATATGGCTCTCAGTATCAAGGATCCCGAGGCTGACCGCCTCGCCCGGGAACTCGCCGCGCGAACCGGCGAGACGCTGACCGAGGCGGTGGTGGTCGCACTGCGTGAGCGACTGGCGCGCCAGGCCGGTCGCACTGCAGTGATCCCACTACGCGACGAACTCGCGGTGATCCGTCGTCGGTGCGCGGCGCTGCCGGTCGCCGACGACCGATCTGCAGAGGAGATCGTGGGCTATGACGACCGCGGGCTGCCGTCCTGATGGTCATCGACACCTCCGCGCTGGTCGCCATGCTGACCGACGAGCCTGATGCCGAGCTTTTCGAGGCGAGGGTGGCAGACGATCCCGTGCGGACCATGTCCACTGCGTCATACCTGGAGACCGCCATCGTGATCGAGAGCCGCTTCGGCGAATCCGGCGGCCGCGAATTGGACCTGTGGCTGCACCGGGCCTCGGTGAGTCTTGTCGCGGTCGACGCCGACCAAGCCGAGGTTGCCCGAGCGGCCTACCGGCTCTATGGCAAAGGCCGTCATCGGGCAGGCCTGAACTACGGCGACTGTTTCTCCTATGCGCTCGCCAAGGTCAGCGGTCAGCCATTGTTGTTCAAGGGCGATGATTTTGGGCATACCGACGTCGTTGCGGCCGAATAGCCGACCCGGCCGCCCACCGCACCACCTCACCGCACATCCCGCACCGCCAGATAGTGCTCGGACACCGGCACACCGTCGGTGTAGCGCTCGACGGCCTGTTCGATCAAAAGGTCCTGACCGGTGAGCCGGGTGTAGTGCTGGTGCATGTGCTCGCCCCAGGACCGCACGATGAACGACTCCACGAACGTGGCCTCGTGCTCGATGCTGCGGAACAGCCGCCACTCGGCTGCCCCGGTGCGCTGCCGGGACCGGCCCAGCACAGTCATCGCCGCCAGGAAGGGTCCCTCGTCCGCCGCGGCGACCCGGTAGGAGGTCAGCACCAGGACGGGGCCGTCCAGCGGTTCGGGCTCGAAGATGAGTGTCGGCTCGGGCCAGTGCGACGACGGCGTCAGGTCCAGCTCGTTGGTCTTCGCGTGCAGCGGCCACCACAGCGACGACAGCCCGCACACCACCAACATGGCCGCGCTCACCAGCAGGCTGATGGAACTGGTGGTGGCCCCGGCGAGCACACCCCACACCACCGAGCCCACCGCCTGCCCACCCATGAAGACCAGCTGATACACCGACAGACCGCGGGCGCGCACCCACGCGGGCAGGCTCAGCTGCATCGATGCGTTCAGCGTCGACAGCGACAGGAGCCACGCCGCGCCGCCGACGACCAGGGCCGCGAACACGACGGCGAAGATCGGCACCAGCGCCAGCACCACGGTGGCCACCGCGAAGCCCGCCGCACCGACCGTCAGCAGCGCGTTCTGGCTGAACCGCGCCCGCAGCCGCGACAGCAGGAACGCGCCGAGCACGGCACCGGCACCGAGCGCACCCAGCAGCAACCCGTACCCCGAGGACGACAACCCCAGCCGGTCCTTCGCGATCACCGGCAGCAGTCCCCAGATCGCGCTGCCGGGCGCGATGAACAGCGCCGCCCGCAGCAGGATGCGCCGCACGACCGGCGAGCTGCGGATGAACCGTCCGCCCGCGCTCAACGCGGCCAGCGCCCGCTCGGGCGGATAGCCGCTCGAGACAGCGGGGCGACGCCACGCGATGAGCACGAACACGATCCCCACGAAGGACACCGCGTTGAGCGCGAACACCAGGGTCGGGCCGGACACCGCCACCAGAACCCCGGCGATGGCCGGCCCGATCGCCCGCGCGCCGTTGATGCTCATGCTGCCCAGCGCGGCCGCCGCCGGAATCTGCCCAGCGGGAACGAGATCGGGCTGAATCGCCTGCCAGGCCGGCGCCGTGAGTGCCTGCCCGCAGCCGATGACGAACAACAGGGTCAGTAGCACCGCCGGCGTGGTCAACCCGGCACCGGTCAACGAGGCGAGCAGACCCACTCCCGCGGCCATCGCTCCCTGGGTGGCGATGAGCAGCCGGCGCCGGTCGACCAGGTCCGCGAGCACACCCGACGGCAGCGCCAGCAGCATCACCGGCAGCGTCGTCGCGGTCTGCACCAGCGGCACCAGGACCGCTGCGCGAGGGTCGCCGACGAGCATCCACTGCGCCCCGACGATCTGCATCCAGGTGCCGAGGTTGGAGACGAGCTGCGCGATCCACAGCGAGCGGTAGACCGGCGATCGCAGCGGTGCCCATGTCGAAGTGGACGGTGTCGATGTCCTCGCCGATGTCATCCGCCGCTCCCGTGTATCGCCGTCCGTTGAGCCTAGGGTGCGCGACTCGAACCCATCGCCCGTTAGCGCGCTCCGTGAGTCACAGCAGGCCGGCCCGATCGAACTCCAGTTGCAGCCGCGGGCGACGACGGTACCTCTCACGGAGGTCAGCGATGAACCCGTCGATCTCCGCGGACTCGTTCGATCCCGCAGCAAGCTTGCGCATCTTCTTGAGCCGCCGTGCGGCACTGCGGTAGTTCCGTGGATCCGTATCAGTTAGTTCGCGTTCGACCAGACGGGTGTAGATCGGCAGAACCGCCAGGGGGTCGAGCTTCTCGTAGGCCTTGGCGAGGTCGCTCCAGGTCGGGCTACTGGATGTGGGCGTGCTCACTGGCCCGGGCGCGATGTTGACCTTGCCCCTGGGGCAGGGTTCGACAATCAACCGGCCCGCCAGCTGAAACTCATTGTGCGGTGGCCGTTCGACAACGCCCGCACATCTCCACACGAGGACAGAACTATGACCAGCTCACGACACCGGATTGGTTGCGTATTGGCCGCAGTGGTCGTCGCCCTACCGGGAGTCACCGCCTGCTCGGACTCCACCACGCCACAGGCAGTGGGATCAGGGGACCTTGCTCCGTTCTACGACCAGAGAATCTCCTGGACACCGTGCGCAGCGGACTCAGGAGCAGACGACCAAAGCGAGTGCGCGACGATCACCGTGCCCCTGGATTACGCCGACCCTCACGGCAAGACAATTGAAGTCGCCATCTCCCGCGTGGCATCGACCGACCCAGACAGGCGACGAGGGGTCATACTCACCAACCCAGGTGGACCCGGCGGTCGCGGACTTGGTTTTCCGGCCCGCCTGCGAGTCGGCATGACACCGGATGTCGCCGCGGCATACGACGTGATCGGGATGGACACCCGAGGACTCGGTGAGAGCACTCCACTCGACTGCGGTCTGAGGCAGATGTCATGGATGTGGTCGCCCGGCCCGACCGACGCAGGCTGGGATGAGAGCGTATCGCTCGCTCGTGAAGCCGCTGACAGTTGCTGGGACAGATATTCGGATTACCTTCCCAACATCAACACTCAGAACATCGCACGCGACCTCGATGTGATCCGCGGCGCCTTGGGCGTGGACAAGGCCTCGTTCTTCGGTTGGTCGTACGGGACGTTCCTCGGCGCTACCTACAGCCAGATGTTCCCCGATCGCATCGATCGCCTGGTCCTTGACAGCGCCCCGGACCCAAAGAAATACGGATACAGGATGCTTCAGGCCATGGGTGACGCCAATGAGAAGGCCGTGGACGACTTCGCCACATGGGCCGCGGCACGCGATGAGACCTATGGGCTCGGCGCCACGCGCCAGCAGGTACGTGGACTTATCGAGAACCTGATCGCCGGGGCCACCGTCATGCCCATCCGCATCGGCGACTTCACCATCGACGAGCACTTCCTGCCGTTCCTGCTGTACGTCAACGGTACCGACGACACCGAGGAGGCGAGCGAGACCTTCGCCGACACACTCGTCCAGTTGCGCGAGGCGGCCACCGGCCAGCGCATTGGCTCCGTCAACCCAAGGCTCTTGGGCCTACTGAACGCGTGGTCGCACCCCGAGTCGGGTCCTGGTGCCGATTATGCCGCGACTATGGCCATCGTATGCGGTGACGTGTCGATGTCGCGTGACCCGCATTGGTACAGAACGCAATTCGACGAACACCGCGAGGCTCAGCCCATCTTCGCCGGTATCCACAACCCGATCATGCCGTGCGCATTCTGGCGGAGCCAGCCGCCGGCCCGCATCGACATCGACAACGCGGTTCCGACGCTGCAGATCCAAGCCACCGGTGACACCCGGACCACCTACCAGGAGGGGCTCGGCATGCACGAAGCTATGAAGGGCTCACGCCTGGTCACGGTGAACGGCCGAACACACGGCGTGTTTCCCGAGTACGCCAATGCGTGCGCGAACGCCGCCGTGAACCGTTACCTGCATGCCGGCACGTTGCCGTCCGAGGACACCGTGTGCGCCTAGCCGGCCGCGGGTCCGGCGAGTTTTGTCCCTGCCGGGTGCATGCGCGCAGACTGGGCGGATGAAATGGGCCGTTCGGGGACGCCTGAACCTGCACCTCAGTGGTGTGCTGTCGTGTTCATGATCGGGGAGCTGGCTGATCTCGCCGGGACCACGGTGAAGTCGGTCCGGCACTACCATGCGACCGGCGTGCTCGAGGAGCCCGCGCGCCAGCACAATGGGTATCGCGTCTACGACGTGATGGATCTGGTTCGGTTGAGCCGAATAAAGCGAATGCGTGACCTCGGGATCTCGGTGGCCAGAATTGGCGATCTGCTCGACGGCGAGACTGCCGATGTTCATGCGGCACTGGATGCGCTCGACGGCGAGTTGCTCGAGCAGGCAAAGACCATCGAAGCCCGACGCGCCAAGATCGCGGCACTACGCACCTCTCTGGACCCCGAGCTGCCGGAACCGTTTGCCCGGATTCTCGCCGAATACGCCGAGGCTGGTGCGCCCGCTGGCTGGATTCTTCAGGAGAGGCAGCGGATGGTTCTGGTGCTCAACATCTCTGGCGGCAGCGCCGAAGTCGTTGACCACTTTCTGGGAATCCATCGACGAGTACTCGCCGAGCCGAATCGGTCCCGAGGTATCGACATCATCAAACGAATGGCGGCGCTCGACGAGCATCAGCCCGACACCTCGACGATCGACGAGCTCGCCGCAGACTTCTGTCAGTACACCAACGACGTGCTGCCGGACATCGGCGATCCGGCGCGGGCGCCACTATCGGCACGCGCACAGAAGCTGTTCGACCTGCTCGACGAGCATCAAGCCGAACACCGTTCAGCGGGGCAAGAGCTGTTCGCCCGCGCGGTCGCCACCAGGCAGGCGGCCGGCCGGAGCGGGACCGACTGGCCGCCGTTGATTTAGGAATTGCGCGCCGGGCACACGGGCGTAGTGGACGTTATATGCCCAGGCGAATGACGCGTCGTCTGACTTCTCAATAGCAAGCTCTTGGACCATCAGCGTGACGCGACGTTGTGCTGGGAGCTTATCGGTGAGGCGATCTCGGTTGTGTCCCAGTGTATCTCAGAGTTGTTCGATGATGAGACGACTACCGCGGGAAGAGCCGCAACCGCAGGACTGTATCAGGAGGTTGGTTGTGGCGACGAACACAATTATCGAAACCGCGCGACGGCGAACCTACTGCGCGGTGCGCGCGTTGCTGCACCCGCTCATGCCGAGATGGGATTCACCGGGCGGTTTGGTGTGGCGATGATGGTCACGATTTCCGCGCCCTCGTCCCCGGCTGTGTATCCGTGGGGCGCTGTCCCCGGGAAGATGAGCAAGTCGCTGGCAGCCAGCGTCGATTGCGCACTCGTCGGTCCCGCTGTCACGGTTCCGGAGACCAGGAACAGGTACTCGACGCTGCCCTGCGCGTGCGGGATGCCCTCGAAGTGGTGTCCGGGTGGAAACCAGGCTCGTGACATCTCGATCGCGAATGCGCCGCTGGGGCGGTGTAGCACCTGGTGGGCTTGTACCGCGCTGTCGAACACGTCGGCGACAACGTGCGTGGTCTCTGGTACGGGCTCAGCGATCAGGTCTGTCAGCGGGATCGCGAGCGCGTTGAGGGTGTCGAGTGTGGGTCATCCTTGTGACGGCCGATCCCATGCCGCAAGCGCCTCGGCATCCGTGTATTGGCATCCAGATCCGAGCGGAGGGCATGCTAGCTTGCTGCTATCGCGTTGCAAGCTGTCTGCATACAATCGCGGTATGCGAACACTTCATTTGCGCAATGTGCCCGATGACGTGATGGACCGGCTCGAACGGCTGGCGCGCGCTGCGAGCACGTCGGTTACAGCGGTGGCCATCCGCGAGCTTGACGCTGCGACGCGCAGGGTGGACAACGCCGCGTTGATCGCCACCCTGCCCGACCTGAACATCGCACCGGACGCGATTGCTGAGCACATCGCCGCGGATCGCAGGTGATCGTTCTCGATGCCTCGGCGGCTGTATCGGCACTGCTGAACGACGGCCCCGCCCGCCGTCTGGTCACCGCCGAGACCATTCACGTTCCACACCTCATAGATGTTGAAGTGGTGAGCGCAATGCGGCGACAAGTTCTCGCCGGGCTCTTGCTGGCTGGGGACGCCCACCGCGCCATAGGTGTCTGGAGACGGTTGGGGCTGATCCGCTACGCCGCACCGCCGCTGATGGAACGCGTCTGGGAATTGCGAGCCACCGTGACCCCGTATGACGCAATGTATGTCGCTCTGGCAGAGAATCTCGGCTGCGCGCTGACGACAGCCGATGCGCGGTTGGCCGGGGCAAGCGGTCCGCGCTGCGCCATCACTGTCGTGCCGCGCTGAACACTCACGTGCTGAACACTCCCGTGTTGATGAGCACTACCCCAACGCGCCTCCCGGCGATTGTCGCTCAGAGGCGGGCAATCGCAGCGCCGCCCCTCCGTCGCCAACGCCGTCCTCTCGGGGCCCATGGTCAACGTCCCACAGGCGTCAGCGGCTAGGCTTCAGAGAAACATTGAGTCGTTTGGAGCGTGAATACGTCGTGAAGCTCGGAATCCTTGCCCTCGGGAGTGCGATGGCGCTGCTGTCGGCACCGGTGATCTTCGCGTCTCCGGCGTCGGCCAAGCCCTGCCCCTCCGGCACCTCGCAAACCAAGTGGCCGGGCGTGTGCACCAAGAGCGGCTCCAACGCACCCGCGTTCCTCCCGCCGGGATCCACCCCTGGCGGCGGCGCCAATGTCGTGTCACGGCCAGGTGAGCTTCCGTCGGTGAACGGCGTCCCGTGCACGCCGGAGCATTACGGCACGTGCCTCGCCATGCAGCAGAGCGGCCGGTAGGCCCGAAGCGTCGGCCCGGAATCCTCTGACCAGCCCGGAACTCACAGCCCCACCTGGTTGACTGTGCCCCATGCGCACAGGCCACCGGATGCACAGCCCCGCCGTGCGCGTGCTGGGCGGCGCAATCGTCGGTCTCATCGCGACCGCCGTGGCGGCCTGGGTCGGGTTCCGGTGGTTCTCCCTGCTGATCGGCTGGGACTTTCTCGCGGTGACGTTCATGGCCTGGACCTGGCGGGTGATCTGGCCCTTCAATCCTGCGCAGACGGCGTCGCACGCCGAGGACGAGGAGCCCGGCCGTCGGACCGTCTTCATCCTGATCCTCGGTGGTGCGCTGGCCAGTCTCGTCGGCGTTGGGTTGCTGCTGGCCAACGAGTTGCCGGACAACTACGAGGCCGTCGCCCCGGCCGTGTCCGTCGTCAGCGTGGTGATCTCGTGGTTCGCCGTGCACACGCTGTACGCGCTCACCTACGCCAAGATCTACTTTCAGGAAAAGCCCGTCGGCGGAATCGATTTCAACACCAAGCAACCGCCCCGCTACAGCGACTTTGCCTATGTCGCCTACGCCGTCGGCATGAGCTTCGCCATCTCGGACACCAACCTGACCTCATCGCGGATGCGCGCCACGGCCCTCAAGCACGGCCTGCTGTCCTACCTGTTCGGGTCGGTGATCGTGGCCTCGGTGGTCAACCTCATCGCCTCGGGCCTGTAGCGCCGACCTAGAACAACGCCAGCTGTTCGTCGTCGCGACGGTCCGCCCCGAACTTCGCGGGCACTGGCCGCTGTCGTACCCGCAGCGGCCACCAGAACCACCGGCCCATCAACGCCGCGATCGACGGCGTCATGAACGACCGCACGATCAACGTGTCGAACATCAGGCCCAGCGCGATCGTCGTCCCGATCTGGCCGAGCACCTTCAAGTCGCTGATGATGAACGACGCCATGGTGAACGCGAACACCAGGCCGGCGGCGGTGACCACGGAGCCACTGCCCGCCATCGCGCGGATGATGCCCGTGTTGAGCCCGGCGTGGATCTCCTCCTTGAACCGGGAGACCAGCAGCAGGTTGTAGTCCGACCCCACGGCGAGCAGCAGGATCACCGACAACGGCAGGATCACCCAGTACAGCGGTATGCCAAAGAGGTACTGCCACACCAGAACCGATATGCCGAACGCGGCGCCCAGCGACAGCGCCACGGTGCCGACGATGACGAGTGCGGCCACCAGGCTGCGTGTGATGAACATCATGATCAGCAGGATGAGGCTCATCGCGGCGATGCCGGCGATGAACAGGTCGTAGTGCGCCATCTCCGCGATGTCCTTGTAGGTGGCCGCCACGCCGCCGATGTAGATCTTCGACCCCGCCAGCGGCGTGCCCTTCACCGCCTCGGCAGCCGCGTGCCGGATCTCCTCGATGTGCGAGATGCCCGCGGCGGTCGCGGGATCCACGTCGTGGGTGATGATCATCCGGGCGGCCTTGCCGTCGGGCGACAGGAACAGCTTCAGCCCGCGCTTAAACTCGGGGTTGTCGAACGCCTCCGGCGGTAGGTAGAACGAGTCGTCGGTCTTCGACGCGTCGTACGCCTGGCCCAGCGCCGTGGAGTTCTCCAGCGCCGCCGCACTCAGGTCGTAGATGCCCGACGTGGTCGAGTGATTAGTCATCGTCAGATCGCGGTTGGTCTCCTGATTCGCGATCTGCGGCGGGATGAGCGCCACCAGCTTCGGTTGAAGCTCATCGAGTTTGGCGATGCTGCCCGACACGTTGGCCAGCTGATCGGTCAGCTCGTTGATCCCGTCCAGCGCGTCGAAGAGCGACCGGAACGCCGCGCACGCCGGGATGTCGTAACAGTGTGGCTCCCAGTAGAAGTAGTTACGCATCGGCCGGAAGAAGTCGTCGAACGTGGCGATCTTGTCTCGTAGGTCGGCGGCCGTGGCTACGGTCTGCTGGAACGCCTCGCTCTGCTCGTGCGTGATGTCGCTCGACTGCAGCTGCAGCTGCATCTGTTGGCGCAGCGTGGTGATGCTGTCGTCGATCACCCCGACCTGCTTCAGCAGATCGTCGGCGCGGGCCTGCTGGAACGGCAGGTTGTTGATCTGCGACGCGCTTCCCGCGCTGATCTGGAACGGGATCGACGTGTGGTCCAGCGGCGTGCCCAGCGGCCGCGTGATCGACTGCACCTGCGCGACGCCGTCGGTGTGGAACACGGCCTTGGCCACCCGCTCCAACAGGATCATGTCCGTGGGATTGCGCAGATCGTGATCGGTCTCGATCATCAGCAGTTCGGGATTCAGCCGGGCCTTGGAGAAGTGGCGTTCGGCGGCCGCGTAACCGACGTTCGACGGTGCGCTGTCTGGCATGTAGACGCTGTCGTCGTAGTTGGTCTTGTACCCCGGCAGCGCGAGCAGTCCGATGAGCGCGACGGCCATCGTGGCGATGAGAATTGGTCCGGGCCAGCGCACGATCGCCGTCCCGATCCGCCGCCAGCGGTACTTCTGCGTGGGGCGCTTGGGATCCAGCAGCCCAAACCGGCCGCCGATGACGATCACCGCGGGCGCCAGTGTCAGCGAGGCGGACAGCGCCACCAGCACGCCGAGCGCCGCCGGGATGCCGAGGCTCTGAAAGTACGGCAGCCGGGTGAAGTACAGGCAGGCCACCGCGCCGGCGATCGTCAGCCCCGAGCCGAGGATGACGTGCGTCGTCCCGTGATACATGTCGTACCAGGCGGATTCGCGATCCTTACCCAGGCCGCGCGCCTCGTGGTAACGGCCGAGCAGGAAGATGATGTAGTCGGTGCCCGCCGCGATGACCAGCAGCGTCAGGATGTTGGTCGAGTACGTCGACAGGCCGATCAGGTTCTCGTTCGCCAGGAACGACACGATGCCTCGCGCGGCGGCCATCTGGATGAGCACCGTGGCCAGCCCCAGCAGCATCGTGACGAAGGAGCGGTAGACGATGAGGAGCATCACCGCGATGACACCGACCGTCAGCGCGGTCACCAGTTCGGTGCTCTCGTTGCCCACCTCGAACTGGTCGGCGATCTGGGCGGCGGCCCCGGTGACGTAGGCCTTGACCCCGGGTGGGGCGGGCGTGCCGTCGACGATCTCGCGCACGGCGTCAACGGAGGCCAGCGACAGGGCCTCGCCCTGATTGCCGGACAGGAACACCTGGACGTAGGCGGCCTTGCCGTCGGGACTCTGCGAACCGGCCGCAGTGAGCGGGTCGCCCCAGAAGTCCTGGATGTGCTGAACGTGCTTGGTGTCGGCGCCGACTCGTTTGACGATCTCGTCGTAGTACTGGTGCGCCTCGGCGCCCAGCGGCTCGTCGCCCTCCAGCACGATCATCGCCGCGCTGTCGGTGTCGAACTCCTGGAACTTCTCGCCGATCTGCTTGAAGGCCTGCAGCGACGGCGAGTCCGGCGAACTCAGCGCGACGTTGTGCTGCGCGCCGACCACCTCGAGTTGCGGGACGAGTGCGTTGCTGAGCCCGGCGACGAGCACCCAGAACACCACGATGGGGACGCAGAGCACCCGGATCGTGTGGGCGATGCGGCTGCGCTTCTCGTCGTGCGGCGTGTCGATCGGGGCCGTCGGCGCCTCGTCGGTCGAGCCGTGACGCCCGCTCATCCGGACTTGTCCAGGCAGTAGGTGAAGGGGTTCAAGGCGTTGACCGATCTCTCGTCCTTGACGGCGTCGTCGATGGTGATGCGGCAGCCGATCGTTTCGCCGTCGCCCTGGGCCTGAACGTTGACGAACACGGTCGGCTGGGTCGTGGTGGTGTCGTATGCCCACGGCAGTGCGACGGCGTCGGCGCGCTGGGGCTGGGCGTAGATGTCCAGGTAGGTGATGGTGGCGGTGGACCCCGGGGCGCCGAACACCTCGATGAGCACGCGTTTCGGGTTGAACGGCTTGGTGTCGTTGGCGCTGTTGTCAGGGGTGGACACCACGTCCTGGGAGCCGAAGATGCCGTTGAGGCGATACACCGCGAACCCAGCCACACCGACCACCAGCACTGCCACCACAATCATCCACCGTCGCATCAGAAAGCGACTGGGCGAAAACCGCTGCATTCGTGGCCTTTCGACGAGCGGTGACATGATTTACCGGTGGTGAGGTACTGCTTCGGCGGACGGAATCATATCAACTAAGTTGACGGTACGGTACGACGCCGGGCTGAACAATGGCCACGTCCCGGCTTTTTTCGGCACCGAGTGCAAGGCGGTGTCCTTGCCCGCAAGTAGCGTCGGTGCCATGAACGACGGACGCAGGCGACGCAAAGCCAAGCAGGCGCGACGCGACGTGCGGCGGATGCAGACCCGCGACCAGGAAACCCCTCGTGACCAGGAAAACCCTGACGAAACGCCGCTGGTCGAGGAGGTGCGCCAGGCACTGGCCACGGGGAATCCGCTCGATCTCCTCGGGATGGTCAGCCTGCTGATCGAGGCCACGAAGCCCGACCCGCTGGCATTTGTGAAGTCTGGCCGGCAGGGGGACCCCGTCCGACTCGATGACCTCATCACCGGCTTCGTCGACGTCCCGATTCCGGAGACGACGGTGCTGCTGGCGGTGCTCGCCGAACTGCTGGTCGACGACACGGACCTGGCACTGCGGTGCCGAGCGGAGGTCGCCGCGCGGCACGGCGCCCCGCCACAGTGGATCTTCGAGCTGCCGCAGGTCGACGTTTACCGCGCGGTGCGGATGACACACGTGCTGGGCGACGCCGACGAACTGCTGATCGGCGCCAGGTTCACCAGCGGTCACGAGGTGACCTGCGTTGCGCACATCAATCACCTCCTGTTCTCGGAGGTCAAAGACGCGTTCTTCGTGCCCGATTCGATTGACCATGTGATCTCCGTTGCGGCAGAGCAGAACACAGATCCCGACACCAGCTTCGTCGAGATGAGCCCCGCCGATGCTCGGGCTTGGATCCAATATGGACTCGGCCAGCAGATGTTTGTGGCGGGCACCGACTCGTGGCCGGGCTGTCGGCCACTGGTGCAGTGGCTCATTGCACACCTGCCCGAAGGCGGGCGGGCATACCAATCACCCGTATGGGGTCTTCGCTTGTCGGAGTTGTTCAACCAGTTCGTCGACTCCCCGTGGGGCGTACCGTTCGGCGATCCCGAATATCGGGAGCTGCTGCTGGAGCTTCTGGAGACCGGATCGGGCGACCCGGTGCGGTGGAGCACGGCGCGTGTCGAGCAGGCCCTCGGCTCGTCATCCTTCAGCGAGGACGTCGCGGGGGAGCGTGTGCTCGCGGTTCCAGAACTCCTACGGGCCTTCGTGCCGTTCGCCCACGCACAGAGCGGCATTCGGGAGGAGCTCACCGCAGAGACGCTCGCGGTGATCGACGAGCTGGGGCCGGCGTTCAAGCAGGAGGTGCTCGACAACCCGGTGTACTGGGACGACGACGAGGACGACTGACAACCTCCGGACACCTCCCCATCGCCCAGTGTTCACCCGCACACCCCCTCTGTGTCACCTGCCCACGACAGGCTCACTGCGACTTCACAGCCGAACTGAATAGGGGACTCGTGACCACCTCGCATCTGAGTCGAGCGGCGGCGGCCACCATCGCAGCACTGCTGCTGGCGGCCTGCTCCACCACCGAGGAGACCTCCGAGACCCCGCCCGAGGCGCCAAAGGCCACCTCGCCCATCGACTGGAACCTGCCGGCATCGGAGCGCTACCACCGGCAGGCCACTTACCCGGTGTATCTCAACAAGCCCGCCGAGGACCCCGTCAAGGCGGAGACCGTCGCTGAGATCTCCACCGTGACGCCCGACGGCAACACCGTCATCTACACCGACGCCGCCGCCAAGCGGATCGGCTTCGTCGACGTCCGCGATCCCGCCAAACCCGTTGGGCTGGGCACGCTCTCGCTCAAGGAACTCGGTCACGCCGATGACCAGCCCACCTCGGTGGCCGCCATCGGCGAGTTCGTCCTGGTGGTCGTCGACACCACCGGCGGCGACTTCGCCAACCCGTCGGGGCGCGTCGACGTCGTGCGCGTCGGTGATCGCACTCGGGTGCACAGCATCGACCTCGGCGGTCAGCCCGACTCGATCGCCATCAGCCCCGACGGCACGTTCGCCGCGATCGCGATGGAGAACCAGCGCGACGAGGAGTTCACCCCGCCCGGTAAGGAGGAGGGCGACCTGCCCCAGCCCCCAACGGGATTCGTGCAACTCGTCGACCTCGCCGGCGCCCCGGCCGCGTGGCAGAGCCGCAAGGTCGACTTCGACGTCGACGCCGCGCGCCAGGCGGGCCTGGACACCCCCGAGGACCTGGAGCCCGAGTACGTCAGCATCAACTCCCGCGGCCAGGTCGCGGTGAGCCTGCAGGAGAACAACGGCATCGCCATCATCGACGGCAAGACCGGCGCGGTGCAGAAGATCTTCAGCGCCGGGACCGCCTCCGTCACCGGTATCGACACCGCCGAGGACGGCAAGATCGACCAGACCGGCTCCATCCCCGAGACGCCCCGCGAACCCGACGCGATCGGCTGGATCGGCGACGACCACCTGGCCACCGCCAACGAGGGTGACTGGAAGGGCGGCACCCGCGGCTGGACCGTCTTCGACGCCACCACCGGGGAGGTGGCCTGGGACGCCGGCAACACCGTCGAGCAGCTCACCGTGCGCACCGGTCTGCACATCGAGAGCCGGGCCGAGTCGAAGGGCCCGGAGCCCGAAGGTCTCGCGATCACCGAGATCGACGGTCGCCCAACGGCACTGATCGCCTCCGAGCGCAGCAACTTCGTCGCGGTCTACGACGTCAGCGACCCCGCCGCGCCGCAGTTTCGCCAGATCCTGCCGACCACGCCGGGCCCCGAGGGTGTCCTGCCGATCCCATCGCGCAACCTGCTGGTGGTCTCCTCGGAGGCCGATGAGGCCGACAACGGGGTGCGCGCCTCGGTTAGCGTGTACGGCTACGGGGACCAGTACGCGGCGGCCGGCGGCAAGCCCGCGTTCCCGTCCATCGTGTCCGGCGACGTCGACGGCGCGCCGATCGGCTGGGGCGCCCTTGGCGCGCTGTCCGCCGACCCGGCCAACGAGAACCGGCTCTACACCTCCACCGACAGCGCGTACGGGCCGGCGCGGATCCTCGGCGTCGACGTGTCACAGACCCCGGCGGTGATCGACACCGCGCTGCCGATCACCGAGGACGGCAAGCCCGTCACTCTCGACGTCGAGGGCGTGTCGCCCGCCCCGACGGCGGGTTTGTGCTGGCCGTCGAGGGCGAGAAGGGGCCCGACAATCAACTGGTGTTCGTCGCCGCCGACGGAAGCGTTGAGAACCGAGTCTCGCTGCCCTCCGAGATCGCGGCCGGACTGGGTGGCCAGGGCCTGGAGGGGGTGGCCGCAGACCACAACACCGTCTGGGTGGCGCTCCAGCGCGAACTCAAGACCGACCCCAAGGGCATGGCCCGCATCGGTCGCTACACCCCGGCCGACGGCAAGTGGGTGTGGTTCGGCTACCAGCTGGACAGCACCGCCGTCGAGGGCGACTGGATCGGGTTGTCCGAGATCGCCGTTCACGACGGCGCGCTGCTGGTGCTCGAACGCGACAAGCTCAACGGACCCGACGCCCGCGTCAAGGCCATCTACCGTGTCGAGATTCCCGAGGACGGCGTCCTGACCGTCGCCGATCAGGCCCCGAAGGTGTTGCCCAAGAAGCTCGCCCGTGACCTCCTGCCAGATCTGCAGGCCACCAACGGCTTCGCGCAGGAGAAGGTGGAGGGCTTCGCCGTCGCCGGCAACGGGAAGCTGTACGTCGTCACCGACAACGACGGGCTCGACGACGCCAACGGCGAGACCGTGTTCCTCGATCTCGGGCCGGCGGGCACCGCGCTGCAGAAGTAGGCGCCTCACCACCCTCAAAGGCCGGCAACGACTGTCCGGCGATTGGTGCAGTTGACGGCGGGTTGGTCGTTTTATGCTGGACGCACAAGGGGGTGCGTTCGTTGAGCCTATTGGGGGAAGCGGCCGAACTCATGCGCGGCCTTGGCCACGACCGGGCCGGTACCAGTGGCTACCTCCAACACGCGATCGGACTGCCGGCACCCAACGTCTCGAGCGCGCACATGGCGGAGCTGTTCGTGGCTCGATACCCGCTGCGGGCCGAGTAGACGAATGTCGAATCACACGCACCGGCCTCGTCGGTGGCTACTCGCGGGCGGCGCGCTGGTCCTCGTTGTGGCCGTGGTGCTTGCGCTCGTCCTCATGTGGTGGCCGCGGCACAAGCTGAACTCCGCGCGTGCGGCGTGGCAGCCGCCAACGGAACCGGTGCTGTCGTCATCGATGCGCGAGCAGCCTGTCGTCGGTTGGCGCACAAGCGTTCTCGACCTCGGACTCCCCGAGGCCAATGACAGCCGCATCGTCGTGAGCAACGTGCCCACTGGGCCTCGCGCATGGGTCAAGAGTCTCGGTGACAACGTCTACATGCTGGCCAGCAGTGCTGCATCCAACGGGCGACAGTGGTGGCTGGCCGGAGTGGACGCCAGAGATGGCAGGCGGCTCTTCGATGCGGTTCCACTCGGCGTGACAATGCGGCAGCCGCAGTGTTTTCTCAACGGACCCACCGACATCCTGTGCATTGACCAGTTCCCGTCGAACACCGCATGGGTGATCGACGGAAGATCCGGTGCCGTGATATATACCGGGCCGACCGACCTCCGGCTGGGATCCGCGACGCTCGCCGTCGCACAAGTCGGCATCTATGCCGTCGCGGAGACCGATGACCAAGGCGTGTACGGAATCGGTCCCCGCGCCGAAACGACGTGGTTCGTCCCGGGGGATGGCCGCGCGCAGACACCGCCACCGGGTGCGTACAGCCCGGTATCTCAGTCGCTCGCCGCGCAATACGGGACGAACCCTAGGAAGCTGGATACAACCGTCTTCTCGGTGAGTGACGGCGTGGTTATCAAGCCGGGGGTAGAGGCCGGCTCTGAACTTGCTAAAACCGCCGTCTACCCAGGTGGATTCGCCTCCGAGATCTATACACCCGACGGCAGACCATCGGGTATCAGCTTCTTCGATGAGACGGGTAAACGAGTCGGTGACCAGAATGTAGAGGGTGCGCTGACCGACGACCTGGTCGACCTGCCGATCATTTCGCAAGGCGAGGATAAGTCGCAAGCGGTGTACTCGCCTCAAGGCCGCCGGATCTTCGACGCGCCCTGGGGTGCAAGTGAACTTGTTGGAAATACATTGTTGGTCAACGACACAAAGAGCCAGTCATTTCCGATGTGGCAGCAGTACGACCTGAAGACCGGCGACGAGGGTTCGGCTTGCGATTTCCCGATGCAGAACTACATCGGAACGGACGGGTCGATCTTCGTCTTCGAGGTGACCAACCACAATGCAGGTCTGCTTGCGACGGCCAGGGATCGGATCTCCTGCGAAAAGGTGTGGTCGATCCCTTCCAAGCCCGATTCGCTTGCTCGTATTTGGCGGATCAACAGCACCCTGATTCAGTTGTCTGATGACGGGATGGAGCTCAACTCACTCGTGGCGCGATGACATCACGCAATCCGAACATTTCGTGAGCCTTACGAAACACAGGCCGACGCCACATGTCGCAATCGGTCGTGTTGCCGCATGCCGGTCACATCACTAGCCTGGTAACTACGCTCCGACGAGCTGCCGACACGTCGCTCGACTGGTTGGCAACACGTCGGCTCCAGGGTCCAGATCCGCCCGCCTGGATCTACCGAGGACAGCACATGGCCATCGCCGACATCGCCGAGTACGCGCATCTGAGCGCGGCTGACATCGAGGGTCTCGGGCAGGACCTGGACGGCATCCGCCGCGACATCGAGGAATCACTCGGTGAGCGCGACGCCTCCTACATCCGGCGCGCCATCGCCTTCCAGCGGACACTCGACCTGGCGTCGCGGTTGCTCATCGCCGGCAGTCGGTCGAGGACCGGTTGGTGGACCGGCACGCTGTCGCTGGCCTACGCCAAGTGCATCGAGAACATGGAACTCGGTCACAACATCGGCCACGGCCAGTGGGACTGGATGAACGACCCGGAGATCCACTCCACCACCTGGGAGTGGGACATGGTCGGCCCGTCCTCTCAGTGGCGGTACTCGCACAACTATCGCCACCACGTGAACAGCAACATCGTCGGTGTGGATGACGACCTCGGCTTCGGCGTCATCCGCGTGACCCGCGACCAACCGTGGAAGCTCGAGAATCTGTTCCAGCCGTTGCGAAACCTGTTGCTGGCAGCCACCTTCGAGTGGGGCATCGCACTGCACGACTTCTACTCGGAGCGTGACCGCGTCGAGACGCCCGACAAGAAGGCCGCCGAGCGCAAGCTGCTGCTCCGCAAGATCGGCCGGCAGACAGCCAAGGACTACGTGCTGTTCCCGGCGTTGAGCGGACGGCGCTGGCGTCGCACCCTTGGCGCCAACGTGACCGCCAACCTCCTGCGCAACGTGTGGACCAACGTGGTGATCCTGTGCGGGCACTTTCCCGAGGGCGCCGAGAAGTTCGATCCAGCGGTGCTCGACAACGAGACCCGTGGCGAGTGGTATCTCCGCCAGATGCTGGGTGCCGCGAACTTCAACGCAGGACCGCTGCTGGCGTTCTCGACCGGCAGCCTCTGCTATCAGATCGAGCACCATCTGTTCCCCGACCTGCCCAGCAACCGCCTTGCGGAGGTTGCCGCGCGGGTCCGGCAGCTGTGCGAGAAGTACGACATCCCCTACACCAGCGGGTCGCTACCGCGTCAGTACCTCTCGACGCTGCGAGTCATCCACGAGCTGGCCTTCCCCGACGGGTTCTGGACGTCGACGGACGGCGCTGCGCCGACCGTTCCGCAACGCATCATCCATCGGCTGCGTCGCCTCGACCGCTCAAGGCCGGAATCGACTGTGCTGGTGCAGGATTAATCTCCGATACTGACGTTTTCGGCTCGGTGACGGACGTGCCGGCATTGCCGTGTTGGTCACCTTCAGGACCCTTCGGGCCCAATGAGGTGTACCGTCGGTGGTGGTGGTAAACCCAGCTCGTCTGGAATGGGTCAGCTTTCGACGCTGATTCCCCCGACCAGCCGCACACGCCGGAATCTCCGGTGGCAACCGCCAGTCGGGATAACCTTGAATGCTCCAACGACAGTTCATCATTTGATTGCTCCCTTCGGGATGCAGAGCTTTGCCTACATGCCGCGGTTCGGGATTCTCAGCACCCATCCGCCAACGCCCTGCGGGCTAGCGACCTTCAGTGCGGCGCTGGCCGACGGATTGTCCGCCAAGGGCGCCGCTGTCAGCGTCGTCCGCATCGCCGACGGCTCGGACTCCGCGCACCCGAACGTCGTCGGTGAACTCGTCAACGGCTCATCGTCATCGGTCGCAGAAAGCGCGGAGCTGCTGAACAGGAGCGACGTCGCGCTCATTCAGCACGAGTACGGCGTGTACGGCGGTCCTGACGGAGACGAAGTGGTTCAGGTCATGAAGGGCCTGCGAATCCCGGCGATCGTCATCGCCCACACGGTGCTCAAAGATCCGACACCGCACCAACGTTCGGTCCTCGAAGAGGTTGTGGCGCTAGCCGATCAGGTGGTTGTGATGTCGGAGGCCGCACGTGCTCGGCTGTGCGCAGGCTATGCCGTCGACCGCGACAAGGTCGTCACCATCCCGCACGGCGCGGCGCTGCCCAGTACTGCCGCCGTGCAGCGCTCGGGCAGACCGACCATTCTGACGTGGGGTCTGTTGGGTCCGGGCAAGGGCATCGAGCGGATGATCGAGGCGATGGGAGCCCTGCGGCACCTCCCCAACCCGCCGCGGTACCTGATCGCCGGTCGGACCCACCCGAAGGTGCTCGCCGCCCAGGGTGAGGCGTACCGCGAGGCGCTCATCGAGAAGGCGCGGCGTGTCGGCGTCGCCGACTCGGTCGACTTCGACGCCGTCTACCGCGACCCCGCAGAGCTGACCGCATTCATTCAGACCGCCGACGTCGTGGTCCTGCCGTATGACTCCAGGGAGCAGGTCACTTCCGGCGTGCTGGTGGACTCCATCGCCAGCGGTCGACCGGTCATCGCCACCGCCTTCCCCCACGCCGTCGAGCTGCTCGGCAGCGGCGCGGGCACCGTCGTCGGACACGACGACCCCGAGGCGCTGGTGGACGCGCTACGCCGGCTACTGACCGACCAGCGCGTCGCGGGCTCCATGGCCTCGGAGGCACGCGAGCTCGCACCGACAATGGCCTGGCCGGTGGTCGCCGACGCCTATCTCGAACATGCGCGGCGGCTCGTCGCGGCACGGCTGGCGCTGACGTGACCGACGCTGACGTGGCCGGTGCAGAGGCCGACCCGACATTCGCCTCGCCTTTCGGGCACCTGCTGCGCCTGACGGATCACCGCGCCACCTTCGAACACGCCTGCCTGACCGAGCCCCGTCGCGAGCACGGCTACTGCACCGACGACATGGCCAGGGTTCTGGTGGTCGCCACCCGCGAGCCCGACGCGCCGGGCGAGGTGAAGGGGCTGGCCGGCAAGGCCCTGACGTTCCTCAACGACGCGCAGTCCTTCAACGGAGCCTGCCGCAACCGGATGGACGTCGGGGGGCACTGGACCGACCAGCCGACCACCGACGATCACTGGGGCAGGATGATCTGGGGTCTCGGCACCGCCGCCGCTCACAGTGATGTGAGCCTGGTTCGCCGGTTGGCGGTCATCCAGTTCGAGCGTGCGGCCAAGGCCAGGTCGCGAGCGCCGCGGGCGATGGCGTTCGCCGCGCTTGGCGCCGCCGAACTGCTGACCTTCGTGCCCGGACATCCGGCAGCGTCCAAGCTGCTCGCCGACTACGTCGCCACCGTCGCCGAAGCAGCCGACGACACCGAATGGCCTTGGCCCGAAACGCGCCTCACATACGCCAACGCCCTGCTGGCCGAGGCCATGATCGCGGCAGGGGTGGCCCTGGATGACGCGACGCTGCTGCAGCGCGGCCTGGATTGTCTGGAGTGGCTACTCGACTACGAGACGACGGACGGTCACCTCTCGCCCACCCCAGTGGGTGGGCGAGGACCGCACGACCACCGGCCCGCGTTCGACCAGCAGCCGATTGAGGTGGCCACCCTGGCCGACGCGTGCGCACGCGCGGCCGGCGCAGATCCGCGGTCGCTGTGGGCCGAGGGCGTCCGATCCGCCGCCGCCTGGTTCCAGGGTGCCAACGACGTTGGGCTGCTCATGTGGGACCCGGACACCGGCGGTGGCTTCGACGGGCTACACACCGACCGGGTGAACCAGAACCAGGGCGCGGAGTCGACGCTCGCGGTGATGTCGACCATGCAGCACGCCCGCCAGTTTGCGACGGCACCGCAATGACGGCGATGCACACCGCACTGGCCACCCGCAGCTCACTACGGATCGCGGCGGACCCTGGCCGCGTGGTCACGCGACTCTTCGTACCAGGCCAGGAGGGTTTCGAACTCCAGGAGTCCCGCACCGGCGTCGTTCTGTCGCGCATCCTGGCCCTGTCCGACGATGACGTCGCGGCATCGCTGCAGGACGTTGTCACCCGCTTCGACTGGCGTCACCGGGACCTCGACGGGATCTTTCGCCGTCACGCCAGTGAACTCGCCGACCGTCTCGATCCCGACCGCACTCTCTCGGATTCGCGAAAGATGTTGCTGGGAGCGGCATTCACCAGCGAGTACGCCATTGAAGGCGCCGCGCTGTGCAACCCGAGTATGGTGGCGCATCCCGATCAGACCGACACCGCCGCGGGCAGCCTGCGGTTCGTGATGAGCGTCCGGGGGATCGGGGAGGGGCACCGCTCCTCGATCGGATTCCGCACCGGTGTCATCGACTCGGCGGGTAACGCCACGGTGGACGAGCCCGTCCCGTTCGCCGCCACCGGACGTGTCGGGCGCACGCTCCTCGACGCAGCCGCCTTCCGCGTCGAACTCAGCCGCCAGGAACACGCCGGTGAGGCCGCGGACTACGTCTTCAACGGGCTCGACGCGCTGTTCACCCGAGCCGACCTGAATGAGCGACTCGATGACCTGCGGACCCGCCTGAGCACACGCGGACACGCCGAGGACACGATCGCCGTGATCCGCGGCATCGCCGAGCGCTTCTATGCCATCGAGTTCCCCGACGACGTCGCGCTGTCCGAGCGGGTGCTGTGGCCGTCGATGGAGGCCGAGCAGGCAGGCATGGAGGACGCACGCTTCGTGCGCTTCGTCGACGACGACGGCTCGATCACCTACTACGCCACCTACACGGCCTACAGCGGATCCCTCATCAGCCAGCAGCTGTTGCAGACCACGGACTTCAGGACCTTCACGTCGGTTCCGCTCGTCGGGCGCGCCGCCGCCAACAAGGGCCTGGCGCTGTTCCCCCGTCGCATCGGCGGCCGCTATGCCGCGATGTCGCGATCGGATCGGGAGACCAACACCCTCGGCTTCGCCGATCACCTGTCGGTCTGGACGAGTGCGTCCCCATGCCAGACGCCGACGGAGTCGTGGGAGACGTTGCAACTCGGAAACTGTGGCCCGCCAATCGAAACCGATGCCGGCTGGCTGGTGCTGACCCACGGTGTCGGACCGATGCGCACGTACAGCATCGGTGCGATTCTGCTCGATCTGCACGACCCGACCCGGGTGCTCGGCCGGCTGCGGCGACCACTGCTGAGCCCCGTGCCGGATGAGCAGAACGGCTACGTGCCCAACGTCGTCTACTCCTGCGGTGCGCTCGTTCATGCCGACACGCTGGTGATCCCGTACGGGATCTGTGACAGCGCCATCGGCATCGCGACCGTGCCGCTGCCCGAGTTGCTGGCCGCACTCGTCCGCGAAACCTGAGGGGTCCAATAGAGGAGACACCATGACCAAGTCCGATGATCCGCAGCGAAACACACTCAGCGAGAAGGCCGTACACATCGGTGCGGGATTCGTGGCCAAGGAGCGCCCGCATGTGATGGCGGAGCTGTCGACACTCGGGCCGCACCTGGGCCGCTGGGACCCCAGCGGCGTCCGCGTGGAGGTCTCCGTGCAGAACCGCGGTGCCAAGGAGCAGCGCGTCACCCTGCGCACGACGCTGCCGGGGCTCAATCCGGTCGTGGCGGTCGCAGACGACATGGACCTCACCCGCGCGCTCAACGATGCGAAGCGTGAGCTGATCCGTCAGCTCGAACACCAGAAGTCGATGCGCGAGCCCATGCACAACCGCCGGCTTCGGGACAAGACGATCCGCCATCCGAGCGGCACGGTGCAGGCCGAGGGAACGCAGCGTCTCTCATGACGTCAGTTGAGGCACAAGCCCCGTCCGTGCGCGCCACGCAACCGCTGCACCTGAGTCTGAAGCCGCTCACCGACTGTGTCGGGGAAACCGGCGGAACCTGGTGGCCGCGATCGCGAGATCTGGTGGCCGAGCTTCCCGACCTTCTCGCCGCGCTCGCCGACCGACTGGGTCGCGTCGAGCGGGTCGTCTACAACCCGGCCGGGTGGGCGCCGTCGGTGCCCCGTCAGATGGTCGTAGGTGACGCGACAGTCACGCTGGAGGCCTATCAGTACGAGTTGTTCGACAAGCTCTACGCGTACAGCATCGGGGGTACCAGCATCGTGCTCGAAGTTGTCCCGGCTGCCCGGCAACTCTCGGTGCGCGATCTGGAGGAGATGGCCGCGGCGTACTCGAGGTGGGACTCCGAGGGCGGCTTACTGGGTGTGCGGACCGCGGTCCGCCACTGGAACGGCTAGCGCTTCTTGCCGTGCAGCAGGTTGTCGGTCTGCGAGGCGGTGTCGGACTTGGAGCGCTTGTCGGCGCGCTTTTCCTTCAACGACTTGCCGGTCTTCTTGGTCATGCCCTGGCGCGGGGACTTGTCAGACAATGTCGGCCCTTTGATAAGGGGGCCTGGCTGGTCCCGATACCTGGACCCTACGCTCACGGCCGCGCCTTCGGTGCCCGCAGTCGACAGCGGGCCGCGCCGAAATGCCTGGTCGGGCCCACGTCGCGGCCCACGCGAGCCTGCTGAACAGCGGTTGCTGAACGTTTGGCAGGGCCTGACGGGTTGGTCGGAGGGTGTAATGTCAGGGGTGTTGGGAAACCGACCAGCCCGGAATGAATCAGCAGTTCACCGCTGACATCCACGAGCAACCGCTCAAGCCGGGCACCTCGCGACAACCGCGCGTCGGGATCACTTTGACAGCATTATCACTTGGTCGATCATCGATCAATAGCATTGCGTACCAGGGCGATTCCTCGTCTCCAAGTGTGGGCGTACTGACGACCTACGCGCCAACGATCTGCGGATTGTCGAGCTTCAGCGCGTCGCTGTGCGATGGGATGGAGGCCAGTGGCGCCAAGGTCCAGGTCGTGCGGATCGCCGACGGAGAGCCCTCGGAGGATCCCCGCGTCGTCGGTGAACTCACCGCCGGGTCAAGCTCGTCCATCGCGGCGTGCGCGGACACTCTGAATCGCTGCGACGTCGCCGTCATCCAGCACGACGTCGGCATCTACGGTGGCACCGACGGCGCCGACCTCGTGGAGGTCATGCGCGCCCTGCGCGTCCCCGCGATCGTCGTGGCGCACGCCGTCCCACGCAATCCGACACCCGAGCAGCGCGCCGTCTTCGAGACCATTCTCGACCTGGCCGACCAGGTGGTCGTCATGACCGACACAGCAGGCGAGCGGCTGCAGGCCGAATACGTCGTGCACCGCCGCAAGGTGACGACCATCGCGCACGGCGCGACCATCCCCGCCGCCGCCCAGGTGAAGCGTGGCGGCAGGCCCACCCTGCTGACGTGGGGCCTGCTTCGTCCCGGCAAGGGCGTCGAGCGGGTCATCGAGTCCATGGTGGCGCTGAAGGACCTGCGCGGACAGCCGCGCTACGTCATCGCGGGCCCGACGCACCCCAGAACGCTCGCGGCCGAGGGCGAGGCCTACCGCGAGGCGCTCAAGCAACAGGTCATCGACAGTGGACTGACCGGAACGGTGCTCTTCGCGCCGGACTACCGCAGCCGCGCCTCGATTGCGGCGCTGATCCAGTCCTGCGCGGCGGTCGTGCTGCCGTACGACGTGACCGACCAGGTCACCTCCGGGGTCCTCGTCGAGTCCGTCGCGAACGGACGTCCCGTCATCGCGACGGCCTTCCCGCACGCCGTCGACGTTCTCGGCAGCGGCGCGGGCATCGTCGTCGCGCACGATCGCCCCGATGCGTTGACGGCCGCACTACGTCAGGTGTTGACCGATCCGCGATCGTCGGGTGCCATGGCCGCCGAGGGCAGGCGTCTGGCCCCGACCATGCTGTGGCCCGCCGTCAGCAAGTCGTATCTGATTCTGGCGCAACGCCTGGTGCTCGAGCGACGGTCGATGGCGTGACCGCGCCGACGCCGGCCCTCAGCCTCGGCGTCATCGGTAGGACCAGCAAGGAGAACGAACGCCGGCTGCCGATCCATCCACACCACGTGGAGCGGATCGACGCGGATCTGCGCGCGAACATCTACCTCGAGACGAACTACGGCGCCGACTTCGGTGTCTCCGACGAGCATCTGTCGGGTCTCGTCGCAGGCGTGCGCACTCGCGAGCAGTTGATCGCCGAGTGTGACGTCATCCTGCTGCTCAAACCGTGTGCCGCCGATCTGGCCGCCCTTCGCGAGGGTCAGGTGCTGTGGGGCTGGCCGCACTGCGTCCAGGACCGGGCACTGACCGATCAGGCCGTCGAACGCCGGCAGACGGTCATCGCGTTCGAGGCGATGAACGTGTGGGGTTCCGACGGGTCCTTCAAACTGCACGTCTTCCACAAGAACAACGAGATGGCCGGCTACTGCTCGGTGCTGCACGGCCTGCAGATCGTCGGCCTGACCGGCACCTACGGTCCCCGGCTCAACGCCGCCGTCATCGGATTCGGTGCCACCGCCCGCGGCGCGGTGACGGCCCTGGCGGCGCTCGGGATTCACGACGTCAACATCCTGACCAACCGCAGCGTCACCGAGGTGGCCTCACCGATCCACTCGGCACAGATCCTGAACTTCGGAAACGACCCGGACGCCGGCCCCGGCGAGCCGACGAACTACGCGATGACGCCAGACGGCAAAGTACCGTTGGCCGGATACCTGGCCGAGCACGACATCATCGTCAACTGCGTTCTGCAGGACACCAATGCGCCCCTGACCTTCCTGGACGAGGACGACCTGACATCGTTCCGCCAGGGCGGCCTGATCATCGACGTATCATGCGATGAGGCAATGGGTTTCAGCTGGGCGCATCCGACGACGTTCGATGAGCCGACGTTCACGGTCGGCCCGAACATCACCTACTACGCCGTCGACCACAGCCCGTCCTACCTGTGGAACGCGGCGAGCTGGGAGATCGGCGAGGCGCTCATGCCGTATCTGCGGACGGTGCTCGCCGGACGCGATGCGTGGCAGGACGACCCGACGGTGCGGGCGGCGATCGAGATCCTCGACGGCAAGATCATGAATCCCGACATCACCGCGTTCCAGAATCGCCCCGCAGAGGTAGTGCAGTCCGAATAGCGGTCACTCTCAACGGAAGAGGCGTACCGTGGGAGGTGTCGAGTGGCCCGGTTTCGGGCAATGGTCTCGACGTGAGGAGTCTCGGCCATGACGGTCACAGTGACGCTGCCTGACGGCGAAACCGATCAATACATGCGGTTCGGGGACACCTACTTCGAACACGGCGACGGATCGCTCGACGTGATTCGCACTGGCGCCAAGGCGCCGTTCAGCTATCCAGCCGATGGCTGGACCGAAGTGCACGGCGACGCGCGCAAGCACCAGAAGCGCCGATTCTGGCGCTGAGTCACCCGGCACGTTGCGCGTACGCCGTCAGTTCCTCGATGAACCCCGGCGGAAATCGCAACGTGCCCTTGTGCGTTCGTCCCAGGAAGCCCGACGCCGCCCGCGCTGACAGCGGCTTTCCCGGATACCGCAGGAAGTCCGCCAACGACGGTCGCGGTTGCCATACCGGCCACGGCCCAACGTTCGACGCGTGCACCTGGCCGTCGAGGTCCGCCCACGCGGCCCGGCGGGGCCACTTCGCGCCCGCCCACGGCGGGTCGTCGGCGCCGTCGTAGTGACCGGGCTCGGCGAGGCGGGTCCCGATCCACGCCGCGACGGGCACGCTCACGGAGTTGCCGACCATCCGCCATCGCTCGCCCCGTTTGGCCACCTCATCGGCGGGGGAGGTCCAGTCATCGGGAAAACCCTGCAGTCGCTCCGTGTCTCGCACATCGGGCGTGACGTACTCGCCGGACGGCAGCCGGATCGCCGGGGGAGAGGCGACGCCCACCGATGATCCGCACTTGATCGGCGGCACACCGTCCACGGCCCAGCCGAACGACCGCATGCCCTCGGTCCAGTAGAAGCCGCAGGCGACATCGGGATAGCCGCCACCATCTGCAGGTCTCTCGTGGTCGTCGGCCAGCAGAACGTCGCGGGGATCGCCGACGCGGCTGCCCACCAGATACCACCGGTTGCGGCGCTGCGGCAGACCGAACGCGTTGGTATCGACGACGCGATACGCCCACCGGTAGCCGAGGTCGGTCAACGACCGCGTGACCATTCGCAGCGCCGCTCCCTGGCCCAGGGACATCAGGAACGGCACGTTCTCCAGCACCACCCACGGCACGTCGGAGGTCTCGAGCAGACGCAGCACCTCGCCGACGAGACCGCTTCGCGCACCGTCGATTCCAACCTTGCGCCCGACGCTGGACAGGTCCTGGCAGGGAAAGCCCGCGACGACGACGTCGGTGCCGGTCGGCAGGCGCTTGACGTCGCGGACGTCGGCCTCGATCTTGGTGTCGGGAAAGCGGCGCCGCAGCACGTGCATGGCGGCCGGCGCGTTCTCGACGAGCAACCCGGTGTGGTGTCCGCCCTCGGCCATGCCGAGTTCGAGGCCGCCGATGCCGGCGAACAGTCCTGCGACCGTGAAGCTCACCGAAGCCATTCCAGAGCAACGGCATAGCTCAGCCGCGATGGCACGGCGTTGCCGATCATTCGCGCGAGCGCCGTGCGGTGGTTGACGCGCGAGAAGCTGAACCAGTCCGGGATGTACTGCAGCCGGGCGGCCTCATGGGCGGTGATGGTGCGTCGGCGACTCGGGTGCACGTAGCGGCCCATGCACATGCTGTAGAAGCCCGTGGTGACGGTCTGCGACGGTCGGTCCCAGGCGAGCCTGCCGTAGATCGACTTGTAACTGTGGCCGCCGTCGGAGTGGCAGTCGGGCCGCTGGCTGTCGGGTAGGTCGAACGCCGCGTTCTCGAAGAGGTAGTCGATGCGTTGGCGGGTCGTCGGTGCCGAGCGTGCGACCACGTCGACCGCGTCGACGCGGTGCGCGTCGGGCATCGTCTCGAGGTCCTGGAACGCCCAGCCCGCGGTCCGGGGGTTGCGGCGGTGGCGGTCGACGACCTCGGCCGGGGTGACGGTGTGCGACAGGCTGGCCATCAGCACCAGGCGCCGACGGGTCTGCGGGACGCCGATCTCGTGCAGTGCGACGACGCCGATCGACACGTGGTAGCCGAGGGCGTGCAGCGCGTCGGCGGTCCGCTGCACCACCGACCGCCGGTCATTCAGTGCGCCCGGCACGTTCTCGATCAGGATGTGCTGCGGCTCAAGCACTTCGGCGGCACGCACCATCGTCTGGTACAGCTCGTTCTTCTCGTCGCGGTGCCGCGTCCGGTTGTTGAAGTCGCTGTGGCCCTGGCACGGTGGGCCGCCGACCATGATGTCGACGCCGCCGTACCGCTTGGCCAGTTGACGCTCGGCCGCGGTGCGCCGCGCGCCCACCTCACCGGGCAGCAGCGCGGCGACGTCATCGCAGACCGTGGTGGCGGTGGGGAAGTTGTCGGCGTAGGTCTGCGCGGCGACGTCGTCGAGGTCGACGGCCAGGACCGGTTCGAAGGGGCGGTTGAGCGCGCGCGCCGCCTCGGCCAGCCCGATCGAGAGCCCGCCGCAGCCCGAGAACAGGTCGACCACGCGCACCGAGGAGCGGGTCGCGGCGCATGGCGGAGCGATCGGGTTCTGCAGCCACGCGCGCTCGGCCTCGTCGGCGCAGGTGGGTCGCGCGTCGTGACCGGGATAGCGGGCCAGCACACTGGTGGCCTGGCTGCCGTCGCGCAGGTGCAGGACGCGTTCGTAGGAACCGTTTCGGGTGCGGAACCGCTCGAAGCCGGCCTCGGCGCTGGGCCGATGCCCACCGGCGACGAGGGAAGGCTCAAGCATCCCCGTAATGGTAGGCAGCCAAGCCCGCTATTCGGGCAGGTGGGGCGGCGCGCCGCCAATACTCTGGAGACATGGCGGAGTCATGGGCCTCCTCGCCAGCGGTGCGGCGGGTGATGCAGTCCAACAAGAGCCGCGACACCAAGCCCGAGAAGGCGCTGCGGTCGGCGGTCCACGCGCTGGGCCTGCGCTACCGGGTGTCGGCGAAACCGCTGGCCGGGCTGCGGCGCACCGCTGACATGGTGTTCCCCACCGCGAAGGTGGCGGTGTTCCTCGACGGCTGCTTCTGGCACGGCTGCCCGCAGCATCACACCGTCGCGTCGGCCAACGCGAAGTTCTGGGCCGACAAGGTCGAGGGCAACCGGACGCGCGACCGGGACACCGACGAGCGGTTGGCGCAGGCCGGCTGGGTGAGCGTGCGGGTCTGGGAGCACGAGGATCCGGTCGAGGCCGCGGATCGGGTGCGTGAGATCGTGCGGGCGCGCCGGGGGTAGGGCCTGCCGGCAGCGTGGCGGCCCGGAGGTACCAGTCGAAGTGCCCACCTCTGAGCGACTTCGCGGTGGGCGACGCGCGCCCTGAGCGGGCTGGCCACCGTGAGACCCGCATTGTCGCTCAGAGGTGGGCACTCGCAACACGTCGTCTGAGCCCGTCAGCCCTACTTCAGCTTCACCATCCGCGTCGTCGAACTCTCGTCCAGCTCCACGACATCGGTGCGCGAGCGCAGGAAGTCGCTGAAGGACTTGAAGCCCAACGACTTCTCGCTGAACGACGGATCCATCCGCTTCATCTGTGCCTTGACGGCCGAGTTGTGCAGCCACTCGACATCGTCCTTCTCCAGGCCGATCTGCAGGGCGCGCGTCAGCAGCGCGGTGGCCGCGGTCTGCGGGTCCGGCGGCTCCGGCTCCGCGGGCGGCCCGGCAGCCTTGGTGCTGCGGCGCGCCGTCCGCTTCTTCGGGGCCTCCTCGACGACATCGGGCTCCGGGTCCGGTTCGAACACCGGGACGCCCGGCAACGCGTCATAGATGACGAAGTCGTCGCACGCCGCGGCCAACGACCGGCTCGATGAACCGGCGACACCAATCCCGACCACGTAACGGCCCAGTCGCTTGCAGCGCTGCGCCAACGCGATGTAGTCGGAGTCGCCCGCCACGATCACCACGTGGGTGAGGTCGGGCAGCCGGAACATGTCCTCGACGGCGTCGACCGCCAGCCTGATGTCGGCGCCGTTCTTGCCGTAGGCGGCCGCCGGGAACAGCTGGACCAGGTCGACGGCGCGACCGACCAGCTGACCGCGATATCCGGCGTTGACGTCGGCCGACCAGTCCGCGTAGGCCCGGGTCAGAACCAGCGTGCCGAACGACGAGGCGAAGTCGATGATGGCGCCGACGTCGACGGTCGCCCGGTCCAACCGATCCTGCTCCAGACCCTTCGTCTTGTCCCTCTGGAACGAGCTACGCCCGTTGACCTGGTCATACCGCGAGATCACGATGTTGTCGAAGTCGAGATAGACCGCGACGCGGGTGGCAGCGGTGTCAGTCATGGGTTCAGTCTGAGCCATCGCGGGTAGGCCTGAGCGCGGGACGGCGCAACCGTCCTATTGCCGCGCGCCCGCAGCGCATCAAACCTACGATCGTCAAGGTGGCCGATATCGTGAATTCGAAGTCCGCGACTACACCTACACCCAACGATGACACCCTCGCCAGGATCGACCGCTGGTGGCGAGCCGCCAACTACCTGTCCGTCGGGCAGATCTATCTGCTCGACAATCCGCTGCTGCGCACGCCGCTGACCCGCGAGGACGTCAAGCCCCGGCTGCTCGGGCACTGGGGCACCACTCCCGGATTGAACTTCCTATACGCACATCTCAATCGCGCGATCGCCGAGCGCGCGCAGTCGACCATCTACGTCACCGGCCCGGGCCACGGTGGCCCCGGGCTGGTGGCCAACGCCTATCTCGACGGCACGTACTCGGAGGTCTACTCCGACATCACGCCCGACACCGAGGGCATCCGCCGCCTGTTCCGGCAGTTCTCCTTCCCCGGCGGAATCCCATCGCACGTGGCGCCCGAGACGCCGGGGTCGATCCACGAGGGCGGTGAACTCGGCTACGCCCTGTCGCACGCCTACGGGGCCGCGTTCGACAACCCCGACCTGCTCGTCGCCGCCGTGGTCGGTGACGGCGAGGCCGAGACCGGAGCGCTTGCCACCAGCTGGCACTCCAACAAGTTCGTCAACCCGGTCAAGGACGGCGTCGTGCTGCCGATCCTGCATCTGAACGGCTACAAGATCGCCAATCCGACTGTGCTGGCGCGAATCCCGACCGACGAACTGCGCAGCCTGATGGAGGGCTACGGGCACCGACCGTACTTCTTCGAGGTGCCCGACGACGCCACCGCGGCCGACCACACCGACGCGCACCGCCGATTCGCGCAGCTGCTCGACGAGGTCCTCGACGAGATCGCCGACCTCAAGGCCAAGGCCGCCGACGGCGATGAGCGGCGGCCGAAGTGGCCGATGATCGTGTTCCGCACCCCGAAGGGGTGGACCGGCCCGGCCACCATCGATGGCAAGAAGACCACCGGATCCTGGCGGGCGCACCAGGTTCCACTCGCCAACGCCCGCGACACCCCCGAACACCTCCAGGTGCTCAACGACTGGCTGACGTCCTATCGCGCGGAGGAACTGTTCGACGAGAACGGCGCCCTGGACCCCGATATCGCCGCCCTGGCCCCCGCTGGCGATCTGCGCATGAGCGCCAACCCGCACGCCAACGGCGGTCTGCTGCTCAAGGACCTCCGGCTGCCCGACTTCCGCGACTACGGTGTCGACGTCGTCACCCCCGGCGCGCCCATCGCCGAGTCCACCAAGGTGCTGGGCCAGTGGCTGACCGACGTCGTCCGGCTCAATCCGGACAACTTCCGCATCTTCGGACCCGACGAGACCGCGTCCAACCGCCTGCAGTCGGTGTACGAGGCCACCGACAAACAGTGGAACGCCGAGTTCTTCGGACCCGAGGTCGACGACCACCTGGCCCGCGCCGGGCGCGTCATGGAGATGCTGTCGGAGCACCAGTGTCAGGGCTGGCTGGAGGGGTATCTGCTGACCGGCCGGCACGGCCTGTTCAACTGCTACGAGGCGTTCATCCACATCATCGACTCGATGTTCAATCAGCACGCCAAATGGCTCAAGGTGACCAACCACATCGCCTGGCGTCGGCCGATCGCGAGCCTGAACTACCTTCTATCAAGCCATGTTTGGCGCCAGGACCACAACGGGTTCTCCCACCAGGACCCCGGGTTCATCGACCACGTCGTCAACAAGAAGGCCGAAGTCGTCCGGGTGTATCTGCCGCCGGACGCCAACACGCTGTTGTCGACCTACGACCACTGCCTGCGGTCGCGGCAGTACGTCAACGTCGTGGTGGCGGGCAAGCAGCCCAGCCCGAACTTCCTGAACATGGAGCAGGCCATCGCGCACTGCACGCGCGGGTTGGGCATCTGGGAGTGGGCGGGCACCGAGACGCTGGGTGAGGACCCCGACGTCGTCATCGCCTGCGCCGGCGACGTCCCCACGCTGGAGGCACTCGCAGCGGTCGACCTCCTCAAGCAGAACCTGCCCGACCTGTTGATCCGATTCGTCAACGTGATCGACCTGATGAGACTGCAGTCCGACAGCGAGCACCCGCACGGATTGTCCGACAAGCAATTCGACGCGATATTCACCGTCGACAAGCCGATCATCTTCGCCTATCACGGCTACCCCTGGCTGATTCATCGGTTGACCTACCGGCGGGTCGGGCATCCCAACCTGCACGTGCGCGGATACAAGGAGGAGGGCACCACCACCACGCCGTTCGACATGGTGATGCTCAACGACCTGGATCGTTACCACCTGGCGATGGACGTCATCGACCGCGTGCCGTTCCTGCAGTCCAAGGCGGCGCCGCTGCGGCAACGGTTGAGTGACAAGCGGATCGCCGCACGCGAGTACACCCGCGAGCACGGCGACGATATCCCCGAGGTGCGGGACTGGGTGTGGCCGGCGGCGCGCTCAGCTGTTGAGGTGACAGATCTCGACAAGACCGCGTCAACCGGAGGCGACAACGAATGAGCCCCCGCTGCGTCCGCCGAACGTGAAGTAATTGGCGACGTTTCGCGAGATTCTCGCCATCTACTGCACGTTCGACGGGGGTGCAGGGGGACGACGGCGACCGTAGTGAATTAATCGTCGTCAGTTATCAATGTCAGCCGATCTATGTATTGGACGATCGGCTCCACGAGGCACAGCATTGGTCAACCGTCGCGACCTGGCGACCCCGTTTCCTAGGGAAGACGATGCGAAAGAAGATGCGTGCATTCACGTTGAGCCTGGTGCTGCCCATCACGCTTGCGACAGTCGCCGCGTGTAGCGCAGAAGGCAGCGTGGCAGACACGGCGGCCTCCGCTGAGGTCAGCCCGCCCTCGGCCTTGATCTCACCTGGCGCCCTCACCGTCACCGCCGACTTCCAGGGGCCACCCTTCGACTACGTCGAGGGAACGACCAAGAAGGGGTTCGACGTCGAGTTCGACGAGATGATCGCGCGACTACTCGGGCTGAAACTCGAACTCGTCGACACCCGTTTCAGTTCGCTGATTCCCAGCCTGCAGGCCGGTCGAGCCGACGCCGCGATATCGATGCTCTACATCACGCAGGAACGCCTGAAAACCGTCGACATGGTGCCTTACGCGCAGACTGGATCGGGCTTCCTGGTCAAGAGTGACGGCGATTTTCAGCCCAAGACCGCCGCCGATCTGTGTGGCCACAAGGTCGCCGTCCTTGCCGGCGGTTTCGAGGAGGGCATGGCGACAGGAGCAATCACTGCAGATTGCGCGGCCAGCGGTTCCACCCTCGATGTGAAATCCTTCCCCACCGACGTCGAGGCGACACAAGATGTGGCGGCGGGCCGCTCTGACGCCTTCTTCACCAACTTCTCGATCGTCTCCTATCGTGCCGACGAGTTCGCGGAACTCAATCTCGCGGTCTCGAACCCCGAGCTGTTGTTCCCGATTCCCACAGGCATCGCAGTGTCCAAGGACAGGCCGGACACCTCGCGGGCGATGGAGCAAGCGGTCGAAAAGCTGGTTGAGAACGGCGAACTCGAAACACTTCTGGACAAGTTCGGGCTGCAACTGCCGGACCCTGCGCTGGTTGAGGACGCGCGGAAGGGTGTCCTCTACAAATGATGGGAATCGATTTCCAGTGGGCGGCGTTCCTCGACGCCTTCACTGTTCAAGCCGTGTGGGATGCGGCGAAGACGACGGTGACCTTGGCGACCATCAGCTGGGCGCTCGCCGCCGTGATCGGCTTCGGCCTCGCTTTGATGCGGCAATCGTCAATCGGCGTCGTTCGAGCATTCAGCGCGGCCTACGTGTGGTTCTTTCGCGGAATCCCGCTGCTGCTACTCATCATCTTCATCTACAACGCTGTGCCGCAGGCAATTCCGCAATCGCAGTCACTCCTGTCGAATCCCTTCATAGCGGGTCTGGTCGCCTTGGTGCTGAGCGAAAGCGGCTACATGGCCGAGGTGTTCCGTGGCGGACTGCAAGGGGTCAGCAACGACCAGCGAGACGCGGGCCGGGCGCTGGGGTTCGGTTATATCGCGGTCCAGAGGCGGGTGGTCATTCCCCAGGCGGTACGGCTCTCCATACCGGCATTGGGCAATGAGTACATCTCCAACCTGAAGAACACGTCGTTGGTGTCGGTCATCTCCCTCGTTGAACTGACCCTGGTGGGGCAGCGCATCTACAGCGTGCACTTCCGCGTCCTGGAGACGTTGGCGGCGATAGCCTGCATCTACCTGGTGATGGTGACAGTCTTCAGCCAATTGCAGCGGATCGTCGAACGTCGAATGGACACCCACAGGCGGGCTAACGGCAAACCGCCGATGGCCGCTGGACCGACGAGTTTGCCTGGCATTCAGCAACTTCGGACTCCCGAGGATTATCCGCCGCCCCCGGAGAGGAGTCGCTCAAACCTGGAGTCCAGTCCTGTCGCCCTTGAGGGCCGGAATCTGCACAAGTCGATTGGCGGGCGCGAAATTCTGCGCGGTGTCGACATCGCCATCAAGAGGGGCGAAGTCTGCGTCGTGATCGGCCCGTCCGGGTCGGGTAAGTCCAGCATCCTGCGCTGTCTCAATCACTTGATGGTGGCAGACAGCGGTGTGGTGATTCTCAACGGCGACGAGTGCGGTGGCCCGCAGGACCGCAGCGGCCTTCGGCCCGCAATTTCGTCCGAGCGTCGATTGGCACCCCGCCGGCGAGCAATCGGCATGGTGTTCCAGCGATTCGAATTGTTCCCGCACTACTCAGCTCTCGATAACGTCACGTTGGCGCCGCGGGAGTTCGGCCTCGTCAAGAAGAGCGACGCTCGCGAGTTCGGAATGGCCCTGCTCGACAAGGTCGGCATGTCAGCTCATGCGGACAAGTTCCCGCATCAGCTTTCCGGCGGTCAGCAACAGCGTGTGGCGATCGCACGTGCATTGGCTATGAATCCGGACGTTCTGCTGTTCGACGAGCCGACGTCAGCGTTGGATCCTGAACTCGTACAAGAGGTGCTTCAGGTGATGTCCGACCTTGCCCGGGACGGGATGACGATGGTCATCGTGACCCATGAGATGAGCTTCGCCCGCCGAATCGCTGATCGTGTGGTCTTCGTGGACGAGGGCCGGATCATCGAGACCGGCGATCCCGACCAGTTGTTCGGCGCACCGGCGGAGGACCGGACGAAGACGTTCCTAGCGGCCATCAGTCATGTCTAGTGGTATCGCGAGCGACGACGAGATACGCGCGAAGATGAAGGCGGCACTTGACCGGATCGACCCAGAGCTCGGCGCCTTCATCACGGTGGATGCTGATGCGGTGAACAGGAATCTGTCGATGGGCGGCGGGACGCGGCTGCGCGGGCTGACGGTTGGTGTCAAAGACCTCATCGATACCGCCGGGCTGCGCACGACCTACGGTTCGCCACGCTTCCGTTACCACGTTCCCACCCGCAGCGCGCCGGTGGTGACGCAGCTGGAACGCGCGGGCGCTGTGGTCATTGGCAAGACCAACCTGAATGAAATGGCTTACGGTGTCAGTGGATACAATCCGCACTACGGATTGATGCGAACCCCGGGCGATCGCTCGCGGACGCCCGGTGGGTCGAGCGGTGGTTCGGCCGTGGCGGTGGCGGCGGGCTACTGTGACATCGGATTAGGCACGGACACTGGCGGATCGGTCAGGATTCCCGCTGCGTGTTGCGGCATCATCGGCTTCAAGTGCGCACACGGATCGGTGTCCATGAAGGGCGTTCATCCTCTTGCCCCGAGCCATGATTCGATTGGGTACCTGGTTCGGTCAGTCGAGATCCTCCAGCGTGTACTGGCGGTCCCAAAACTTCCCGAGGTGCAGGATCTGACCGTCTGCGACGACGGCTTGGACCTGCTCCCGCCGTTTCCGAGTGCGGATCACTGGGTGACCTTCCGTGCCCAGAGTTATGCGTTGCACCGCGCCCATGCCGAGCAGTCGCCCGAGGACTTCGGCGACGACCTGCTGGTCAAACTCGGCGGCGAGGTCGGCGATATCGCGCGGGCCGAGGCAACCATGGCCGATTGGCGAGACGAGGTGCACCGGTCACTGGATGGCGTCGACCTCGTAGTTCTGCCTGTCTTCCGCGGGGATGCCCCCACCGTCGAGGCGGTTCTGGAGGACTACGCCGCGAAGAAGCTCACATCATCGGATCGCCTGCTGGAGATCACACCGATGGTCAATGCGCTGGGTTGGCCCGCAATGGTGGTACCCACTGACGACGGTCCTCGCCAGATAGTCGGGCGACCGGGATCCGAGCCCGCAATCCTGGCCTACGGGCGTCGGATCTGTGGCCATGTCTATGAGCCGCCCGTCTGAGACATCAAGGCGTGCACGGACGTCTGCAGATTCTCCTGGAGGTGCCCGGCTAGCGATAGGGCTGCGAACGATCGATAGTGGTCACGTCCACGCACCAGGGAGATGGGACGTGATGGCAGCGGCGGAATGTTCAACGGGCAAACCGGAGGGCCAGCGGCCAGAATCGATGGAAGTGGCAGCAGTGCAACGCCAAGCCCTGCAGATGCCATCGCGCGGATGCTCCCTAAAGATGGGCTCTCGTAACCGATCTGGGGCTGGAATCCGACATCAGCACAGACCTGGACGAGCATCCTCCGCAGCGCAGCGGACTTGTTGAACGCCAGGAAGTTCTCAGTGGTCAAATCGCGCAGGCTTCGTACCGATTCCCGCAGTGGGCTATCCGGTCCCACCACCAGAGCTATCTCCTCATGATACAGCGTCTCGGAGACGAGGCTCTCTGACTCGTGGTGTGGTTCGAACTGGGCGAGCACCATGTCGAGCTTGCGATCCTTCAGCAGAGTCAGTGCGTCCTCGACACTCTCCTCCTGCATGATGACGTCGACGCCGGGGTGCAAAGAGCGGAACCTCACGAGCAACTCCGGCAGGGCTCCGCAGGCTGTCACCGACTGTTGCGCCCCGAGTTGAACCATTCCGTGTTCGAGCTGCATGGTCTCGCGCATGGTCCGCTCGATTGCCTCCAAGTCGGCAAGGATTCGCCGCGCCAGCGGCATGAAGGCGCGTCCCGCGTCCGTCAAACCGACGTGGCGGGTGCCGCGATCGAACAGTCGTATGCCGAGTTCCGTCTCCAGTTGCTTGACCTGATGGGAAAGGGCCGGTTGCGCGACGAACATCTCGGCGGCAGCTTTGGTGAAGTTCAGGTGCCGGGCGACGGCTTCGGCGTAACGGATTTGACGAAGCTCCATATCGCTACGTTATCAATCTGATCCGATTCAGGTATTGGACAGCAGTAACGCGTCGACCTGAGGATGGGCGCATGAGTTCGAACAGCGTCGGTGAATCGGTGACGACTCTCCGCAACCCGCCCACCCATGACCGAAAGGACTTTCCCTCGCTGCACCGCCTGGGCGCCGATGGCGAGCGGTTCGTCCATGCTGACGCGCCGGGTGGTACGCAGGTGACACAAGGGGTGATCGACGCGATAGGTGCCTTCCTCGGCGATTTCAACTCCAATCCCACAAGGGATTTCGTGACCTCACTCGAATCGCGGGCTCTGGTCGATTCGACGCGGCAAGGCGTTGGCGAGTTGCTCGACGCCGACGCCGAGGGAGTGATCTTCGGGCCGAACATGACCTCTTTGACATGGCATTTCGCCCGTGCCTTCGAGAAGACGCTGCAGCCCGGCGACAACATCGTCTGCACGCAGCTGGATCACGACGCCAACGTCGCCCCCTGGTTGGCGATCAGTGAGCGAAGGGGTGCCGAGGTGCGATTTGTGCGGCTCGACCCCGAGTCCTTCACCTTGCGCTATGAGGATCTCGACCGTGTGGTGGATTCCCGGACGCGGCTGATCGCCTTCAGTAGAACATCGAATCTTATTGGCACCGAGATCGATACAGCACCCTTCGTCGGGGCCGCGCAGGCGGTGGGGGCGCTCACCTTTGCCGACGGCGTAGCCGCCGCGGCGCACACGAGTATCGCCCAGACCCGGCTGGGGATCGATGTCAGTGTCTGTTCGGCCTACAAGTTCTTCGGTCCACACATTGGGGTGTTGTCGGCCAGTCCTGCCGTGCTCGAACGATTCGAACCCGACAAGGTGCGCCCCGCTCCTGCTGCCGGGCCACGGCGGTGGGAGCTCGGGATGCCCACGCTCGAGTCGATCGCCGGTCTGTCAGCGGCTGCGGATTACATGCTGGAGATCGGGTACGAGCGCATCCGCGCCCACGAAAGGACGCTGACCGGACGCACCCTCGAGGCGCTTGCTGGCCTTGACCACATCACGTTGCACGGCATCGACACAATCGACGGGCGTGAGCCGATCTTCGCCGTCACCGTGGCCGGGTGGACACCACGGGCCGTAGCGAGGGAACTCGCCAAGCACGGGGTGTTCGTGTCGTCGGGCAATAACTACGCCATCGAATGCCTAAGAGCGCTCGGGATTTCCGACGTAGAGGGCGTTGTGCGGTTTGGTTTCGTGTACTACCACGACGATGAGGATGTCGATCGGCTCACCGCGGCGCTCGCCGCACTGCGCCGCTGAGCTGCAAACAGCAGCGGCCGTTTGTCCCTGAGTTTCAACGCAAGTGAGAGGCAAGAATGATCATTCGGACGAAGGCATCAATTCTCGGCACGAACCTCGATGTCGATTGGGGCAACGGAACGAGCCGCCGGCTGCTGGTGGCAGCGGACGAGCGAGGCTACGCGATCACCGACACCTATGTCAGGCCTGGCACGTCGACCGAGCTGCGCTTCGACAACCATCTGGAGTCCTGTTACTGCGTCGAGGGCCACGGCGCCGTGGAGGTCGACGGAACGACGTTCGCCATCGAGCCGGGAACTCTGTATGCACCCGACAAGGGGGAGGTGCATGTGCTCTCGAGCGCGGACGGGATGCGGCTCATATGCGTGTTCAACCCGCCGCTGGTCGGCACGGAGACGCATAAGCCCGGCGTCACTGGACCTTCGGGGTACTGAGCTACCGCCCGGGACGGTCGACGATGTCCTCGTACTCGGGATGCTTCTCGAGGTAGGCGATCACCGCCGGACACTCCGGCACGATCCGTAGCCCCTCTGACCTCGTCTGTGCCAGTGCCTCGCTGATCACGACGGTGGCCAGGCCGCGCCCCTCGAAGGCGTCGTCGACCTCGGTGTGCGGAAACACCCGCGAGTTTCCCTCATCCCTGTACTCGGTGAGGCCGACGGTCTTGCCGTCGATCGCGATGGTGAACTTGTCGGATTCCTTGTGCACCGTCACCGGTGCGCCGGTCTTGTCGGTGAGCGTCATGCCCTCCACACTGCCACGGTTCGCCGAACGTGAAGGAGATGGCGAGGATCTCGCGAAACATGGCCATCTTCTTCACGTTCGGCTACGAGTGAACTACCCCAGCGAACGCACGATGTCGGGCTTCATGGCCTCGAGCTGCGCGCCCCAGTAGGCCCAGTTGTGCGTGCCGTTGGGCGGGAAGTTGAAGGTGGCGTTGTTGCCGCCCGCGGCGGTGTAGGCGTTCTGGAAGGCGATGTTGCTGTCCTTGGTCATCCCCTCGAGCACGGTGGCGGGCAGATCGCCGCCGCCCAGCTCGGTGGGCGTGCCGTTGCCCGTGTACACCCAGAGCCGGGTGCCGTTGGCCGCCAGCCTGCCCGCCTGAAGTGTCGGGTCGTTGCGCTGCCACTCCGGCCCGCCGCCCGGACCCCACATCGCGTTCGCGTCGAAGCCGCCCGAATCCCGCATCGAGAAACCGACCAGCGTCGGCCACATCCCCTGCGACAGGTTGAGGAATCCCGACAGCGACCCGGCGTAGGAGAAGGTGCCGGGGTGGTACGCGGCCAGGATCAGCGCGGCGCTGCCCGCCATCGACAACCCGACCACGGCGTTGCCCGACGGAGAGATCCCCTTGTTCGCCGACATGTAGGCCGGCAGTTCCGAGGTCAGGAAGGTCTCCCAGTTGTAGGTCTGGGTCTGTCCATTGCCGACGGCGGGGGCATTCCAGTTGGTGTAGAAGCTCGACATCCCGCCGACCGGCATGACCACCGCGACACCCGACTCGTAGAAGTCCTCGAATGCGTTGGTCTCGATGTCCCACCCGCTGTTGTCATCCCGCGCGCGCAGCCCGTCGAGCAGGTACACCGCGTGAGAGCCACCGCCCTGGAACCTGACCGGAACATCGCGGCCCATGGACGCCGACGGCACCATCAGGGTCTCGACCGGAAGGCCCGGCCGGGAGTAGGCGCCCGCGGTCGCCGAACCACCGGCGACACCGACCAGGCTAGGCAACACCGCCGCTGACACCGCGACTACCGCAATCCGGCGCCACGCGCCTCGGAAACTGAACGTCATCCCACTGCCCATCTGTTGTCGATTACCCGCACAGGTCGTGATCGGCCGCACGCAGCGGGCGGGGCGCAGGCCTCTGTTACTGGGTTTTTCGGGGCTCGATACCCCCATCGTTACCGATTTATGCACGACAGGCGTGAAAACCGCACGTATGGTCCGTGGCCAACCAGATACGTGCAGGTCAACGGCCTGGGTCCCAGGCCTGACGCAAGTATGACGGCCACGTAAGGCCGCAGTTCCGCTCACCGCGATTCAAAGCCACCCAGGCCGGTTGTGGGTGGCGCAATGCGACAACCACCCCTGGTGACGACGGATTCGCGGGGGTCGAGGGTGGCGCATTCGCGACCCGTCGAGCTCCACCGCACATCACGACCCTCATCACACGCGAACCCGCCGATACCGTCTCTCACCAGGTCAGTCACACACCGAACAGCCCCGAGGAGGTGACCGTGGCCTCGCAAGACGCTGTCGACGACGGTGCACCACCAACCCCCATCCGCCGACCCCGCGCCGATCAGGCGCGCCTGGTCGCCGACGTCCTGCGACACCAGATCCACGCCGGCGGCTATCCCCACGGTCTGCCGCAGGAGCAGGACCTCGCGAGCGAGTTCTTCGTCTCCCGCAACACCGTCCGCGAGGCGCTGGCCACCCTCAAGGACGAGGGCCTCATCGACCGCGGGCCCCGCACCGGCACCCACGTCGCGATCCGCAAGTACGACCACGGTCTCGATGCGCTGGTCGGGCTCAAGGAGACGTTCAGGGGCTACGGCGACATCCGCAACGAGGTCCGCGCCACCCTGACCGTCTCCGCGCCACCCAGCGTCGCCAGCAAGCTGCGCCTGCGCACCGGAGAACCCGTCGTCTTCATCGAGCGCCTGCGCTACCTCGGAGACCTGCCGCTGAGCCTCGACATGACCTACCTCGCCTCCGATATCGGTGATGAGGTCATCGCACACGACCTCGAGACCAACGACGTCTTCGCCCTCATCGAACAGGTCACCGGACGCCGGCTCGGAAACGCCAGCCTGGCGGTGGAGGCCGTACCCGCCGAGCCCCACTCCGCAGCGCTTCTCCAGGTGCCCGACACGGCGTCGCTACTGCTGCTGGAGCGCCTCACCCATCTCGACGACGGACGGCCCGTCGACCTCGAGTACATACGCATGCGTGGCGATCGAATCACGCTGCGCGGCAACCTAGTCAGGGGACACTGATGGCCCAGGTCAACCAACGCGTCGACGTGCCCGTCACGATCGACGAATCGCTCTGCATCGAGGGCTGCAGGCTCTGCGTCGAGATATGCCCTCTGGACTCGTTGGCCATCAACCCCGAGAACGGCAAGGCGTTCATGCACGTCGACGAGTGTTGGTACTGCGGTCCCTGCGCGGCCCGCTGTCCCACCGGCGCCGTCTCCGTCAACATGCCCTACCTCCTCCGATAGCTCCGGAAAAGCCCTAGGACCACCATGAAACGCACCCTCGCCGCCCTGCTGGCCGCCGTCGCCGCGACGTCACTGGCCTCCTGCTCACTGGATTCCACCTCGCAGTCCGATGACACCGTCAACGTCGTCATCGGCTACCAGTCCAAGACCATCAACACCGTCACCGCCGGAACACTCTTGAAGGCCAAGGGTTTTCTGGAGAAGCGCCTCGCAGACATCAGCAAGTCAAGCGACGTCACGTACAACGTCTCGTGGCAGGACTACGACACCGGCGCCCCCATCACCGCTCAGATGGTCGCTGAGAAGATCGACATCGGCTCCATGGGGGACTACCCGATGCTGATCAACGGCTCCAAGACCCAGGCCAACGAGCGCGCCCGCACCGAGATGGTCTCCGTCACCGGCTACAGCCCGACCGGATCGCTCAACATGGTCGTCGTCGGACCCGACTCACCGGCCCGCACCATAACCGACCTCAAGGGCCAGAAGGTCTCCGCCAGTGTCGGATCCGCAGGGCACGGCACCCTGGTCCGTGCACTCGACAACGCAGGCATCGACCCCAAGACCGGTGTCGAGGTGCTCAACCAGCAGCCCCAGGTCGGCGCGTCAGCCCTGGAATCCGGTCAGGCTCAGGCGCTCTCGCAGTTCGTCGCCTGGCCCGGCCTGCTGGTCTTCCAGAACAAGGCCACGCTGCTCTACGACGGTGCCGAGGGCGACTACCCGACGTTCCACGGCGTGGTGATCCGTCGTGACTACGCCGGCCAGCATCCCGAGGTGCTCGACGCGTTCCTGCAGGCCCAGCTCGACGCCACCGAGTTCCTCAACGAGCACCCGCTGGAGTCGGCGAAGCTGGTCGCCGACGGCAGCGGCCTGCCGCAGGAGGTCGTCTACCTCTACAACGGTCCCGGTGGCACCAGCTTCGACACCACGATCAAGCCGTCCCTGGTGCAGGCGCTGAAGGGTGACGTGCCCTATCTGAAGTCCATCGGCGACTTCGCCGACCTCGACATCGACGGGTTCGTCTCCGACACCGCCATCCGCAAGGCGTTCGCCGACCGCGGCCAGGACTACGACGCCGCACTGGACGCCACCGCCAATCCATCGGCCGTCACCGGCCAGGACCCCGTGTGTGATGTCGCCGTCACCGACGCCAAACTGGCCGGCGAAGTGTGGCTCGACGGTAAGGACGCCACGCAACCCGCCGCCAACCCAGGCTGCCTGCTGCGTGCGATCCGTGAGGCGACCGCACGCGGTGAGACTGTCCGCGCCGCTTACGTTCCCGACACCGAGTTCGGCACCCGATGGTTCGCCGACAAGTCCGTCTGGGTCCACGACGGCGCCAACTACCTGCCGTTCGGCACGCCGGCAGGCGCCGGGCGCTACACCGCCGCGCATCCAGGCTCCGCCGTCGTCGACTACCAGCAGGCCCTCGCGGGTGCGGTATGACGGCCCCGCCCGCCGTCCTCGCCGCCGACGCGCCGGTCGTCCTCACCCCGGCCTCGCCGCCGAGGCAGACGCGCACCCGCGCCTGGCCCTCTTGGCTGGTGCGCATCACGTCGGTGGCGGCGGCCATCGCGCTGTGGCAGGTGTTGACCGTCAACGATGTTCGGGCCTGGCTGCGATTCGACACGCTGCCGACCGTCACCGAGGTGGTCACGGCCTTCGGTACCCGACTCGGCACACAGGACTACTGGCTGGACCTCGGCCAGTCACTGATCCGGATCCTCACCGGGTTCGCGCTCGCCGCGGTCGCTGGTGTGGTCACCGGCATCATGCTCGGCCGGTCCCGCAAGTTCGCCAATGCCTTCGGACCGCTCACCGAACTCGCGCGGCCCATCCCCGCCATCGCGATCGTGCCCGTCGCCATTCTGCTGTTCCCCAGCGACGAGGCGGGGATCGTGTTCATCACCTTCCTCGCCGCCTACTTCCCGATCATGGTCAGCACCCGCCACGCCGTGCGCGCCCTGCCGACGCTGTGGGAGGACTCGGTGCGCACGCTCGGCGGCAACCGCGCCGACGTCATCACCCGAGTCGTGTTGCCCGGAATCCTCCCCGGCGTCTTCGGTGGGCTCTCGGTCGGCATCGGCGTCGCGTGGATCTGCGTGATCTCGGCGGAGATGATCTCCGGGCGCCTCGGCGTCGGCTACCGCACGTGGCAGGCCTACACCGTGCTGGCCTACCCCGAGGTGTTCGTCGGCATCATCACCATTGGCGTGCTTGGCTTCGCCACCTCGGCCGCCATCGAACTCATCGGTCGCCGCGTCACCCGCTGGCTGCCCCGCGGCGAGGAGAGGGCGGGGTCATGACTGACAGCTCGGGCATGGCACTGCAGCTACGTGACCTCGTGTTGAGCTACGGCGGCGCCCCCGTCGTGGACGGTCTCGACCTCGACGTCGCCCCCGGCGAGATCCTGGTGCTGACCGGGCCCTCGGGGTGCGGTAAGTCCACCGTGCTGCGGGCGATCGCGGGCCTGCTGCAACCCGACGGGGGAGAGGTGCTGGCCGACGGCGAACGTGTCACCACGACCTCGCGGGATCGCGCCATGGTGTTCCAGGACAACGCGCTGTTGCCCTGGCGCACCGTGCAATCCAACGTCGAACTCGCGCTCAAGCTGGCAGGCGCCCCACGCCAGGGCCGTCGCGCCGAGGCCATCAGGTGGATCGCCGACGTCGGGCTGACCGGTTTCGAGCGCTACCTGCCCAAGAGCCTGTCCGGCGGTATGCGTCAACGCGTCCAACTCGCCCGCGGCTTGGCCGGTGCACCCCGCGCCGTCATGATGGACGAGCCGTTCGGTGCGCTGGACGCCCAGACGAGGGCCACCATGCAGCGCCTCCTCATTGACACCTGGCGCGCCCACCCGACCACCGTCGTCTTCGTCACCCACGACGTCGACGAGGCCCTGCTCATCGGCGATCGCATCGCGGTGCTTGGACGCGCAGGCCAGCCGCTGCGGGCGCTTCTCGACGTGCCATCTCCGCGCGACACCACCGTCGTGCGTAGCGCTGTGCGTGCAGAAGTGATTGCCGCACTCGATCATTCGGAGTTGATCAGCTAGTGGACATCCCCGCACTCTCAGATGCCATCAGGCTCGACTGCGACGTCCTCGTCATCGGCGGCGGCACGGCGGGCACCATGGCCGCGCTCACCGCCGCTGAGAACGGCGCGCAGGTGCTGCTGCTGGAGAAGGCCCACGTCCGGCACTCCGGCGCACTGGCGATGGGTATGGACGGCGTCAACAATGCCGTGATTCCCGGTAAGGCCACCCCCGAGGACTACGTCGCCGAGATCACCCGCGCCAACGACGGAATCATCAACCAGCGCACCATCTATCAGACCGCGACCCGCGGCTTCGCGATGGTGCAGCGGCTCGAGCGCTACGGCGTCAAGTTCGAGAAGGACGAGCACGGCGAGTACGCCGTCCGCCGCGTCCACCGCTCGGGCTCCTATGTGCTGCCGATGCCCGAGGGCAAGGACGTGAAGAAGGCGCTCTACCGGGTGCTGCGGCAGCGCTCGATGCGCGAGAGGATCCGCATCGAGAACCGCTTCGTGCCGGTGCGCGTGCTGACCACTGAGGACCAGGGCGAGCGAAGCGACGGGGTAAAGCGCCGTGCCGTCGGTGCCGCCGCCCTGAACAGCCGGACCGGCGAGTTCGTCGTCGTCGGCGCCAAGGCCGTTATCCTCGCCACCGGACCGTGCGGCCGGCTCGGCCTCCCCGCATCGGGTTATCTCTATGGCACCTACGAGAATCCGACCAACGCCGGTGACGGCTACTCCATGGCGTTTCATGCGGGCGCGGAGCTGTCGGGCATCGAGTGCTTCCAGATCAATCCGCTGATCAAGGACTACAACGGACCGGCCTGTGCCTACGTCGCCAACCCGTTCGGTGGCTATCAGGTCAACGCCCTCGGTGAGCGGTTCGTCGACTCCGACTACTGGTCGGGGCAGATGATGGCCGAGGTCAAGAGCGAGATCGAATCGGCCCGCGGCCCGATCTACCTCAAGGTCAGCCACCTGCCCGACGAGACGCTGTCGACGCTCGAGGGCATCCTGCACACCACCGAGCGGCCCACCCGCGGCACCTTCCACGCCAACCGGGGCCATGACTACCGCACGCACGATGTCGAGATGCACATCTCCGAGATCGGCCTGTGCGGTGGACATTCCGCGTCCGGAGTCTGGGTCGACGAGAACGCCCGCACCACCGTGGACGGCCTGTACGCGGCCGGCGACCTGGCCTGCGTGCCACACAACTACATGATCGGGGCCTTCGTCTACGGGGATCTGGCGGGCTCCCACGCGGTGTCAACACTTGCTGACGTCGCAGCGCCGGAAGCCCTGCCGGCCGACCAGATCGCCGAGGCCCACGAACTGATCTACCGGCCGCTCCGCAACCCCGACGGCCCGCCGCAGCCCCAGGTCGAGTACAAGCTTCGGCGCTTCGTCAATGACTATGTCGCGCCGCCGAAGACTGCGGCCAAGCTGTCGATCGCTGTGCAGACCTTCGATCGCATGCGCGAGGAGGTCGCCGGAATCGGTGCCACCACGCCGCACGAGCTACTGCGCGCGGTCGAGGTGTCGTTCATCCGGGACTGCGCGGAGATGGCGGCCCGTTCGTCGTTGACCCGCACCGAATCGCGCTGGGGCCTCTACCACGACCGCAGCGACCTGCCCGACCGCGATGACGAGGGTTGGCGCTACCACCTCAACCTGCGCAAGACCTCCAGTGGCGATATGGAGTTCCTCAAGCGGCCCGTCGCCCCGTACTTCGTTCCCGTCCCCGGGCTCGACGACTTGCCCAGCGGTGAAACCGAACCCATCGCCGTGCGACAGCCCGACCTCGTCGGCGGCCAGGCGCCGCCCTCGGAGGTGTCTCGGGTGCGCACCGAGTCGTCGGCGCAGCCGCCGTCACCGCGGATAGCTGCGGTGCTCGCGCTCGACGAACCCGCGCTCGACGATCTCGCGCCGTTCCTCACCGACGGCGATCCCGGCGTGCGGCAGACCGCCGTCGACGTGCTCACCGAGCACCTGTGCGACGGCTACGCATCCGCACTAGTCGCCGCGCTTGCCGACGAGCACGTCGAGGTGCGGCGGGTGGCCGCCGACGGCATCCGGGAACTCGCCGAGGTGCTGCCCGGCCCCGAGGCGCTGCGCCCGCTGGTCGACTCCGCCGACCCGATCGTGCGCGGCGCTGTCCTGTACGTGCTCAGCTCACGACGCGTCGGTGATCCCGCGAGCTATCGACGAGCGGTGGCCGACGACGACCACCGCGTGCGGATCGAGGCCGTGCGGGCCCTGGTCTCCGTCGATGACGCCGACGGCGTCGCTGGCGCCCGCGACGACGTCAACCGTGAGGTGCGCATCACCGTGGCCAACGGTCTGGGCACCCTGGGCACCGGCACACAGGCCGTCCGCGCACTGATCGGTGACCCCGATCCGCTGGTGCGCGCCGCCGCCCTTGCCGCGATGGGTGTCATCGGGTGGGACGACACCGACGCCACGACGGTCGAGGGTGCGCTCGCCGCGTCGGCCTGGCAGATCCGCCAGGGTGCGGCCCGCGCGCTGGCCGGGGCCCCGTCACCGTCGACGGCAGTACCGCCGCTGTCGAGGGCGCTGGGCGATCCACACCTCGACGTGCGCAAGGCCGCGGTCCTCAGCCTCACCCGGTGGGCGGCGTCCGAGGTCACGGCGCGCGACGCGCTGACAGGTGCACTTGACGACGGCGATGCCGACGTCCGCGCCTACGCCCGGCAGGCACTGGCGGCATCCGCGACCGTGTGACCCACCTCACAAGCAGGCGTACGCTGGGGGCATCTCGCGAGGAAGGGAGATGCAGATGAAGGGTGCGTATCACGATCCTGTTGACCACGCCCGCACCACTCAGCCGCATGCCGGCGAGTCGTTCATCGACACGCTGTGGCTGCCCGGCCTGATCCTCATCATGTTCGGCACCGTCACCATCGCCGGGTTCATATTTGCCACGGCGTACGGCAACAGTGACGTGCAGCTGGCCCTCGGGTTCATCGCCGGCGCACTGGTGACGGCGGGCGCGCTCCTGATCACGCTGGAACACCGCCGGGTCAAGCGTGTCGAGCAGCGCTGGCTCGCCGAACACCCGGAGCGACAGCGGCACCTGCACGCGTAGTTCGCCCAGGACCGGGTCAGGACGAGGCGCTCAACCGCGACGCCAACCCGGTCGCGCGCACCGCGCGGCGGTCGATCGCGGCGCGAACCTCGTCGGCCGACCCGACGACGCGCACCTTCGTCTTCGCGCGTGTGACCGCGGTGTAGAACAACTCGCGCGTCAACAATCGGGAGTCCACCGGCGGCATCAACACCGTGACCTCGGCCGCCTGCGAGCCCTGGCTCTTGTGAATGGTCATGGCGTGCATGGTCTCGACGTCGGACAGCCGACCGGTTCCGAAGCTCAGCGGCGCATCGGTGCCCGCGACCACCGCCCGCAGTCCGGCCTCGCCGGCCAGCGTGACACCGGTGTCGCCGTTGAACAGCCCCAGCCCATAGTCGTTGGCCGTCACCAGGATCGGCCGACCCACGTACCAGGCCGACCAGATCGGCTCGCCCGTCGCCTCGGTCAGCCACCGCTCCACCTGGTGATTCCAGTGCGCCACACCGTGGGGGCCACGCCGGTGCGCACACAGTAGTCGGTGCTCCTCGAGCGTGGCCAGCGCCGACGGCCCGTCGCCGAGCATCGCCGCCTTCCGCACGGCAAGCGCCTGGGGCACCAGCACTTTGCGCAGCTCGGGCCCCGGGTCATCGACCTCCAGCCACTCGACGTGATCCCCGCCGGCGCGCAGCACCTCCAGGGCGAGGTCGGCGTCCCCGCCGCGGATCGCGGCGGCCAGCGCCCCGATCGTCTCGCCGAACCGGTGTGAAGTCCTCAGCTCGGCGACCCGCACATCGGTCCGGCGCCCGAGCCCGTCGACCAGATCCGCGAGCACGGCGCCGGCGTCCACCGAGGCCAACTGGTCGGGATCGCCGACAAGTAGCAGTCGGGCCTCGGGACGCACCGCCTCGAGCAGCCGCGCCATCATCGTCAGCGACACCATCGAGGTCTCGTCGACGACGATGACATCGTGGGGGAGTCGATTGCCCCGATGGTGCCGGAACCGCGACGAGCTGTCCGGCAGGCTGCCGAGAAGACGGTGCAGTGTGGTGGCACCCAACCCCGAGATGCGCTGGCGATCAACGGGTTCGAGTAGGTCGATCTCCGCCTGCACGGCCTCCTGCAGCCGGTTGGCGGCCTTTCCCGTCGGTGCCGCCAACGCGATCCGCAGCCGCGGCGCCCCGGCGGCCTGCGCCTCGCCGGCGAGCAACGCGAGCAGACGGGCGACCGTCGTGGTCTTTCCCGTGCCGGGGCCGCCGGTCAGCACGGTCAGGCGCTGGTTGAGCGCCAGCTCGGCGGCCACCCGCTGCTCGTCATACCCTGCCGGGAACAGTCGACCGGCGTCGGCGACGGTCGCCGCTCCCACACCGTCGGACACCATCGTCAGGAGATCGTCGGCGACCTGCTGTTCCTCGCGCCAGTACCGATCGAGGTAGAGCAGCTCGTCTCGCATGCGCAGGACGTGCGGCGCTCCGAGCAGCGGGCTGGCCGCAACCGCGGCGAGCCACTCGTCGGGCGGGGGCCACGGCAGGTCGCTCACGTCGACCTGAGCCTCCAAGGCGCGCACGTCGACGCACACCGAGCCGCTGCGCAACCCGCGGACCACGAACGCGACGGCCAACGCCACGAGCTCGTCGGCATCCTCCCCGAGCGCGGTCAGACGCTGCGCGACAAGGACATCCGAGGAGTCGATGACGCCGGCCTCGTTGAACGCCGCCAACAGTCCCGACGCGCCGACGGCGCGCCGCCAGTCCGCGGCGTCGGGCACCTCGAGCGTGCTCACGCGACAGCCCTGCCCGCATCGAGGAGATCGGACATCTCGACGATCAACGCCGACGGCGGCCGCCAGTCGAAAACCCCGGCGTAGTGCCCGTCGATCACAGGTGTCTGCGGGCCACACATGCCGCGCACGAACAGATACAGGATTCCGCCCAGATGACGATCGGGGTCATACCCCGGTTGCCGCCACCGCAGGAACCGGTGCAGCACCACGCTGTAGAGCAACGCCTGCAGCGGGTAGTCCGAGTGCAGCATGGCCTCGACCAGTCGCGGCCGGTCGTAGTCGGCCGCGGTCAACGGCTCGTTACCGTCGCCCAGCCAGTTGGTCTTGTAGTCCACCACCACATAGCGGTGACCGTCGGTGTCGGGGATCCGCAGCACCGCATCGATCGACCCGTTGAGGTAGCCGCGCAACGACTGATGCCCCAGCGCGTCACCCGAGAGCCGGTCGGCGTAGGACGCCAGCGGGTCGGGCGCGCGCACGTGCCGGGCCATCAGCGCGCCGACGTCACGCAGCGCGATGTCGGGTGCCTCGGTCACCAGATCGCCGCCCGCCAAGGGGATCTCGAAGTTCATCTCGCGCAGTCGATCGTGCAGCCCGATCTCGCGCAGTGTCAGATCGCCCGCGAGCGGGCCCAGCGGGGTGTCGTGCAGCGGCACCAACGCCTCGGCCAGCGCACGTGGCGACACGTCGACCGGCCACCACGCCAGATGCTCGCCGACGTGGGTCTCCAACTGCGCGGCCAGATCGGGCGCCAGCGGATCGGCGGTCTCCAGCACCGAGTGCACCAGGGTGCCGAACTGCGCGCCCGTCGGCAGATCGGCCATCGGGGATGGCACCGACGGTCCCCCCGACGGTGCCACCAGCGGGATATCGGCGACCTCGTCGTCGAGTTCGACGATCTCGGGTTCGCTGCCCACACCGGTTGTCTCGGCCACCCGGATCAGACCCGAGTAGGAGGTGCGGCGCCAGCGCAGGTCGATGCTGCGGTGAAAGTGCCTGGCATCGAGATCGGTCGGTGCCGGCACCGAAGGCAGCGTCGGCGCCGGCCCCAGCACCGACTGCTCGAGCACGGGTCCGCCGAGCGCCTCCCACTCGCGCAGCCGCGCCAGCGCGTCGTCATCGCTGATCTTGGCGGGCACACAGCGTTCCGGCACGACGCGCTCGCCCGGTCGCCGACCACGCAGTAACCGGGACAGCCCGCCGTTGGGTTCGTCGCGGCCCGACGACCACCATGCCACCACCTGGGCCTGCGCCCGGGTCAGCGCGACATACGTCAGGCGGCTGTCGTCACCCGCGGACTCCTCGCGCCCCAGCTTCGCAACGGCGTGATAGTCGGGGCTGTCCTTGCCGCCGACGTGCAGACACCGGGTGTCGCCGTCGTGGAACAGGATCAGTTCGGGCTCCGGCACATAGCGATTGAAGGCGAAGGGCAGGTACACAATCGGGTACTGCAGCCCCTTGCTCACCCACACCGTCATGATCTGCACAGCGGCCGCGTCGCTGTCGAGGCGGCGGTTGCGCTCGGTGGCTCCGCCGCGGTCGTCACGCTCGGCGCGCAACCAGTCGCGCAGCGCGGGCAGCGTGTAGTGCTCGCGGTGCGCGACGTCCTGCAGCAGCTGCGTCATGTGCGCGAGGTCGGTCATGTGGCGCTCGCCGTCACGCCAGGACAGCACCCGGTCGCTCATACCGCCCAGCTGCGCGGCCTCGAATATCGCCGCCACACCACGTTCACGGGCATGGCCTGCCCACTCCCGCAAGGTCTCTGCGATCCGGTCGGTCAGCGCGTCACCGCCTGTCACCAGGGTCTGCGCGGTGTGACCGAAGAACATCGTTGCCGCGGCGGCGCGCACCACCCCGGTGCGGTGCGGCTGGTCGAAGGCCTCCAACAGCGACAGCCAGTCATCGGCCGCGGCGGAGGTGAAGATGTCCGAGTCGCCGGTGTAGACGCAGGGGATACCCGCCGCCGTCAACGAACGCTGACATGCGCGCGCATCCCGGTGCGTCTCGACGATTATCGCGACGTCGCCGGCCTGGACCGGCTTGCCGTCGAACGTGGCGCCGCTGGCGAGCAGCTCCCCGATATCGTTGGCCAGGTCTTGGCCGATGTGCCGTCGCAGGTCGGCGATCGCCACGTTCTGGGTTCCGCTGCGGCCGAACGTCGGTCGCGCCACCACACGCAACCGGAACGGATCGTCGTGTGGCGCCCCGACCAGCCGGTGGCCCCGATGGGCCGCGTCGACGTCGTGCACGACGATCGCAGGGTTGCCCAGCTCGGCGTCGCGCAGCACGACCTGCAGCCGGTCGACCAGTGCGGCATCGCTGCGCCAGTTGGTGCCCAGCGTCTTCTTGGCGCCCGCGGTCTCGGCGGCGCGCAGGTAGGTGACGATATCGCCGCCGCGAAACGCGTAGATAGCCTGCTTCGGGTCACCGATCAGGATCACCGTCGAGCGTCCGCTGAATGCGCGGTCGATCACCTCCCACTGCACGGGGTCGGTGTCCTGGAACTCGTCGACCATCACGATGGGCCAGCGTTGGTGCATGCGGACCCGGGCGGGGGAGTCCAGCGGCTCCAGCGCGTCGGCCAACCGCGTCAGAAGATCGTCATAGCTCAGGATGCCGAGTCTGCGCTTGCGCAGCTCCAGTTCGGCGAGAACGCGTTTGGCGAACGTGATGCAGACCGCGGCCCGGGACTCGGGTGCGGGGTCACGGGGCCGCAGCTCGGTTGCTGGATTGGCCACCACCTCCCGCGCGAGCCGCAGCGCATCGGGGTAGGTCAGTTCCGGGTCCTCACGCTGATGCCCGAAGTGCGCGAGGTAGAGGTCGTCGACGATCTCGGTGACCAGGTCGGTCAGGCTCTCCACCAGGGTGACACCGGAATCGGAGTCACCGGCCACACCGAGGGACTTCAACACCAGCTGGCAGAACTGATGGGTGGTGGCGATCGTCGCGGCGTCGAAGTTGGCCAGTGCGTCGCGCAACCGCTGCTGACGGGCGACGCGTTCGGCATCGGTGGCATCCAACAGGTGGGCGACCAGCTTATTGTCACCGGCCAGCGAGGGATCGTCGAAAGCCGCTGCGGCCTGCGCGATCTGGCAGCGGACCCGCTCGCGAAGCTCCTGGCTGGCCGCGCGGCCGAACGTGATGAGCAGCATCTGGTCCAGCGTCGCCTCGCCCTCGGCGACATAGCGCGTCACCAACCCGGCGAGAGCGAACGTCTTTCCGGTGCCTGCACTGGCCTCCAGCACGGTGGTCGACGGCGCGGCGGGCAGTGGACCCTGCAGGTCGAAACGCTCCATCATCCACGCCTCCCCTCGGCCCGCAGCATCGGCAACCAGAGCCGTGCGGCGTAGGCGCCGAGGCGATTGGTCTCGCCGTCGTACTCCTCGCCCGGCCGCAGCGGTTGCATCAGATCCCTCAGCCATGCGCCCTGCCCCCAGGCGCGCACCTGGGCCGGGTCGGCCTCCTCGCCGGGGAAGTTGCCCGACTTCCATCGGAACCCCGCGGCCCGCTCCGGGTCATCACCGCTGTGCCGGGCGGCGGCCCAGGCGTAGGACGTCTTGATCGGCAGCGGAAGCGGTTCGCGCCGGCCCGCGTCGTAGATCGCCACCAGGTCCCGCAACAGGTCGACGGCTGATTCCTCGGGACGGCCGAGAGTCTGCTCGCGTGGGTCTGTTCCGCGCGGTGGCCGGCCGATGCAGATGGCCGACCAATCCCGATTCGGACGGTGGGCGAACAACGCCAGCAACGGAATCCACGATGCCAGCAGGTGCTTGCCGCCCAGCTTGGAGTAGGTGACCGAGACCATCCGGTCGCCGAAGACCGGCGACACCGTCCCCGTGAGCCGACGCCCACCGTCGAGTTCGACATCCACGTCGTACGCGCTGGGCTCGGCGGTGCGATGACGGCGTGCCGCCTCGGCCAGCAGATCGGCCTGGGTGAGCAGCTGGGTCGTCTTGCGCCAGCCGAGCTGGCCAGGAGGCACGGTGCCGCGGCGCCACTCCGCCTGCCGGGCGTCCTTGGCCTCCATACCGCGCAGCATGTCGGTGAGCATTCGGTCGCCCACCGACCACTCCTCCAGAGCGTCGATGTCGACGGGCATCTCGTCCGCGACGCCGTCGACATCCCATGGCAGCGTGTAGTCCAGCGCGCGGAAGAAACCCTTGACCGGATCCTTGAAGAACCCGACGAGATCGGCGAGCGCGACATCATCAGTCGGCCGCGGCGGGAGCGGTCCGGAGACGAACTTCGGCTGCTCGGACCGCTCGCCGGTGCTGGTGCGGGCCGCCCGCAGAACCGTCGAGTCGAACGTGAACGGCACATCCGGCACCAGGCCGCCGGGTACGACATTGCGAATGTCGAAGGGCTGCAGCGGATGATGGACGACGATCGCGTCGCGAACCGGATCGGGTGTGGTGGCCTCCAGTGCGTCCAGGAGTTCGGCCAGTGGTACGGCGGGCGGACGCGGCTGGCCCGAGTAGGCGTTGGCCCCGGTGTAGGTGATGACCAGCTTCTCGGTGGTCGCGCCAATGGCGTCGAGCAGCAGTTGCCGGTCCTCTGAACGGATGTCGCGCTCACCGGTCACGGGGTCCCGCGCCAGCACGTCGTCGCCGTCGGTGGCGCCCCGGCGCGGGTACACACCGTCGTCGAGACCCACCAGGCACACCACCCGGTGCGGCACCGACCGCATCGGCACCATCGTGCACACCGTCAGCGTGCCGGTCCGGAAGTTGGCCCGCGTCGGCCGGCCGGCCAGGTGGCGTTGCAGCAGCGCGTTGATATCGGGCAGCCGCATCTCGGTGTTGGCGTGGGTGCCCGCGTCGCGCAGGACGTCACCGAACTCGCGCTGCATCTGACTGAGCTGCCACGCATCGGCATCGCTGATGCGGGTCAGCATCGTGATGCCGTCGGTCACAGCGCTCAACCAGTCCCGCAGCGGCCGCGCACCGGTCAGCGAGGTGACCGTTCGCTGCAGGCGGTCGATGAACTCGGCGAGCTTGCCCGCCAGTTCGATGCGGTTGCTGCTCACGTCGTCCAGGGGCAACGTGGAGTCGATCCAGGCGTGGGCGTCATCGGACATCGCGACACCAGCCAGCACGCGGTCGATTCCGAAACGCCATGTGTTGTGCACGAAGTCGACGCCGTACGGCTTGCGGTGCTCCTGGTCGAAACCCCAGCGCACGTTGGCCTGCCGGACCCAGCGGGTGATGTCCTCAAGGTTGTCGTCGGTGAATCCGAAGCGTGCCCGCACCGGGGCGGCCTGGGCGAGGTTGAGCACCTCGCTGGCGGTGACCCTGCTACCGGCCAGGGCGAGTACCTCGGTCGCCACGCCGAGCAGCGGGTTGGTCTGCACGAGCGCGCGGTCGGCCAACCGCATGCGCAGCCGGTGGGCCGGGTGCACGCCGGGGAGGATGTCACCGAGGCCGAAGTCGGCGTTGATCAGCGGCGCGTAGGTCTCGATGTCCGGGCACATCACCAGGATGTCGCGCGGTTCCAGAGTCGGGTCATCGACCAGCAGACCGAGCAGCACCTCCCGCAGCACGTCGACCTGCCGAGCGGGGCCGTGGCACGCGTGCACCTGCACCGAGCGGTCGGACGGTGTGAACGTCCGGCCCTGTGGGCGAACGGCATTCGCGGCGATATCGGATTGCAGCCAGCCGAGCAGCGTGGCGGGATGGTCGCCGGCCTCGAGGTGCTCGTCGGTGCCGACGTCGTCGGGCAGGCCGCGCTGCAGCTCGCGCAGGTCCCGGCCAAGGGTGGCCAGCAGGGGATGGCCGACCACGCGGTGACTGCTGTCCTCGCGACGGGGCACCGAGCCCCGCACGCCGCGCAGTGCCTGCCACAGCGCGTCGCTGGGGTGGGGCAGCCACAGGTGCAGCTCGTGATGGGTTGCCAGCGCGGTGATCAACTCCACCTCGGTCACCGGCAGCCGGGTGTGTCCAAACAGTGAGAGCCGCTGCGGCAGGTCCATTGCCGAATCACGCAGTCGGGCAAGGGTGTTCGCATGGCGCATGTGGGGTGGGTCGGCGGGCACCCGCGCCGCGAGCGCCCGCCACAGCGGAGGCTGCCAGGCGACGTCGCTGGGCAGGTCGTCGGTGGCGCCTGCCAGCCAGTCGATGAGCAGTTGCGGGCGCTGTCTGGCATAGGACGCGAACAGGCCCGCGATGCGCCGAGCGACGGCGTAGCGCCGCCCCAGCCGCAGCTCCCGCTCGGCCTCGCCGGTCTCGAAGTGGCCCAGGTGGGTGGCCAGCGTGCGGCACCAGCTCTCGTCGAGGCTGGCATCGATCACCTCGAGCAGCGGCCACACCATGGTGTCGGGGGCCCACGGGTCGTCGCCGGGGTTGCGGCCGCTGCCGGTGATCTCGGCGATCAGGGAGTGCGGGTTGCGGAAGTCGATGCCCGCGCACACCCCGTCGGCCCCCGAGCCGCGACCCAACACGTGTGACAGCCGCTGCGAGAGCCAACGCTCAACACCGCGCGCGGGAACGAGCACCAACTCCATGGCGAACGGGTCGACGAGCGGTTGGGCGAGTAGATCTGCGAGCCCGTCGGCGAGGACGTCGGTGCGTTCCGCACGGTGGAGATGAAGGCCCATTTGAGATCTACCCTAGGGCCCGCGTCCGACACCGTTGCAGAAGTAGCCGGGTTGCTCCTGTGCGCCCCGGTGTACTCAGGAAATGCCACTACGTTTGCCCACCTCTGAGCGACATTTCGCCCGAAGGCATCCGACGCCAATGAGATTGTCGCTCAGAGGCGGGCACTCGCATCACCACCCCCGAGAGGGGGCAGGAGTGGCTGATGTGATTTAGGCGCCACCGAACTCGGTGGGCAGCCCGTCGATCCCGGCGCGAATGGCCGCCAGCGCGTCCTCGCGGGCCTTCAGCTTGGAGGCGAGGTGCGCCTTGGCGTGCAGGGTCGTCGCGAACTCCGCAGCCACGTCGTGGGCGCGGGCGAGCACGTTCTCGGTCTCGACGATCTCATCGACCCACCCCGCCGACACCGCGGCATCTCCGGCGAAGGTCGCCGCGAGGGCGACGGCGCGCTGAAACGCCGCGCGCGTCAACCGCATCCGCATGATCTCGATCGCGGAGATCGGCAGCACCATGCCGATGGCGGTCTCATTGGCCTGGCACCGCGAACTCGGAGAACCGACTCGGTGGTCACCGCTCAGGAGCAGGAAGGCCCCCATCGCGATGGCAGGCCCCGTCGCGGCGATGACGACGGGCACCGGGAAGGTCAACAGCCGGATCGAGAGTTCGAAACCGCCGGACAGCATCCCGAGCGCGGCGGCGGCGTCACCGGAGTTGAAAACCCCCAGGTCGAACCCGGCGCTGAGCACCTTCGAGTTGCCCGCCAGCACGATCGCCTTGACGTCACCGCTGGCCGCGGCCGCCTCGGCCTGATCGAGTGCGGCGTTGATGTGCTGCTGCATCGCCGGCGACAGCACATTGACCTTGCCGTCGTCCAGCGTGATCGTGGCAACGAGTTCGTTCTGGGCATAGCTGACCGGGCTGCTCATCGTTGATGCTCCCTCAAGTGCGGTTGTTGTGGCCGATGTTACGCAGCGCACCGTCAGCGATTGTTGACGTGGTGCCTTCCGGCGGCGTCGTCCTTGATCCAGGGGAAGTCGAGTTCGGTGGTCTGGTCGAACTGCGCTGTCCGCCAACGATCTTGAGTCTCCGCCACGGCATGCTTCATTCGCTCGATCTCGGCCCGGAACACGTCCGGACGCGTCTCCTTGGATGCGTAGTGGAAGTAGGTCAGTACGTTGCGCAGCAACTCGAGCTTCTGTTTCTCTCGCTTGGCCAGGTCGTGTGTCGTCAACAGCTCGAGGCGCTGGGCCGGCTGCAGTGTCGCCCAGTCCAGGCACACCTTCGACTCGAATGTCTGGCGCCTGCTCCACGCCCGCGACTTCTTGCCGCCCACCGGGCGGGGTTCGTCGGAGTAGGTCAGCGTGCCGTCGAAGCGGGACCGGATCGAGCCGCCGAGTTCCTCCCGGCTGATCGCCGAGTCCCAGACCGTTCGCCACTCCTGGCCGGGGGCGAGGAGGGGCAGTTCGCTGGGGAGATCCAGCTCGGCGACTTCGGGCGGCCCGTCGTAACCGTGGTCCTCGTAGGCGGCCACCGTCGGCGGGTTGGCGAAGTCGAAGCGGATGTCGTGTGCGGCGGTCTGGCCGTAGTTGCGCACCACGAGTTCGATGACGTGCCAGTCCGCGGCGTGCGGCTCCATGTACATCGCGACCTGCGGGCGGATCTGCTCGGTCTTGAGCAGCCGATTCCTCTTGATTTGGCGGTTTGCGTAAACGAGCGCGATCACGCCGAGGATCAGGGCCCCCCACGCGGCGATGGCCAACCATCCCGCTGAGCCGAGGCCTGTCACGTCGTCCCAACTGATGGTCATCGAATCCCCCACTGCCTTCACGCGGTCATCAGGTTTGCTCAGGACACTAACGCTTCGCTGACGCATTCGGGAACCGCGCCGACCGAAGTTTGCTGAAGCTTCGACTCGAAACCTACCGCGGGATCGGTCCGCGCGCAGCGACAGCTGCGCCGCTCAAGACGCGATGGCGGTCAGCTCGGAGGGGGCGGGCGTCGGCGCGGGCGCGGAGACCAGGCGTTCGCCGCGTGCCAGCCAGTCGCGGTCGGTCCAGGTGAACTGGGCAGGCAACCGGCGCCAGTACTGCGGGTGCGCCGCAACGTAGGCCTCGACACTGGCGTGGACCACGGCGTCGTCGGGCACCTTCCGCAACGGCAGGCTGCGCGCGCTGCCCGCCAGTGCGTCCGCGTGTTCTGGAGGTGTCGTCGTTGCGCGGTCCCGGACCCGAAGTCCGGCGGCGGTGGCGGCGTCGAGCACCCAGTTCAGGGCGATACCCGCGAGGGGGCGGCAGGCGCCTGGGCCGCCCGCGACATCACAGTGTCCGCCGCGGAACCACGCCTGCTCCACCGCATCGCCCATCATCGTCACCGGGCGATCCAGCACCGATGCGGCGTCGGCGGCCATCGCGTGTCTGCCCCCGCGAACGGCGAGTAACTCCGGCGGCGGTATCGGCAGCGTGGCGTCCCGCAGCGCATCCCACAAACCGAGGTAGGCGACGACGAGCGGCTCGTTGCCGCCCGTCAATGCGGCGAACGTCGCGCGCACTGCCTGCCACTCCCGCGGCGTACGACGGGTGCGCGGCATCGCATACGCCGAAACCACGTGGCCGACCATGTCGTCCAACGACCACGGGAGGATGCCCACGGTGTTCACCAGTCGGATGAGCGCTTGCGCGCAGAACGCGCCGTGGCCCGCCCCGAAGACGAGGATCGAATCGCCCGGCTCCCAGCAGCGCCGCAGAAACGCATAACCGCCGTCGATCGCCGCGCGGGCCTCGGCGTGCTGGTCGCGAGCCCGGGTCCAACGCGTCGAACCCGAGTGATACCAGCAGACTTGTCCGCTCGACTGATCGAGCATGCCGAACAGAGCCGTGGCATTGGTGTCGCCCCCGACCCCCAGATGGCGAACCTGGTCAAAGCACAGCACGACGTTCTTCACGACTGAACCCCCGATGGCGCAATTGTCGGCGCCTACTGTCCAGTGTGGCAACCACCCGGGCCGGTGTCAGCTGATTTGCACATCTGGATCGGCAACGGGCAACGGATTCCCGCTACCGCTGTTCCGTTTGCTGCGAATCGCGTATTCGGCAGGGTTCTATTCGACCGGCAGTTCGCCACCGGCCATGCCGGGGACGCCGTGCACGATGATTCCGCTGGCCACCGTGCCGACGGGCACGTCGAACACGACCGCGGTCTCGAGCGTCTCACCGGGACTGACGATGACGACGCCACCGCCGAGATAGAGGGACGCCTCGTCGTCCGGTGCGATGGTGCCCGCGTCGGTGTTGAGTACCTGCAGGTTCGACAGGAACTCCTGCACGTCGCCACTGGTGTTGCCGACATTCAGGTACACGACGAGGAACTCGCCGACAGCGGTCTTCTCGAGGGACTCGTTGACGGTCGAGGAGATGGTGTCACCGCGCTCGGTGGAGGCGACCGAGATGGTGAACGGACCGTCGACGATCTCACCGGCCGCAGGCGCGGCCACGGCCTCGGTGGGGGTCTCGGATGCGGCCGACGTCGTTGATTCCGCCGAAGGCGCCGCAGAGGCCGATGTGGGAGACGGCGTGACATCGGGTACAGCGTCATCGCGGATCACCAAGGCGTAAACCAGAACCAGGATCAAGATCAACAGCAGCGCGCCGACGGCGCTGAGGAAGCCGATGATCAATCTGCGGTTGTCGGTGCCGGCCGGCGGATTCGGTGGTGGCGCGTCATAGCGGGGTGTGAACAGCGGGACCGCGGTGGTCGGCGACTCCCACGGCGGCGTCTGGAACTCGGGGTGCGGCCCTGCGGTGGTGGTGGGCGCATCCGTCGGGGTCGGGGTGCCAGGTTCGTCGAAGGACTCCGGTGCCTCGGGCGCAGGGGTTGCGTCGGCGGCGGGCGGCGTTGCGGGTGTCTCGGCCGGTCCCGACGAGATGGACTCGAAGGAGGGTGTCTCGAACGACTCGAATACGGGTAGCTCGAGCCCGACGGGCTCCAGTGACGGTTGGCGCTCGGGTTGCGTGACCTCCGGCGCGGCCTGCTCGGGAACTGGCCCGGCGGTCCAGGCGGTGCCATCCCAGTAGCGCAGGGCTTGCGGGTCATCGGGATCTGAGTACCAACCGGCAGGCACGGATGGTGTGGTCATCGCAGGGTCCTCCCCGTCACGCGCCTTTCAAGGGGCGCTGCGAGATCGGACACTATCGCAGGTGGGCAGCGTCAGCCGCCCATAACCGTGCGCCACTGGTCGAGAGTGCTGGCCCGGTAGACATAGTTGAGGCGACGCACATCGGACAGAGGCTCGCTCGGCTCGGCCGAGTACCAGTGCCCGGGGAAGACCGTCGGGTCGCCCGGCAACTTGGCCAGCGCCTGCAGGCTGCGGAACATGTCATCGGAGTTGCCGCCGGGGAAGTCGGTGCGCCCACATCCCTCCAGGAACAGGGTGTCGCCCGCGACGAGCCGGCCGTCGAGCAGGAAGCACTGGCTGCCCGGGGTGTGTCCGGGGGTGTGCAGCAACTCGATCTCGACATCGCCGACGTTGACCTTGTCGCCGTGTTCGTGCGATGTCAGGTCGGTCAGCGGGATACCGGTCGTGCGCGAAACCCATTCCGCCTCATGGGTGTTCACATGGACCGGAATCGCGACCCGCTCCAGGAGTTCGGCGAGGCCCTTGAGTTCGAAGCCCATCATCGAACCGCCGACGTGGTCGGGGTGGTGGTGGGTGACCAGGACACCGGAGAGCCGCATGCCGTCGGACTCCACGATGTCGGCGAGGTCACCCGCGGCGTAGGCCGGATCGACGACGAGGCAGTCCCCGGTCTCCCGGTCGCCGATCAGGTACGAGAAGTTCCGCATCTGCTGCGCGATCGCGTCGCCGGCAGCGAAGTCGCGGCCTGAGAGCAGCTGTCGGAAGTACAGACGGTCATCGACCCCTGGGTTCGCCATACCTCCAGACTATTGGCGCGCTCTGGCGCCGACACTCGGGCTCCCGGGAGGGTGCTGGCGGGGCCTGATTTCGCTGCGTGAGGGGCAGTTCTGACCCCCCGCGGCGGGTCGACTGTCACCAGCGGTTTGGCTAGGCAATCGGCGAGAATGTACCCTCTTTAAGGCCCACCGCATGGACACCGTCCAACGCTGTGGGGCAGGCCCCCTTAGCTCAGTCGGTAGAGCGTTTCCATGGTAAGGAAAAGGTCAACGGTTCGATTCCGTTAGGGGGCTCGGTGGACACCGGGCGAGCGAGGCGACGGGAGAAGCTAAGCCCGACCGGCGGCGCCATCATGGCGGTGTAGCTCAGCTGGTTAGAGCGCACGACTCATAATCGTGAGGTCGGGGGATCGAGTCCCCCCACCGCTACAAGACAACGAATCACCCGAAGAAGGACGACGAACGTGGCCTCAAGTACAGACGTACGGCCCAAGATCACCTTGGCCTGCGAGGTGTGCAAGCACCGCAACTACATCACCAAGAAGAACCGCCGCAACGATCCCGATCGGTTGGAGATCAAGAAGTTCTGCCCGAACTGCGGACACCACCAGCCGCACAAGGAATCGCGCTAGGCGGTCGATCCCTGGGCGTCGCCCACGGTTGACCGGATAGGTTCAAGCTTTGTGGCTATCTCCTCGGACATCATCGGTATGCACTACCGATACCCGGACCACTACGTCGTGGGTCGGGAGAAGCTTCGGGAGTACGCAACCGCCGTCAAGAACGACGACGCCGTCTACTTCGACGAGGCCGTAGCCGCAGATCTCGGGCACAGCTCGCTGCCGGCACCGCTGACCTTCATCTCGGTCTTCGGGTACCAGGCGCAGATCGCGTTCTTCGCCGACGCCAACATCGGCATCAAGGACGCTCAGATCGTCCAGGTCGACCAGGAGCTGAAGTTCCTGCAGCCGATCAGGGCTGGCGACAAGCTGTACTGCGACGTGTACGGGCACGGGCTCCGGCAGGCGCACGGCACCGACATCATCGTGACGAAGACCATCATCACCAATGACAAGGGTGATGTTGTGCAGGAGACGTACACGACCCTCGCGGGTCGGTCGGGCGAATCGGGAGAAGAGGGTTTTAGCGATGCCACTGCGTGAGTTCGATTCGGTGAAGGTGGGCGACCAGCTTCCGGAGAAGATCATTCCGCTGACTCGCGGCGACCTGGTGAACTACGCCGGGGTGTCCGGCGACCTGAACCCCATCCACTGGGACGACGAGATCGCCAAGCAGGTCGGCCTCGACACCGCCATCGCGCACGGCATGCTGACGATGGGCCTGGGCGGCGGCTACGTCACGTCCTGGGTGGGCGACCCGGCCGCGGTCACCGAGTACAACGTCCGCTTCACCGCGGTCGTGCCCGTCCCCAACGACGGCATCGGCGCTGAAATCGTGTTCAGCGGACGTGTGAAATCTGTTGAGCCAGAAACTAAGTCGGTGGTCATTGCGCTTTCCGCCACAACAGGGGGAAAGAAGATCTTCGGCCGTGCCGTCGCTACGGCGAAGCTGGCCTGACCCATGGCTCTCAAGACCGACATCCGCGGGATGATCTGGAAGTACCCCGACACGTTCGTCGTGGGCCGCGAGCAGGTTCGTCAATACGCCAGGGCCGTGAAGTCGATGGATCCGGCCACTGTCGACGAGGCCGCCGCCAAGGAGTTGGGCCACGACTCGCTGGTCGCGCCACTCACCTTCATCTCGATCTTCGCCGTGATGATCCAGAACCACTTCTTCGCGAACGTCGACATCGGCATGGAGACCCTGCAGATCGTCCAGGTCGACCAGAAGTTCCTCTTCCACCGGCCGATCAAGGTCGGTGACGCGCTGACCGGCACCATGCACGTCGAGTCGGTTACAGAGCGGTTCGGCGCCGACATCGTCACCACCCGGAACGTCTGCGCCGATGAGGACGGCACGATCGTGATGGAGGCGTTCACCACCCTGATGGGTCACGAGGGGGACAACTCGATCTCGGCCAAGTGGGATCCCGAGACAGGTCAGGTGGTTCGAACCGCCGCCGTTGCGGATTAGTAAGTCAGACTTGGGCCGATGTACACTCGGTCCTCGGGGTTTCCCCAAGTCACGCGCTGTCCGTCGGTTTATGATCGGCCGATCGGGGAGCGCGTGAATTGTGTGAACCTCGACCTCGCGGGTTGGCCTGCCAACCCCGAAGGGGCGTAGCTCAACTGGCAGAGCAGCGGTCTCCAAAACCGCAGGTTGCAGGTTCAAGTCCTGTCGCCCCTGCTCAACTGAATATTCGACAGGCGTGGACACTGGAAGGTGACCACCGATGACAAGCACGATCGGACAAGGGAGCACGCGGTGAGCGACGAGCGCGACGGTGCCGTCTCCGCAGGCGACGGCACCGACACTCCGGACGAGGGTGACACCGGCAGCCCGACCGCCGTGGTGACCCGGCCCCAGCGGCCGTCGGGAAAGCGATCACGGCGCGAGGGTGCTGGTACAGCCGCCGCCGTTGTCGCCGACACCGCCAAGAACGGTGACGGAAAGAAACCCAAGAAGCCCAAGGCGGCAAAGACGGGTCCGTCCCGTAACCCGATCACCTTCGTCATCAACTACCTGCAGCAGGTAGTCGCCGAGCTGCGCAAGGTGATCTGGCCGAACCGCAAGCAGATGGTCAGCTACACCACCGTGGTGCTGATATTCCTGGCGTTCATGGTGGCGCTTATCGGTGGAGTCGACTTCGGCTTCGCCAAGCTCATCACGTTGGTGTTCGGCTGACCGAACCGGCCGCGTGACGAGCTGAAGAAACTTAGAGAGGACTGACAACAGTGACGACCTTCGAAGGCGATACGCCCTCGGATGAGTCCGACGTGCTCGATGGAGCCGCGGAGTCGTCGACCCTGACGTCCGACGAGGCACCTGAGGCGTCCGAGGCGATCATCGACGAGACCACCGAGTCCGACGAGTCTGTGACCGACGAGTCCGACGAGATCGTGACCGACGAGACCGTTGACGAGGTGGCCCCCGAGGAAGAGGACGAGGACGCCGATCCCGCCGAGACCCTCAAGAAGGATCTGCGCAGGCGCCCCGGCAATTGGTATGTGATCCACTCCTACGCCGGCTACGAGAACAAGGTGAAGGCCAACCTCGAGACCCGCGTGCAGAACCTGGATGTGGGCGACTACATCTTCCAGGTCGAGGTGCCGACCGAAGAGGTCACCGAGATCAAGAACGGCCAGCGCAAGCAGGTCAACCGCAAGGTGCTGCCCGGCTACATCCTGGTTCGCATGGAACTCACCGACGAGTCGTGGAGCGCGGTGCGCAACACCCCGGGTGTCACCGGGTTCGTCGGCGCCACGTCGAAGCCGTCGCCGTTGTCCCTCGACGACGTCGTGAAGTTCCTGCTGCCGCCCGCTGCGGCGAAGAAGCCCGGCAAGGCCTCCTCGACGGCCGCCGCGTCGTCCGAGGCGAGCCTGGAGCGTCCCGAGATCCTGGTGGACTTCGAGGTCGGCGAGTCGGTCACCGTCATGGACGGCCCGTTCGCGACGCTGCCCGCCTCGATCAGCGAGGTCAACGCCGAGCAGCAGAAGCTCAAGGTGCTGGTGTCGATCTTCGGTCGTGAGACACCTGTCGAACTGACCTTCACCCAGGTCTCCAAGATCTAACTGGCACCCCCGGGTAACTGGGACGAAGCCCCGAGAAAGAAAAGGAACACCACAGCATGGCCCCGAAGAAGAAGGTCGCCGGGCTGATCAAGCTGCAGATCCAGGCCGGGCAGGCCAACCCCGCCCCGCCGGTCGGTCCTGCGCTCGGCCAGCATGGCGTCAACATCATGGAATTCTGCAAGGCGTACAACGCCGCGACGGAGTCGCAGCGCGGCAACGTCATCCCCGTGGAGATCACCGTCTACGAGGATCGCAGCTTCACGTTCGCGCTGAAGACGCCGCCCGCCGCCAAGCTGCTGCTCAAGGCCGCAGGCGTGCAGAAGGGCTCCGGCGAGCCGCACAAGACCAAGGTTGCCACGGTGACCTGGGACCAGGTGCGCGAGATCGCGGAGACCAAGAAGGAAGACCTCAACGCCAACGACGTCGAGGCCGCTTCCAAGATCATCGCCGGAACCGCCCGCTCCATGGGCATCACGGTCAAGTAGCTTGTCGGATTGACCAGGTAGCACGGTCAAGTAAGTAGTACGTAGGACCGGTCGGGACATCCCGGCCGATCCGTGGGAGGGCCAGCTTCGGCCCGCACCAACCACAACCAACGAAACTGATTGGAAAGCACATGAGCAGGAACAGCAAGGCATACCGCGAAGCCGCCGCGAAGGTCGACCGCGACAACCTCTACACGCCGCTCGAGGCCGCGAAGCTGGCCAAGGAGACGTCGTCGAAGAAGCAGGACGCCACCGTCGAGGTCGCGATCCGCTTGGGCGTTGACCCCCGCAAGGCCGACCAGATGGTGCGCGGCACCGTCAACCTGCCCCACGGCACCGGCAAGACCGCCCGCGTCATCGTGTTCGCCGTCGGCGAGAAGGCCGAGGCGGCCCTGGCCGCAGGCGCCGATGAGGTGGGTAGCGACGACCTGATCGAGAAGATCCAGGGCGGGTTCCTCGACTTCGACGCCGCGATCGCGACGCCGGATCAGATGGCCAAGGTCGGCAAGATCGCCCGCGTGCTGGGCCCGCGTGGCCTGATGCCGAACCCCAAGACCGGCACCGTCACCCCCGACGTGGCCAAGGCCGTGGCCGACATCAAGGGCGGCAAGATCAACTTCCGCGTCGACAAGCAGGCCAACCTGCACTTCGTCATCGGCAAGGCGTCCTTCGACGAGACGAAGCTGGCCGAGAACTACGGCGCCGCGCTCGACGAGGTTCTGCGCGCGAAGCCGTCCTCCTCCAAGGGCCGCTACCTGAAGAAGGTCGTCATCTCGACGACCACGGGCCCCGGCATCCCGGTGGATCCGACGGTCACCCGCAACTTCGCCGAGGCCTAAGACCTCTGACAACGACCGCAGTGCGGTTTCGTACGCTCGCCTCGGCGCGGCGCGTACGAAACCGCACTGCGGTCGTTTGTTTCGCTGCGATCATGGCGCTCGTGACACCTGCACCGGCGTCGGCTGACGTCCCCCCGGTCTCACCCCAGGCGAAGGGTGCGGGGCTGATCGACGTGCGCACGGTGGTCCCGGACGCCCGGATCGATCTGCGCTACGCCACCGCCAACAACTTCGTCGGCGTCCCGCTGTATCCGGCCGATGCCCGCTGCCTGATACACGAGTCGCTCGCTCCCGGCCTGGCCGTGGCGGCCGAACGACTGCGGGAGCAGGGTTTGCGGCTGGTGTTCTGGGATTGCTATCGGCCACACGAGGTCCAGGTTCGGATGTTCGAGGCGGTGCCCAACCCGAACTGGGTGGCCCGGCCGACGGAATTCGCACGTAGCCACGAGTCCGGCCGCTCCGTCGATGTGACGGTGGCAGACCTCCACTACGGCCGGCCGCTGGACATGGGCACCGACTTCGACGACTTCACCCCGCGTAGCCTCGCGCGCGCCACCGAGGGTGTCAGCCCCGAACAACAGGCCAACCGCGCGCTGCTGCGCGACGCGATGAGCGCTGGTGGGTTGACGGTGTACTCGGGGGAGTGGTGGCACTTCGATGGTCCGGGTTCGGCTGAGCCACGCCCGATTCTCGACGTCCCGCTGAGCTGACTCACCCGGACACCTCGGACAGGCGGCGCCGCAGGAATTCCCGCGCAGGCGTCGAGCCGCCGTGCTCCAGCGCGATGCGGTACCAGTCGGCCGCCTCATCGCGGCGTCCCGCTCTGCGTAGGAGATCCGCGCGGATGGTGGCCACGGTGTTCGACCTCGCGAGCAGGGGATCGGAGGCCACCTCATCGAGCGCTGCCAGGCCCGCGTCGAACCCGTCCCGAAATCCGATTGCCAACGCCTGGTTGGCCCGTGCCACGGGTGATCCTGTGATCGCGATCAGCCGGTCATAGGCCTGACAGATGAGCGCCCAGTCAGTCGCGGCCCACGACGGTGCGGTGGCGTGCGCCGCCGCGATGACCGCCTGGGGTAAGTAGCTGTCCGTCGCGCCCCGTGCCCGTCGCAGGTCATCGAGGCCACGCGCGATGCGGCCTCGATCCCACCGCTGCCGGTCCTGCTCGTCGAGCGGTACCAGCGCGCCCGCGCCGTCCACCCGCGTGGCGCGTCGCGAATCGTGCAGCAGGATGAGGGCAGACAGCCCGCGGGCGTTCGCCTCGTCGGGCATCAGCGCGCACAGTTCACCGGCCAGCCGCACGCCCTCATCGCACAGTTCGTCGCGGATGGCCGACGGCCCCGCCGTCGACCAGTAGCCCTCGGTGAACACGGAGTAGATGCATGCCAGGACGTGCGGCGTCCGCTCCACCAACAGCTCAGCCCGTGGCACCCGCAGTGGAATGTGCGCACCGCGGATCTTGGTCTTGGCCCGTGTGATTCGCTGCCCGACAGCGGCCTCGGACTGCAGCAGCGCCCTGGCGATCTCGGCGACGGTGAGTCCGGAGATCAACCGCAGTGTGAGCGCCAGCTGCGACGCGCTGTCCAGGGCCGGGTGCGCGCACATGAACATCATCCGAAGCTCATCGTCACGCACCGGGTGCACCGGAACGCCCTCGATGTGGGGCCAGCTGTTCTCGACCACCGCAGCGAGTTCCCTTCCTGGGCGGCTGGATTCGCGACGCAAGCGGTCCAGCGCGCGGTTCCGTGCGACCGTCAGAACCCAACCGCCCACGTTGTTGGGCACGCCATCACGCGGCCAGGAGCGCAGCGCTTCCGTGAACGCCTCCTGGACGGCGTCCTCGGCGACGGTGAGGTCGCCGGACCAGCGGGAGAGCGCCGCTACGGCGGGTCCCCACTCGCGCCGAAAGATGCCTTCCAGGTTGGTCATTCGTGAGTGCTACAGACCCGATACGCCGGCCAACTGCCGCAGTTCCACCGCCGAGGCGGGGATCATGGACGCGACCTTGACGGCCTCGTCTCGATCGGCGGCGCTCAACAGGTAGAAGCCGCTGGCGACCTCGGCGCCCTCGACGTAGGGTCCGTCGGTGTACGTGGCCTTGCCGTCACGCACCCGCACCGTCGTCGCCGTGGACGGCGGATGCAGCGCCGCACCACCCTTGACTCGATCGCCAGCCGCGGTGCCGAACTCGCCGTGGGCGACGATGCAGGCGTCCCATTCCGGCGTTCCGGGTGCCACGGCCTCGTCGGCCGGCTCGAGGAGCAGCGCCAACCAGTGGTCGCCTTCCAGCGACTTCTCCGGCTGGTTCCACTCCACGATGGGCCACACCTCAACGCCGCCGGACGCGCAGGCGGGAATCTGGCGAGCCAGATCCAGCGCCTCGTCGAGGTTCTCCGCCTCGAACACGTAGTAGCCCCCGGCCACCTCGGCGCTCTCGGCGAATGGGCCGTCGGTGACGGTTGGCGCGGCCGGTCCGCCGCTGATCCGTACGGCCGTCGCCGACGGGGTCAGTGCGTCACCGGCCCGGATGGACGCGCCCGCCGCGGCGTGGAAGTTCTGATACGCCGCCATGATGTCGGCCTGTGTCGCGGCGTCGGGCTGTTCGGTCGACTCAGGGCCGAGCAGAAGCGCGAAGTAGTGCATCGGTACACCTCCTGATAGTGAGCGGAACCCTACGTTTCACTCTCTACCGATTCGACGAACGAGGCCTGCCGAATCCGACAGGCATCGAGAAATTTCTGCGGAAACGTCATTCTGGTTCCGTCGTTTCTGCGGCCGTCGCTGTGTGAGTATTTACGAATGCGTAAGTCGGCAAGGGTGATCGGCCTGGTCTTCGTGTCCATCATCGGAACCATCGGCCTGGCGATCGGGGCGGTGTTCGGCGCCGCGTTCGCGGCAGGCGCGATCGCATTGTTGGTGCCCGGCACCGGAACCCCCAATGCCAACATCGTCGCGGACTATCGGGAGAACATCCGCGACAGGTTCCTGCAGACCACCAGTTGCACCAACGAGGTGAACTGCCCGACCGACCCCGATCTCAAGGGCATCAACTACCCCGCATCGTTCTGGCCGCTGTCGATCTTCCCCAGCTGGTGCCGCTCGGGTCCGGATGGCTGCGACAAGTGGGATGAGTCGGTCGGCAAGGGTGCTTTGGCCCTCACCGCCGCGTTGAACGCGGCGCTGGCCTCGCCGGAGGATGAGATCGTCGTCTTCGGCTACTCGCAGGGCGGCGCCGTTCTGTCCAAGGTGCTCAAGGAGTACGGCCTGACGGAGGAGGAGAAGGCCAGGCTCCGGGTGGTCACCATCGGTGGCATCCAGAATCCCGACGGTGGCCTCTGGCAGCGCCTGGCGTTCCTGGGGTACATCCCCGGCCTCGACGTGACGTTCGGTCCGCCGATGCCCGTCGACCCGAACATCAAGACCACGACCTACGGATTCGAGTACGACCCGGTGGTCTACGCGCCGCGGTACTGGGGCAACCCGTTCGCGATGTTGAACGCGCTCGCCGCGTTCGACAACGTACACGGCTACTACCTGTCGCCCAACGGCAATGGTCCCGACTCCACGATGCCCTATGGCTACACGCCGGCGACGCTCGCGCCGCATCTGGTGTGCAACGTCGGAGTGAACTGCCGTCTGGACGAGTACGGCAACGAATACATCATGATTCCTGCGACGTCGTTGCCGATCATGAACTTGGTCATGTCGTTGACGCCAGCCGCCTTGAAGCCGTTCGTCAAGCCGATCATCGACCTGATCTCGCCGGTGTACAAGGTGCTGGCCGATCTGGGCTACGACTGGTCGGGCGATCCGGGCAAGTCGACATCGCTGTCGATTCTGCCGTTCAATCCGTTCCAGGACTGGTCGATTGTCGCCGGCAAGCTGGTCGGCGCGGTCATCCAGGGCATTGAGGACGCCATCAGAGGCGGGCCGTCCATCGTTGGGCCTGCCACGGTCCCCGACCCCACTTCGACGCTGGCCGCCGCCAAGAAGTTCGTGGACGTCGCGCAGCTGGCGTCGGTGACGGAGCTGAAGCCGGCCGATGTCGCCACCGGTGTGCAGGCTCCGGTGACCGAGCTCGTTGAGCCGGTCGAGCCCGTCGAGCCTGTCGCGCCGGTCGAGGAGGTGCCGGCCCCGGTCGAGGAGGTTGAGCCGGTCGAGACCGTCGCCGAGGTGCAGGAGCCGTCCGCGCCCGTGGCCGCGGCGCCCGATACGACGAAGCCCGAGACGGAGGAGTCCACGACCAAGACGGGCGAGACCGAGACGGGTGTGACCAAGAAGGACGAGCCCAGAAAAGACGAGACCGAGAAGGTCGACGCCAAGCCGGCCAAGAAGGCTGACGAGAAGAAGGCTGACGAGAAGAACGACGAGTCCAAGAAGGCCGAGCCCAAGAAAATCGACGCCAAGCCGGCCAAGAAGGCCAGCGAGTCAGACAACAAGGACACTGGCGCCGACGACAAGAAGGCCGCCGCCTGACGCACCGCGAACATCGAGGGTCTGGGTGTGGCTTCAATTCAGTTGCGGGGCAACTGCACAGTGACCAATAGGGCCCGGTGATCGGTGCCGGGAACGGTAACGGTCTCGGTCGACACCGCGGTGGCGTTGCGGGTCAACACGTGGTCGAGCCCCATGAAGGGCGGGATTCGTCGGTTGCTCGGGAAGGTGAACTGTCTTCCTGCGCCGGCCTGTTCAGACGCATCGCGGTAGCCGCCAGTCAACAGACGGCGGAACGGGCGCATGTCGATCGTTGAGTTGAAGTCGCCGCCGACGACGATCGAGCCTTCGTCGGATCCGGCAGTGATCTCGTCCAGAACGCTGGGGAACTCGTCGAGGTCGCGGTGCCAGCCGTCGATCTCCTGCGGCCACGGCGAGGCGAGGTGCACTGACGCCACGGTGGGGTCGGTTTTCACTCCCTTGACTCTGAGCCGGGCAGTGACCATGACCCTCTCCAACCCTCCGACTAGCGCAGTCGCCGGCATTGGGAATCTGCTGTACACGCCGGCCCCGGCGGCCATCTTGCGAGGCTCCAACCGGTGATGGGAGAACTTCTCCTCAATGCCAGCTGCCTCCAGTCGGCGAGTCGCGTCTGGCGTGAGTTCCTGAACCAGCAGGACGTCAGCCCGGTCGTTGGCAATGGCGGTGATCGCTACCGCGTCCGCACGGCCGTACAACATGTTGACCGTCATCACGCGGACGGCGACTGACGGCCCGTCGACTTTGGCGGCGACGTACAACGGCGCCTGCACCGCGACCGTGGCTGCGGTGAGACCAGCCGCGAGCGCACTGAGTACCCATCGTCGACTCCACAGCAGTATGACGAGAGCCAACGGCGTGACCCATAGCAGGAACGGTGCGGCCACTGCGATGTACACCCATAGATGGCTCGGCAGTGGCATGTAACGCACGGCGAAGGCAACGCTCGCCACGAACAACTGGACAACACCGAAAACGGTGCCGATCACTCGTCGGCTGATGTTCAGCGGGCCCCCTCAGACGTAGTCCTTTCTTCATACCCGCTCATGACGAATGCCACCAATGGCCCCTTGGCGCGTGGAAGCCCACGTCCTGTTGGATCCGCAAGTCCTAACGGATCAAGTGCGACGGCAGAGCTCGAGTATCGGCGGGAGGAGTTCGGCGATCTCCTCACTCACCCTTGCGAAGACCTCTTCGCTCTGACCAATGGGGTCGGGAATGTCCGACAGCTCCGGCGCGGCCGAGTGGGGGCGGAGTGCCGCGAGGTCCGCGATATCTTGGGCATCGCACTCGGATACGATGCGGGCGGCTTCGCGGAGCGTGAAGGTCCTGTGGAGTTGGCGCGGAGCAAGTTCCAGGACCGCGTCGCGATGCGCCCTTGTCATGGTGAGAACAAGATCTGCATTCGACGCGACCTTGGACGTGAGCTGTCGCGCGGTGAAGTTGGCTACGTCACCACCCAGCTTCTCGAGGGCTAGGGCTGCGGATTGGTGAATCGGATGCGAGATCACCGCGCGTGTTCCAGCGCTGGATACTTTGAAGTCAGGGAGTCGACGCGCAGCGCCGTAGGCGGCGGCAAGTCGTTCCGCCGTAGGCGACCGACAGATGTTTCCAGTGCAGACAAACAGGACGTGCAGAGCAACTCCTCGGTCGAGAGTCAGTAGGCGCCTTTGCGTGCGAACACAACCTTTGGTGTTTTGAAAATGATTCGCACATCCCACATCAGGGACCATGACCGCACGTATACAGAGTCGAGGTGCTGGAGATCGGCATAGGCCAAGTCGCTGCGACCGCACACCTGCCAAAGGCCGGTGATGCCGGGCTTGGCGTCGAGGCGCGCGAGCGCCGCACCATCCATGCGATCTGACTCCTCGGTCGGCAATGGCCGCGGGCCTACCAACGACATCTCGCCACGGACCACGTTGATGAGTTGAGGCAGTTCGTCGAGGCTGGTCTTGCGGATGAAGGCACCGACCCGGGTGACCCTCGGGTCGTGCTCCATCTTGAACAACGGTCCGTCGACCTCGTTGAGCTGTGCAACCGCGTCGCGTCGCTGCCATGCGTCGGCAGTCATCGAGCGGAACTTGAAGATCCGGAATGGCTTGCCGGCCCGGCCGATTCGCTCCTGCCGGAAGAACACGGGCCCTGGGGTGTCGACCTTGATTGCCACCGCGACCATCAGCAGAACTGGCGCTGCGGCCATCAGTGCACAGGTTGCAAGCGTGACATCTATGAGCCGCTTCATGATTCGGGCGGTCGGACCCAGCGACGCGGTGGGCAGGTGCATCAGAGTAAGGCCGTGCAACTCCTCGGCCTCGCTGCGCCAGTTGTGTAGTTCGAAGTAACGCGGGATCTCCGACACAGGCACCTGGCCCTGGAGCTGGCGAAGGGATTCGAGCACGATGGCGTCGGAGGTGTTGGTGAACCCGACGATGACCCGGTCGATCTCGTATGCGGTGCAGACGGCGGAGAGGTCGGCAAGTCCGCCGAGGACGGGCGTGCCTGGTGCGGCGTAGTCGTCCACATGCCCGACCACAAGCGTGTCGGGGCACCTTTGCAGTCTCGAGGTGAGTCGATCGGAGATTGGCCCGGTCCCGATCACCAGGATTCGGGTGACCGTCGGGTCGAACATCCGAACGACCATTCGGCGCCCGAGCGGGACCAGGACTACCGCAGGCAGCGTCATGGCCACAGCAGCCGTCAGGGTCATCATTCGCTCGCCGTGGAGGAGCAGGGCGTCAGCGGCGAGGGAGAGTAGGGCGGCGGTGGGCAGGCAACGTGCGATGACCGCGGGTCGCCACCACTCGCTGGGTCGCAGCCGCGACGCGGGTCGGCGGTACAGCCCGTGAAGGTGCATGGCGACTGCCATTGCGACGGCCGCGAGGGCGACATCTCGAATACCGAGACTGCCTGCGCGTTCTGCGCTGAGGTGACTCAGGGTGACCGCGCCGAGGAATGCGGAGGCCGTCAGCGCGACCACATCGGCGATCTGGAGAAAGTAACGATGTTGCAGGCCGAGTTTCTCCGCCTGCCTGGTGTCATTCGGAGGCACCGCTTGTGCCGATGTGGCTTGCCCGGAGGAACTGAAGGTGGGCGAGTGCTTCGGCGGCATCTCGATAGTCATACTGACTCCTTGGGGATGCGAGGTGGCGGTGTTACCAGCCGAATCCGACCAGTTGTAGGCCGGAACCGGCGAATTTGGCTTCGGACAGGAAGTTTCGGCCGTCCACGACGAGATCTCCACGCATCACTCGACGCAACGCGGCAGGGTCGATCTGGAGGAACTCAGGCCATTCCGTCGTCAAGACGACTGCGTCCACCCTGTCGGATGCGTCGTAGACATCGCGTGTCAGTCGGATTGCTCCGAACTCCTCGGGCAGCGATTTGACGACTGGATCGAAGGCGGAGACCACGGCACCGGCGCTGAGGAGCCGTCGCGCGATGTCCAGCGCCGGAGCATCCCGCAGGTCATCCGTGCCCGGCTTGAATGTCAACCCCAGTAGCGCAATTCGGCGTCCCTTCAAGATGTGAAGTTCTCGCTGGAGCTTGCGTACCGCGCTCTTTCTCTGCGTCTTGTTGATCTCGACCGTCGCCTGCAGCATTGAGGGCGTGTAGCCATACTCCTGACTTGACGAGATCAGCGCCGCAACGTCCTTGCCGAAGCACGAGCCACCCCACCCGACACCGGGATTCAGGAAGGCGTTACCGACACGGTGGTCCGCGCCGATGGCGGGCAGGACCTCACGAACGTCAGCACCGAAGAGCTCGCACATCTGCGCCATCTCGTTGGCGAAACTGATCTTCGTCGCCAGAAATGCGTTCGCCGCGTACTTGATCATCTCGGCAGACGCCAGTTCAGTCGTGATGAGCGACGGTCGGAGATCTCGCCGTCCACCTTCGAATGACTGATTGAGTACCGGCTGATACAGCTCCGCTACCCGACTGACGTCCTCTGTCGCGCCTCCAAGCACGATGCGATCCGGGTAGAGGAAATCGTCGAGGGCACAGCCCTCCCGGAGGAACTCCGGGTTTGAGACGACGTGGAAGAACAGCTGCCGGTTGCCCTCGAGGGCGTCCTCAAGAATCGTGCGCGTCCAGTTGCCCGAACCCACAGGCACGGTCGACTTGTTGACGATCACTGCCCCCGCACGTAGGTACGGCGCCAGAGATTGGATGGCACTCTCCAGCTGCGTGAGGTCAGGTGACCCATCGGGGCCAGGTGGCGTACCCACACAGAGGAAGACGAAGTCCGCATCGGATAGGGCCTCGGCTGGGCGGTCGGTGAACCGAAGTCGACCGGAGGCCAACGTTGCCGTGAGCATCTCCTGCAGGCCCGGTTCCACGAATGGGACCTGCCCGTTGTTGAGCTGCCCAGCTCGCGCCGAGTCGGTGTCGAGGCCGCAGACGGAGTGCCCGAGGAACGCCAGGCTCGTCGATGTGACAGCACCGACGTAACCGGTGCCGATCACCGCGACCTTGTGGCTCGGCTGCACGTGCTCGACCTGAAACCCAAGCAGTGCAGGTGATACCGCTTGCGAGGTGCCCTCGGACCGGTCGCGGAACCAGGCGATGGTGTCCGTCAGGCCCTCCCGGATATCTACCCTTGGCTCCCACTTCAGTTCGGTGCGCGCCAGGGTGATGTCGGGCCTGCGCTGCGACGGATCATCCTGTGGACGTTCGACGAACTCGGGCCGGGCGTCTGACCCGGCGAGTTCGCGGATGAGATCGGCCAACTCCAAGATCGTCATCTCGTGCGGGCTACCGATGTTGACCGGACCGGCCAGGTCGGAGAACAACAACTGCAGAGCGCCCTCGACCAAGTCGTCGACATGGCACAGCGACCGCGTCTGACTGCCGTCGCCCTGGACTGTCATGGGGGTACCGGCCAGGGCCTGGGTGATGAAGTTCGGGATCGCGCGACCGTCGTCCGCGCGCATCCGCGGGCCGTACGTGTTGAAGATGCGCATGATCGCCGTGTCGACCCTGTGCTTGCGCCGGTACGACATGGTGAGCGCCTCGGCGAACCGCTTGGCCTCGTCGTAGCATGCTCGAGGACCGACCGGATTGACGTTGCCCCAATAGCTTTCGGGCTGCGGATGAACGAGCGGGTCGCCGTACGTTTCCGAGGTGGACGCCAGCAGGTAACGAGCGCCCTTCTCCTTGGCCAAACCCAGCGTGTGCAGCGTTCCGAGCGAGCCGGCCTTCAACGTCTGAATGGGGAGTCCGGCATAGTCGACCGGCGAGGCCGGCGAAGCGAAGTGCAAGACGTAGTCAACCGGTCCCGGGATCGAGATATAGTCGCTCACATCGACTTTCATCAGACGAAAGCCGTCGGTCCCCATAAGGTGGGCGACATTCTCCGGAGCCCCGGTTATGAAGTTGTCGAGGCAGATGACTTCGATGCCCCGTGCCAGTAGGCGCTCCGCGAGGTGTGAGCCGACGAATCCTGCGCCGCCAGTTAATACAGCCCGCTGCACCATTCTTCTCCCAGATTCACTCATCGGGTCACTCGAAGGCCACAACTGTCCACGACGCGGTTTGGAGCCCCCACGCCCGTTTTACAGTCGATTCCCATCGCGAAGTTCTTGTGATTTCGCCCTCGCTTAGGAAATTGACGTTAGCACCAGTAAAAGGGACGAGCAAGGCGATCAGCGAACCCTGTCACCCGTCAAATCCGTACTGATAGTAGGTTTCACGGTGATCTTGAGTTTCAGCAAATACCGTCGTTTCCAGCGACTTTGTTGCCAGCTAGCCAGTCGTGAGCGCGGTCGCACGCCTTTGATAGTTCAACAATTGGCAAACGGCTAGGACGGTCTTGGCAGTGCGGGCGCCGCCGCCGGGTGCCGCGGGTAGGTCGATTCGTTGTGCTCTTTGACGTGGCGGTGGTGCATCGGCTACGTGTGATCGCGCACTGTGATGGTGCCTCGCAACACTGGGCATCTCATTCGTGGAGTGGCGACGCTGCCAGCAGACTCGCTGCGGCCGTCAAATGCTGACGCTGCCCGCCGGAGTCATCTCGGCCGCATCCGCCGGGGCGTCGCTGCCTCCGTACGCGTGTCAGAGCGTAGGCGTAGTAACCCACTGCCCAGCAAGTTCTTTCGTCGACCAAGCGCGGGGCCGGCCCCGGCGCCGTGAACTATCACCGATGTTGGGGGCTGCATCGTGGAGGATGTCGTCGGTTGTGTTCGCTCGGGAGCCGGCGGCTTGTACTGTCGCGCCATGCGCGGACATCGAGTGTCGATACTGAGCCTGCACTATCCCCCAGACGCCACGGGCATCGCACCGTATGCCGGAGCGTTGGCGGCCGGTCTCAGCGCGCGGGCGCATCGCGTGACCGCGTACGTCGCGCACCCGTTCTATCCCGAGTGGGCAATTCGTCCTGGATATGGCCAGTGGAAAAGTACGGCGAACATCGACGGTGTCACCGTTCACCGTCTGCGCCACTACGTGCCACGACCCCCGAGAGGAGTGCGCAGGTTACTGTCAGAACTCAGCTTGGGTATGAGATTGCTTTTTAGCAAACTGGGCTCTGACTCCGTAGTAGTCGCAATTTCACCTGCGCTGTTTGCAACTGCTATCGCGGTATTGCGTATCAGGCTTACCCCTGCGCGTCCGAGTGTCGTCATTTGGGTCCAGGACATTTACACACTCGGGATGGAGGAGACGAAGGAGGGGGGTGGCCTTTCCATCTGGATTACGAAAATCGTCGAAAAGTGTGCTCTTCGTGCCGCGGATACAGTCATCGCCATTCACCCGCGTTTTGCGGACTACCTCGTCGAGGATTTGGGAGTCGAGCGGGATCGCATCGTCGTTATCAGGAACTGGACCCATCTGAAGCCGACGGCCTCGATATCGCAACTCGATGCGCGCGTCGCACTTGGGTGGCCGTCCGACGTCGCGCTGGCAGTTCACACCGGCAACATGGGTGCGAAACAGGGCTTGGAGAACATTGTCGAGGCGGCGCGGTTGGCCGACGAACGTGGGGTCCCTATCAAATTCATTCTGGTCGGTGACGGCGGTGAGCGGGACAGGCTCGAACAATTGGCGCGGGGAGTCGACAGAATCGAGTTCGTCGATCCATTGGATGATGCCGACTATCGGCGCGCACTCGCCGCCGCCGACTGCTTGGTGGTCAACGAGCTGCCTGGTGTAGCCACGATGGCGGTGCCGAGCAAGCTGACCTCCTACTTCGATGCAGCACGGCCGATCGTCGCGGCCACCGACTCGAACGGAATCACCGCAGGGGAGATCGAGCAGTCCGGGGCTGGCGTAGTGGTGCCAGCTGGCGACCCTGAGGCGCTGCTCGCGGCCGCTCTTGAGCTGTCGTCGGACAGCGCGCGGGCAGCGGTGTACGGCGCGGCCGGCCGTAGTTTCCGCGCGAAGGTGCTGGATGCAGATGTGGCTATCGACGCCTTCGAACAGGTACTCGGTGACGTCGCGAGTGGGCGCGGCCGCCGGACCTAAACCCAGCGACGGTTGCGAGCGTCGCCGGTAAATGCACCTGTTGGCGGGCTCTCAAGCGCGGGGGCCTCGGATGGCGCCTCTCGGTCCTGGCGGACGGGCAGCATGGCCACGGCGAACAGCAGTGGTATCCAATACTGCTGTTGAAGAAAGAAACTCGATGTCGCCGCAAAAGCGATCAGCGCCGTAGCGACAGCCGCGCCGCCCAGACCTCGCCGAGATCTGATTGCGCGCACCGTGCCGACGACCACTACTGCGGTTACTCCGACGAACCACAGGAAGAGCATCAGACCACCCTGATACCAGGCGTGGAGCAGATAGTTGTGCACGACCGTGACGCCGTTGAACGTGCCTGAGTTGAGGTTGTCCATCCCGACGCCGAACACGGGATCGTTCGAGATGTGCTCAAACGCCCACTGGTATGTGAGAGCACGAATTTCGAGCGAAGCGTCACCAGCAGAAGCAGCCTCGCCGGTGACCAGGGCGATTCGGTACTCCACGAAATTGGCGAACCACGTATTGCCGAGTCCAAAGAGCGCGCCCGCGCCCCACGCAGCTACACCGACGGCAAGTGCCGACGCCACGCGTCGTCGACCGATCGCCACCACCGCAGCGCCAACCGCTCCCGCAAGCATCGCGCTGAGGCTGCCTGTGGCGATCAAGGCGACGGCGTTGACGCCAAATGCACCCCACAGTCCGACCTTCACGAGCTGTGACGACTGCCCTATCAGGGTCAGAGTCATCAGGATGGCGATCACAGACATGATCCCGAGCGTGTTCGGGTGGCCGGCGAACCCCGTCGATCGTTCGGCGATGGCTGCCTGCCCGAGTACCGGCGCCGCCGTTAGCTGAATCAGGCCGGCCGTCGCGGAGAGCGTCTGGGAGATCAGGAACGCTCCGAGCACCCAGGGCAGAAAATCCCGTGTGTGCACCACGTGGTACCGGAAAACCAGCGGCGCCAGCGCGCACAGCAGGGCAAGTTGCGTTGCCATGATGACGCTCGTGGTTGGTGAGCTGGAGTAGCCGGATAGGAAGCCAGCGAATGGGATGAACACGGCCGCGCCGAGCCAGACTGGAAGGCCGATCGGCCGGGCCACCAAGCGGAACAGCGCAGAGACAATAAGGGCCAGGAAAATCACGTACTTGACGCGTCGCAGTGGCATTTGCCATAGGCCCTCGGCTGACTGCAGCCGCATTATTGGAATCAGCGCAGCGATAAGTGACCAGAATCCGGTCCAGAACCACGACGGGCGTAAGGCCTCAGGGTGAGAAGGCAGTGGCTGCGATTCAGATTTCAACGGTGGCCCGGATTTGGCACGGGCCGATTGCAGCGACGTCACTTACAGATCACACCAAACCCACTCGCGTGGTATGGCGAGCCGCCCCGAAAACACGATTCATCTGTCCCCAAATCCTTATTGACACCGATGCCAAACGTAACAAACTCCCCGGCGCGGTGCCGGTCTTTCCTGGAAGGACCTAGCACTGGGTGGCGCGCATTCTGATGCACTCGCGACGGCTGCCATTTCATGCGGGTGAGTCACTTGCGCTTGATGTCACCTTGCGTTGTCGTGCAAGCCGGGCGAACCGCATCATCTCGGCTCGATAGCGCGGAAAACCGAAGAGCATGGCCGCAATCCAGGCAATCGCTGGGATCCCGCCGACCGCGAGCGCTGCCCAGTCATGCTCGAAATAGTGAACCGCGAATGCGCCCGTTATGGCCACGGGCAATGCAAACACCGCCACAAGACCAAGACCGGACGCAGCGAGCTGACCTATCGGAAGTCCTGTGACGCGGGCCGCCCACCACATGTTCAGGATCCAGAAGATGGCGTATCCGACCGCACATCCGGTCGCGACGCCGATAGCACCCCAGATCGCCCCAATCGCAATCGAGGCGATGATGACTGGCTGGCCGACCAGATAGATCAACAATTGCTTGCTTGTTTGACCCAAGCTCACGAAGGTCCAGTACGGAACTTGGCCAAGTGCGCGAAAAATGCCCGATACTGCGAGAACTTGGAGAATTGGGATCGCGCCGATCCACTGGTTGCCTAGCGCAATCCTGACGAGCGGCTCTCCGAAGCCAATTATCGCTCCATAGAAGATGGAGGTCGCTGTCACGGTCGCAAATTGAGCGGTCCTCAGGTAGCTCATGAAGACCTGAGCCGTGTCCTGCAGCTGTGACAGCACTGGGATGGCTACCCGAGACAGTGGGACGGTGATCTGCGAAAGCGGAAGCACCACCACCTGATAGGCGCGGCTGTACAGGCCGAGTTCTGCGGGACCTCGAAGGGCGCCCAGCAAGACGCTGTCGATGTTCTTTGAGAGGTATGCAAGTCCCTGCGTGCTGACGAGTGCTCCCGCGAATCGGACAAACCTTCCGATCGGCACCCCGCGCCGGTACCTGCCCGGGCGCCAGCGCGCCAACACGACGCACAGAATTCCGTCAAGGCTGGCAACGACAAGCGGTTGAAGAACCAGCGCCCAATAGCTATGTGTGGACGCAGCGACTGCTATCGCCACGGTGAGTCCAACGGCCTGCGGAATCGCCTCGGTCGCGCCGAGTGCCACGAATCTGAGGTCACGATTGATCTGTGCCTTGAACTGGGTGGCAATGCCATTGATGAGGAACGTGATCGATAGGGCCTGCGTGATCGCGATCAGCCTGTCGTCGCCGTAAAGAAGCGCAATGGGCCACGACGCGCCAAACACCACGATGGCAAGCAATGCCCCAATCAGGGTATTGAGCCAGAACAGGTTCGACTTCTCATGGTCACTAAGTGTTTTTGCCTGGAGCGAGGCAACCGAAAGCCCGAAGTCTCGGAGCAGCTCGCCGATTCCGATGACGGCCGTGACCATGGCGATGAGGCCAAAGTCCGTCGGCGACAGCAATCGAGCCAGTACGACGATTGACACCACCAGAAGTGCAATGCGTGTTCCCTGCCAGAAGAGGGTGGCAGTTGCGCCACTGAACGCTCTTCCCGCCAAGGAACTCAATGGACGTGGCCTCCCGGGCGTCCCGTCGATGCGAGAGTCGCCAGCGCAGTGGTCAGATCGTCCAGGCAGTCAAGAGCCGCACGCGTTGCAGCATGAGCTTCCGCGCGCCGCCCGATTTGATCCTCAATAAGCTCACATAGTGGTTGTGAGGCGGTGTCGATGCGAACTGTGGATCTGTTGAAGCCGGCCGCGTCTAGATGTCGCGCGACTTTCGGTTCACCACCGTCGGTGATGCAGAGTGGTACGGCGCCCTCTGTCATCCCCACGATAAGTGCGTGCAGACGATCGCTTATCACGATGGCGCTTTTTCCATAGACCTCTCGGAGGGCTTTCTCATGATCAGCGAGGCTGCGCCCGGCAGGCCACGGAACCAGTTCCGCATTTAGGCGGTGAGCGAGGTAATTGCTGCGCTCCGCATCTCGCCGGACTTGAGACACGACAACCACGCGGCGAGACCCGTCTCGTGTCAGTGTGCTCAGCGCCTCGAGAACTCTCTCGGACGGTGGTTCACGATCTCCTCGGTATGTGACCACGATGTCGGTCCGATCGACGGCGAGTGCATCCTGCCCGGTCTTATCCCATCCGAATGCCCAGTCAGGACTAACCGCACCGAGGCGGAACGCTGAGCTCGTGGAAGTATCCCGCCAGCGGATTAGCGTTGACAGTCGAAACAGGGGGCGTAGATATCGCAGATACTTCGAGTCAAGGGCTCGGATCGCCAGCCCGAGGCGGAGCACTTGGCCTTTTCGAATCCGGATGCCGATGACCAGTGGGAGGAGTTTCAGGTTTCGGCGAAGCGTCTGACTATCGAGCAGCAGCTGACCTGGTTTGTCGATGAACCAAACTTCTCCGCGGAATAGTGCACGCCAACCGGCGTTATGCCACTGCCGAAAGCTTGTATAAACGACGTCGGAATCACAGAGGCGAAGACCGTCAAGGAAGTCCGCCGATGCGATTCCCATGTATATGTGGAGCCGCCCCACCCTGCGGAGACGGTCGAAGTACTCGCGGCGGAGTACGACGTCACCGACGTTGTCGTCCTGGCCGGTTCCCACCACGAACAGCTCCGGCCTCGTCGATTCGCGCCCCAATTGCAGTTCCTCTCGCTGCTCGAGCCTGCTGCGCGCGGCGTGCTCGACCTGCTGAGCACGGCGCAGATGGGGCCGGGTTGTTGATCACGGACCGTGTGGGTGATGGTTGCCGATCAGCGGCCCGTGGTCAAGCCAGTCGGGCCCGACAGTCGTGATCGACACCGGGCTCTGGAACACGTTGCGGTAGAACGGGTTTGTTCTGGTCGAACTTTGGTGTTGTCGCACCTTCGTGCCGGCAACGAGGAGGGCATTCGCGGGTCGGGATCTGATTGCTGCCGAAGCGCCACCCAAGGTGAGGCAGAGTCGAGGCGCCGAATGCGGACCGATCATCTAGTCCTGCAACCATTCTGGTCACCCACGGATCTTCCTTGAGGCCGTAGGCGCGAGCCGCGGAACACGGGCTAACCCAAAGCTCAACGACCCGCTCGTGCAATTCGGGCAACGAGGCTGCAGGCAAACCGCCCCCGCCCGCTACGCAACGAGCCGCGTTCGGCAATAATCGTGCAATGGCTGATTGCTACCTCATCGCGATTGCCACTTACCGCCGCCCGGCCGGATTGCAGCAGCTGCTCGACAGTCTGGAGGCGGGAATCGGGTCAATAAGCGCGCAGATCCTCGTGGTCGACAATGACCCCGAGGGGTCCGCGCGATCAGTCGCGGCCGAACATCCGCTCCGCCCTGTGTACGTGGTGGAATCGGAGCCCGGAATCGCCGAGGCGCGAAACCGCGCACTTGCGCACTTCGACAACGACTACCGGGCAATCATCTTCGTCGATGACGACGAGTGGGTCTCCGAAGACTGGTTGGCGACGCTAACCGAATACGCGGCACGGACGCGCGCAGACGTGGTCGTTGGGCCGGTGGTTAGCGTACTTCCGGAGGACGCGCCTGAATGGATACGGCGCGGTGGCTTCATCCAGCGTCCCAAGCTGCAGAGCGGGCATCAGCTGGCTACGGCACCGACTAACAACACTCTGCTGCTGCGGGATGCGTGGGTGCGTGCGGGCTCGCCGCGATTCGACCGGTCCTTCTCGGTGACCGGCGGCTCCGACGCTGACCTCTTCCGGGGGATCTGCAAGTCTGGGGCCACCATCCTCTACTGCGCGGACGCAGTGGTGCACGAAGATGTACCCGTCGAAAGACTCTCGCTGCGTTGGCTTCGCCGGCGGGCGACTCGAAACGGGATTGCCCAGACCCGTGTCCGTTTGAAGCACGGTGACTCGTTGCTGAAAGGCTTGGCGGGCGGCTTGGTCTACGCCGGGTACGGGATTGTGTTTCTCGGTATCGGACTGGTCAGAGGTCGCGGTCTGCAGGCTAAGCCGTTCAACTATCTGTTCCTCGGCTATGGACGCTTCGCGGCGCTTCTCAACTACCGGATACACGAGTACGCGCGAACCTCGTCGCCCGACTAGCGACATGTTCCGCAGCTAACGACTCCGTCGCGGAGACATCTCGGTGACCCGTTTCGTCCGAAAAGTATTGTTACCGTCCATTTTCCGCATCGCTGCCTTTGTGTCCTTGGCCGTATAGTATGTCCCCATGGCCAGGGGAGCATTTGTCGCCAGTAGCGCAGCCGTCGGTGGTCCGATCGACCGCATGCTCTCGGCGGTGCCGGGAGCGCGGCCGCTTGCGCGTTCGTGCGTGCAGGCAGTGAACGCACCATTCGCCAAGGCGCGTCTTCGCCGGGAACTCTCCCGGACCCACCCGCTGATCAAACTTGAGATTGGTGGACACAAGTCCCGAGAGGGATGGATCGTCACCAATGTCAATGCCGTCGCGCGACTGCACCTCGATGCCACCAAGCGGTGGCCGCTGGAGGACAACACCGTCGAATTCGTCTTCTCGGACAATGTCATCGAGCACCTCACGCTGCAGGCAGGCCGGGCGATGCTGGAGGAATCGCGCAGATGTCTACAGCCGGGAGGAACCATCCGGATCGTGACGCCTGACTTGCGCGCGCATGTCGAGATGTACCTGAGCGGGACCGCATCGCTGCGCAATGAGGCAGCCAGCCACTATCGAGGTCTCGGGTTGGATGTCGAGCATCCCGTTGATCTCGTTCGGATACCCATCGCATCCTTCGGGCACCATCAGGGTTATCTATACGACTTCGACACGCTGGCTGCTGAACTGGAGCGTGCCGGATTCACCGAGCCGACGCGCGTCGAACTCGGCGTGAGTCGACATAGTGCCCTGTGCGGGCTTGATATTCGTAGCCACGAGGGTGGAGCGCAAATGGCCGTGGAAGCTACGGCGTGAGCTGCGGTTAGTGCGGGCCGTGACCCTGCATTGGCTTCTTCGCATCGTGTTGGTGGCCGCACTCACCCTTACTGGCTGCGCCTCGAACTCCTCCACTTCAACCAAGTGCGCACTGACTGTTCCGCAGGCTAGCGCCCAGTCCGCAGGCCCTGCAGCCGTACATCCATTGGTGACTGCCCACGATGGGGGAGTCGGCACCGTCGTTGATGGCAGGAACACGGTGTTTCCCGCGGATACACCAGCGTTGACCGCGGATGATCCTGTTCCGGCCCTTGCCTCGTCACCTCAGATTGTTCTGCCGTCCAAGCTCTACCTTGTTCCCAGTGAGACGTACCGCCTGCAGTACGAGAACGTCATCAGCGGGTACGACGGCAGCACACCGGTAGAGGTCACAGGGCCATCCGGATCGGTGAGTCACGCGAACTTCTGGGAGTACACGCCGGCAGAGACAGGGTCATCCACGCTCTCCATAGCCGTCAAGGACGCGACGGGGACGACGTTGGTGTCAGCCTCGCGGCCGATCGTTGTCTCGGCGGCGCACACGGGAAAGACGCTTCGACACCTGAGCATTGGCGACTCGATCACGCGAGCCGGTGGCTACGTCCAACTTGCGGTGGAGTGCATTCTTGACGGCGAGACGGTCGGCACCCGCACCTACGACGGCGGGCTACTCTGCGAGGAAGGCCGCGGCGGGTGGACGTTGGGGCGCTATATGAGTCGCGCCGGACAGCCTGTGGGAGGTGACTCGCCATTCCTCTTCCCACGCGGTGTTGACGGTGACAAGTTTCTTGGCAACACGTCGTTCTGGAGAGATGTGACGGTCGGCGACCCTCGGGGCTACGACTACGACGGGTTCCAGATGATCGCCCGAGGGTGGCAGGCGGAGGGGCCGTACCAGTTCGACGCAGCGGGATACCCGACATCTCCGAAAACAGGGGATGTCATCGTCGATCCATCCCTACCGGATGGAACGCAGTGGAGGAACTACGATGGCGCCACGTGGACGCCGCTGAATCCCCAGCCGGCAGTCGAGTTCTCGTTCGCCAAGTACCTGAAACGTTTCGCACCAGCCTTCTCCGGTGGGGCACCGACCTCCGTCAGCGTCATGTTGGGAACCGTCGACTTTCTCTCGTCACTCACCGACGCATCGTGGTCGGACTACGAGCGACGACTGGACACAATGATCGAGTCGATCCGAGCCTGGAATCCCGATGTGCCGATTGTGCTGATCGGGGCGCCCAACGGGGGGCCCGCCGACCTGTGGGCGAATCAGAAGGTCAAGGGCACCGACTTCAACCGGCGCATCATCAACCATGCCCAGCGCCTGTACGCGACGTATGACACTGCGGAACAACGCATGAGGGGGGTGTACGTAATCTCATTCCTCGGCGCGGTGGCCGGAGACAATATGGCCGACTTCGTTCACCCGAAAATGCCTGAGGGACACGATCAAATGGCTCCCTGGCTGGCAGGCATCCTCGCACACCTGGTCGCCAAGGGTAACGCCTGATTCACCGCATTATGTCTGGGTATCGCTGCCTCACCGGTTTGGCGGGAACTCCTACGCAGATTGTCGACGGGGGAAGGTCTCCTACGACCACTGAGCCTGCGCCAACAATGCAGCCGTCTCCAATTTTCGCTGGTCCCACGACGATGGTGCCGAAACCGATGAGAACATCGCTCCCTATTTCAATCACGGTGTCGTCGAGCCGTGCGGCTTCGTAGACCGTCACTGCGGGGTCATCGAATGGGTGGTCGCGGCCGACGAACGACACATTGCTCGAGACGAGCACATGGCTGCCGACTCGAACGTCGACTTCACAGGTGAAGTTCTTGCCGAACGAGATATGGTGACCCAGCTCGACCGAATGTGGCGACCGAACATCCGCGCCCTTGGCGAAGCTGATTGAACTTCCATGGGAGAACTGCGCAGGCCCCCTGATCTTGACGCGCTTCAGTCGGATGCAACGAAGCGCGTCGCGTAAGCGCTCAAGAGGCCAGGGGTAGGAGCGAAAGGGCCCCTGCTGTTCGGTCGTCTGCTGTTCAGTTGTCAATGTTCACCTCGCTGTCGCAGGGTCCGCTTCGTCCGCCCCGCGAGGGCAATGAAGCGTTGCACCCGCAGTTCGTGACTTCTTCGGAGGGAGTCGAGAGCTTCGTAGTCGACGGTGTGCGGGTCGCCGAACTCAGGCAACGTGTCAAGTAGCTGTGGCCGCTTCACCAGTCGGTCATATGGATTCAGAACTCCGCCGTGCGAGCCATCGCTGTGGCCGAAGTTGTCGACGATCCTGCGGGACGGAAAGATTGACACACCGCCGTGCTGGAACACCGTGTAGTACCAATGGATGAACCAACTGTTCACCCGACCTTCGATTGAGTTCTTCAGCAGGGCTGTGAAGGGGTACAGCCCGTTCATATCGAATGCCGATCTGAATGACTGAGAATTGAGCTGGTTGGCCGTCGGCTGGTTGTCGAGCGAGAACCGATCCCACGCGCGTCCCCAGGTCGCCCACCCCCACGGGTGCGTGAACGGGAGCGTGAGAGTGGCCGTGAGATTCCTCAATGGCGGCGCGTCATAGGCATACCCGACGATGCTCCATACCCTGTGAGCTGACTGGTATCGGCATAGCGCCGCATTGAAGTAGTCAAGGGCGATGGGGGAGACAACGAGATCGTCTTCGAAGACGATGACCTGACCATGCTCTTTGGTTAGTTCGGTAACCCCGTCGTAAATGGATTGGCGGAGCCCGCGATTGGTGTCTTGGAACGACCACGACACGTTCGGCGAGTTCAGCCCGCGCACAAACGCGCGAACCGCCTCGACCGACGATCTATCCTCCGGATTCGGCTTGGGACCGTCGACGAAAACTGTCACCGGACTCTCTGCGAACCCGCGACAAGCCTGAAGGCTGCGCATCATCGCGGCAAGCTTCTCGGGTCGGTTGTATGCAAAGACCGCTACCGGCGGGCGGTCTATGTTCCCGGGACTTCCCATGAGAGTTACCCTCGGCCAGTGCTCTTGAACAGCACGTCGACCTGCGTGGGTCCGAACTGGGGAGTGCTGACCTGGTTGTACGTGCCCACGATCGCGAATCCCCTCGCCACTAGATAGTCCATGACCTCCTGGAACAGTGGCTGGCCGTCGTAGAGCTCAACAAAGCTCAGCTCGACGTAGATGAAGTCGATGTCCGCGAGGAGATCGCATCCTTCGAAGACGCCGAGTTCACCACCTTGGACATCGACTTTCAACATGATGGGGTGAGCCAGGGCGCTGATCTCGAGAGACTGATCAAGGCGTTTCAGCGACACATCAATGGTGTGTGCTTCGCGAACACCGAAGGCCAGCGCCTGACCCTCGCCTGGCGCGAGAAGGGAGGAGCTGTCTGTCCTATCGGCTACATGAAACTGAGCCGACCCCTCGGCGCTAGCAAGTGCATGAGGCAACAGTTCAGTCAGGCGGTCGTCTACGAACACCCGCTCAAAGGTGTCGGCCGCTTCGGGCAGCGGCTCGAAGGCGATGATCCGCGCACCGGGGCGAAGTCGTCGGAATGCGAGGCTGAACTGTCCCTTATTGGCGCCGGCGTCGATCAAAGTCTCGGCGGCGCAATGGCGTATGGCGTCCAGATGTTCGGACGCTGCCGCCACGCGATGCCGAACGAGCGCTTGGAGAAAATGGGGGCGGGTAACAATGCTCAGGCCCTTGCGGATGCCGGACAGCGACGGCAACGTTGACCTCCCTGGTCTTTGGCCCGGTTGTCGCATGCCACCGCGGATGACGAGCCGACTGATGCAAATGCATTGCGCCGCAGCAGCCGTTGACGGTTTGTCACGCGATAATGTGTCGATTCCGGTGTGCATTAGCGCCCACCTATAGGCGCGAATACAGATATGATTATGCCATGGATACGTTGATCGGTCCGCTGCATACGGCCATTCGAAATTCCCGACGCGCCAAGGGTGTTTGGCAGACTCGCGACCTGTCGGCGCCAGGGCAAATGCCATCGGCAGTTCTTGCTGGTGTCCGCGCGGCATTGATCGGTCGGCATGATTCCGCTGAACAGGGCTGGATTGACCAGATCGAGGCATTGCGAGCGCTGTTGCTGACATCGCCCAGTGAGTTCCAGATGACCGACTACGGTGCCGGCACTCGCAGGGATGGTTACAGCGGAGCGGGAATCACGACGACCAGGACGATTGGGAACGTGGCGCGTGCAAGCAAGCCGCCGCGATGGGCCGACCTGCTGTTCCGCTTGGTGCGGTCGACCGGTGCGGTCTCTCTGCTGGAACTTGGTTCTTGCGTTGGTATTTCCGCTGCATATCAAGCTGCTGCTCTTGAACTTAACGGTGGCGAAGGCAGGCTGATATCGCTGGAGGGAGTCGAGGCGCTCGCTGAGCGCTCCACGCGCACCATCGAAGAGATCGGGTTGAGCCACAGGGCTGAGATACGGGTCGGAGAATTCGGCACGACTCTGTCCCAGGCGATCACCGACCTCGAACCCATCGATTTCGCCTTCATCGATGGCAACCATGACGAGTCCGCCACCATCGCGTACGCAGACCAATTGCTGCCACACCTCGCGGATGAGGCTGTTCTGGTTTTTGACGACATCAGCTGGTCCGACGGGATGGTCCGTGCGTGGCAACACGTTGTGAATGATCCGCGTTACGCGCTGACGGTCGATCTGCGATTTGTCGGTATTGCCGTCATAAGTGCCAGCGCAACCACGACGAAGCACCTGCAGATCAGCTACTCGTAAATGGCTGGGTGGCTTGGTAATCGGGACTATCGACTCCGCAGTCCATCGATATGTTCTCGATACCAGGCCACCGTGCGTTCCAGCCCGTCGTGCAGAGAGATCTTCGACGTCCAACCTGCGTGTGCAAGTTTCGAGACGTCGAGCAGCTTCTGCGGTGTGCCGTCGGGTTTCGTGGAGTCCCACTCGGTGTCACCGGTGTAGCCGACCACTGACGCAACCGTCTCGGCGATCTCACGGATCGTGACATCGGTTCCGCTGCCAACGTTTACCTGTTCCGGGCCGTCGTAATGCTCGAGAATGTGCAGGCACGCATCAGCCATATCGTCGGAGTGCAGGAACTCGCGTCGCGGTGAGCCGGTACCCCAGTTCGTCACGGACTTCGCTCCCGACCTCACTGCTTCGTCGTATCGCCTGATCAGTGCGGGCAACACGTGCGAAGCCGTCGGCGAGAAGTTGTCGTTCGGCCCGTAGAGGTTTGTAGGCATGGCCGAGATCCACGGCAGTCCATACTGCCGACGTACTGCCTGGATGTGCAGTATCCCCGTGATCTTTGCGATCGCGTAAGCGTCGTTGGTCGGCTCGAGGTGGCCGGTGAGCAGGGAATCCTCGCGGATTGGCTGCTCCGCGAATTTCGGGTAGATGCACGAAGACCCGAGAAAGAGCAGGCGTTCCACTTCGGCCGCCAGCGCTGCATCGAGGACATTGATCTGAATGCGAATGTTGTCGCTCAGAAAGTCGACGGGGTAGGTGCTGTTGGCCAAGATGCCCCCGACCTTGGCCGCGGCAAGCACGACGTACTTCGGCTTGGTTTCGGCGATGAAGTCGAAGACCGCGTCACGATCCTTCAGGTCAAGTTCCGCCGAGGACTTGCCTACGATGTTCTGAAACCCGGCGAGCCGGAGTCGACGAACGATCGCGGAACCCACCAGCCCACGATGTCCGGCAACGTAAAATGTTGCGTCGCGGTCAAGTTCACCGGTCGCGTACCGCAACTGGTCGGCCGTCATCAGCTACCTACAGGCGCAGCGGCGGTCCCCCACGACTCCAACCGCACGTTGTCGATCCAGGGCTGTCCCGCGTGCTCAAGAGCGTCGATATCGGCGTCGACCATGAGCCGTGCCAGCTCCCGGCCGTGGATGGTGGGTACCCAACCCAGCTTCTCGCGGGCTCGCGTCGCGTCCCCGATCAACGAGTCCACCTCGCTGGCACGAAGGTAACGCTCGTCGAACCGAACGTGGTCCTGCCAGTTGAGGCCTGCGTGCGCGAATGCGATCTCCAGGAACTCCCGAACTGTGAATCCTTCCCCGGTGGCGAGAACATAATCGTCGGGCTCGTCGACCTGCAGCATTCGCCACATACCCTCAACATATTCGGCGGCGTAGCCCCAGTCACGTACGGCATCGAGGTTTCCCATGTAGACGTAGTCCTGCCGGCCGGCTTTGATGGCGGCCACCGCACGGGTGATCTTTCGTGTCACGAAAGTCTCGCCCCGACGGGGTGATTCGTGATTGAACAGGATTCCATTGGCGGCGAAGAGACCGTATGCCTCGCGGTAGTTCCTTGTTATCCAATAGCTGTACAACTTGGCTGCGCCATAGGGCGACCGAGGATAGAACGGCGTGTCCTCGTGCTGAGGCGGGGGTGTAGCCCCGTACATCTCCGATGATGATGCTTGGTAGAAACGCGCGTTGATTCCAGACAGCCGCACGGCCTCGAGCATGCGGACGGTCCCAGACCCGGTGGTGTCGGCAGTGTGTTCGGGTTCGTCGAACGACACCCGCACATGCGACTGAGCAGCGAGATTGTAAATCTCGTCGGGCTTGAGTTCGGCGAGCAACGTGACCAGCCGGGCACCGTCGCTGAGGTCGCCATAGTGCAAGAAGAGTTTGGCGTCCGGGGTATGCGGATCGACGTACAAGTGGTCAATACGTGAGGTGTTGAACGTCGAGGCACGGCGGATAATCCCGTGCACTTCGTAGCCCTTATTGAGCAGGAACTCCGCTAGATATGAGCCGTCCTGTCCAGTGATTCCAGTAATCAACGCGCGCTTGGGCATACGTTCCTTAGGGGAGTGGGGGAAATCCGACTGAACGGCATGCTTACGCCGGAACCTTGCACAACCCGGTCGCGGTGCAGACCCTGGCACACCACTTGGCGTGCTTCTCGCTCCGCTGACAGACTGCTGGATTCTTTGTTATCGACGCCGCGGCAGCCTCGTCCTTCTTTCCCTGCCGACCCTCCGGCGTCATTATTGAACTACCCGGATGCCCTGGTGAGGCGAGTGCTCTATTGCAGTTCAGGTTCAGCAGGAATTCTTTGCGACGGGCGTCTCCACTGGAATCGCGGAAGATGGATTTGGACCAGCTGACCACGATGCATTTGTCTGTGGACAGCTGACTACCGCTAACCGTTGCCACAACGGGCTTGCCGTTCCGTTGCGAGATCTTCGACGCGGCTTCTGCATACGTCTTGCCGACGTATGGGTCAGCCGACGCAGGACCGGCGCCCAGTGCGGTGAGCGTTAAGAGTGCGCCACAGACGACGACAACAACTCGCATAAGGAATTTCATCGTTACCTCCAAGAGTGAAACCACTACGAGAGTCAATCGACCCTCGGCCACCTGAGCCTTCGAACGACCGCGCTGCACACGCAAAGTGGTGTGGGATCGCCTGCGTGCCTGAGAGAAATGGGCGTCATTCGGACGTTCCCGCTTCCGCCGTCTGGCTGTGCGCCACCTTCTCGGGTGATGCGGGCGGTTCGGCGTCACTTGCGTCGTCGCTGTCGATTCGACGTGCAGACGGCCGCTGTGTGCTGTCCTCGCCGTAGTAGCCGTAACCGTACGAGGAGTTTCCACGGGCCGGAATCATTGCGAAGACTGCACCGATCAGGGATGCGTCGACATCCTTGAGGCTCGCGATGGCGTGCCGGAGCTGGTCGCGCTTGGTCTGACCGTATCGCGCCACGACCAAGACGCCGTCGGCGCTGGTCGCCAACAGGGCAGCATCCGTAACAGCGAGTAGCGGTGTCGAATCGACGATCACGTAGTCGAAGTCTGCCCGGAGTTCGCTTAGCAGCTTCTTCGCTGTCAACGAACCGAGTAGCTCGCTTGGATTGGGCGGAACCGCGCCCGAGGTGAGGACTGTTAAGCCCGGAAAACTCGTCTTCTGGAGTGCCTCGGACAGGGATGCGCGCCCACTCAGCACGGTGCTGAAGCCGACCGACCCAACCAAGTCAAGGTAGTTGTGCAACATGGGCCGCCGCAGATCGCCATCGACGAGGACCACGTTGTTTTCGGCTTCCGCCAAAGCCAGTGCAATGTTTATGGCAGTGGTGGACTTTCCCTCGGTCGGCATCGAACTGGTCACGACGATCACACGCGGCGGATTATCGACCGCGAGATACTGCAGATTCGTTCGGACTTTGCGGAAGGCCTCTGCGATCGGCGAGTTGTCGCTGCTGAAGGAGATCGCCGCGTGCTTCCGTCGTTCCTTGTCGAGCGGGATACTGCCGACGAGTCCGACGCCCGTGATGTCCTCAACGGTCTCTCGGGTTTTGGCGGTGTTGTCGAGAAGGTCGCGCAGGAACGCGAGACCAACACCAAGGAGCACTCCGAGGCCAATGCCGCCGACGAGATTTCGGAGCTTCTTTGGTGAGACGGGGTGCGCGGGAATCGACGCGCGTTGCTCAACGACAACGCGGGCGTCGGGTTTCGCGCCGTCCTCCTCAGTCTCCAGTTCGCGCACCATCACGACGAATTCGTCGGACAGCGCGTTGGCGATATCGCGTGCCCGCACGGGTGACTCGTCAAGGACACCGACGTCTATCAGGACGGTATCGGGCTTAGCCTTCGCCTTGGTGTTCCCTCGGAGCTGTTGCGCGCTCATGTCGAGGTCGAGTTTGTCAATGGTGCGCTGCGCCAGGGTCTCTCCCTTGAGCAGCTCGGCATACGAGATGACTCGCTCCTGCGAGAGACGATTACCCTGGTAGAGGTCGGCCCCCGACGAACCGCCCGTGGAGGTGGACACGAAGAGCCTCGTGTTGGCCTCATAGACCGGAGTTGTCATCAACGTGTAGGCGACGGCTCCCAGAACCGTCACCAGGATCGTCACGGCTACGGTGATCCACCGATTGCGCAGCACTTTGGCGTAGTCCTGAAGTTTCAAAGCCGCCCCTTCGCCACTGATTGCCCGTGCTGAGCTTCTGTCACCTGATGCCGCGAATTTGCGCGAACCCCGGTTCATCTCGGACATTCGGGCACCGAAATCACGGGAGCGACCGAGCTGACCAAGGGTTGAATCGGAACGCGCGGAGCACCTGGAGATGTCGGCTCGGACAGGCGGAAGGTCAACTCACCGGACTTGCCGGGTGGAATGGCCACCTGCACTTCGAAGCTGGGGTGACCGCGCTCCATGCTGGTGAACGTCGGCACCTTCTCGTTATTGGCAACAGCGCTAACCAGTTTGGCGCCGCTGGTGGCAACGAGCCGTACCGAGGACACCATGGTGCCGCTCGGGACCGCGATGGGGATGTCGGGGAGAAGGCCCGTGGAACCGGCCACGTAGTCCGGGAGGGGAGTGGTGGGTGCGGCGTTCTTCAGGCGAATGGTGACTGTTGACATTCGCGTGTCGCCGGAGCAACCGTCGGCGGCGTACTCGATCTCTCGCTCGAGGTAATAGTCCATCTTGTTGCCTCCGAGGTTGTTGATCACCACCTCGGCATAAGGTGCGGCGTCCTCGGGAATGGCATGCGCAAGTGGCGTCAGCTCCAGGGCCTCCTGGACCGCCGGGGTGGAGTCCCACACGGCGATACGTCGTTCGCCCACAGCCTTGCCCAGGGCGTCGAGCAACTTGCGCGGCGACTCCACCTTCTTCCCGGTCATCTTCTTGACGATCTCGTTGGCGATGCCCTGCAGATACTCCTTGCGCGCCGTCTGGTCCGTCGGGAAACGGGCGTAGGCGGTCGACTCAGTCAGCTCGACGACGTTGTCCTTCGTCACGAGTTCGCCGTCTGGCATGGTCACTGGACCGACCGCACCGAGGATGTAACTCAGAGCGATCGGGTCGATGGCAATGACCCCGTCGACGTTCATCCCAGACTGCTGCGCCCACATGGACTTCCATATCTGGGCTGTGTAAGGGAAGTGGGAACTCAAATTGCTGTTCCGAACGTCGGAGAACGGATTGGTGAATCCGTACTGCTGTTCGTACTCCGGGCCGAGGTCAATCGGTTTGAAGGCCCCGACGAGTTCGGTGTTCGGTCCGAGGTCGTCCACTGTCGCAGTGCCGTCATCGAACCGGAGCACTCCGAAGCCGCCGAGCAGTCCTCCGGTGCCTCGGGCTTCAGCGTTGGTCTGAAAGCCCATGAAGTACTTGCGGGGGCCGTCTGCGCCCATCATCGTCGGGGCGATGCGAGCGGCGAGGGCGGTGTTCTCCAACAGGTGAGCGAGTTCAGACGTCTGGCCCTGCAACTGCGTGCGAGCATCACCGAGGGCCGACATGAAGCGGGGCTCGGCAATCGCGCTGGCTTCGACGTCGAGTTGGGCGGCAGCCTCGGACAGGCCGCTCAGCACGGGCTCCTGGTCGCGGAGCGTCTGGATGTCCACACGGTTGCCCTGCAGCAACCTGTCTGGTGACAGCGCCGCGCCAGCATGCGCGGAGGGCTGCAGGACATCGGCTGCCAGTCCGAGTACCACGTCGGTTATCTGTTGACCTGTCTTGAACGGGCTGCCCAGCCATGGCACCACTGAGGCGACGTTCCACGGCAACGAATGAGCTGCATCCCGTGCCGCCTGTGCGTGGGCCTGCGCGGCATCCGCATGTTGCGAGGCATCCTGGGCGTTCCCCTGAAGCAACGCGTCCTTTGCCTGTTGTGCGCTGTTGCGCGCCTGCTCCAGATTCGACTTCGCGTCACGTGCACTGATGCCCAACCAGCATCCGAATGCCACGATGGCCACGATCGCCACGACGCCGGTCCACACCAGATTGCGTCGCCGAGGATGTGTCAGCCAGCGGAACCGTTGAGGCTCGTCGTCCGCGGCCAAACCATCATCCTCACTGTCGACGGAGCTAGCTGCGAACGGACGTTTCGAAAAGGACTTCACTCAGACTTTCCGGCGTTCAGGCGCGGCCGACACCAAGAGCATGCGGCCACGGCGGTGTTCGTTCATTTGATGCGCTGGGTGACGAGCCGCGCCTGAGTGCTGTCAGCAGCCTCGGCTACTGACAGAGCCGGAGATCGTGCCGTAAGGACCCACCTTCGCGGAAATCCCGCCGATGCAGATCTGGAAATTGAGGCTTTGAGTGAACCAACTGTAAAGCGGCCGCAGGAAGCCCGGGATCAAGGCCAAAGGCGCGAATTCAAAGACCGTCTTTGTGCCGGCCGGAGGATTCGGATTGGCGGGGCCGATCCAAATAAGTCGATTCTGGAATATCGAGTTAAACGACGGCGCTGAGGCGGCGGCGGCGGACGTGACAAGGCCGGCGCGGGCGGCGGTAGCCTGATCATTCTCCAGGTACCAGAGGTTGTCGTTGGCGGACGCAGCCGACCCCAGAGTCTGTGCAATCTGCGTCGCACCAACGGGTTCCGCGTTTGCGACCAGCGGGGGAGTGAGGACTGCAGCGCCTGCAATCGCCAGTGCTGCCGCGCTGGCATTGAATTTGGTGGTAACGCCGGAAAGCTTGGCTGCAACCGTAGTCACTATGCCCCCTTTAACAGTCGATTCTGAATACAACCTGAGAATGGAGGAAGCATTGCAGATTTCGTTTATCGCGTCAATTAATACCTTTGGTCATCAATGGGACGGCAAATTGCGCAAATTTCATCCTGAGTCATGGCGACGTCGCAGGTGGGCTTCGGCGTATTGAAAGCGATTACTCCCTTTAATGGACTCTTGTTCGCCGTTCGTATTCGTTGCGCGTGCTTTTGTCTGGTAGAACGACCACGCAGGGGCTTCGGATGAAGTTGCCAGGTTTCGCTCGGCGTGTAGTGCCGATGAGGACCGGCAGGCGGCTCCGAAGGTGTTGTGCACCGTAGGACCCGATGGTGGCGAATACTTCGGCCGACGCGTCGCAGCCCCGACGCGTGGTGCGGGGTGGTCGTACGAAGCGCTGAGTGGCTCAGTGAGCCGTTGGCTGGGGCTCACGCGGTCTCACAACCATCAGTCCTGCAACGCCGCTGTCCCGCAGCGGGATTGATGGTGAGCGGCGTAGGCGGTCGCGCTGCGATGGCAAGTGCGCGACCGAGGCGCGACTGACAGCGAAACGCCCCAGCACTCATCGAGTGCCGGGGCGTTTCGCGTGAACCGTTAGGCGGCGGCGCCAGGCTTCAAGTAGGTGACCAGGCTGACGTCGATGGTCTCGTCGATGAAGTAGTACTGGCACCCGGTGAGGTACTTCATGTACCGGTGGTAGTTCTCCTCATCGGTGGCCGCGATCGCCTCGTCCTTCGCGTTCTCAAGCCGATTGGCCCAGATGCCCAGGGTCTTGATGTAGTGGTTGCGCAGCGAGATCGGGTCGGGCACGACAAAGCCCGCCTTCTCGCCGTGCTCGACCATCATCGAGGTACTCGGGATACGGCCGCCGGGGAAGATCTCGGTGATCAGGAACTTGACGAACCGGGCCAGCTCGAACGTCAGCTTCTTGCCGCGCTCGGCCAGTTCGTATGGGTGGTAGCCGACGCTGCTCTGGATCGTCATCCGGCCGTCGTCAGGAAGGATGTCGTAACACGTCTTGAAGAAGTCGTCGTAGCGCTCGAAGCCGAAGTGCTCGAATGCCTCGATCGAGACGATCCGGTCGACCGGGCTGTTGAACTGCTCCCACCCCTCGAGCCGCACGTCGAAGGTGCGATTGCTGTCGACCTTGCTCAGCAGCTGCGAGCAGTACGCCTGCTGGTTCTTGCTCAACGTCAGTCCGATGACGTTGACGTCATACTTCTCCATCGCGCGCCGCAGGGTGACACCCCAACCACAACCGACCTCGAGCAGCGTCATCCCGGGCTTGAGGTCCAGCCGATCCAGATGCTGGTCGACGTTGGCGATCTGTGCTTCCGACAGCGTCACATCAGGCCCGGTGAAGTATGCGCAGCTGTACTTGCGGGTCGGGTCCTGGAAGACGCCGAAGAAGTCATCCGAAAGGTCGTAGTGAGCTTGGATGTCCTCGAAATGAGGAGTCATATCCTTGGTGCCTGGGGAGTTATCAGACATATTCGCTGCTGTGGCCTTTCCTTCGTGATGGCCGCATGCGCGACCGTCACGCATAGATACTGGTGTGACGCACCCTACGTGGCTGAACTCCACAAAATGCGTAACTAGCCCTACACCCTAGCGTTTTGTAAGAAGTGGGCTCTAATCCGCGGGACGTCGCTTGGCCAGGGTGAACTGGCAGACGTCGATGTAGCCATCTTTGAAGCCCTTGGCGCAGCCGGTGAGGTAGTGCATGTACCGGTCGTACACCTCCTCGGACTGCACGGCGATCGCCTCGTCGCGGTGCGCTTCCAGCGCAGCCGCCCAGTGATCCAGCGTCCTGGCGTAGTGCGGCTGCAGCGATTGCGTGCGTGTGAGGTCGAAGCCGGCCTTCGTCGCGTGTTCAGCTGCCAGTTCGGTGGTCGGCAGGTATCCGCCAGGGAAGATCTCGGTGAGAATGAACTTCACGAACCGGGCGATTGAGAATGTCAGCGGCAGCCCACGCTCGGTCATCTGCGGCAGCGTCAGCGCCGTGATGGTGTGCAACAGCATCACGCCGTCGTCGGGGAGGGCCTTGTAGGCCATCGTGAAGAAGTCATCCCACCGGTCCCTGCCGAAGTGCTCGAATGCGCCGATGGAGACGATGCGGTCGACCGGTCCGTCGAACTGCTCCCAGCCCTCCAGCAGGATCCGCTTGGACCGCGGGCTGTCCGAGGCGGCGAACGCCCGCTCGACGTGCGTCTTCTGGTTCTTGGACAGTGTCAGCCCGACGACGTTGACGTCGTAGCGCTCGATTGCCCGCAGCAGGGTCGACCCCCAACCGCAGCCGATGTCGAGCAGTGTCATACCGGGCTCCAGTCCCAGTTTGCCCAGCGCCAGATCGACCTTGGCGAGCTGCGCCTCCTCCAGCGTCATGTCATCGCGTTCGAAGTAGGCGCAACTGTAGGTCTGGCTGGGGTCGAGGAACAGCCGGAAGAAGTCGTCAGACAGGTCGTAATGCGCCTGCACGTTATCGAAGTGTGGGGTCAGGCGCTTTCTGCCCTTGGCTTGAGCCATAGCAAACTACCTCTCGGAGGTTACAGAGGTCTGCGCGCATCGACGGTGACGTCGGCAGGCCCCTCCGGGTGCTCGTGTCGAACTGTACGCGCATCCGTGCCGTCACCCCAAGGGTTGGTTCTCCGCAGGTCAGGGCACTTCGGAAAATGTCGTCTTCAGTTCGCCCACGATGTCATCCCACAACGGCTCGGGCAGGTCGTGTCCCATCCCGTCGAAAAGCACCAGTCGCGAGCGACGAATCGCCTTGGCGATCGCGCGGCCACCCGACGGGCGCATCAGCTTGTCTGCGCGGCCATGGATGACGACCGTGGGCGCTGTGATCTGCCTGTCATAGCCCACCAGGCTGCCGCTACCGAGGATGGCGCTGAAGTGGCGCGCCACCCCCGCGGGGTAATAGGACCGCTCGTAGCTCTCGATGGCATCGGCCATCATCTGGTCCTCGGGCACGGGGTAGCCAGGGCTCCCGATGATCCTGCCGACCGTGAGAGCGTTGGCCAGCACTGCCTCACGCGAGGTGTCCGCTGGCCGGGTCGTGATGGCACGCAGCTGCCGGGGACCGGGCGGGGGGAGAAGCGGTTGGTTGTTACTCGAGAAGATCACCGCCAGCGTCTTGGTGCGGTGCTGGTATCGGGCGGCGAAGACCTGGGCGATCATCCCTCCCATCGACCCGCCGACGATGTGCGCCTTCTCGATGCGCAGGTGATCGAGCACGGCGGCGGCGTCGTCGGCCATGTGCTCCAGCGTGTACACCGCGTCGCTGCGACGCCCCAGGTAGGAGCGCACCATGCGCGGTAGCAGTTTCGCGCCGGTGTGAGTGCCCTCGACCTTGCTCGACAGGCCGACGTCGCGGTTGTCGAAGCGGATGACGCGCAGTCCCTGGTTGGTGAGGCGCTCGCAGAAACCCGTGCGCCACAGCAACAACTGCGCGCCCAGGCCCATGATCAGCAGGACGGCGGGGTCGTTCTCGTCACCCATGTCCTCGTAGTGAATCTCCAGATCACCCGACCGTGCGGTGCCCGTGCGGATGTCCACCACTCAGCCCTCTGGCTCGTCGGACTTGTGTTCACGGGAGACCTCCACCATGAAGTTGGCGAAGTACCCGGTGAGCTGCGGGTCGCTCATCATCTGCCACTTGGGGGCGAGCAGCTTCATGTACCGCTCGACGTAGAGGAACTGCTTGCCGATGAGCACCAGCTCGCGCGGCAGCTTTACGTCGTATGCGTCGGCCAGCGCTGAGAGCTGCTTGCCGATCTCGGCATAGCTCAGATCGCCAAGCGATTTCGTGGTCAATGGGGTGGCGAACGCGGCAAGGTCCTTGGCGGCCTCACCCTCTGGCCTGACCGTGCCCACGGCGCCCATCAGGACGACGATCTTGCCCGCCGCCGCGTGGTCCTTCTTGACCAGAAGCGCGTACACCAGCTCACGCAACAACCAGCGGGTGCGCGGGTCGACGCGGCCCATGATGCCGAAGTCGAAGAAGACGATCTTGCCGTCGTCGTCGACATAGAGGTTGCCCGCGTGCAGGTCGCCGTGGAACAGGCCGTGACGAAGTCCACCCTCAAACACACTGAACAGCAACGCCTTCACCAGCTCGGTGCCGTCAAACCCCTTCTTGCGGATGTTGGCGACGTCGTCGATTCGGGTGCCCTGGATGCGCTCCATGGTGAGCACGCGTGTGCTCGTCAGGTCCCAATACACCTGTGCCACACGGATGTTCTCGCCCAGCGGGGAGGCGTGCATATGCGAGACCCACGCGTCCATCGACTGAGCCTCGAGCCGGAAGTCGAGTTCCTCGGCGAGATTGTCGGCGAAGTCGGCCACCACGTCCTGCGCGGACAGCCTCCTGCCCAGCTTGGCCAGCTCGACGAGCTGCGCGCCGCGCTTGAGGATCTGCAGGTCCGCGGCCACCCGGCGGCGGATGCCGGGCCGCTGGATCTTGACCACCACCTCCTCGCCGGAGTGCAGCGTCGCGTAGTGCACCTGGGCGATCGAGGCCGAGGCGAACGGCTGCTCGTCGAACGACTTGAAGAGGTTGGCCGGGTCGTCGCCGAGTTCCTCCTTGAACAGCTTGTGCACTTCGGCGGTGTCGGCGGGCGGCACGCGGTCGAGCAGGCTGCGGAACTCCCGGCTCAGCGGCTCGCCGAACGCACCCGGACTCGACGCGATGATCTGGCCCAACTTCACGTAGGTGGGGCCGAGATCGGAGAAGGTCTTGGGGATCTGCCTGGTGATCTTGTGCTGTAGGGAACCGCGGCCCATCAGGTTGCCGATGACCCGCGCGCCGGTCCGGGTGATCTGCCACCCGGTCGCGCCGATGCGGGCGGCCTCGACCGGCAACGGCACCCGATCCAGTTGGGCTACCTCACGGTGCTTGGTGGTGCTCATGGACCCAGTGTCTCAAAAGGTCGCGGTGAGGCGAACAGACGTGTGGACTGGGTCACAGTGCTTGTGTATCGCGGGCATCGCTCAGACCGGGAGTCATGCGAAGGAATGCTCCACCTCATCGCGGCTGAGTTCGGGATCGCTGCCCGGAACGTATGCCGGTTCGGTGTGCGAGACGGTGGTGCCGCCGGTCACCCGCGCCCGGGCCTGTCTGAACTCCAAGGTGTCTCCCGCGGCGGTGTGCAAGCCGTTGATGATCGACCAGACCACGGCGCGCCGGGCCCTGCGCTCGATGGGGTTGGGGTCGTTGTGTCCGATCAGCTGTTTGGCCCACTTCGGCATGGTGTCCCGTATCGCCCAGTCCACCGCGCTCTGGGGCATCGACAGGTTGGACCCGGTGGCCATGGCCGCGCCGTGGGTCAGCGCCAGCTTGGGCAGGTAGGAGTGCAGACAGTCCAGCGTCTCGGCCTTGGTGCTGGGCAGATCGGTGCCGCCCAGCGCGTGCCCGACCCGGACGAACTCGCCGTAATACTGGTCGAGTTTCTTGCCGCGCAACGGGTTTGGGTGATAGATCTCATGGGCGGTGGCCAGCCCCCACACCACCGTGGCGTAGTTCCAGCGCAGCCACGCGGGATCGTCGGCGTCATACGCCGCACCGTCGGGGCGGGTCCCCTTGATGGTGTGGTGCATGGCGCGCACGGTCTTCGACACGCGCTCGGCGGTCTCGGTGCTGCCGTAGGCGGTGCCGATGAAGAACGCGATGGAGTGCCCGAGTCGCACCGCGGCGCCCTCGGGATCGATGACGGGGATCGCGGTGCCGTCCTCATCGCGCTTGACCAGCCGGGAGTGGTGCATGCCCATCCAGTAGATGGACGGATCGAGACGCTCGATGTAGGCCGCGCACTGCAGGCCGAAGATCAGAGCCTCGGTGTGGGAGTGGACGTGCCAGACAGCGCTGCCCGGTCCGAACCAGCCCGGGTCGCCCGCCGGGCCGGCGAACTCCATGCCGCGGAAGTAGTGCTGGCGGACATTGCGGTCGAAATGGCTCTGGAGGGACTGCTCGACCAACTGGTGTGGCATCAACACGGCGGCCTCCCGAGAAACTGGCTACGTACGTTGTCAGTTTATCAACTTCTCCGCTGAGATCGACGAAATGGCGGCCCTCGATACCCCGAGAGCAGCCATTTCGTCGATCTCGGCGTGATGCGGAGCCGGCCAGCGTCCCGCTGCGTCCAAGATGTATGCCGATTCCATTTGTCGGGGGCGACGCAGTGGCGGCGGGCCATCTCACCCGGGCCCAGCTCCGTCACCGGTTTCGACCGATCTTCCACGGCATCTACGTCCCGAGGCTTCACCAGCCGACCCTGCGCGAACGGATCGACGGCGCGGTCCTGGCTGCACCATCCGCGGTGATCAGCGGGGTCGCTGCGTCAGCGCTGCACGGTGCGCGATGGGTGGACGACGACGTGCCCGTCGAATTGGTTGGGGCCTGCCGGCGTCAGCGCGGTCTCGTCGTCCGCGACGAAACCCTGGCGGCGGGCGAGGTCGTGGAGGTGGACGGCATCCGGGTGACGACGCCGGCCCGCACGGCATTCGACCTCGCGCGGCATCTGGCCAGGGGGTCCGCCGTCGCGCGTATCGACGCATTGCTGAACGCGCGGCCGTTCGCGGTCGGGGACGTCGAGTTGCTCGCGAAGGTGCACAGGGGCGTGCGCGGCCTGACGCGACTCAGGGCCGCGCTGCCAGTCGTCGACGGCGGCGCTGAATCTCCGAAGGAGACATGGCTGCGTCTGCTGTTCGTCGACGCCGGACTGCCGAAGCCCACCACGCAAGTCGTCATCCGTACCGAATCGGGGAGATACATCCGTCGCATTGACATGTGCTGGGAGCAGTTCAAGGTCGGCGCCGAGTACGACGGTCAACAGCACCTGACCGAGCGGTCGCAGTACACCAAGGACGTGTGGGCCAATCGCGAACTGCAGCGGTTGAACTGGCACGTCATTCACGTCATCAAGGAGGACCGCGGCGCCGATATCGTCGCGCACGCCCGGGACACGCTGCTGTCCCGCGGCTGGTCGGGCCTCCCGGCGTAGGGGCCCCGCGCGAGACCGACGAAATGGCTGCCCTCGATACCCCGAGAGCAGCCATTTCGTCGATCTCGAGGCTCAGACCGGCGTCTTACCCCACGGTGTCAGCCACGGGGTGGCCTCCCAGTCCTCGAGGCCGGCCAGCAGTTCGTAGAGCGTGGCGCCGTCGATGGTCTCGCGCACGATGTCGCCCTGCCCCGCGTGCCGGGCCAGCTCCTCGATCATGTGAAAGATCACCCAGCGCACCGACCACGCGGGCACGTCCTTGGGAAACCACGGCACATGCTGTGGAATCGGCACCGCCGCACTGAGATCCGCGGTCTCGATGAGCCGCAGCGTCTCAGCGTTCTGCTCGTCGAACCGGGCCAGAACCTCCGCCAGCGTCTCGTCCTCGCGCATGACGAAGTCGTCCTGGTAGTCGCCTGCCTGCTCCTCCATCGGCCGCTTGTCGGCCTCGGTCAGATCCGGGGCGGCTGCCACGCGATCCATCCAGGACTTCTGGCACGTGGTGACGTGCTTGATCAGGCCGCCGATCGACAGTGCGCTGACCGACGGGGCGGACCGGGCCTGGTCGTCGGTGAGCCCGAACGCGATCGCGTGGAAGGCGTACTGCTGCGCGGCGACGTACTCCTTGAGGCCCTCGCGCTCGTCGGCGATGGGTGGGGGCATAGCGGCCATTCTCAGTGCTCCTTCTGGGGGTGGGTGTGTGCGTAAAGGTCACGGATGCAGGCGATCTCGGCGCCGTGGTGAATCGCCTCGCGGTTGATGTGCAGGACCAGCGTGATCATCGGCTCGTCGGCGTATGGGCCCTCGGCGGGGCCACACGGCTTGGCCAGGTCGGCCTCGTCGAGGCCACGTACCCCGGTGATCCAGCCGGCGTAGGCGTCGTCGAGCTGTCGGAGTGCTGTGTCGGCGTCGGTTGCGTAGTCCCACGTCTGGTAATCCGCGGGCGGGCCGCCGAAGTGCGAGTGGGTGCGCGCGGCGAACACGCCGATGATGATGTGAGCCATCCGCCACGCGATGGTGGTGAACGGTTCGGGCTGCGGCGGTGGGTAGGCGAAGTCGATCCCGCCGTCGGGGTGGACCGTCCAGCAGTCGGGCACCGGCGCGAAGAAGTACTCGTCGTCGGTGAGCCCCTCCAGGCGCGGACGCAGCGCTCCCTGCCAGTGGAAGTCCAGCTGCTCCGCCAGCTCGTCGGTCAGGTTCTTGGTCATGCACTCACCCTCGCACGCATATAGGACAGTTTCTGTCCTAAGACTGCGGCAGACTGTGGACATGTCCGAGACGACCAGCCGGGTGCTCCAACTGCTGGGCCTGCTGCAGTCCCGCCGGGTGTGGAGCGGTGAGGAGCTGGCCGAGCGTCTTGGCGTGACGGGCCGCAGCGTGCGGCGCGACGTCGATCGGCTCCGCGACCTGGGGTACCCGGTGCACGCGAGCAAGGGCCACGGCGGCGGCTACCAACTTGGGGCGGGCGCCGCCCTGCCGCCGCTGCTGCTTGATCCCGAGGAGGCCGTAGCCATGGCGGTGTGCCTGCGCGTCGCGGCCGGCGGCAGTGTCGCCGGGGTCGGCGAGTCCGCGCTGCGGGCGCTGTCCAAGCTCGACCAGGTCATGCCAGCCCGGCTGCGCTCGCAGGTCTCCGCGGTGCACGACGCCACCGTGACCCTGACCTTCGGCCATCCCGACACCCCGGTGGAACCCGACGTGCTGATGACGCTGGCCCGGGCATGCCGCGACCGCGAACACGTCACGGCCGGTTACGTCGACATCCGGGGTAACGCCACTGCGCGGCGACTGGAGCCCTGCCAACTCGTCACGACGGGACGACGCTGGTACCTGCTGACCTACGACCGCGACCGACAGGACTGGCGCACCCTGCGGCTGGACCGGATGTCCGACGTCCGGGCGCTCGGCAGCACCTTCACCCCGCGGGACGCCCCCGATGCCGCCAGCTACGTGCGACGCGCCATCAGTTCCTCGCCCTACCGCTATGTGGCCCGGGTCCGATACCAGGCGGCGCAGGAGGTCCTGGCCGCGTGCTTTCCCGCGGCGTCAGTCCAGGTCGAGCCCGACGGTCCGGACGCATGCATCGTCACCACGGGTGCCGACGACCCCGAACGGATGGTGCCGTGGCTGGCGATGCCGGGCGTGGAATTCGAGGTGCTCGAACCGCCTGAGGTGGTCGAGGCCGTGGCATCGGTGGCCGAACGCCTGCGCCGGGCGGCCGCGCCGCGCTGACAGCGTCAGCCCTGGCGGGACTGTCGGCGGGCCGTGGCGGCGTTGTGCAGGCGCAGACGTAGCAGCAGCAGGCCGCGGTGGGCCTCGAAGCCCAGCGACAGCGGATCACGTCGCGGTCGCGACGGTTCGGGTGCGGTGCTGTGTTCATTCACAATGACTCCACTGTCCCAGATTTCGACGAAGCTGGCACGCCGGGACGGGGACACATCGTGCGTCGGTGAAATGAATTGCTGCCCAACAGCACTGTTCACGGCGATTTGGGTCCCCGGCCCATTCGGTTCCCGAAAACTCGCGGCGGACCGTGATGGCGAACGTACAGTGCGGTGATGGCCGTCGAGGAGGTCCCGCAGGTCTCAGCGGAGTCAACCGATCTCTTCGTCGGAGCCGAGGATGCGCTGCGCCAACTGGTCCGTGTGCAGCTGTCCGCAGTGGCGCAGCCGGTGTCGATTCGGGTTGAGGGCGACGGTCTGACCTGCGACGCGGCCATCCTGGCCGCCCCCGGCGTCGGTACTGAATTGGCCGCCCCCGGCGTCGGTACTGGGTCGGCCGCCCCCGGCGTCGTCGAGATTCCCGTCGCGGTGACCGCCCCCGTGCCCGGGCGCCGACGGGAGGCCCGGGTGCTGGCGGCAGGCACCATGACACCGTTCACGTTCGTCGACGCCGAACCGGGCTGGACGATGCACATGATCAGCCACTTCCACTACGACCCGGTGTGGTGGAACACGCAGGCGGCCTACACCAGTCTGTGGACCGAGGACCCACCCGGCCGGTGCAGGCAGACCAACGGTTTCGACCTGGTGGCCGCCCACCTCGAAATGGCCCGTCGCGAACCGGAGTACAAGTTCGTGCTCGCCGAGGTGGACTACCTCAAGCCGTACTGGGATGCCCGTCCCGAGGACCGCGCCGAACTGAAGCGGCTGATCGCCCAGGGCCGCGTGGAGGTGATGGGCGGTACCTACAACGAGCCCAACACCAACCTCACCAGCCCCGAGACCGCGATCCGGAACATCGTGGCTGGCATCGGATTCCAGCGTGACGTGATGGGGGCCGATCCAGCCACCGCGTGGCAGCTCGACGTGTTCGGCCACGATCCGCAGTTTCCCGGGATGGCCGCCGACGCCGGTCTGACGTCCAGCTCGTGGGCGCGCGGCCCACACCACCAGTGGGGGCCGATGGCCGGTGACGGTGACCCCGAGCGCATGCAGTTCGCCAGCGAGTTCGAGTGGACCGCGCCGTCGGGCCGCGGCCTGCTGACGCACTACATGCCCGCGCACTACGCCGGCGGATGGTGGATGGACTCGGCGGCCTCGCTGGCCGAGGCCGAGACGGCCACCTACGACCTGTTCGCGGGCTTGAAGAAGGTGGCGCTTACCCGGAACGTCCTGCTGCCCGTCGGCACCGACTACACGCCACCGAACAAGTGGGTCACCGAGATTCACCGCGACTGGAATGCGCGTTACACGTGGCCCAGGTTCGTGTGCGCCCTACCCCGCGAGTTCTTCGCCGCCGTGCGTTCCGAACTGGCGCAACGAGGTTCGGCACCGGCTCCGCAGACCCGTGACATGAACCCGATCTACACCGGCAAGGACGTGTCATACATCGACACCAAGCAGGCCAATCGCGCCGCCGAGCACGCAGTGCTCGAGGCCGAGCGCTTCGCGGTGTTCGCCGGACTGCTCGCCGGGACGAAGTATCCGCACTCCGCGCTCGCCAAGGCGTGGGTGCAACTGGCATACGGCGCCCACCACGACGCCATCACAGGCTCGGAGTCAGACCAGGTCTACCTCGACTTGCTGACGGGCTGGCGCGATGCCTGGGAACTGGGCCGCACCGCCCGGGACAACGCGCTCAAGCTGCTGTCCAGCGCCGTCGAGGGTGACATCGTGGTGTGGAATCCGTTGGCCCACAGCAGGACCGACCTCGTTACCGTGCGCCTCGACGAACCGCTGACCGGTGCGGTGTATGACTCAGACGGTGCGCAGGTTCCGACACTGGTCGAACACGGTGGCCGCTCGGTCAGTTGGATCGCCGCCGACGTGCCGTCCCTGGGGTGGCGCGCCTACCGGCTGCGTGACGGATCGTCGTCGACCTGGGAGCCGGTCGACGGTGACGAGATCGACAACGAGTACTACCGGCTGCGCGTGGACGCCGCCCGTGGCGGCGGGGTGTCATCGCTGACCGCGACGGGCCGCGAGCTGATCGCCGACGGACGCGTCGGCAACGAGTTGGCCGTCTACGACGAGTATCCGGCGCATCCGGAGGCGGGTGAGGGCCCGTGGCACCTGCTTCCCAAGGGGCCGGTGGTGTCCTCGTCGTCCTATCCCGCGCAGGTGCAGGCCCAGCGATGCGCGCTGGGGGAGCGGTTGATCGTGCATGGCGCAATCGACGGATTGCTGCGCTACACACAGACATTGACGCTCCTGCGCGGGGTGGACCGGGTGGACTGCCGAACCACCATCGACGAGTTCACCGGTGAGGACCGGCTACTGCGGCTGCGGTGGCCGTGCCCGGTGCCAGGGGCGATGCCGGTCAGCGAGGTCGGAGACGCCGTGATCGGGCGCGGATTCGGCCTGATGCACGATCACGATCACGATCACGGGCACGCCGTCGACAGCGCGACCCACCCGTACACGTTGGACAACCCCGCCTACGGCTGGTTCGGGTTGTCCTCAGCCGTACGGATCCGCGTCGGTGACGACGTTCGCGCGGTGGCCGTCGCCGAGGTGGTGGCCCCCGACGGGCAGGAGGCCGCCGCACCGATCCGAGACCTCGTCGTCGCTCTGGTCCGTGCCGGCGTCACCGCCACCTGCAGTAGCGCGGACAAGCCGCGCTACGGCGATCTGTCGGTCGACTCGAACCTGCCCGATGCCCGCATCGCGGTCGGCGGTCCCGACGTCAACGCATTCACCGCCGCGGTCCTCGCCGGTGCCGGTCCGGCCTACACGCAAGAGCTGCGCCGCCAACTCGACACCGACGGCGTAGCGCGCGTGTGGGTTCCGGCCGCCGCCGATCTCGCCGAGCGCTGGGTGCCCGGAGCCGACCTTCGTGACGCGGACGCCTTGCCTGTTTTGGTGCTCGCCTCGGCCGGCGATCTCTCTGACGTTCTCCTGTCGGTCGTCGACGACCTGGCCGACGCCGAGATCACCGTCGAGCAGACGGCACCGCATGGCGTTGGCGCCTTCGACGCGCGCACCGTCGCCGTCCTCAACCGCGGCGTACCGGGCTTCGCCGTCGACTCCGACGGCACCCTGCACACCTCGCTCATGCGGTCCTGCACGGGCTGGCCCTCGGGCACCTGGATCGACCCGCCGCGACGCACCGCGCCGGACGGATCGAACTTCCAACTGCAGCACTGGACCCACGCATTCGACTACGCGGTGGTGGCCGCCGCGGGGGACTGGCGCGACGCCGGCCTGCCCGCCCGCAGCGCCGAGTACTCCCAACCCCTTCTGGGTGTGGCCTCCCGCCACGTCGTGAACTCCGGCGGCCTGCCCACGTCGGGTTCGCTGCTCGAGATCGAACCCGCGGGTCAGGTGGCCCTCGGCGCGCTGAAGGCAACGGGCAACCCGATCGCCCACGGCAGCACCGCCGCGGCCGAGCCCCCCGACGGCATCACGCTGCGCCTGGTGGAGACCCACGGGCGCGCCACCGAGGTGGCGCTGCGCTCCGGGCTGCGGTCCGTGACGACATCGCATCGTCTCGATCTGCTGGAGCAGCCGCTGGCCGACGCCGATCCGCGGCCCGCGCTGCACGGATACGAGATCGCCACGCTGCACGCGCAGCTCAACCTGTCCCGCGTGATCACCGGCAGCCCCGATGCCATCGCGCCGGAAGCCGAAGTGGCACAACCGCTCTACGCGCGGTACTGGCTGCACAACCGTGGACCCGCGCCACTGGGCGGACTGCCCGCCGTCGCCCACCTGCACCCGCATCTGGTGACGGCGGCGCCTGGGGAGTCGATCGAGCTGCGGCTCACCGCCGCCAGCGACTGCACCGACGCATCCCTGCACGGCACGGTGCGGCTCGTCTGCCCGCCGGGATGGACGAGTGATCCCGACGAGTTGCCGTTCCTGCTGCCGCCCGGCGACTACCTGGAGACCGCGCTGACGCTGACCATGCCGCCGGGAACGGAGCCGGGCCGCTATCCCGTGCGCGCCGAGCTCGCCGTCACCGGCAACGGCCGCATGCCCACCTCGTGGCGGCAGGTGGTCGAGGACGTGTGCACCGTCGTCGTCGGTGACACAGGAGACGAGATGCTGCGGCTGGTCACCGAACCGGCGGCGGTCGAGGTGGCGGCGGGGGAGACCGCGACCATCGGGATCACGGTCGGCACCGATGCGCGGGCCGCCCTGTCTCTCGAGGCACACCTGATCAGCCCGTGGGGTACATGGGACTGGCTGGGGCCCGCCGTCGTTGCCGCGGAACTGCCACCGAGTGGCACCGCCGAGCTCATCTTCGAGGCGGCGCCGCCGGCCTGGATTGAGCCCGGCCAGTGGTGGGCGCTGATCCGGTTGGCCTCCGCGGGGCACCTCCTCTACTCGCCCGCAGTGAAGGTGACGGTCCGGTGAGGGCTCATACAAGCGGTGCTGAGGTGGTCGCGAGCGTCGGCGGCTGTCCCGTGTCCGTGGCCGAGATCGATGACCGCGAGGACCGGTTACGCCGCTCGCCTCTGGCCGCCGCGCTGCCCAGGCCCGGCACCAGCGAGGGCCGTCAGCTTCGCCGTTGGCTGGTCCAGCTGCTCGTCACCGAACGCGTCATCGCGATTGAGGCAGCCGCTGTCGGCGTCGACCCCGACAGCGCTCCCACGGAGGACGACCTGCTGCCGGACACCACCGCGCGACTGGAGATAGGCAGCATCGCCGCGTCGGCGCTGCAGGACCCATTGGCCCGCGCGGTGTTCGTCAGCGTCACCGCCGACATCGTCGTCGAGGACCGTGACGTCTCGGCGTACCACGCACGAAACCCCCTGCGGTTCGCCGCGCCAGAGCCGACCGCGGGAGGCTGGCACCGGCCTGCCGCGACGTTGTCGCTCGAGGATGCCCGGCCCGCCGTCGCGGCACACCTGCTGGCCTCGGCGCGCCGCCGCATGTTCCGGATCTGGCTGGACGCCCGGCGTGCCGCGCTGGTGGAACTGGCGCCCGGGTACGAACATCCTGGCGACCCCAGCCAACCCGACAACACCCATAGGCACTGATGACCGGATACACCCTCGCGCTCGACGTCGGCGGCACCAAGATCGCCGTGGGCCTGGTCGATGCCGACGGCACGCTGGTGCACCGCGCACAACAGCCGACCCCCGCTGCCGACGCCGAGGCGGTGTGGGCCGTCGCCGCAGAACTCATCGCCGAGGAGCTGCGCGAGGCCGGCGGTCCGGTGGTGGCCGTCGGCATTGCGTCGGCAGGCCCGATCGATCTGCCGAGCGGCACGGTCAGCCCCATCAACATCACGGCGTGGCGGCGATTTCCGATCGTCGACCGGGTGTCGAAGCTGACCGATGCGCCGGTCCGACTCGGCGGCGACGGGCTGTGCATGGCCCTCGGCGAGCGTTGGCGTGGCGCAGGCCGGGGCGCGGAGTTCCTGCTGGGCATGGTGGTGTCGACCGGCGTCGGCGGTGGTTTGGTGCTCGATGGCGCACCCTATGACGGACGCACCGGCAACGCCGGACACGTCGGGCATGTCGTCGTCGACCTCGATGGTGCGGCGTGTACGTGCGGAGGCCACGGATGTGTCGAGACCGTCGCGTCGGGGCCGCACCTGGCGGCGTGGGCGCGCGATAACGGCTGGGACGCGGGACCGGAGGCCGACGCGAGGGAACTCGCCGAGGCCGCCGGGCGGGGTGATCCGGTGGCGTTGCGCGCGTTCCGTCGCGGGGCGACCGCTGTGGCCTCGACCATCGCCTCGGTGGCGGCGGTGTGCGACCTGGACCTGGTGGTCATCGGCGGCGGCGTGGCCAAGTCGGGTGCGCTGCTCTTCGACCCCCTGCGTGAGGCCCTGGCCTCGTTCGCCGGCCTGGACTTCATCCGCGACATCCGCGTCCTGCCCGCTGAACTCGGCGGCGACGCCGGCCTGGTCGGAGCCGCCGCCCTGGCGACTTCGGCGCGCTAACGATCGCTGGGCGAGCGTTTCCGCGCCGAAGTCGCCGCAGCCCTGCGCTCCATATGGGTGCGGCCCCAGTCGCACAGACTCGCCAGCACCGGCCCGAGCGTCATGCCGTACTCCGAGATCGAGTAGTGCACGCACGGCGGTACGGTCCGCGCATCGTGACGGTCGAGGATCCCGTCGTCGACCATCTCGCGTAGGTGGCGGATCAGCATGCGCTCAGTGATGTCGGGGATGCTGCGACGGAGTTCGGCAGTGCGCATCGGGCCGTCGAGCAGCCGCCACATGATGGTGCCCTTCCATCGGCCATCGATCACCGACAGCGCCGAGTCGATCGGGCAGTCGCTCACACCCTTCTTTGACACTGCCATCGCCACCTCCGTGTGCTACCAAATTTGTCAGTACCTTGTTTTCTGTCAGCATAGCCGCCAGGGTTGACGACATGGAGCGGATTGTCTGGATCGTGGCCGTTGTCGTCACGGGGCCATTGGTCGGTATCGAGTTGGGCGTCGCGGCCGTCGTCGGCCCACTGGCGGCCAAGCTGCCCGATAGCGGTTTCCGCGTGATCCGCAGCGGTGGGAGTCGGTGGCTCGGTGCGCTGATGCCGTTCTGGTACTTCGGCGCGATGGCGCTTCTGGTCGCCGTGGCCGTCGTCCACACCAGCGGACCGGCGATCGCGGCGTCCGTCGTCATGGCGGCGGCCATTCTGTTGACGGTGACGATTCTGGTGCCGATCAACAACCGCGTCGCTCGGTGGAGAACAGACGACGATGTCGACCGGGGCCTGACGGCGCGCTGGGACGCGTTCCACTGGTTGCGGGTGGCGATGCTCGCAACGGTGTTCGTGCTCCTCGCGATTTCGGCGCGCTAACGATCGCTCAGCGAGCGTTTCCGCGCCGAAATCGCATTCAGAAGGTGTGCGTTTTGGCTGATCGCGGGGCGGCACGCTATCCTTTCCGAGTTCCACCACAGACCGTTGGTCACCGAGCAATCGGTTGAAGGTCCGGGATTACCCGGCGGCCCACGCAGGAGGACGAGGTACGTAACGCGGATCAATCGTCCGCCTCCCTGCGCGCCCCGACCATCTGCGTCGGGGCGTTCGTCATTTCCGGCCCCTCGCGTCCGGCGGTTGGTGGTACGTCCAACCCAACACGAGGAGGCAAGCATGGCCAAGGCTGAAAAGGCCACCGCGGTCGCCGACATCGCCGAGAAGTTCAAGGAGTCGACGGCCACCGTCGTCACCGAGTACCGCGGCTTGACGGTTGCCAACCTTGCCGAGCTGCGCAGGTCGCTGGGTAACGCCGCGACCTACACCGTCGCCAAGAACACCTTGGTGAAGCTTGCAGCGAGTGAGGCCGGTGTCGAAGGCCTCGACGAGCTGTTCGCAGGACCGACCGCGATCGCGTTCATCAATGGTGAGCCGGTCGACGCCGCCAAGGCGATCAAGAAGTTCGCCAAGGACAACAAGGCGCTGGTCATCAAGGGCGGCTACATGGATGGTCGCGCACTGACCGTCGCTGAAGTCGAGCGCATCGCCGACCTGGAGTCGCGCGAGGTGCTGCTGTCCAAGCTGGCTGGTGCAATGAAGGCCAAGCAGTCCCAGGCGGCTGCACTGTTCGTCGCTCCGGCTTCGCAGGTCGCTCGACTTGCCGCAGCTCTGCAAGAGAAGAAGGCCGGCGAAGAATCCGCCGCCTGATCCACCCATCACCAAGTTCGTACCAAGAAATTAAGTAAGGAAGGACCATTCACATGGCCAAGCTCAGCACCGACGAATTGCTCGACGCGTTCAAGGAAATGACCCTGCTCGAGCTCTCTGAGTTCGTGAAGCAGTTCGAGGAGACCTTCGACGTCACCGCGGCCGCCCCCGTGGCCGTCGCCGCTGCCGGCCCCGCCGGTGCGCCCGCCGAGGCTGCCGACGAGCAGTCCGAGTTCGACGTCATCCTCGAGGGTGCCGGCGAGAAGAAGATCGGCGTCATCAAGGTCGTTCGCGAGATCGTTTCCGGCCTGGGCCTCAAGGAGGCCAAGGATCTGGTCGACAGCGCACCCAAGCCGCTGCTCGAGAAGGTCTCCAAGGACGCCGCCGAGGACGCCAAGGCCAAGCTCGAGGCCGCAGGCGCGACGGTCACCGTCAAGTAGTTCCGCGCTCGTCGGCGTTGCCGACAAACGCTCGTCGGCATGCCGACAAAAATTGCACTGTGGGGCTGATCCGGCAAACGGATCGGCCCCACAGTCGTCTCTGGGGGATGCCATGTGGCGTCTCTGGGGGAGGTCCTCCTGCTGCGTGGGCGGTTACTCCTTGCCGCGCGGGACCGTAAGCTACAGTGACTCAAGCCACAGGCGGGGCGCCCAGTGGTAGTGCGACATACTGGTGGAAGGATCTCGCGTGGGTATCGGCATTCAGGTTGAGGGACTGACCAAGTCCTTCGGGTCTCAGCGAATCTGGGAAGATGTCACTTTCGATATCCCGCCGGGTGAGGTCAGCGTTCTGCTTGGACCCTCCGGTACCGGTAAATCAGTGTTCCTGAAGTCGCTGATCGGCCTGCTACGCCCCGAGCGCGGCAAGATCATCGTCGACGGCACCAACATCATCGAGTGCTCGGCCAAGGAGCTCTACGAGATCCGGACCCTGTTCGGCGTGATGTTCCAGGACGGCGCGCTGTTCGGCTCGATGAGCCTGTACGACAACACCGCGTTCCCGCTTCGTGAGCACACGAAGAAGAAGGAATCCGAGATCCGCCAGATCGTCATGGAGAAGCTTGACCTGGTCGGTCTGACCGGTGACGAGACCAAGTTCCCCGGTGAGATCTCCGGCGGTATGCGTAAGCGCGCCGGGTTGGCCCGCTCGCTGGTTCTCGACCCCCAGATCATCCTGTGCGACGAGCCGGACTCCGGTCTGGATCCCGTTCGTACCGCCTACCTGTCGCAGCTGTTGATCGACATCAACGCCCAGATCGACTGCACGATCCTGATCGTGACGCACAACATCAACATCGCTCGCACCGTGCCCGACAACATGGGCATGCTCTTCCGCAAGCACCTGGTGATGTTCGGTCCGCGCGAGGTGCTGCTGACCAGCGACGAGCCCGTCGTCAAGCAGTTCCTCAACGGTCGCCGCCTCGGCCCCATCGGTATGTCCGAGGAGAAGGACGAGGGCACGATGGCCGAGGAGCAGGCGCTCGCCGATGCCGGTCACCACGACGGTGGCGTCGAGGAGATCGAGGGCGTGCCGCCGCAGATCCAGGCCACCCCGGGTATGCCCGAGCGCCAGGCCGTGCACCGTCGTCAGGCTCGCGTGCGCGAGATCATGCACACCCTGCCGCCCGCGGCACAGGAAGCCATCCGCGACGACCTCGAGGGCACCCACAAGTACGCCGCCCATGAGCCCGGTCACGGCGACATCATCGCCCGCCACCGCACCGAGGACGAGGCGCCGACGGCGTCCATCCCGGTCCAGAGCGAGGGCTGAGCACCTCCGATCCCGATCGGCGGACGGCCCTTGCGGCCGTCCGCGATCGGCTGAACCGTCCGGCCGTCGAGGTGGACGGCTACCTCGACGTCATGGGTCGGGCCAGCGTCCCGCAGACGACCGCCCAGCGTCTTATGGCATCGACCGCGCTGCCGCGGATCTATGAGCGAATCTGGCGACCCGTGGCCTTCTTCGGCTTCACGATGCGCAACACCGCCGATGAGGACCGCATCAAGCGACGCCTGCTCGCCGTCGACACCGGTGATGTGGTGCTCGATGTCGCGTGTGGGCCCGGCAACACCACCCGCACCCTGGTCGCAGAGGTCGGGCCCGACGGGCTCGCTGTGGGGGTGGACAGTTCGGCCACGATGCTCGCTCAGGCGGTGCGCGACAGCCCGGCAGACAGTCCTGTGGGGTACGTCCGCGCCGACGCGATCGACCTGCCCTTCGCCGACGCGACGTTCGACGCCGTCAGCTGCTACGGCGCGCTGTATCTGATGGATGACCCGGCTGCGGCGCTGGTGGAGATGATCAGGGTGCTCGCTCCCGGCGGGCGGATCGCCATCCTGACGACCTCCGCGAGGGGGCCCGCCGTCGTGCGGCGAATGAGTGTCGCCGCGTCGCGCTGGGCGCCGCTGCGACTGTTCGACGTCGATGAGATCACCGGTGTCATGCACGACGCGGGACTCGTCGATGTGACGCGCCGGATCAGCGCCGCCTCACAGACCGTCGCCGGCCGCCGGCCTCAGGTGACATAGCGACACATCTGAGTCGTTGAATTCGTGTGCGAAGCAATGGAATTCGACGAAATCCTCGGCTTGACCAGCGCTGTTGGCACGATGCCGGCCTGGCTCGCGCCCACGTGCCACCCGTGCCGGCCGCCCCGCCGCTCCCCGTCGACGCCGTCTTCAGCACGGCGTGCCGGGCGAGCCGCACGGAAACTCGGCGCGACACTCCACAGGAAACACGGCGCTATCTCTTGACGGACGGAAGCAAACGGGCCAATCTGTTGGGCAGCATGAATGCACGGTTTGAGGACGCCAGCCAGCGCCTAGTTCGCCGCTGCATGCGCTAGTTGAGGAATACGCCGTCCTGCGGTACTGTTGGACGTTGCGCTGGCTGCATCCTGCCCACCTCATCGCACTCGACACCGTGGTCCTAGCCTGAGCCCTGCTCAGTCAACTAGTGGTGTGCGGTGCGTCGGAGGCTCGGACTTGAGAATGCCAGCCGACACCGACGCAGATATCGCGATTACAAGGAACCGGCGCTCGCGCCCTCCGGATGGTCGCATGAGGTGCTGGAAGGATGCATCTTGGCAGTCTCTAGCCAGAGCAAGTCAGTCGAAACCACCAACAACTCCGTTCCTGGAGCACCCAACCGAGTCTCCTTCGCCAAGCTCCGTGAGCCCCTCGAGGTTCCGGGGCTTCTTGACGTGCAGACGGACTCGTTCGAGTGGCTGATCGGTTCGGACGGTTGGCGGGAGAAGGCCATCGCCCGTGGCGAGGTCAACCCCGTTGGTGGTCTCGAAGAGGTGCTCACCGAGCTTTCCCCGATCGAGGACTTCGCCGGCACACTGTCGCTGAGCTTCTCCGACCCGCGCTTCGACGAGGTCAAGGCCCCCGTCGACGACTGCAAGGAGAAGGACCAGACCTACGCGGCCCCGCTCTTCGTCACCGCTGAGTTCATCAACAACACCACTGGCGAGATCAAGAGCCAGACGGTGTTCATGGGTGACTTCCCGATGATGACCGAGAAGGGCACGTTCATCATCAACGGCACCGAGCGTGTCGTGGTGAGCCAGCTCGTCCGTTCGCCTGGCGTCTACTTCGACAAGTCGAAGGACAAGGCCACCGAGAACGACCTCACCAGCGTCAAGGTCATCCCCGGCCGCGGCGCATGGTTGGAGTTCGACGTCGACAAGCGCGCCACCGTGGGTGTGCGCATCGACCGCAAGCGTCGCCAGCCCGTCACCGTGCTGCTGAAGGCACTCGGCTGGACCAGCGAGCAGATCACCGAGCGCTTCGGCTTCTCCGAGATCATGATGTCCACCCTCGAGAAGGACAGCACCGCCGGTCCCGACGAGGCACTGCTCGACATCTACCGGAAGCTGCGCCCGGGCGAGCCGCCGACCAAGGAGTCCGCGCAGACCCTGCTGGAGAACCTGTTCTTCAAGGAGAAGCGCTACGACCTGGCCCGCGTGGGCCGCTACAAGGTGAACAAGAAGCTGGGCCTCAACCCCGGCGTTCCGATCACCAGCTCGACGCTGACGCCCGAGGACATCGCCACCACCATCGAGTACCTGGTGCGGCTGCACGACAACGAGACCACGATGACCGCCCCCGGCGGCATCGAGGTGCCCGTCGAGGTCGATGACATCGACCACTTCGGCAACCGTCGTCTGCGGACCGTGGGCGAGCTGATCCAGAACCAGATCCGGGTCGGCCTGTCCCGCATGGAGCGCGTCGTCCGCGAGCGGATGACCACTCAGGACGTCGAGGCGATCACGCCGCAGACCCTGATCAACATCCGTCCCGTCGTGGCGGCGATCAAGGAGTTCTTCGGAACCAGCCAGCTGTCGCAGTTCATGGATCAGAACAACCCGCTGTCGGGTCTGACGCACAAGCGTCGCCTGTCGGCGCTTGGCCCCGGTGGTCTGTCCCGTGAGCGTGCCGGCCTCGAGGTTCGCGACGTGCACCCCAGCCACTACGGCCGGATGTGCCCGATCGAGACCCCTGAGGGTCCGAACATCGGTCTGATCGGTTCGCTCTCGGTGTACGCACGGGTCAACCCGTTCGGCTTCATCGAGACGCCGTACCGCAAGGTCATCGACGGCAAGGTCACCGACGAGATCCAGCACCTCACCGCCGACGAGGAGGACCGCCACGTCGTGGCGCAGGCCAACTCGCCGATCGACGAGGAGGGTCGCTTCACTGAGGAGCGCATCCTGGTTCGTCGTAAGGGTGGCGAGGTCGAGAACGTCACGCCCGCCGACGTCGACTTCATGGACGTCTCGCCGCGCCAGATGGTGTCGGTGGCCACGGCCATGATTCCGTTCCTCGAGCACGACGACGCCAACCGTGCCCTCATGGGTGCCAACATGCAGCGCCAGGCGGTTCCACTGGTTCGCAGCGAGGCCCCGCTGGTCGGCACCGGTATGGAACTGCGTGCCGCGATCGACGCCGGTGACGTCGTCGTGTCGGCCAAGCCCGGTGTCGTCGAGGAGGTCTCCGCCGACTACGTCACGGTGATGGCCGACGACGGCACCCGGCACACCTACCGGATGCGCAAGTTCGCCCGCTCCAACCACGGCACGTGCGCCAACCAGCGCCCGATCGTGGACGCCGGGCAGCGTGTCGAGTCCGGCCAGGTCATCGCCGACGGTCCGTGCACCGAGAACGGTGAGATGGCGCTCGGCAAGAACCTGCTGGTCGCGATCATGCCGTGGGAGGGTCACAACTACGAGGACGCCATCATCCTGAGCCAGCGGCTCGTGGAGGAGGACGTGCTCACGTCGATCCACATCGAAGAGCACGAGATCGATGCGCGTGACACCAAGCTGGGCGCCGAGGAGATCACCCGGGACATCCCGAACGTCTCCGACGAGGTGCTGGCAGATCTCGACGAGCGCGGCATCGTCCGCATCGGCGCCGAGGTCCGCGATGGCGACATCCTGGTCGGCAAGGTCACGCCCAAGGGCGAGACCGAGCTGACCCCGGAGGAGCGCCTGCTGCGTGCCATCTTCGGTGAGAAGGCCCGCGAGGTCCGCGACACGTCGCTCAAGGTGCCCCACGGTGAGTCCGGCAAGGTCATCGGCGTTCGGATGTTCTCTCGCGAGGACGATGACGAGCTGCCCGCCGGCGTCAACGAGCTGGTCCGCGTCTACGTGGCCCAGAAGCGCAAGATCTCCGACGGTGACAAGCTCGCCGGACGCCACGGCAACAAGGGCGTCATCGGCAAGATCCTGCCGATCGAGGACATGCCGTTCATGCCGGACGGCACGCCGGTCGACATCATCCTGAACACGCACGGTGTGCCGCGACGGATGAACATCGGCCAGATCCTCGAGACGCACCTGGGCTGGGTCGCCAAGGCCGGCTGGAACATCGACGTCGTCGGTGGCACGCCGGACTGGGCCTCCAACCTGCCCGAGAACCTGCTGGCGGCCGAGCCGAACAGCATCGTCTCCACGCCCGTCTTCGACGGTGCGCGTGAGAACGAGCTCACGGGTCTGCTCTCGTCGACGCTGCCCAACCGTGACGGCGACGTCATGGTCAACGGTGACGGCAAGTCGCAGTTGTTCGATGGCCGCAGTGGCGAGCCGTTCCCGTACCCGGTGACGGTTGGCTACATGTACATCCTGAAGCTGCACCACTTGGTGGACGACAAGATCCACGCGCGCTCCACCGGCCCGTACTCGATGATCACCCAGCAGCCGCTGGGCGGTAAGGCGCAGTTCGGTGGCCAGCGGTTCGGCGAGATGGAGTGCTGGGCCATGCAGGCCTACGGCGCCGCGTACACGCTGCAGGAGCTGTTGACCATCAAGTCCGATGACACCGTCGGCCGCGTGAAGGTCTACGAGGCGATCGTCAAGGGCGAGAACATCCCCGAGCCGGGTATTCCCGAGTCGTTCAAGGTGCTTCTCAAGGAACTGCAGTCGCTGTGCCTCAACGTCGAGGTGCTCTCCAGCGAGGGCACTGCGATCGAGATGCGCGATACGGACGATGAGGACCTGGAACGCGCTGCTGCGAACCTGGGAATCAACCTGTCCCGCAACGAGTCTCCGTCGGTCGAGGATCTCGCTTAGAGGCCTCCGTCCAGCACAGCCATTAGAAATTAGATTCGAAATCCCGCAAGGGGAAAGGGAGTTACGTGCTAGACGTCAACTTCTTCGATGAACTCCGCATCGGCCTGGCCACCGCGGACGACATCCGCAACTGGTCCTTCGGCGAGGTTAAGAAGCCGGAGACCATCAACTACCGCACGCTCAAGCCAGAGAAGGACGGCCTGTTCTGCGAGAAGATCTTCGGACCGACTCGCGACTGGGAGTGCTACTGCGGCAAGTACAAGCGTGTCCGCTTCAAGGGCATCGTCTGTGAGCGCTGTGGCGTCGAGGTAACTCGCGCCAAGGTGCGTCGTGAGCGGATGGGCCACATCGAGCTCGCCGCGCCCGTCACGCACATCTGGTACTTCAAGGGTGTGCCGTCGCGGTTGGGCTACCTGCTCGACCTGGCGCCGAAGGATCTCGAGAAGATCATCTACTTCGCCGCCTACGTCATCACCGCCGTCGACACCGAGATGCGGCACAACGAGCTGTCCACGCTCGAGGCCGAGATGGTCGTCGAGAAGAAGTCGGTCGAGGACCAGCGCGATCTGGACCTTGCCGAGCGCAGCCAGAAGCTCGAGAACGACCTGGCCGAGCTCGAGAAGGAGGGCGCCAAGTCTGACGTCCGCCGCAAGGTGCGTGACGGTGGCGAGCGCGAGATGCGTCAGCTCCGCGACCGCGCCCAGCGTGAGCTGGACCGGCTCGACGAGATCTGGACGACCTTCGTCAAGCTGGCTCCCAAGCAGCTGATCGTCGACGAGGTGCTCTACCGCGAGCTGCAGGACCGCTACGGCGAGTACTTCCAGGGCGCCATGGGCGCGGAGTCGATCAAGAAGCTCATCGAGACCTTCGACATCGACGCCGAGGCCGAGTCGCTGCGCGACACCATCAAGAACGGCAAGGGCCAGAAGAAGCTTCGTGCGCTGAAGCGCCTGAAGGTCGTCGCCGCGTTCCAGATGAACCGCAACTCGCCGATGGGCATGGTGCTCGACGCCGTCCCGGTGATCCCGCCGGAACTGCGTCCGATGGTGCAGCTGGACGGTGGCCGCTTCGCGACCTCCGACCTCAACGACCTGTACCGCCGCGTCATCAACCGCAACAACCGTCTCAAGAGGCTGATCGACCTCGGTGCACCCGAGATCATCGTCAACAACGAGAAGCGGATGCTGCAGGAGTCCGTGGACGCGCTGTTCGACAACGGCCGTCGTGGCCGGCCCGTCACCGGGCCGGGCAACCGTCCGCTCAAGTCGCTCTCGGATCTGCTCAAGGGCAAGCAGGGTCGGTTCCGTCAGAACCTGCTCGGCAAGCGCGTCGACTACTCGGGCCGTTCGGTCATCGTGGTCGGCCCGCAGCTCAAGCTGCACCAGTGCGGTCTGCCGAAGCTGATGGCACTCGAGCTGTTCAAGCCGTTCGTGATGAAGCGTCTGGTCGACCTGAACCACGCGCAGAACATCAAGAGCGCCAAGCGCATGGTGGAGCGTCAGCGCCCGCAGGTGTGGGACGTCCTCGAAGAGGTCATCGCCGAGCACCCCGTGCTGCTGAACCGCGCACCAACGCTGCACCGCCTGGGCATCCAGGCATTCGAGCCGCAGCTGGTCGAGGGCAAGGCAATTCAGCTGCACCCGCTCGTCTGTGAGGCGTTCAACGCCGACTTCGACGGTGACCAGATGGCCGTGCACCTTCCGCTGTCCGCGGAGGCGCAGGCCGAGGCTCGCATCCTGATGCTGTCGAGCAACAACATCCTGTCCCCGGCGTCCGGCAAGCCGTTGGCCATGCCGCGTCTGGACATGGTGACCGGCCTGTACTTCCTGACCACCGAGATCGCTGGCGACACGGGCGAATACACGCCCGCCGCCAAGGATCAGCCGGAGACGGGTGTGTACAGCTCTGCCGCAGAGGCCCAGATGGCCGTCGATCTGCGCGCGCTGTCGGTTCGGGCTCGGATCAAGGTTCGGCTGACGCACTTGCGTCCGCCGGCCGACCGTGAGGCCGAATTGTTCCCGGATGGTTGGAAGCAGGGCGACGCCTGGACGGCGGAGACCACGCTGGGCCGGGTGCTCTTCAACGAGCTGCTGCCCCGCGGCTACCCGTTCATCGATGAGCAGATGCACAAGAAGGTCCAGGCCAGGATCATCAACGACCTGGCCGAGCGCTACCCGATGATCGTGGTGGCGCAGACCGTCGACAAGCTCAAGGACGCCGGTTTCCACTGGGCCACCCGTTCGGGTGTCACGGTGTCTATGGCCGACGTTCTGGTGCCGCCGGAGAAGGAAGGCATCCTCGAGCGTCACGAGCAAGAAGCCGAGCACATCGAGAAGCAGTACCAGCGCGGCGCCCTCAACAAGGAGGAGCGCAACGGCGAACTGGTCAAGGTCTGGCAGAAGGCGACCGAAGAGGTCGGCGACGCGCTCGAGGCCTACTACCCGGTGGACAACCCGATCATCACGATCGTGAAGTCCGGCGCCACGGGCAACCTGACCCAGACCCGCACGCTCGCGGGCATGAAGGGTCTGGTGACCAACCCGAAGGGTGAGTTCATCCCGCGCCCGATCAAGTCCTCGTTCCGCGAGGGCCTGACGGTTCTGGAGTACTTCATCAACACGCACGGCGCTCGTAAGGGCCTGGCGGACACGGCTCTTCGTACCGCTGACTCGGGTTACCTGACCCGTCGTCTGGTGGACGTCAGCCAGGACGTCATCGTCCGCGAGCACGATTGCGATACCGAGCGCGGTATTGCTGTCGTGCTGGCCGAGGCCGGTCCCGATGGCACGCTGATCCGCGATCCGCACGTCGAGACCGCGGCGTTCGCCCGCACCTTGGCCAGCGACGCGGTCGATGAGAAGGGCAACGTCGTAGTCGAGCGTGGCCACGATCTGGGTGACCCGGCGATCGACGCATTGCTCGCCGCCGGCATCTCGCAGGTTCGGGTCCGTTCGGTGCTGACGTGTGCCAGCGGCAACGGCGTCTGCGCGCTCTGCTACGGCCGCTCGATGGCCACCGGCAAGCTCGTCGACATCGGTGAGGCCGTGGGCATCGTCGCCGCGCAGTCCATCGGTGAGCCCGGCACGCAGCTGACCATGCGTACCTTCCACCAGGGTGGTGTCACCGGCGGTGCCGACATCGTCGGTGGTCTGCCCCGCGTGCAGGAACTGTTCGAGGCTCGCGTGCCGCGCAACAATGCGCCGATCGCGGATGTCTCCGGACGGATCCGTCTCGAGGAGACCGAGAAGTTCTACAAGGTCACGATCGTGCCGGATGACGGTAGCGAAGAAGTGGTCTACGACAAGATCTCTCGTCGCCAGCGGCTGAAGGTGTTCAAGCACGACGACGGTTCCGAGCGGCTCCTGGCCGACGGTGACCACGTCGAGGTCGGCCAGCAGCTGATGGAGGGTTCGGCCAACCCGCACGAGGTTCTTCGCGTGCAGGGTCAGCGGAGCGTCCAGATGCACCTCGTCAACGAGGTGCAGGAGGTCTACCGCGCCCAGGGTGTGTCGATCCACGACAAGCACATCGAGGTCATCGTGCGGCAGATGCTGCGTCGCGTGACGATCATCGACTCGGGCAGCACGGAGTTCCTGCCCGGCTCGCTCACTGAGCGTGCCGAGTTCGAGTCGGAGAACCGTCGCGTCGTCGCCGAAGGTGGCGAGCCCGCCGCCGGACGTCCGGTGCTGATGGGTATCACGAAGGCATCGCTGGCCACGGACTCGTGGCTGTCGGCGGCGTCGTTCCAGGAGACCACTCGCGTGCTGACCGATGCGGCGATCAACTGCCGCAGCGACAAGCTGCAGGGTCTGAAGGAGAACGTGATCATCGGTAAGTTGATCCCGGCCGGTACGGGTATCGCCCGCTACCGCGACATCCAGGTTGCACCGACCGAGGAGGCCCGCGCCGCGGCGTACACGATCCCGTCCTACGAGGATCAGTACTACAGCCCGGACTTCGGCCAGAGCTCCGGTCAGGCTGTGCCGCTGGACGACTACGGTTTCAGCGACTACCGCTAGTCAAGACGAGAAGGGCCCCGGGATTCGTTCCGGGGCCCTTTCTCGTATCTCGAATGTGAACCTCACGACGAAATCCGGCATGCAGCGTCGTGAGATTCACAAACGGCCGGGGCTCGCGCGGATCAGTACGCCAGTTGGTTGACTGCCGCGGCGAAGACGCGCGGCAGAGCGGTGGCGGCCGGGACGATCCGCGATCGCACCGGTGCGTGGCTGCCCGCGGCGACCAGGCCCGCGGTCAACAAGCGGTACCTGCGGGTGAGCCGGCGCCACTGCCGGTCGTAGGTCTCGGGTCGTTCCTGCACAACGCAATTGACCAGTGCCTGCGCCGCGCTGAAGGCCAACCCCATACCCTCACCGGTGAGTGCATCGATGTAGCCGGCGGCGTCCCCGACGAGCAGGACCCGCCCGGCCACCCGACTGCTGGCGTTCTGCCGAAGAGGGCCCGCGGCCCGGTCCTGGCCGTGCCCGTGACCGTGCACGCGGTCGCGCAGCTCGGTGAACTCCTCGAAGTGCCGGTCGAATCCGCCCCTGCTGGCGGACAGGATCGCGATGCCCACGCAGTCGTGCGCCACCGGAGTCACGTAGGCCTCGGCGCCCGGCGCCCAGTGCACCTCAACGGAGTCGGTCCACGGTGCGATCTCGATGTGCCTGCGGATGCCCCACCGCCGGGGACCTCGGCTCGGTCGCGACAGTCCCAGCGACGTGCGGATAGGGGAGTGCAGTCCGTCCGCCGCCGCCAGATACCGGGCACGAAACCCGCCAGCGCACACCGACTCCGCGTCCTGGGTGATCTCGCCGAACTCGCCGTGGACGAGTTTCACCCCGGCGGCCTCGGCGGCCTGCCACAGCGCGGCGTGTAGAACTGTCCGGCGTACCCCCCGGCCGGCGCCCGCACGGAAGGTGGCGTCGACGCGTCGCTCGCCGGCGATGTAGCTGATCCCGCGCAGCGGGCGACCCGTGACTGCGATGCCGAAGTGATCGAGATGGCTCAGCGTGTGCGGCATCATTCCCTCGCCACACGCCTTGTCGAGCACCCCGGTTCGGCGTTCGACGACGGCGACTTCGAGGCCCGCCTGTGCGCCGTACAGCGCGGTCGCAAGTCCCGCGGGACCGCCGCCGGCCACCAGCAGGTCGATCATGTCAGGCTCGCCAGCGCGGCGTTCTCGATCTTCAGTCGTGTTCTCAGCAGCATCGCGTTGAGGACCGTGAAGACGATGGCGGTGAGCCACCCGGTGTGGACGAGCGGCAGGGCGATGCCCTCGGCGACAACCACCACGTAGTTCGGGTGCGGGATCCAGCGGTACGGGCCACCGGTCACCCGTGCCGCGCCGGGTACGACGATGACCCGGGTGTTCCACTGCGGGCCGAGCGTGGTGATGCACCACCAGCGCAGGGCCTGAGTGGCGATGACGACCGCCAGCATCGACCACCCCAGTGCGGGGATGAACGGGCGGTGCAGCAGGATCGGCTCCAGCAGGCATGCCGCGAGCAGGCCGGTGTGCAGTACCACCATCACGGGGTAGTGCCCCTTGCCGAACTCGATGCCGCCGCGGGCCTGTGACCATGCCCAGTTTCGGTTGGAGACAATCAGTTCCGCGACGCGTTCGAGGGCGACGGCGGCGATCAGCAGCGTGTACCAGATCATCTGCGGGTTCCCGTCAGTTCCAACGCAGCAGCACGAGTTCGGAGCAGAACCCCGGGCCCATCGCCATCAGCATGCCGGGGCTGCCCGCGGGCGGGCGCTTGGCGATGGTGTCCCGCAGCACGTGCAGCACCGATGCCGAGGACAGGTTGCCGACCTCGGCCAGTGATCGCCACGTGAGTTCGAGCGCATCGTCGGGCAGGCCGAGCGTGGCGGTGATCGCCTCGATGACCTTGGGGCCGCCCGGGTGACTCACCCACGCGCCGATATCGGCGATGGTCAGGTCGTGGTCGGAGAGGAAACTCGTGACGCCGTCACCGAGATAGCGTTCGACGACCTTGGGCACGTCGGGGGACAGCACCAGGCGGAAGCCGCTCGAGTCGATGTCCCAGCCCATCGTGCGCAGCGAGTCGGGGTAGAGCTGGCTGCGGGAGTCGAGCACCTCCGGTCCGCTGGCCCCGATCTGTCCGGCGCGTCGATCGCCGACGACGACCACCGCGGCGGCGCCGTCGCCGAACAGGCTGCTGCCGACCACGGTGGCGATGGTCGGGTCGCTCTTGGGCACCAGCGAACACAGTTCCACGGCGAGCAGGACGGCGACGTCGTCGGGCGCACCGCGCAGGTAGTCGTTGACGCGTGCAATCCCGGCTGCCCCGGCGACGCAGCCCAAGCCGAACATCGGTACCCGTCGGACGTCGGGTCGCAGCCCGATCCGACCGGCGATGCGGGCGTCCAGGGGCGGGACGGCGACGCCGGTCACGGTGGTCGTGAAGATGACGTCCACGTCGGCGGGCTCGAGGCCGGCCTCGGCGAGCGCACCGGTTATCGCCGCACACCCCAGTTCCACGGCGTGCTCGATGAAGATGTCGTTGGCGCGGCCGAAGTCATTGAGCCCGGCGTAGTCCTCCAGCGGCAGCACCATGTGCCTGCTGTCGACCTTCGCGCTCTTGTGGAGCTGGCGGATGGCGTCCTCGTGTTCGGCATAGCCGGGAAGCGCGAGCAGGGCCTCGGTGACCTCGGCCTGGGTGTAGCGGTGCGGTGGTAGTTCTCCGCGGACACTGGCGATGACGCTCATGGGCTCACTCCTTCTCAATGACTAACACGACATAGGGCGGCACATCGTTCACTCGATGGTGCGGTCCGCAGTGGGCGGCGGGATGGCACGGAGTCTGGTGCGCCGATGGGTGGTGATCTACGGGTGAGCTGTGAGTTTCGAACCACCACAAGGCATTGCCCATGCTAGAGCGCGGGTTCTGGGATGTGGGGGCTACGTGATCGGCCACGGTTCGCTGAGGTCTGGAGGGTGTCGGACGGCCGACCTAGACTGGGTTCCGTGCTGATTGGCTCACATGTCCACGGTGATGACCCGTTGTCCGCTGCCGCGGCTGAGGATGCAGAGGTCGTGCAGTTCTTCCTCGGTGACCCGCAGAGCTGGAAGAAGCCCAAACCGCGTGAGGACGCAGCGGCGCTGAAGGCTTCGACGGTCCCGCTCTACGTGCACGCGCCGTACCTCATCAATGTGGCGTCGGCCAACAACCGGGTCCGGATCCCGTCGCGCAAGATCCTGCAGGACACGTGCGACGCGGCGTCCGAGGTCGGGGCCACGGCCGTGATCGTGCACGGCGGGCACGCCGACGACAAGGACATGGAGGCCGGCTTCGAGCGGTGGGTCAAGGCGCTCGACAGCCTCAAGACCGACGTCCCGGTCTACCTCGAGAACACGGCCGGGGGCGACCACGCGATGGCGCGGCACTTCGACACCATCGCGCGACTGTGGGAGCGCATCGGCGATATGGGCATCGGCTTCTGCCTCGACACATGCCACGCCTGGGCCGCAGGTGAGGCGCTCATCGACGCCGTGGAGCGCATCAAGTCCATCACCGGGCGCATCGACCTGGTCCACTGCAACGACTCCCGCGACGCCGCGGGGTCCGGCGCGGACCGGCACGCGAACTTCGGCACCGGCCAGATCGACCCGCAGCTGCTGGTCGCGGTCGTCAAGACGGCCGACGCACCGGTCATCTGCGAGACCTCAGATGAGGGCCGCAAGGACGACATCGCGTTCCTTCGGGAGAACCTCGGCTGATCCGGCGTGTTGGCTCTGCGCGCACTGCCTAGGTGAAGACCTGGGTGTCGTCGGCGAAGGCCTTGAATTCGAGGGCGTTGTCAGCGGGATCTCGTAGGAACATCGTCCACTGTTCTCCCGCTTCGCCCGGGAATCGCACATGGGGTTCACGAACGAACTGAACGCCGTGTGCACGAAGGCGCCCGGTGAGGGCGTGGAAGTCGCTGATCGACAGGATGACTCCGAAGTGCGGGATGGGCACGTTGTGTCCGTCGACGGAGCTCTCGGCGGGTTCGGTGTTTCGCGGTGAGAGATGTGTGACGACCTGATGGCCGTACATGTTCCAGTCGATCCAGTGCTGCGAACTGCGGCCTTCGTGCAAGCCGAGAGTGTCGCCGTAGAAGCCACGCGCGGCTGTCAGATCGTCGACTGCCACGGCCAGGTGGAAGCGGGGGATCGAATCGTGATCCGAATGCGGCATGACGTTGCCTTACTGCTGGGTGCGGTGTGAGTGGGCATGCCTGCCTCAGACAGGCATGCCCACTCACACCGTGGACGGGGTCAGCGGAGGGGGAACTCCGAGAGGACTGACGCCATCCTCTCGAGCGCGTCCTTCCATGCGGTCTCGTCCTGCGCCACACAGATTCGGAAGTGGTGCGCGCCCAACGCGCCGAATTGGTATCCGGGGTTGACCACCAGGCCGGCACGAGACTTGAGCGCCAGGGCGATGTCCTGGTCGGATGCGGCGATGCCGGACGTATTGACGAACAGGTACGCAGAGCCCCCACATGGCTCCACTGAGACGCCGGGTAGTGCGTTAAGCGTCGAGGTGGTGGTGTCTCGTAGTGATTGGTACTCGGTGATCCGCTGCGCGACGTAGGGCCCGTCGTCGCGGATCCAGCGCGGCAACAGATGCTGGGCATACGCCGGGCATCGCAACGCGGCAATTCCCATGACATCTTCCATGCTGGTGAGGATGTCGGCGGGGCCGACGGTGGCGCCGATGCGGTACCCGCTGAGGCTCTCGGTCTTGCTCGGACCCAGTGTGGTTATGACGCGATCCCGCATCCCGGGTTCGGCGGCGAGGTGTGCGAACTCGCGGCCGTCGTACACCAGGCGGCAATAGAGCTCATCGACGATGGCAAAGGCGCTGGAGTCGCGCAGCAGCGCTGCGATCTCGGCGATGTGAGCCTTGCTGAACACCGCACCTGTCGGGTTGTTCGGGTGGGAGAACATCACCAGTTTCGGGTTCTTGGCCAGCGCGTTCCTCAGCGCTTCGAGATCGAGATGAGGTTCGTCACCCTCCCAGAGCAGCGGCACCGAATCCACCTCACCACCGAAGTAGCGAACCGAGCGTGCGCTGGTCAGGTAGTCGGGGTCCGGCACGACAACGCGGTCGCCGGGCTCGATCAAGGCCGCCATCGCGGTGTAGAGGCCTGCCTGTGTGCCGGGAGTGACCATGAGCTCGCGGCTCGGGTCGACGGGTGTCCCCAGCAGCTGGGTGACATTCTCGGCGACCTGGGCAAGGACACCCGGATCGCCGCGATACGGCGTGTAGGTCATACCCTCGCCCGACGCGGCCGCCGAAAACGCCTGCAGCGCCCAGTCCGGCGGGGGGAACCGATGGGTGTCCGCATAGGTGATGTCGAGGAACGGCTCACCGGCCGGTGTCGCCTCCAGTTCGCGCTCCAACTCGCGAAGGGCCCGACCGTGTGTCTGTGCGCGTTCGGGGAGTTGAAGCCGTTGAATCCGGCTCGCGGGTTCGAAATGCGGTGTGGTCACGTAGTTCCTCCTGTTGTTGGCGTGGGCAGGGTGACGATCTGTGGGTGGGGCAGCTCGAGTCCGAGCGCGGTGAGCGCGTGCTGGCGGACGTCGACGGGGTGTGGTCCGGTCAACAGGAGCCGGTCGGCAGCTCCGCGGTCGCCGTTGAGCGGCATCGATGTTGGTTCGGGGATGGTCTTCAAGGTCAGCTCCACGGCCGCCTCGAGGGGATCGATGAGCGTCACCGTTCCCGCGACCTCTCTCATGACCGGAAGGACCGCCGTGAAGTCAGTGCAGGCGAGAATCGCGGTTTGGCAATCGGATTCGTGCAACTGCGCGATCGCGTCAACGGTGAGGCGACGGATCACGTCGTGATCGGATGAGCCGACCTCAGCAAGGCGCAGCAGCTGCTCGGTGGCTATCTGCACGACGTCGTGGTTGGGCAGAGCCTCGACCATGACCCCACTCGCGACGGTGCTCGCCGTGGCGAGCAGGCCGATTCGTGCGTCACCAACGTCCGCGGCGGCGCGTTGGACAGCCTGAACCATGTCGATGCGAGCGGTGCGGCCCGCGGGAAGGTCGCGCACAGCGACGCTGGCGGTGTTGCACGCGACAACCCACGCGTCGCAGTCGGTGTCCTCGAAGAAGGCGGCAACCTCGGCCATGTAGTTCTTGATCGCGTGCTGTGGTTGCGGTCCGTACGGGCGGCGTGCCGAGTCAGCGAGGTACACGATCCCGACGTCTGCTCGTTTACGTCTGATGGCCGCCGCGAGGGGTAAACCGCCCATCCCCGCGTCGAACACTCCTACGATCGGGACGCGAGCGTGAGCGCGTCGAACGTCATTCATGATCCAAGATCTTGCATCTTCTGGTGATATGATGCAAGTAGGCGATGCTCTGAATTATTGGAAGTGGTCGGCGCCGGTCGCGACGGCGTCGGACCGCTGGACGAAGGATGATGTGGATGGCAGACAACGAGTCGCTTCCCGAGCGAATTCGGCGAAAGAAGAACCAGCTCAGCGTGAGTCAGCAGAAGGTGGCGCGTTACTGCCTGACCAGCTCGCAGAACGCCGGTACCCTGTCGGCCCTGCGGATCGCCGAGGAGCTGGAGGTCAGCGAGTCGACGGTGGTGAGGTTCGCTGTCAAGATGGGTTACCGCGGTTTCCCGGATATGCAGGCTGCCATCCGGCGAGCGTGGGAGTCCCGCGAGGACGATGCGCATCCCGACGTGCATGGTCAAATCGACGGTAAGGCAGCCGATTCGCTTCGCGGCGACATGTCTGCACTGCAGCAGACCGTGGCCTCGCTCGATCTGGGGCGGCTCGCCAGCGCGGCCGACGCGCTCATCAAGGCGCAGCGCATTCATGTGTGCGGCTTCCGCACGTCGTTCGCGCTTGCCTTCCTCGCCGAGTTTCACATCCGCCAGATCCACCGCTCTGTCCGTCTCATCGACGGTGTTGGTGGTACGCACGTGGACGACGTCGCGTTGATCGCACCCGGAGATGCACTGCTGGCCTTCACATTTCCGGTCTACGACCACCGCACCATCGCCACCATCGAACGAGCGGTCGAGGTTGGCGCGCAGACGGTCGTCGTCACCGACAGTGCCCTGGCCCCGCTGCCCATCGCCCGTCACCTCCACACGCTGACGGTTCGTCATGACAGCGTCACGTTCTTCAATTCCACGGTTGCGGCGACGGCGCTGCTCAACGCGCTCGTGGTGAGGCTGGTCGAGCTGCGTACCGACGCGGAACCGGGATTCGAGGAGCGTTTGACCGAGCAGTTCCAGCAGAAGCGGAGTGCCGACCGTGACCGAGCGTGAACCGATCCGGACCAGTGACGCACCGCCGCCGGCGGGGTCGTACAGCCAGGCGATTCGGCACAACGGGGTGGTGTGGCTCGCGGGCCAGACGCCCCGCACCGCCGATGGTGTCCACGTGAGCGGCCAGTCGTTCGAGGAGCAGGCCCGGCAGGCGCTGCGCAATGTGGAAGCGGTGGCCACTGCGGCAGGGACCTCGCTGGCACATGCGTTGAGCGTCACTGTGTATCTGCGGGATCCTGAGCGGCGATTTGAATTCGACGCCGTTTGGCGGGAATTCGTCGTCGAACCGTTTCCGGCTCGCGCTATCGTGCAGTCCGATCTGCCGGGGTTCGACATCGAGATCAGTGCCGTGTGCGGCCACGCCCAGCCGAGCTGAGACTTCTGTTGATCGCCACCGCCGTACGCACACTCACCAGCCGCGTGCGGCGAGCCGGTGTGGTTGGGCGATGTCCTCGACGTTGATGCCGACCATGGCCTCACCCAGCCCGCGCGACACCTTGGACAGGACGTCGGCGTCGTCGTAGAAGGTGGTGGCCTTCACGATTGCCGCGGCGCGGGCGGCGGGGTCACCGGACTTGAAGATGCCCGAGCCGACGAAGACACCCTCGGCGCCGAGCTGCATCATCATCGCGGCATCGGCCGGGGTGGCGATGCCGCCGGCGGTGAACATCGTGACGGGCAGCTTGCCGGCGCGAGCCACCTCGACCACCAGGTCATACGGTGCCTGCAGTTCCTTTGCGGCGACGAACAACTCGTCGGTCGACAGGGAGCTGAGCCTGCGGATCTCGCCGAGGATCGTGCGCATGTGGGTGGTCGCGTTGGAGACGTCGCCGGTGCCGGCCTCACCCTTGGAGCGGATCATCGCCGCCCCCTCGGTGATGCGGCGCAGCGCCTCGCCCAGGTTGGTCGCGCCACACACGAAGGGAACCGTGAACTTCCACTTGTCGATGTGGTTGGCGTAGTCGGCCGGGGTGAGCACCTCGGACTCGTCGACGTAGTCCACGCCGAGGCTGGCCAGGATCTGCGCCTCCACGAAGTGACCGATGCGGGCCTTGGCCATCACAGGGATGGTGACCGCGGCGATGATGCCGGAGATCATGTCCGGATCGCTCATCCGCGATACGCCACCCTGGGCTCGAATATCGGCGGGCACACGCTCGAGCGCCATGACCGCGACCGCACCTGCGCCCTCGGCGATACGAGCCTGCTCCGGGGTGACGACGTCCATGATGACCCCACCCTTGAGCATCTCGGCCATACCGCGCTTCACGCGGGCGGTGCCGGTCTGTGTGCCGTCGACTCGCGGTTGAGTGGCGAGGTGGTGCGATGGACGTGTCATTGCATTGGCTCCTAGTTGGCGGACATCGTTGACGGTAGGGGTGACAGGCGTATCCGGGTGCCGGGCGGCAACTGTGCGAGTCGCACGACGTCCTCGGTGGCGACTACGCCGACGACTGGATAGCCGCCTGTGGGTGGGTGATTGGCCAGGTGGATGATGGGCTGGCCGGACGGGGGAACCTGAATGGAGCCCAGCGCCAATCCCTCCGTTGCCAGGTCCTCGGTGATGGCGAACTCGAGTGTTGGACCGATGAGACGAGCGGCAATTCGGTCCACCTCGCTGCTGATCGTGAAGACGCTGTCGACCAGTGTCCGCCTGGCACCTTCGGTGAATCGGTCCTCACGAGGTCCCCATCGGAAACGGATCGGCACTTCGGCGACCGGACTAGACACCGTGAAGTCCACCGCGTTCACCAGCGGAGCGCACCGGCTCGGTGTGTCGACGGGAACGAGGTCGCCGGGTTTGAGGGGGTCGGGACCCAAGCCGGACAGCGTGTCCGTCGACCGACTGCCGAGGACAGCGGGTACGCCAATGCCGCCAGCGACCGCGAGATAGCTTCTCAAGCCGTACGCGGCGCGTCCCGCGACGAGTAGATCGCCCGCCCTGGCGAGTTGCCACTGTCCCGACGCCACCGGGATGTCGTTGAGGTGTAGTTCAAGCGGGGCGCCGCAGACCGCGAATGCCCGTTGGCAGTGAAACCGAATTGCGAAGCCGCCCAGGAGGAACTCGATCGCGGCGGCGTGTTCGTCATTGCCGACGAGCCGATTAGCCAGGCGCAGGCTCGTGGGATCCATGGCGCCCGCCTCCGGTACGCCGAGGTGACCGAATCCGGTGCGCCCAAGATCTTGGATCGTCGCCTGCATCCCCGCGCGGACAACCTCGATCACCGGCATTGGCGAAACTGGACGATGTCTCCCACGTCCAGGCGGTTCGGGGGAGTGCGGCCGATGTCCCACAGCGGGTCCGACACCCTCGTGCCGATCAGATTCCACCCTCCCGGTGAGTTCTGCGGGTAAATGACGGTGAAGCCGTTGGCGATGGCGAGGGCTCCGGCTGGCACGTGTGTGCGGGGCGTGCTTCGGCGCGGTAGCTGCAGGCGCGGGGGCAATCCCCCGAAGAAGGCCTGTCCGGGAGCGAATCCGAAGAACTCCACGACGTATTCGCTGCCCGTGTGGATCTCGATGACCTCACGACACGTGAGCCCAACGCGGCTGGCGACCCCGGCCAGGTCTGGACCGTCGTAACGTACGTCGACGACCACGCGCCTGCTGGGCTGCGGAAGCGCAATGAACTGGGATGCGTCGAACGAGTCGAGGTCTGCTCGGATGGCGCGCAAGGTGGATGATCCGCCTGTGATGAAGAGTGTCGTCACCGCAGGTATCACGTCCCGTAGATCAGGCCGCAGCCGATGCTCGTTGACCCACTTCGCAAGGGATCGAACGGTGTTGGTGGAATCGGCTTCGACAAGGATGCCGATGTCGCCCACGGCGCGCACGCGAAGGTGCTCAGCTCTTGAAGCGGTTGTGGCGCCGTGTACCTGGGGGCTAGGCACCGGCACGGGATGGGTGGCCGAGCGCTTCGACGACGACCCCGGCTCCCTCCAGCGCATCGCGCACGGCGCGCGCAAGTTCCGGCGCCCCGGCGGAGTCGGAGTGGATGCACAACGAGTCGGCAGTCACATCGATCACCGTCCCGTCGATCGCCTCGATGCGATTCTCGAGCGCGAGTTGCAGTGCCCTCCTGACACATTCGTCTCGATCGGTCACGACCGAACCCGCCACGTCGCGAGGTACCAGGAGGCCCTCTGCCGTGTAGGCGCGGTCGATGTAGCCCTCGGCGATCGTGCGCAGGCCCACCGATTTGGCTGCCGCGAACAATGAAGTGCCCGGCTGGCACATCATCGGCAGGTCCAGGTCGTAGAGGGCGATCGCACGAATCACGGCGTCCGCGTAGTCGGCGCGGGCCACGGCGGCGTGATAAAGCGCGCCGTGGATCTTCAGATAGCCGATCCTGCTGCCTGCGGCAGTCACGAAGGCGCTCAGCGCACCCAGTTGGTACAGAACGTCATTGGTGATGCTGGTCGGATCGACTTCTATGAAGCGGCGGCCGAAGCCGCGGAGATCGTGATAGCCGACCTGGGCTCCCACGGTGATCCCTCGCTCGGCGGCCACATCGCAAGTTCGGCGCATGATGTCGGGGTCAGACGCGTGGAACCCGCAGGCCAGGTTCGCGTCGGTGACGACCCGCAGAAGCGCTGAGTCGTCGGCGATCTGCCACGGCCCGAATCCCTCGCCGATGTCCGTATTGAGCGAGATCACCCTGGTTGCCGTCATGATTTCCTCCGATCGTCAACTGTTGGCCCGCCGACTCCGTGCGAGTCGCACCACATTCGTCCGCTGCCATGTCTTGCATCACATCGTACGATGCTGCAAGATCTGGTGTCTAGTCACCGTAACGGGTCCTGCCAATCGCGGCGGGACGAAATCGCACGGCTCGACGTGTGATTACCGTCCCGGCTGATGTTCGTGTCCCACAGAGAGGAAGCCCGCCGTGTTCGAACTGCCTAGAAGAGGTCGTCTCCTGCCCGTGTGCCTGACCGTGATTGGCGTACTTGCCGCCACGGCGTGCTCGTCGGGTTCTGGAGGAGGAGCGCCCGACGACGTCATGGGGACGATCAAGGAGCGGAAGGAGTTGACGATCGGCACGTCCAACGATGCGCCGTGGTCGACGGTGTCGGACTCAGGTGAGGCAACCGGCGTCGTGCCCGACATCCTGCGCGAGTTTCTCAAGCGGGCCGGGATAGAGGCGACGTTGAAGTCGACGGCAATGCCGTTCGACAGCCTCATCCCGTCGGTCACCAGCAATCGCATCGACATGATTGGGGACGCGATCTTCGCCACCGAGGAGCGCGCCAAGCAGGTCAACTTCACGCGCACGATCTTCGTGAATCCCGAGGGACTGGTTGTGCGCAAGGGCAATCCTGACGGGCTCGAGACCGTGGCGGATCTGTGCGGGCGCGTGGGAGCGACCTACAAGGGCACCACGTGGGCTGAGGACCTCAAGAACGCAAGCGCTCGTTGTCCGGACGGGGAGTCGATTGAGGTGAAGGTCTACTCCACCATCTTCGAAGTGATCCAGGACGTCGCGGCCGGCCGTGTCGACGGCGCATTGATCGATGCCTCCATGGCGGCGTATGCGCTGAACCAAAACCCGGCACTCGGCGCGCAATTGGCGGCCGGATATGTGTCGCCGTCATTGGCGCAGAGCCAGAACGCGCTTGCGGTCAACAAGTCCGATCAGACATTTACCGAGGCATTCAATCCGATCTATGACGAGATGCTGGCGGACGGCACAGTCGGCAAGATTCTCGAGCAGTGGGGTCTGACGCCGGCTGAGCAGTTCCTGCCGAAGTGAGCACTCACACGCTGCTGATCGATCTACCAACACATCCATATCTGAAGAGCTGAGGAGCGACCCCATGGACTCACCACGCACATCGCCGGAACGGCTGGACCTCGCATTCACGGGCATTCCGGTGTTCTTGCGGTCACCGATCGTCACCGACCTCGCCAATCTCGATGCCGACTTCGCGTTTCTGGGCTTCCCCAGCGATGAGGGCACCGGGTGGTATCCAGGTTCTCGATTCGGCCCGCGCAGCATCCGCGAGATGTCGCTGCGTTTCGTCTCCTGTAATACCGGGGCGGCCGCCGGCTTCTGGGATATCGACGAGGGCAAGCGGTACCTGCAGCGCGAGATGGAACAGAATCGCATCGTCGACTGCGGTGATGTGGACATCATCTACACCCAGCCGGATCTGACATGGGACAAGGGCACCGAGACGGTGCGTCAGATCATCGCGGCGGGGGCACTACCGATCATCGGTGGCGGCGACCACGCGGCGACGTTCTCCGTGGCGCGTGCCTTCGACCACGACTTTCAGGTGGTGCACTTCGACGCACACCTGGACTACCAGCCGTACACGCATGCGGTGCAGCACGCGCACGGCAACCCAATCCGGAAGGTCAAGGAGCTGGCGAACGTGCGCAGCCTGACCCAGGTCGGTATCCGCAGCTACCGTTCCGTGCAAGAGGACTACCTGGACTCCGTCCGCGACGGCAACTTCGTCCTCACCACCAAGCAGTTTCAGGCGGGCGGTAACGACCGTCTCTTCCCCACCCTGCAGCCGGATCTGCCTGTGTACCTCAGCGTCGACGTCGACGTCCTGGACATGACCTTGGCTCCAGGAGTGGGCACGCCCGAACCCTCCGGGCTGCTCTATGACGAGCTTCGAGACGCCATGTGTGGGCTTGCGGACAATTACGATGTTTGTGGACTCGACATCGTCGAACTCAATCCGATGTTGGACAACCCCAACAAGTCGACGGCGTTCCTCGCGACGCAGTTGATCGTCGAGTTCATGGGCCACGTGGCAGAGCGCCGCGGTGCGCAGCGAGCCGCCACGGCGAGCCAGACGGTCAACGGGTCGCGCTGATGCCCACAGTCGAGGAACTCAGCGAGTGGTTGCCCCGCATGATGCACGGGTTGGTGTTCACCGTGCAGATCACCTTCGGCGCATTCGTGTTGGCTGTCGTCCTGGGCCTGGTGGTGGCGGTGCTGCGGCTGTCGCCACGTCGACGACTGCTCTACGTCCCGGCGACGATCTATGTCGAGATCCTGCGCGGCACGCCGCTGATCCTTCAGCTGTTCTTCGCGTACTTCGCGCTTCCGTCGGCGGGGCTTCGTCTGTCGCCGTTGGTCGCCGCAATCCTGGGCTTGGGCCTCAACACCAGTGCCTATCTCAGTGAGGTCTTTCGCGGCGCGATCCTGGGAGTGGACAAGGGTCAATGGGAGGCATCCGAGGCACTCGCGATGACGTGGACCGGAATGATGCGGCACACGATCCTGCCTCAGGCATTCCGCTCGGCGATCCCCCCGACGGGCAACTACGCGATCGCGCTCTTCAAGGACAGTGCTCTGGCGTCGACGGTCTCGGTGTCCGAGTTGTTGTTCACCGGCCAGGTGATCGGATCCGAGACGTTCAAATACATGCAGGTGTACTTGGTTATCGGCCTGCTCTATCTCGCATTGAGTTACCCGACGAGTCGCGCGGTACTTCGACTAGAGCGACGGCTCGACCTGACGACTCGCGTTCCGCCTCGGCGTAAGCGCCCGCGCGACCCTGCACTGGCCGCCAGCGCCGGCTAGCGGTCCTGGCGGACACATCGACTATCCATGCAGAAGGCGCCAAGGAAGGGCAGACCTCAGATGCAATCAGAATCCGATGAAATCAGGAGCGTCATGACCAAAGCCGAGGAAGCGCCGCTCATCTCGGCACGGAACCTGCACAAGCGGTTCGGTGACATCGAGGTGCTCCGCGGCGTGACACTGGAGATCGCCCGTGGTGAGGTGGTGGCGATCATCGGGCCCAGCGGCTCGGGCAAGACGACCCTGGTTCGCACGCTCAACGCGCTGGAGACCATCGACGAAGGCGAGATCGTCGTTGACGGAATCTGCTTGCAGCGTGCCAGCGGTGGCGAGCTCGAGAAGTTGGATCGACGACGAATCCGCGACGCTCGTCGTGAATTGGGCATGGTGTTCCAGCGATTCAATCTGTTCCCCCACCTCTCGGCGCTCGGGAACGTGATGTGTGCGCCGCGTTCGGTGAACAAGGTCACGGCGGAAGAGTCCGAGTCGGTAGCTCGCGCGCTGCTCGCGCAGATGGGTCTTGCCGACCGGGCGGACAACTACCCCCACCAGCTGTCCGGCGGCCAACAGCAGAGGGTGGCCATCGCTAGGGCGTTGGCCATGCAGCCGAAGGCGATGCTGTTCGACGAGGCGACGTCGGCTCTTGACCCCGAACTGGTCGGAGAGGTCCTCAAGGTGATGCGCGATCTCGCCGAGCAGGGCATGACGATGGTCATCGTCACCCACGAAATGCGATTCGCGCAGCGTGTCGCCGACCGCATCATCGTCATGGACAAGGGCGTCATCATTGAATCGGGACCGCCCGACCAGATCTTCTCTCAACCCACCCAGGCCCGTACGGCGACGTTCCTGCACGCCGTGCTGCATCCCGACGACCTCTAGCAAGCGGGGTTCCGTATGAGATGTGTTTTGGTGACCGGAGCGTCGCGCGGAATCGGACGCGAGGTGGCGCAGGCGTTCGCCGAACTGGGCGATCGCGTCGCGGTCCACTACTCGGCCAGCCGCGCAGGCGCCGAGCGCACCGCGGCGCAACTTCCCGGTGACGGTCACGCGGTCGTCGCCGGCGACCTCGCAGATCCCCTGCAGGCGCGCCAGATCGTGGCCGACGCAATCGCCGCGCTGGGCAGAGTTGACGTGCTGATCAACAACGCCGGCATCGCTCCAACCGTCGAGAACGCGCACCGGATTGCCGAGGTCGACTTCGAGCGGTGGTGCGCAGCCTGGACCGGCATGGTCGACGTCAACCTGCTGGGCACAGCGAACGTGACGTGGGCGGCGGCGCGTCACATGATCGAGCACGGATCGGGAGGGCGCATCATCAACGTGGGCTCACGCGGAGCGTTCGTCGGCGAACCGGACCACCCCGCCTATGCGGCGAGCAAGGCAGCGATGCACGCCATGAGCCAGTCATTGGCGCTTGCGCTGGCACCACACAACATTGCCGTAAGCGCGATCGCACCGGGTTTCGTCGCCACCGAAAGGCAGCAGGTCAAGCTCGACGGCGCGCAGGGCGCCGCGATTCGCGGGCAAAGCCCGTTCGCCCGGGTAGGCACCACACGCGAAATCGCATCGGGCATTGTCTATCTCGCATCGGCGGACGCCGAGTGGGCATCGGGCGCGATCTTGGACCTCAACGGCGCTTCCTACCTGCGTACTTAATCAGGTGACGGGCTCCTCACGTGATCGATGAGCGCATCCGGCGAGATGCCTTTGAACACGGTTCGGTAAATGAACGGCCGACTAATTTGCGCTGGCCGACCCATGAACTACGCTCGCTGGCGTGTCTGCGATTGACCAGTCGTCAATTGTCTTGACGCCAGATGAAGGTCCCAAACCCGGTCGAGAGCGCCTGCTCAAAGTCATTCGATGGACGGCCATCGCCGTCTGGGCGGGCGTCGTGGTGTATCGAACCGCCACCGACGGCTTCGCCTTCAACCGCGAACTGCTGCTGCTCTACATCAGCACCGGCCTCCTGGCGGCCAGCATCGGACAGGGCCGCCGAATGCTCTACGTCATCCGCGACTGGCTGCCGTTCGCGCTGGTACTCGTCGCCTACGACCTGAGCAGGGGAGCGGCGACCCTGATCGGACGCCCCACGCTGTGGCACTGGCAGGCCGACCTGGACCGGTGGCTGTTCTTCGGCACCATGCCCACGGTGTGGCTGCAGGAGCGGCTCAAGCTGCCTCATCCGCCGTGGTGGGAGGTGGCCATCAGCACCGTCTACATGTCGTTCTTCATCCTCCCGTACGTGGTGGCCGGTGTGCTGTGGCTGCGCAACCGCGAGGAGTGGAAGGCCTTCGTCCGCCTGTTCGTATTGCTGAACTTCGCGGCGCTGATCGTCTACGCGGCGGTACCCGCCGCGCCGCCGTGGGCGGCCGCACGATGCACATCCGGTGACGTCGAGGGCGGCCCATCGGACCCGCGCTGCATGTTCCGCTCGGCGCGCGGCGTGACCGACGGCGGCCTGCTCGGGTCCATGCAGACGACCAACGACGGCGCCAACCCCTGGATCGAACGCATCGTCGCGCGTGGCTGGGGCAAGCTCAACCTGCACTCGGCCAGTGCGCTGATCGACCAGGGGCAGGCGAGCGTGAACCTGGTGGCGGCGATTCCGTCACTGCACGCGGGTATGACGGCCGCGATCGCCGCGTTCCTCTGGCACAGGGTGAACCGCAAGTGGCGGCCGCTGCTGGTGGCCTATCCGCTGATCATGGCGTTCACGCTGGTCTACACCGCCGAGCACTACGTGGTGGACATCCTGCTCGGCTGGGCCTTCGCCGCGGGCGTGATGGTCGCCATCAACCGCTACAAGGCGTGGCGGTCCAGATCGGCTTCGAAATCCGCGGCACCACCGACATCGATACCGCCACCGCCACCGTCACCCGACGGACAGATATACCTTCCTGATGGTCTCAGTGACGGTCCAGACGGTCTGTGCGCCAGCGCCCAGCCGGACGACATCGCCGACGCCGACGTGCAGCGTCGGACTGTCGTCCGCGAACTCGACAGTCGCTGATCCCGACAGCACGACGAAGACCTCGTCGGCCTCCACGTCGCTCATTACACCGGGGGTCATCTCCCACACGCCGACCTCTAGGCCACTGAACTCGCCGATGGCGGATGTGGCCGTCGTGGGGGCCCCACCCACAGACTGATCGGCGGGCACGGGCGAGTGGTCGAGGTGCAGGGTCGCGGCGCTTACAGAGGTATTGAGCTTCACGCGGAACATTATGTCTGGCGCGGACCGACATCAGGCTTGGCGCGGACCCACATCGATGTTACGACTCTTGTGCGACTGTCGGAAAAATGTAACAGTGGGGTATGGCAGACACACACGTCGTCACCAATCAAGTTCCACCGCTGCAGGATTACAACCCCGCGACCTCGCCGGTCCTCACTGAGGCGCTGATCCGCGAGGGCGGCGAGTGGGGCCTGGACGAGGTCGCCGCCCTGGGCGCGCTGTCCGGGAGTCCGCAGGCGCAGCGTTGGGGCGAACTCGCCGACCGCAACCGGCCGGTGCTGCACACCCACGACCGGACCGGCCATCGCGTCGACGAGGTGGAGTACGACCCCGCCTATCACGAACTGATGACCGTCGCGGTCGGTCACGGTCTGCACGCCGCGCCGTGGGCCGACGACCGTCCCGGCGCGCACGTGGTGCGGGCCGCGAAGACGTCGGTGTGGACGCCGGAACCCGGTCACATCTGTCCGATCTCGATGACCTATGCAGTGGTGCCAGCGCTGCGCTTCAACCCGGAGCTGTCGGCCGTCTACGAACCGCTGCTGAGCAGTCGTGTCTACGATCCCGAACTCAAGGTCCCCAACCGCAAGGCGGGCATCACCGCCGGCATGTCGATGACGGAGAAGCAGGGCGGCTCCGACGTTCGGGCGGGCACCACCGCGGCAGTGCCCAACGGGTTCGGGACGTACAGCATCACCGGACACAAGTGGTTCACCTCGGCGCCGATGTGCGACATCTTCCTGGTGCTCGCGCAGGCACCGGGCGGGCTCAGCTGCTTCCTGCTGCCGCGCATCCTGCCCGACGGCACTCGCAACAGGATGTTTCTGCAGCGGCTCAAGGACAAGCTCGGCAACCACGCCAACGCCTCCAGCGAGGTGGAGTACGACGGGGCGATCGCCTGGCTCGTCGGCGAGGAGGGCCGCGGTGTGCCGACCATCATCGAGATGGTCAACCTGACCCGCCTGGACTGCACGCTGGGCAGCGCCACCAGCATGCGCAGCGGCCTGGCCCGCGCGATTCATCACGCCGCACACCGAAAGGCATTCGGCGCGTACCTGATAGATCAGCCGCTGATGCGCAACGTTCTTGCCGACCTCGCCGTGGAGGCCGAGGCCGCGACAATGCTCGCGATGCGGATGGCCGGCGCCACCGACAAGGCCGTCCGCGGTGATGAACGCGAGACGATGCTGCGCCGTATCGGCCTGGCCGCCGCGAAGTACTGGGTGTGCAAGCGCGCGACACCGCATGCGGCCGAGGCGATGGAATGCCTCGGCGGCAACGGCTACGTCGAGGAGTCGGGTATGCCGCGCCTCTACCGTGAGGCGCCGCTCATGGGTATCTGGGAGGGTTCGGGCAACGTCAGCGCGCTGGACACGCTGCGCGCCATGGCGACTCGGCCGGAGTGCATCGAGGTGCTCTTCGACGAGTTGGGCAGCGCTGCCGGTCAGGATGCCCGCCTGGACGCTCACGTCGCCACCCTGCGGAGGACACTTGGCGCCGAAGGTGACCTCGAGACCATCGAGTACCGAGCGCGCAAGGTGGCCGAGGACATCTCGCTGGCCCTGCAGGGCTCGCTGCTGGTGCGCCACGGCCATCCCGCCGTCGCCGAGGCGTTCCTGGCCAGCAGGCTCGGCGGGCAGTGGGGTGCTGCGTTCGGAACCCTGCCCACGGGACTGGATCTCGCGCCTATCCTTGAGCGCGCCATGGTCAAGGGATGACGCACGCGATCAGGCCGGTGGACTTCGATGATCTGAAGACCATGACCTACGAGGTGACCGACCGCGTCGCGCGGATCACGTTCAATCGCCCCGAGAAGGGCAACGCGATCGTCGCCGACACGCCGTTGGAACTCTCCGCGCTCGTCGAGCGCGCCGACCTCGACCCCGCCGTGCACGTCATCCTGGTGTCGGGTCGCGGTGAGGGATTCTGCGCCGGCTTCGACCTCTCGGCCTACGCCGAGGGATCGTCCTCGGCGGGAGGTGGCAGCCCGTACCGGGACACCGTGCTCTCCGGCCAGACCCAGGGGATCAACCATCTGCCGGATCGGCCATGGGACCCGATGATCGACTATCAGATGATGAGCCGGTTCGTCCGCGGGTTCTCCAGCTTGATGCACGCCGACAAGCCGACGGTGGTCAAGATCCATGGCTACTGCGTGGCCGGCGGCACCGACATCGCACTGCACGCCGACCAGGTGATCGCCGCATCGGACGCCAAGATCGGCTACCCGCCGATGCGGGTATGGGGCGTGCCCGCCGCCGGACTGTGGGCTCACCGGCTGGGGGATCAGCGCGCCAAACGCCTTCTTTTCACCGGGGATTGCATCTCGGGCGCTCAGGCCGCCGACTGGGGGCTGGCGGTGGAGGCACCCGATCCCGCAGACCTCGACGAGCGCACCGAACGTCTGGTGGGACGCATCGCGGCGATGCCCGTCAACCAGTTGATCATGGCGAAGTTGGCGCTCAACACCGCGCTGATCAACCAGGGCATCGCGACATCTCGGATGGTCAGCACGGTGTTCGACGGCGTCGCGAGACACACCCCCGAGGGGCACGCGTTCGTCGCGGAGGCGCGTGAACATGGCTTCCGGGATGCGGTCCGCAGCCGCGACGAACCGTTCGGCGACGCCGGGCGCCAGACGTCCGGGGTGTGACCGGTGGACAAGCGCATGACGGCGCGCTCGGTGGTGCTGAGCGTGTTGCTCGGCGCGCACCCGGCGTGGGCGTCGGCGGGTGAACTGATCAGGTTGACAGCAGATTTCGACATCCGTGAGTCCACGCTTCGGGTGGCGCTGACCCGCATGGTGGGCGCCGGTGACCTGGTCCGATCGGCAGATGGCTACCGGCTGTCGGAGCGGCTTCTCGCCAGACAGCGGCGCCAGGATGATGCGCTGGATCCTCGCGTGCGCAGCTGGGACGGGCTCTGGACGACGGTGATCGTGACGAGCGTGGGCATCGACGCGCGTAGTCGCGCCGCGCTGCGAACAGCACTGCAGGAAAAGCGATTCGGTGAGCTGCGCGAGGGCGTGTGGATGCGGCCCGCGAACCTTGAGGCTGATCTGCGGGGTGGGCTGCGCGAGCGCGTGCGGGTGCTGGCCGCGCGCGACGACAATCCGGCCGATCTCGCCAGTCGGCTGTGGGACCTGCCGACATGGGCGGACAACGGGAATCGGCTCCTCGACGAGATGGCCTCTGCCGCTGACATCCCGGGCCGGTTCACTGCGGCCGCCGCGGCGGTGCGACACCTGCTCACAGACCCGGTGCTACCCGCTGAACTGCTTCCCGGCGACTGGCCCGGTGACGCACTGCGCGCGGCCTATCACGACTTCGCCACCGAACTGGTGGCGCGCCGCGACGACGCGGCACTGATGGAGGCGACATGAGTACACCTGGCGGCGTACGGGTCGAGCGCAACGGCGCGGTGACCACGGTAATCATGAACCGGCCCGCGGCCCGCAATGCCGTCAACGGTCCCGCAGCCGCGGAATTGCTCGCGGCGTTCGAGGAGTTCGACCGCGACGATTCGGCGTCTGTGGCGGTGCTCTGGGGAGACAACGAAACCTTCTGTGCGGGCGCGGACCTCAAGGCATTTGGCACGCCAGACATGAACCCGGCACACCGCACCGGACCCGGCCCGATGGGCCCGACGCGGATGGTGCTGTCCAAGCCGGTGATCGCGGCCGTCAGCGGCTACGCCGTTGCGGGCGGTCTCGAGTTGGCCTTGTGGTGTGACCTGCGGATCGCCGAGGAGGACGCGGTGTTCGGCGTGTTCTGTCGGCGCTGGGGTGTGCCGCTCATCGACGGCGGCACGGTTCGGCTACCCCGACTGATCGGCCACGGTCGGGCGATGGACCTCATCCTCACCGGACGCGCCGTCGGCGCCCAGGAGGCGCTGGACATGGGGTTGGCCAATCGCATCGCCCCCAAGGGCGAGTCGCGCCGCGTCGCAGAGGAACTAGCCGCTGAACTCGCCGGGTTGCCGCAGCTGTGCATGCGTGCCGACCGGCTGTCGATGATGGGGCAGTGGGGGATGGCCGAGGCCGAGGCAATCGACGCCGAATTCGCCAGCCTGTCGAAGGTGTCGTCCGAGTCGCTGGCCGGTGCAAAGCGATTCGCCGACGGGGCGGGCAGGCACGGCGCGAGTACCTAACTCTGGCCCGTGGCCGTGCATTTCTGCACGACGGACTGCAGTACTGTCCGTTGACGTATGGCTGCTCTGCGGCTGAGATGTAGAACACATCACTAGATGTGTTCGTGCCGGAGTCCCTGTTTGACGGACGTTGCGGCAGCGTGCATTTCGTCATCGGTCCCGTGGTGACGGTGAGAAGGGATTTATTCGTTGAGCTTCGGTAACTACTTTCAGGGTCCGGCCACCAGCCTTGATGATCAGATAGAGAGCTACGCGACCACGCGGGTCCCGGATAGTCAGCGGTGGCGCCGGCCGGCCATTCTCCTGGTTCTCACGGGGAATGTGACAGCGATGTTCTGGTTTGCGCTGGGCGGCCAGATGGGCTTCCTGGTGGGGTGGCCGACGGTGCTCGTTCCGATCGCCTACATGGTCATCGGCGCGACAGTGGTCGGAGCGCTGGTGATGAGAATTGCGAGCCAGGAGGGCTTGTCCCTGCCGCTTCTCTCTCGGGGGCTTGGTTTCGGCGGTCGAGGCTCTGCGATTGCCTCGTTCGTCTACGCCGTCAACTACGTCTTCTACTTCATTTTCGAGGGCAGTATCGTCTCGCATGGCCTCAGCGAGATCGCTGGTATATCAATCAACTCCGCTGCCGCCAGTGTGGTGTTCGGAATCGTCGCCCTCATCGCGCTCTACTACTCGTGGCGCGGTATGCACTCCATGAACATCCTGCAACGCTTCGGGATGCCGATATTTCTGATCCTGTTCGTCATCGGCATGGTGATGTTGGCCAACGGCTACGTGCTGGTCGGCCCGGGGGAGTGGGCCGTGCAGGACGGTGTGTCAGCGACTGCCATGTGGCAGGCACTGAGCCTGGCAAATGGTCAGGTCGTGTTCCAGGCTCTGATCGCCACCGATTACGGACGCTTCGTGAAGCGATCGGTCTCGTACGTCGGAACAGCCGGAGTGATGCTCGTCGAGCTGCTGATGATCGCAGTGGTGATGCTGTTCGGTGTCTTCCTCGGCTTCACGATGATCTCCCACTTCGACGGGACCCGGGCCGAGCAGGAACTCGCTGCGACCGATCCCGGCCTGATATTCGCGATCGTGATGGGAGTCCTCGGCGTTGTGTTCGCGGTCCTGACGCAGGTGCGAATCAACGTGATGAATCTGTATTCGGGTTCTCTCGCGCTGTCCAATGCCTGGGATGTGCTTTCCCCCAAACGCATTGGCCGGCAATGCTGGATGGTGCTTCTGGTCGGTCTCGGTGTGTTGCTGTACCCGATCAATGTCCTGCAGTACACCGACAAGTTCCTCGCCGTCACGGGTGTCATGACCAACACGTGGATCTTCATCTTGCTCAGTGACTACTTCGTATGTCGAAAGCTGCTGAAGCTTGCCCCGGGCAGCCAGATCGAGTATCGAGAGGGCCGGGTCAAGGACTGGAACCTGTGTGGCATGGCGGCGCTGGCGGCCGGCGTGACAGTTGGCGCACTGGGTGTCCTGGGCGTCTACCCGATGCACTTCGCCTCATTCGCGGCGATGCTGGTCGGGCCCATCGTGTACATCCCGCTCACCGTGCTGACCAGAGGCTCGCAGTACGGTACTCCCGCGGCGGCTGCCGACGATGACGAGCGTGACGCTCGTGTCGTTGTGGCAGATGCAGTCGACTGATATTGCTGAAACAGCGTCTACGGTAGGGAGATTGACGATATGACCGATGAGAACTCCACCGACGATCTGCACTACCTTGAGATCTGCGAGGTGGCGGATCTGCTGGCTGGCGGCGACGTCACGGCACAAGCGCTGACCCAGCTGACCCTGGACAGAATCGCGGGAGTGGATCAGCGGTTGGGGTCCTACGCTTTCGTCGCCGCCGAACAGGCCATGGCCCAAGCCGCACAGTCCGACGAGCGACGCAGGGCCGGCGCGGCACGTGGTCCCCTGGACGGGATACCGCTGGCCATCAAGGACATCTACGACAAGGCCGGGTGGCGCACCGAAGCCGGAATGGCGGCCCGCGCGGGGCAGGTGGCGGCCACCTCCGCGACGGTTGTGGAGAGGCTCGAGCAGGCCGGTGCGGTCATCATGGGCAAGGTGCACACCACCGAGGGTGTGTACACCGAGCACACGCCCCCGTTCAAGGCGCCCCTGAACCCCTGGGATCCCAACCGTTGGGTCGGTGTCTCCTCGAGTGGCAGTGGCGTGGCTCCAGTCGCAGGCCTGTGCTTCGGCGCTCTCGGCTCCGACACGGGCGGTTCGATCCGTATGCCGTCGGCGTCAAATGGCGCGACGGGTCTGAAGCCGACGTGGGGTCGGGTGAGCCGGGCTGGTGTCGTGGAACTCGCGGCGACGCTGGACCACGTCGGCCCGATCTGTCGATCTGCGCGGGACGCCGGACTGGTGCTCGGCGCGATCGCCGGTGCGGATCCGCGCGATCCGACGGCCTCGTTGCGGCCAGTGCCCGGATTCGACACGCAGCCACCGGCGTCCCTGTCGGGCGTCCGGATTGGTGTCGACCCCGAATGGAGCTATCGCGATGTCAGCCTGGACGTCGAGAATGCGCACCGGGAGGCGGAGCAGACGCTGCGCGACCTCGGCGCTGAGTTGATACCTATCACCCTGCCCGATCCGACTGAGGCCATCACCGACTGGTTCGGCGTGTGCGCCGTGCAGACCGCGCGTGCTCACCGGGATCTGTACCCCGTGCACAAGGACACCTATGGCCCGGCGCTGCGCGAACTGATCGAACTCGGGATCGGTATGTCCGGTATCGCCTACGACGTGCTCCTGCAGCGGCGGCTGGTGTTCAAGGCACGGATGGAGGAGGTTCTCGGCCACGTGGACGCGGCGCTGATTCCCGCGATGTCCTTCATCGCGCCGACGGTCGAGAAGATGGTCCGCATGGACGATGAGACGACCGCAGGGGTGCACCGGTTCACCGTTCCGTTCACCCTGTCGCAGCTCCCGACGATCACCTTCCCCGGCGGCTTCACCACCACCGAGGCTGGGCATCCGTTTCCCGTCGGATTGCAGATGGTCGGCAGTGCGTTCGAGGAGCGCAGGCTCGTCGACATCGTGGGTGCCCTCCAGGCGGTTACGCCGTGGAACAAACGACACCCCGCCGTCTGATCCTCGCTACTGCCCTTGGGCCAGGTAGGGGCTGGACGTCACCGACGCGCGAAGGAACTGCGCGACGGCGCGTACTCGGCCAACCTGGCGTAGTTCCCGCGGAATGACCAGCCAGTAGTTGCGGCGAACCGAGAATGATTCCGGCAGAACAGCTCTCAACGACTCGTCTGGCTCACCCACATACTGCGGTAGCGGGGCGATGCCCAGACCGCTGCGGGCTGCGGTCCAATGGCCGGTGATGTTGTTGGTTTGAATGGCGACTCGTTGCTTGTGGGGCAGCGACTCGAGGATGCGCAGCGGCGCCACGTCGAGCAGGGCGTCGATGTACCAGATCAGGGTGTGGTTCTTCAGGTCCGCCAACTCCGATATCGGCGACGCCGCAGCGAGGTACTCCTCGGCGGCGTACAGGCGTAGGTAGTAACTGGCCAGCTGCTGAACATGGACGGACCGCGGCGGGGGCTCTTCGAGCGTGACCGCGACATCGAAGTGGCGCGCGGACAGTGAGCCGTGCTCGGTCGCGGTGACGAGTTCGACATCGAGATGGGGATGCCTGCGTCGCAGTTCGACGAGCTGCGGTGCGACGACGAATGCGCCGAAGCCATCGGGAGTCACTATTCGGACCGTGCCGGTCAACGGTCCTGCGCCGGATATCCGAGCGTCGTACGCCGCAATGACGGCAGATTCCACCGACTCCGCACGCGGAAGTAGATCCGCGCCCGCCTCAGTCAGCTGCCACCCTCCCGGAGACCGGTCAAATAGCCGTTCTCCCAACGATTTCTCGAGTGTGGTGATCCGCCGCCCGACCGTCGTGTGATCCACAGCCAGATTGCGGGCGGCCTCATTGAGTCGCCCGGTACGTGCGACCTCGAGGAAGAAGCGCAGATTGTCCGCACTGAACATGCCCCCAACCTACACGTGCAAAATCGCACGGTACAGTGCGGGATTCGCCATTGACTGGTGCATGAACGAGATTCGATCATATGGGCATGACTGCCGCCATCAACATCGCCCTGCCCCGTTTCGCCAAGTTCGGTGCCGGGGCGATCGATGACCTCGGATCCGTTGTCGCTCAACTAGGCATCGCCAGGCCGGTACTGGTCACCGATCAGTACCTCACCGAGACTGGGCAGACTGAGCGCCTCGTTAAGATCCTGCAGGCAGCGGGATCTGAGCCGGCAGTCTTCGCCGAGACCGTGCCTGACCCGACAGTCGCCTCACTCGAGGACGGACTGGCACTCGTTCGTGCACACGGCGCCGACGGAATCATCGGTTTCGGCGGGGGCAGCCCGATGGACACCGCCAAGGCGCTGGCGGTGCTATCGGTCAGCGGCGGGGAGATTTCGTCCTTCAAGGCCCCCAGCAGCTACATGGGTCCGGCACTTCCGATCGTCGCCGTGCCGACGACGTCCGGAAGTGGCTCGGAGGCAACTCAATTCACCGTGATAACCGACGGCCGAACTGACGAGAAGATGCTCTGTCCCGGATTGTCGTTCCTGCCGGTCGCGATGATCGTGGACTTCGAGCTGACGGTGTCGATGCCGGCTCGTCTGACCGCGGACACCGGGGTCGATGCGCTCACTCACGCCATCGAGGCTTATGTGAGCCGGCGCGCCAGCGCGTTCACAGACGCGCTCGCCTTGGCCGCCATGCGGTCGATCTCGTTGCACCTTCGACGCGCGTACGCAGACGGAGCGGACCGTGAGGCCCGCGAGGCGATGATGCTGGCGTCAACACAGGCGGGGATGGCGTTCTCGAATTCCAGCGTCGCGTTGGTGCACGGGATGAGCCGTCCCATCGGTGGGCACTTCCATGTCGCACACGGCCTTTCCAACGCGATGCTCCTGCCGGCGGTCACCGAGTTCTCGATCGACGCGGCGATCGACAGGTACTCAGACTGCGCGAAGGCTATGGGGGTCGTTGCAGAATCCGTCGACAATGCCAAGGCGGCAAGCGCTTTGGTGACCGAACTGCAGCAGCTGTGCACCGATGTGGAAGTCCCAACGCCACGGTCGTATGGCATCGGCAAGGCGGATTGGGAGGCGCAGCTGGACACGATGGCGGTTCAAGCGCTGGCCTCCGGATCCCCTGACAACAACCCGCGGATACCGACGCGCGAGGAGATCGTCGACCTCTACCGCCAGATCTTCTGACGCCCTGCACCGATCGGGATCGTCACCGATGGTGCGGATCAGCCCTTCGTGATCTTGTTGCCGCTGCCTCGGTCGTCGACCTTGGGATCGCCGGCCTTGTAGCTGACCGTGTTGTTCAGGCCGACGACGCTGATGCTGTCGTTCACCGTCTCGAACGTGATCTTGTTGTCCGCGCCGCCGATGTTCACGCTGGCGCAGGTTCCCTTGACGGTCAGCGTGTTATTCGAACCACCGACATTGAGGGACTTGCCGTCGGCGCAGTCGATATCGGCCGTCGTCCCGAACGAGCCGTAGTTGATGGTGTTTCCGATCTCGATCTGGGCGCCGGAGGTGCCTGCCGTGATCGATGGCGCGTTGGTGTCCGTGCTGTCTGATCCGCAGCCGGTCAGAATCACGAGGGCGGCGGTCGCACCGATTGCACTGACCAGACCGCGGTAACGCGCACGCATGGTTCCCTCGCTTCGTCGGGCTATTGCGGCGTCGATTCGGCGCCGCTGCCAGACTACGCGGGAACGCGGTCGATGCGGTTGGTCATCCCGAGTTCGCGTCCGCGGTCCCACATCAGCGGATCGCCGTTGTGGAACAGCACCGTCTGGTCGTATCCGTAGACGGTGATGTCGTTGATGACGTTGTCGGCGATGACGATGTTGGAGGAGCCCTGAACCGCTATGCCCCAGCAGGTTCCCTTGGCGGTGACGTAGTTCCCGGTTCCCGTCACCAGCAGCGCGGACTCGTTGCAGTCCAGCGTCTGGGTGATGCCCTGACCCGTGACGTGGGTATCACCGTTCTTGGCCTGCGCCACCGGGGCCCCGACGGCCAACGCCATCGGGAGTGCGATAACGCACGTCGCCAGTGACCCGCCAAGCGTCTTGAACATCACGGTGGTCCCCCTCGTAGCGGTACGGATCATGGCAGCCTACGTCGCCGGGATGCGCTGGTGGCAACACTTCGTCGGTTTGATGCCAGTCGCGCTGATTGGATGAGTCGCCCCGGTAGCGAGCCCTGGGTAGCGTGGACGCCGATGCGATGGCGGTCCAGGACGTTAGCTGTTGTGGCGGTCACTATGACTGTCACCGCCGCGGCGTGCACGCAGACCGTCGACGGGGCCGCGCGACGGTCCACAGCCGCCGTCCCCGACCCCGAGCGAAGCTACGGCTATGTCGATGACCGCTGCGGGTTCCTGCTCGACAGCACCGTCCAGGACACGCTGCGGGCCGAGAGTGTCGTGCGACCGTATAGCGGCGCGGTTTGCCAATACGTGTTGGTCCGGCAGGGCGGTCTGGTTGACGTGGTGTTCTCCTGGTTCGAGACCGGCACGCTGGACCGCGAACGCGACCTGGCCACCGAACGCGGCGCACGGGTCGCTGATACCGACATCGAGCGCCACCCCGCCTTCACGGCCACCACCGAGGACAATCCCGCGGCGTGCGCGGCGACGGCCGCTGCGGGTACCGGTGTGCTGACCTGGTGGGTGCAGTTCCGTCCCGGAGTTGGGACCGAGGCATGCCTGGACGCCGAGACGCTCCTGGCCGCCACTCTGTCCTCGGACATGTGATGGCGCCCGTAATGCCGCCGCGCGCCACCCGCGCCGTCAGCGCGCTGGTGGGCGCAGTCTTGGCAGTCGCGGCGCTCGCCGGCTGTGGCTCGGCGCCTGCCCCGGAGTCGCCGCCCCCCACCGCCCCGGCAGGTCCGGGGTTTCGTGCCATGGACTGCAATGGCGTGACCGATGCCGACATCGCGAAGGCGGTCGGCGCCACGTCGTTCACGAAGGTGGTGGACAACGACTCGGGCTGCTTCTGGCAGGAGAACACCGTCATCGGCACTTTCGGCGTCGGCATGGGGATCTCCACGTGGTGGTACCGCGGCAGCGACCTGGATACCGAGCGCACACTGGAGCGCAGCGCCGGACGCGAGCTCACCGAGATGTCGCTGGACGGCAACAAGGGGTTCAAGGCCCACGATGACAACGCCTGCAGCATCTACGTGACCAAGGGCCAGGACGTCATCACCTGGTCGATCCAGACGATGAACCCCGGGATGCTGCCGGATCTGTGCGTGGTCGCCGAGCAACTCGCCCAGCGCAGTCAGGACCGTGTGAACTGACCTGTGGGGCGTGTTTCCGGTTAGAGTCATTAGTCACCCAAGTTCGTGGAAGCGAGCACCAGGGCCAGAATCAACCGAAGGAAATGGCACACATGGCAGGTCGGCCGGAGCCCCTCACCGTGGGCGGGCGCGTCAGGCCGCCGGCGCGGACCACGAAGCTCAGCCGCGACGCCATCGTGAACGCCGCCCTGACCTTCCTCGACCGCGACGGCTGGGATGCTTTGACCATCAACGCCCTTGCCAACCAGCTCGGCACCAAGGGTCCGTCGCTCTACAACCATGTGCACAGCCTCGATGACCTGCGCAGGACAGTTCGGATGCGCGTCGTCGACGACCTCATCGGGATGCTCAACACCGTCGGTGATGGACGCACCCGCGACGACGCCGTAGTCACCATGGCGAGCGCGTACCGCAGCTACGCCCACCACCATCCGGGACGCTATTCGGCGTTCACCCGGATGCCGTTCGGCGGCGATGACCCCGAGTACACGGCAGCGACACGTGCCGCGGCAGGGCCGGTCATCCAGGTCCTGATGTCCTACGGGTTGGATGACGAGAACGCGTTCTACTCGGCGCTGGAGTTCTGGTCGGCCTTGCACGGCTTCGTATTGTTGGAGATGACCGGGGTCATGGACGACATCGATACCGACGCCGTCTTCACCGATATGGTGTTGCGGCTGGCAGCAGGCATGGAGAGGCGCTGACGGCCCGGTCGGGCGGGGGCACTCCGGCGCGCTTTGACCTGCGCCACCGCGGGCGGGTATCGTGGTCCCTCGTGCCTGGCCAAGGCGCTTGCGGCTGTAATACGCGCAGGCATGCCTGCACGCCGGGCCAATTCGCATGTCCACTATGCATCGGAGAAATCGATGCGGGGGCGCGTGCGACACGCCCGGTCGCGGGGTAGCGGCGGGGTGTGAAACCGCAGTACACAAACTTGAAGATGACAGCGTTACACGTAGCAACCAGTAGCAACACAGAAAGCCGGTACATGCCAACCATCAACCAGCTGGTCCGCAAGGGTCGCCGCGACAAGATCGCCAAGGTCAAGACCGCGGCACTCAAGGGCAGTCCGCAGCGTCGCGGCGTGTGCACTCGCGTGTACACCACCACCCCGAAGAAGCCGAACTCGGCACTTCGCAAGGTTGCGCGCGTGAAGCTGACCAGCGCGGTCGAGGTCACCGCCTACATCCCGGGTGAGGGTCACAACCTGCAGGAGCACTCGATGGTGCTGGTGCGTGGTGGTCGTGTGAAGGACCTCCCCGGTGTGCGCTACAAGATCATCCGTGGCTCGCTCGACACCCAGGGCGTGAAGAACCGCAAGCAGGCCCGCAGCCGTTACGGCGCCAAGAAGGAGAAGAGCTAATGCCACGCAAGGGACCCGCGCCCAAGCGTCCTCTGGTCAACGACCCGGTCTACGGTTCGCAGCTGGTCACCCAGCTGGTGAACAAGGTCCTGCTGGACGGTAAGAAGTCGCTGGCCGAACGCATCGTCTACGGTGCGCTCGAGCAGGCCCGCGAGAAGACTGGCACCGATCCCGTGGTGACGCTCAAGCGCGCCATGGACAACGTCAAGCCGGCCCTCGAGGTTCGCAGCCGCCGCGTCGGTGGCGCCACCTACCAGGTGCCCGTCGAGGTGCGCCCGGAGCGCTCGACCACCCTCGCGCTGCGCTGGTTGGTCAGTTTCTCCAAGCAACGCCGCGAGAAGACCATGGTCGAGCGGTTGGCGAACGAGCTCCTCGACGCCAGCAATGGACTGGGCGCCGCTGTTAAGCGTCGCGAGGATGTCCACAAGATGGCCGAGGCGAACCGGGCCTTTGCGCACTACCGCTGGTGATTTACTCGCCCGGCGGTAATGCAGCGCCCGGGCGTCACGACAACAGCATCCAAGCAAGCGAAAGAGTGGGAATTTAGCCGTGGCACAAGACGTGCTCACCGACCTGAGCAAGGTCCGCAATATCGGCATCATGGCGCACATCGATGCCGGTAAGACGACGACGACCGAGCGGATCCTGTATTACACCGGGGTCAATTACAAGATCGGTGAGACCCACGACGGCGCCTCCACCACCGACTGGATGGAACAGGAGCAGGAGCGCGGAATCACCATCACCTCCGCTGCTGTGACCTCCTTCTGGAACGGCACCCAGATCAACATCATCGACACCCCCGGGCACGTCGACTTCACCGTCGAGGTGGAGCGCAGCCTCCGTGTGCTCGACGGTGCAGTGGCCGTCTTCGACGGCAAAGAGGGTGTCGAGCCGCAGTCCGAGCAGGTGTGGCGTCAGGCTGACAAGTACGACGTGCCGCGCATCTGTTTCGTCAACAAGATGGACAAGCTGGGCGCTGACTTCTACTTCTCGGTGCGCACCATGGAGGAGCGCCTGGGGGCACGGGCGATCCCGATCCAGCTGCCGATCGGTGCCGAGAACGACTTCATCGGCATCGTCGACTTGGTCGAGATGAAGGCCAAGGTCTGGCGCGGCGAGACCAAGCTCGGTGAGACCTACGAGACCATCGACATCCCCGAGGATCTGGTCGAGAAGGCAGGCGAGTACCGCACCAAGCTGCTCGAAGCGGTCGCCGAGACCGATGAGGCGCTGCTCGAGAAGTACTTCGGTGGCGAGGAACTCACCGTCGAGGAGATCAAGGGCGCGATCCGCAAGCTGACCGTCAACTCCGAGGCCTACCCGGTGCTGTGTGGCAGCGCGTTCAAGAACAAGGGCGTGCAGCCCATGCTCGACGCGGTTGTCGACTACCTGCCCACCCCTCTGGATGTCGCCGCTGCCGAAGGCCACGTGCCCGGCAAAGAGGACGAGATCATCAGCCGCAAGCCGAGCGTCGACGAGCCGTTTGCGGCCCTGGCGTTCAAGGTCGCCACGCACCCGTTCTTCGGCAAGCTCACCTACATCCGGGTGTACTCGGGCAAGGTCGACTCCGGCGCCCAGGTCGTCAACGCGACCAAGGGTAAGAAGGAGCGCCTGGGCAAGCTGTTCCAGATGCACGCGAACAAGGAAAACCCGGTGGAGTCCGCCTCGGCGGGGCACATCTACGCCGCGATCGGTCTGAAGGACACCACGACGGGTGACACCCTGAGTGATCCGAACAAGCAGATCGTGCTTGAGTCGATGACGTTCCCGGATCCGGTGATCGAGGTCGCCATCGAGCCGAAGACGAAGAGCGACCAGGAGAAGCTGTCCCTGGCGATCCAGAAGCTGGCCGAAGAGGATCCGACCTTCAAGGTCCACCAGGACTCCGAGACCGGTCAGACCGTCATCGGCGGCATGGGCGAGTTGCACCTCGACATCCTGGTCGACCGGATGCGTCGCGAGTTCAAGGTCGAGGCCAACGTCGGCAAGCCGCAGGTGGCCTACAAGGAGACCATCAAGCGCGCGGTCGAGAAGGTCGAGTTCACCCACAAGAAGCAGACCGGTGGTTCAGGTCAGTTCGCGAAGGTCCTCGTCAGCATCGAGCCGTTCACCGGCGAGGATGGCGCGACCTACGAGTTCGAGAACAAGGTCTCCGGTGGACGTATCCCGCGCGAGTACATCCCGTCCGTGGATGCCGGTGCGCAGGACGCCATGCAGTACGGCGTGCTGGCCGGCTACCCGCTGGTGAACGTCAAGCTCATCCTGCTTGACGGTGCCTACCACGACGTCGACTCCTCAGAGATGGCGTTCAAGATCGCCGGTTCCCAGGTGCTGAAGAAGGCTGCCGCGCAGGCGCAGCCGACCATCCTGGAGCCCGTCATGGCCGTCGAGGTCATCACACCCGAGGACTACATGGGTGAGGTGATCGGCGACCTCAACTCCCGCCGTGGTCAGATCCAGGCCATGGAGGAGCGCAGTGGAGCTCGCGTCGTCAAGGCGCAGGTGCCGCTGTCAGAGATGTTCGGCTACGTCGGCGACCTTCGGTCGAAGACTCAGGGCCGGGCCAACTACTCCATGGTGTTCGACTCGTACGCCGAAGTGCCGGCCAACGTGTCGAAGGAGATCATCGCGAAGGCGACGGGTCAGTAAGCTGGCGCGTCGGTTCGTTGGACCGCACAACTGAATACATCAACACTGCTTTTAGCAAGCACCAACACAAGTCCAGGAGGACACCACAGTGGCGAAGGCGAAGTTCGAGCGGACGAAGCCGCACGTCAACATCGGGACCATTGGTCACGTTGACCACGGCAAGACCACGCTTACCGCAGCAATCACGAAGGTTCTGCACGACAAGTACCCCGAGTTGAACGAGTCGCGCGCATTCGACCAGATCGACAATGCGCCCGAAGAGCGTGCGCGTGGCATCACGATCAACATCTCCCACGTGGAGTACCAGACCGAGAAGCGTCACTACGCGCACGTTGACGCCCCCGGCCACGCGGACTACATCAAGAACATGATCACCGGTGCCGCCCAGATGGACGGCGCGATCCTGGTGGTTGCCGCCACGGATGGTCCGATGCCGCAGACCCGCGAGCACGTGCTGCTCGCCCGCCAGGTCGGCGTGCCCTACATCCTGGTCGCACTGAACAAGTCCGACATGGTCGACGACGAAGAGCTCCTCGAGCTCGTCGAGATGGAGGTCCGCGAACTGCTGGCCGCCCAGGAGTTCGATGAGGACGCCCCGGTCATCAAGGTCTCGGCGCTGAAGGCACTCGAGGGTGACGAGAAGTGGGTCAAGGCCGTTGAGGACCTCATGGAGGCCGTCGACGAGTCCATCCCGGACCCGGTTCGCGAGACCGACAAGCCGTTCCTCATGCCCGTCGAGGACGTCTTCACGATCACCGGCCGCGGCACCGTGGTCACCGGTCGTGTCGAGCGTGGCGTGATCAACGTCAACGAGGAGGTCGAGATCGTCGGTATCAAGCCGACGACCACCAAGACCACCGTCACCGGCGTCGAGATGTTCCGCAAGCTGCTCGACCAGGGTCAGGCCGGCGACAACGTCGGTCTGCTGGTCCGTGGCATCAAGCGCGAGGACGTCGAGCGCGGCCAGGTCGTCGTGAAGCCCGGCACCACCACGCCGCACACCGAGTTCGAGGGCAGCGTCTACATCCTGTCCAAGGACGAGGGCGGCCGCCACACGCCGTTCTTCAACAACTACCGTCCGCAGTTCTACTTCCGTACCACGGACGTGACCGGCGTTGTGACGTTGCCGGAGGGCACCGAAATGGTGATGCCCGGTGACAACACCGACATCTCGGTGGTGCTGATCCAGCCCGTCGCCATGGACGAGGGCCTGCGCTTCGCGATCCGCGAGGGTGGCCGTACGGTCGGCGCTGGCCGAGTTACGAAGATCATCAAGTAATTTGGTGATCTGACAAAGCACGCACGGAAGCGGCACTCACCTTCGGGTGGGTGCCGCTTCTGCGTTCGCGGGGTAGATCGGCACGCGACGCGTCGAGACCGCGGTGGCGCGATATGCGCGGATCGGATTCCGTTCTGCGCCATGATTGCCGCATGACCCGGTTCACCGTCCGCGCTTTCACCGACGTCGGGCTTCGGCGCCGCCGCAATGAGGACGCGGTGCTTGTCGCTGGCTGGCTGTGTCAGACGCACGACGGATCGCTGGCGACCTTCGAGTTCGCGCCGACGCCTCCGTTCGTCTGCGCGGTCGCCGACGGGATGGGCGGGCACGCCGGTGGCAACCTCGCGAGTCGGGTCGCGTTGAACGTGATCGCGGAGGTCTCGCAGAGCTGGCGTTCCCCCGCGGACGTCGAGGCGGCACTGCACGACGTCAACGCGCAGGTGCGTGCCGTTGGTGCCGAGACCGAATTGGAGGGCCTCGGCACGACGATAGCCGGATTGTGCTTTCTGGCAGACGAACTCATTGCGTTCAACGTCGGTGACAGCCGCATCTACTCGATCACCGACGCGCAGCTGCAGCAGCTGTCGATCGACGACTCGATCTTCGGCGCCGACGGCAGGCCCACCAACATCATCACCCAGTCATTGGGGCAGCCCGATGCGGTGCGACCCCACGTACTGAGACTCCCGTTGAAGGAGGGGAGTTATCTGATGTGCTCCGACGGGGTGAGCGGCATGATGACCGACGCCGAGTTCGCCGATGCGGTGCAGTCCGATGACATCGCGCAGTGGTGTGCCGCGATCACCGAGGCGGTCCGAGCCAACGGTGCCGATGACAACTTCTCGTTCGTCATCGTCGATGTCGCCGACGTGTGAGTCGGGCCCCTGAGCCGGACGTTATCGCCGGACATTGGGATCGGTAGATCGCATCCGGCGATAGTCTGACGCCCAGATGCAACCAGAACGGCTCGGCTAACTGAGGAGCGTGGGGGAGATGGTCTGGCGTTATGTGAAGGCACAGCTCATGGTTCTGCTGTGCGGTGGCCTGGTGGGCCCGATCTTCCTGGCGGTGTTCTTCGGGCTGGGCCAGGATCCTCTGGTCAAGTGGATGTTCTGGGTCGGTCTGTTGGTCACCGCCCTCGACGTGCTGATCGCGTTGGGGCTGGCGAGCTACGGACAGAGGGTCCAGGCCAAGACCCAGATGCTCGAGGCCAGTGGGGTGCTCGCGCTGGCCCAGGTGACGGGGATCGCCGAGACCGGCACCCGGATCAATGAACAGCCGCTGGTGAAGGTCAGCCTCCACATCGAGGGTCCCGGCCTCACACCGTTCGACACCCAGGACTCGGTGATCGCGTCGGTGACGAGACTGCCGCTCATCACCGGGCGAAAGCTCGTTGTGCTCGTCGACCCGGCGACCAACGCCTACCAAATCGACTGGAACAGAAGCGCTCTGGTCGGTGGCATGGTGCCCGCGCAGTTCAGCCTCGCCGAGGACAACCGCACCTATGACCTGTCGGGTCAGGCCGGGCCTCTGATGGAGATCATGGGAATCCTCAAGGCCAACAACGTCCCCATGAACGGGACCATCGACATCCGGTCCAATCCCGCGGTGCGCAACCAGGTCATGAACGTCGTGCGACGTGCGGCCGCCCAACAGGCGCCGCCCGCAGCTCAGATGGCGGCCCCCGCCGCGGCAGCCCCTGCCCAATCGTTCATGTCGGCACCGAATCCGTCGACATCGCAGCGGCTACAGGAACTCGAGACGCTACGAGCCACGGGTGCGATCTCCGAATCGGAGTACAGCGCGAAACGCCAGCAGATCATCGCCGACCTGTAGCGGGTTGTTGTTGGCCGGAACCCGAATTGCCCGGCCGAAGTTTTGGTAACGTCCGTCTCCAACCAGCGTGAGGTCGGGGGCGGTGCGGATGGCGTCGGATCCCGATGAGCCCGGACCACCACGCCAGCCATCGATCGCCGATGCGCTGGTTCCGCTTGTCGCGCTGGCGCTTCTGATCGCGTCGGCGCTGGCACTGTTCGGGTTGGATGCACTCGATGGGCCCATCCAGGTCGCGTTGATCCTGTGTTGTGCGGTCGCCGCGCTGATCGGACTCAAGAACGGCCACCCCTGGTCGGCGGTGCAGGAGGCCGGCCAGTCCGCCCTCTCGTCGATCACCAGCGCCCTGTTCATCCTGCTGGCCGTCGGTGCGCTGATCGGGACCTGGAATCTGTCGGGCACCATCCCGACCCTGGTGTACTACGGCATTCAAGCGCTGTCCCCGGGTTACTTCTACATCGCCGCGGCGGTGATCTGTGGTGTCGTCGCGTTGTCGATCGGCAGCTCCTGGACCACCGCAGCGACCATCGGTGTGGGCCTCGTCGGCATCGGCGGTCTGCTCGGCGTCTCGACCGCGATCACCGCGGGCGCGGTCATCTCGGGTGCCTATCTGGGGGACAAGCTCTCGCCGCTGTCCGAGACGACGATCCTGACCGCCCAGATGGTCCGTGTCGATCTCTACACCCACATCCGGAGTCAGGCGTGGACATCGGTGCCGGCGTTCATCATCGCGGCGGTCGGGTTCGCCATCCTGGGCATTGCGGGCCCGCCGGTGCACGACACCGTCGGTGAGGACGTGGAGCTGGCGAAGCTCGGTGACATCTTCTGGATAAACCCGGTCAACCTGTTGCCGCTGGTCCTGCTGGCGGTCCTGTCGATCCGCAAGGTACCCGCGTCGTTGGCCCTGCTGGCCTCGGCATTGTTCGCCGGAGTGCAGGCCACGATTCTGCAGCGTGATGTGGTGGAGCAGTTCGCGGCGGCGATCGGCGGCAGCTCAGAGGCGGTCACCGGTTCGATCCAGGCGATCTGGAAGGTGATGGCCAACGGATTCTCGATGAACTCGGGTATCGCCGATATCGACCGCCTACTGTCTCGGGGCGGGATGGACAGCATGCTGCTCACCATCTGGCTGATCATCGGAGCGGTGACGTTCGGAGCGCTGCTCGAACAGTTGGGCCTCATCGACCGCCTGATCAACCCGATGATCGCCAGGGCCACGACCCGCGGCCGTCTGTACCTCACGGTGTTCGGCTGCGGTTTCGGTCTCAACGTCGTTGCGGGCGACCAGTACATCGCATTGGTGTTGCCCAGTCGCATGTTCCGCGCAGAGTTCGAGAAGCGTGAACTGGCTCCACAGAACCTCTCTCGACTCGCCGCAGATAGCGCTACGGTGACATCGCCTCTGGTTCCGTGGAACTCGTGCGGTGCGTTCATGGGCGCGGCGTTGGGTGTTGCGACGTTGTCCTATCTGCCATTCGCGCTGTTCAACATCGCCAGTCCGGCGCTGAGCGTGATCTACGGGTTCACCGGCTTCAAGATCGTCCCCGGTTCACCCGCCCAGGAAGGTGAAGGAGTCACATGACCAGCACCGAGGCCGCGGTCGACAAACAGAAGGTCAGCCTGCCGACGCTGACCGCGATGGTCATCGGTTCGATGATCGGCTCAGGTGTCTTCCTGTTGCCCAGGCGGTTCAGCGTCGAGGCCGGCGTGGCCGGGGCGCTCATCGCGTGGACCATCGCCGGTGCGGGCATGTTGATGCTGGCCTTCGTCTTTCAGCGGCTCGCGACTCGCAAGCCTGACCTGGACGCAGGCATCTACGCATACGCCAAGGCGGGTTTCGGCGACTATGTGGGCTTCAACTCCGCGTTCGGGTTCTGGGCGTCGGCGTGCGCGGGAAACACCTCGTACTGGGTGCTGATCATGGCGACCACCAGTACGTTGTTCCCAGGTCTCGGCGCTGGCGACACCGTGCTGGCGGTGATCTGTTCGTCGGTCGGTGTGTGGTTGTTCTTCTTCCTGATCCTGCGCGGGGTCAAGGAGGCCGCGATCATCAACCAGATCGCCACGTTCGCCAAGATCGTGCCGATTCTGATGTTCATCGTCATCGTTGTCATCGCATTCAAGGCGGACGTCTTCACCGACAACTTCTGGGGTGGCGACGGCAACTACTCGTGGAGTTCACTCTTCGAGCAGGCCAAGGGCACGATGCTGATCACCGTGTTCGTGTTCCTCGGTATCGAGGGAGCCAGCGTCTACTCCCGTTTCGCGCGCAAGCGGGAGGACGTGGGCCGGGCAACCGTGATCGGATTCCTGTCCGTTCTCGCGGTGTTCATGTTGGTCACTCTGTCGTCCTACGGCGTCATGTCGCAGGCCGAACTGGCCGGGGTGGCACAGCCGTCCATGGCCTCGGTGCTGGAATCGGTTGTCGGGGAATGGGGTTCCATTCTCATCCGGGTCGGCGTCATCCTGTCGGTGCTGGGCGCGTATCTCGCCTGGACGTTGATGGCCGCCGAGATCCTCTACATCCCAGCGAAATCCGAGGACATGCCGAAGTTCTTGGCCAAGCAGAACGCCAAGGGTGCCCCGGTCGTCGCGCTCGTCATGGCCGGCGGCCTGGTGCAGTTGCTGCTCATCCTGCTGCTGTTCACCTCCGAGGCCCTGGACTTCATGCTTGATCTCACGGCGGCGCTGGCATTGATTCCCTACCTGCTCGCCGCCGGGTACGCCCTCAAGCTCACCATCACCCGGGAGACCTACGGCGACAGAAGGTCTCTGGTTCCCGACATGATCGTCTCCGCGTTGGCGACGCTCTACACCCTATTCCTGGTGTACGCGGCGGGATGGGATCACCTGCTGTTGTCGTGCATCCTCTACGCGCCGGGCGCCCTGCTGTACGCCAAGGCCCGCCGGGAGCGCAATCTTGTGCTTTTCACCCCCGCGGAGGCGGTGCTGTTCGGGATCATCGTGCTGGGCGCGATCGCCGGCGTGGTGTCGTTGGCGACCGGCGCCATCCAAATCTAGCCGGACCGAAAGTCACCCGAGAGTCACCGAGAGGACCGAAATGACCACGACTTCTGATTCCTACGGTGTGCACTCCGAGGTCGGAAAGCTGCGCAAGGTGCTGGTCTGCTCGCCGGGCCTTGCTCACGAGCGGCTCACCCCGTCCAACTGCGACGATCTGCTGTTCGACGACGTGCTGTGGGTGCAGAACGCGCGTCGGGATCACTTCGACTTCATCGACAAGATGCGTGATCGCGACGTCGAGGTCGTCGAACTGCACAATCTGCTGACCGAGACCATGGACATTCCAGAGGCCAAGAAGTGGCTGCTGGATCGCAAGATCGTGCCCAACGAAGTGGGCCTCGGACTGGTCGATGACACTCGCGGGTTCCTGGACTCCCTGCAGACGCGTCGGCTCTCGGAGTTTCTCATCGGCGGCATGTCGACCCGCGATCTGCCCGCGGACATCCAGTCGGGATACCGGGCACTGGCCCGCGAGGCCGCCGGTGTCACCGAGTACCTGATGCCGCCGCTGCCCAACACCCTCTACACGCGTGACACCACCTGCTGGATCTACGGCGGGGTGACGTTGAACCCGCTGTTCTGGCCCGCCCGCCACGACGAGACGCTGTTGATGAAGGCCATCTACGAGTTCCATCCCGACTACGTCGGCTCGAAGGTGTGGTGGGGTGACCCCGAGAGTTCCTTCGGGATGGCCACGATCGAGGGTGGTGACGTTCTGGTGCCCGGCAACGGCGTCGCCATCATCGGCATGAGCGAGCGAACGTCGCGTCAGGCCATCACGCAGGTCGCCGCGAAGCTGTTCGCCGAGGGAGCGGTGGAGAAGGTGATCGTCGCCGGGATGCCCAAGCTGCGCGCCGCGATGCATCTCGACACGGTGTTCACGTTCGCCGACCGCGACGTGGTGACGATCTATCCCGAGATCGTGGACAACATGCAGACCTTCACGCTGCTGCCCAGCGATGCGGCCCCCGGTGTCGAGGTCGTGGTGGAGACCAAACCCTTCGTCGAGGTGGTTGCCGCGGCCCTTGGGCTCGGTGCGCTGCGGGTGGTCGAGACAGGCGGCACCGCGTATGACTCGGAGCGCCAGCAGTGGGACAGCGGTAACAACCTCGTCGCGGTCGAGCCGGGCGTGGTGTTCGCCTATGACCGCAACACCCACACCAATTCCCTGCTGCGCAAGGCGGGGATCGAGGTCATCACCATCGTCGGCGCAGAGCTGGGCCGCGGACGTGGCGGCGGGCACTGCATGACCTGCCCGATCATCCGCGACGCGGTCGACTACTAGAGCGTCGCCGAAACCGCGTTCCCTGTCGTTGAGCCGCGCGCTCAGCGACCGTGGCGACGGTCTCGACGTGGTTTAGACTTTCTAGAACACGTTTCAGTTCGGCTGCTAGCCTGGGCCGGGGCTGATGAAAGGACTGGCAATGGCGGCAGCGAACGGACCCCTCGAGGGTCGCGTGGCATTCATCACGGGCGCCGCCCGCGGACAGGGACGCGCGCATGCCGTGCGACTGGCCAGCGAGGGCGCCGACATCATCGCCATCGATATCTGCGGCCCGGTGTCGGACACCGTCACCTACCCGCCCGCGACGTCGGCAGAACTGGCCGAGACCGTGAGCGCCGTCGAGGCGACCGGCCGCAAGGTGCTCGCCCGCGAGGTTGACATCCGTGACCTCGCGGCCCAGCAGAAGGTCGTCGCCGACGGCATCGAGCAGTTCGGCAGGCTCGACATCGTGGTGGCCAACGCGGGCATCCTCAGCTGGGGCCGGATGTTCGAGATGTCCGAGGAGCAGTGGGACAGCGTCATCGACGTCAACCTGAACGGGACATGGCGCACCATCCGCGCCGCGGTGCCCGCGATGATCGAGGCGGGCAACGGTGGCTCCATCATCATCGTGAGCTCGTCGGCCGGAACGAAGGCCACACCCGGCAACGGGCACTACTCGGCGTCCAAACACGGCCTCGTCGCGATCACCAATGCATTGGCGATTGAGGTGGGCGAGTTCGGAATTCGCGTCAACTCCATACACCCGTACTCGATCGGAACCCCGATGGTCGAGCCCGAGGCGATGATGGAGGTCTTCACCAAGTACCCGCAGTTCCTGCACAGCTTCTCCCCGATGCCGTACAAGCCCATCAACCACGAGGGCAAGAAGGGCCTACAGGAGTTCATGACACCCGAAGAGGTTTCGGATGTGGTGTCGTGGCTGGCGGGTGACGGATCCGCGACGATATCGGGGTCCCAGATCGCGATCGACCGCGGCACCGCGAAGTACTGACCGTACTGACTGCCTAAGCGCTGAGCGAACGAAGTTCCGCTCGGCGACTCGTCGTGGGTAGGTTCGCGATATGACTTCGCAGACCTTCGGTTACGCGCTCGACGGCATCGAGTTCGACGGTGTGTTGGTGGGCGGAGAGCTTCGCGGCGCACCCACCGTCCTGGTGTTCCACGGTATGGAGGGCCGCAGCGACGCGCAGCTGGAGTTCTGTACTCGGCTGGCGGCGTTGGGTTATCGGGCCGTCGCCGTCGACGTGTTCGGACGTGACGTCACAGCCGCCGGTCCCGACGCATGTGCAGCCGCGATGGACGGGTTCCTCAAGGACCGGAAAGCCCTGCGGGAACGGATCATCGGCGTCGTCGATGCGATCCGTGACTTGCCCGACGTCGACCGTGACGCGCTGGCGGCCATCGGGTTCTGCTTCGGCGGTCTGTGTGTCCTCGACGCGGCACGCCACGGGGTGGGGCTGAGGGCCATTGGCGCATTTCACGGCCTGCTCACGCCGCTGCCGGACGCGCCCGAGGCGCCCATCGGCACCAAGGTGGCCGTCTACCACGGCTGGGATGACCCTTTCGCGCCGCCATCCGACGTCCTGGCTCTCGCGGCCGAACTGACCGAGCGCCGCGCCGACTGGCAGCTACACGCCTACGGACATGCGCTGCACGCCTTCATGGCGACGTTCGCCAATGCGCCCGAACGCGGTATCCAGTACGACGAGACCACGGCCCGGCGGGCGTGGAACGATCTCGTCGGTTATTTAGCGGAGACCTTCGGGACCTAGCTCGGCAGCACCAGCACCGGCACCGGACTGTGGCGCACGATCTTGGTGCCCTTCGAACCGAGGAACACTCGTGCGATCGCGCCCTGCGGCGATGTGCCCAGCGCCAGCAGCTCACCGTCCAGCCACTCGGCGGCGTCGAGAGCCTGATCCCAACCATTGCCGGTGACGACCTGCAACTCGACCTCGTCACTCACGATTCCGTCAGACCTCAACTGGGCCAACGCCTCTCGCGCCTGCGACGCCCATGAGGCCAAAAGGGTGTCCTCGGCGTGCAGACCGACCGACGGTGGGTACATCGTGCGACCACGGACCGCGAATGTGATGACCCGCATCGGAACCGCCAGCGTCGCCGCGAACGCCGCGACCCGCTCCACGACGTGGCGAGACTCCGGTGTACCGGGATAGGCGCAGGTGATTCGGGTCAGACCGTGTGTCTTCGCGCCGCGATAACCGCGCGGGCTGATCGCCAGCGGAACCGGAGACGAGTGCAGCAGCCGGTCCGCGGTCGAGCCGATGACCACCTGTCCGAGCTGGCCGTCGGCCGCCGACCCCAGCACCAGCGCGTCGGCGTCGAGATCCCGTACGGCATCCAGCAGGCCACCTGAGGCGGACCGATGCGCGTACTTGTGGAAGCTGACCTCGAGCCCCGCATCCAGCGATGCGATGCACTCGCCGGCCTGGGTGGCCGAGTCGGACGCCAGTCTGTCGGCATACTCGGCATATTCGGCATCGATGCGCGCCGGAGACGGAGTGGTCCACGGCTTGGGGACGACGGTGACCACGGCCAGCGGCACCTTGCGGGTCCGGGCTGCCTCCACCCCGAGGTGCAGTGCCGATATTCCTGCCTTCCCGGTCAGGTAGCCCACGACGATTGTCATGCGCGACCCGCCTTCGCTTCTCGCCGGCCAGTCACGCGCGATCCTTCGGCGGCGTGATGACATCGACATCATCGACGCCAGGAGCGGCGGTTGCGATGATGCCATCGCCGCCATCGTTGAGTGCGCTGTGGCGTCGGCTCCAGAGGAAGTAGAAGCTCAAGACCGCGGCCACCCAAATCCCAAACCACAGCCAGGTGTTCGGGGGCAGGCCGTACAGCACCCATACGCAGGCGGCAATGGACAGGATGGGTGTCACCGGATAACCCGGAACCTTGAAGCCACGAGGCAGGTTTGGTTCTCTGACCCGCAAGATGATCACGCCGACCGAGACCGTGATGAAGGCGACGAGTGTGCCGATCGAGACCAGGTCCCATAGGTAGTCGAGTGGGACGAAGCCGGCCAGGATCGAGGTGATCGTGGCCACGATGATCGTGTTGTTCACCGGTGTCATGCTGCGCGGATTGACCTTGGCGAACATCGCGGGAAGTAGCCCGTCACGACCCATTGCGAACAGGATGCGGGTCTGGCCGTACATAACCACCAGGGTCACCGAGAAGATCGAGATCACCGCGCCGGCAGCAAGGATCGTGCTGGCCCAGGTCGAACCGTTGAGGATGTTCTCCAGGATGACCGACAGGCCGGCTTCGGACTGTGCATCGGATCCGAACTCGTCAGCGGACTGAGTGCCCAAGCCGGCGAACGCCACCAGGATGTAGATGAGGGTCACGACGACCAGTGCGGCGAGGATGGCGCGCGGCATGGTCTTCTGTGGGTTCTTGACCTCGTCACCGGCGGTGGACACGGCGTCGAGTCCGATGAAGGTGAAGAAGATGGTGGCCGCACCCGCTGTGATTCCGGCAAAACCCGCGTTCCAGAACCCAGCGAAGTGGTCGGTGGTGAATGCGGTCAGCGCGATGGCGATGAACAGCGCGAGCACACCCAACTTGATGATCACCATGACGGTGTTGACCGCCGCGGACTCGCTGGCACCGCGAATCAGCAACAGCGCACACATGGTGATCAGGATCATGGCAGGCAGGTTGACGATGCCCGGTGTCTCACCCCACGGCGCCGCGGTCAGAGCGTGTGGAAGATGAACCCCAAATAGGTTGTCCAGCAGCTTGTTCAGATAACCACTCCAGCCAATTGCCGTCGCAGACATCGAGACGCCGTACTCCAGAAGCAGGCAGGCGGCTACACCCATCGCCACGACCTCGCCCATCGTGGTGTAGGCGTACGAATAGGTTGATCCCGAAACGGGAACGGCGGAAGCCATTTCCGCGTAACAGATGGCTGACAGCCCAGCGGCTATACCTGCGATCACGAACGAGATCAGCACCGCGGGACCGGCCTTGGGCACTGCCTGCTGCAGCACGATGAAGATGCCCGTCCCAACGGTGGCACCAACGCCGAACATGGTGAGCTGGAAGGTCCCGATCGTCCGTTTGAGGTGGTCGGAGGCGCCATGGGCGACCGGGGCACCGATCACGGGTCGGCGTCGAAGCATCTGTTCTGTCAGGCTGACGGTCGGTGATGTCATGGTGCCTCCAGTTGAGGGTTCAGTCGAGAGTGGTGTTCTCGCGGGCATCGGCCAGCGCGGCCGCGAACTGGTCAACGGCCCAGCAGATCTCCTCCTCCGTGATCACCAGCGGCGGTGCGAAGCGCAACGTGGAGCCGTGGGTGTCCTTGACGAGAACCCGGCGCTGAGCCAAGCGCAGGGTGATCTCCTTGCCGGAGCCGATGCTCGGGTCCACATCGACACCCGCCCACAGGCCGAGGCCCCGCACGGCCAGCACGCCGTGACCGATCAGCGCGCGTAGTCGCCCATGTAGGACGCCACCGAGTTCTGCTGAGCGGGTTTGGTATTCGCCCCGACCCAGCATCGAGACCACCGTGGCGCCGATCGCGGCCGCCAGCGGATTGCCGCCGAAGGTGGAGCCGTGTTCACCGGGGTGCAGGACGCCGAGCACATCGCGGTCGGCGACGACGGCCGACAACGGGACCACGCCACCGCCGAGCGCCTTGCCCAGCAGATAGACGTCGGGCACCACGCCCCAGTGCTCGCAGGCGAAGGTGCGCCCGGTCCGGGCCAGACCCGCCTGGATCTCGTCGGCGATCATCAGGACGTTGTGCGCGGTGCACAGCGCGCGAACCCTCGGCAGGTAGTCGTCGGGAGGCACGATGATGCCCGCCTCGCCCTGGATGGGCTCGATCAGTACGGCCACGGTGTTCTCGTCGATGGCGGCGGCCAGCGCATCGGCATGGGGATCGTCGGGGCCGAAGGGCACAGAGCGGAAACCCGGCGTGTACGGACCGAAACCACGCCGGGCGGTGTCGTCGTCGGAGAAGCTGATGATCGTCGTCGTTCGACCGTGGAAGTTGTTGCGCGCCACAATGATGTTGGACTGGTCGGTGGGCACGCCCTTGACGTCGGTGCCCCATTTCCTGGCGACCTTGATACCGCTCTCCACGGCTTCGGCGCCGCTGTTCATTGGCAGCACCATGTCCTTGCCGCACAGTTGTGCAAGGGCTGCGCAGAACGGTCCGAGTCTGTCGGAGTGGAACGCCCGGCTGACCAGTGTGACGGTATCGAGCTGATGGTGGGCGGTCGCGATGATCTCGGGATTGCGGTGCCCGAAGTTGACCGCGGAGTACGCCGCCAGACAGTCCAGATACCGCTGGCCCTCGACGTCGGTGATCCAGACACCCTCGGCGGAGGCCGCGACGACCGGAAGCGGGGAGTAGTTGTGCGCGGCGTACTGATCGTCCACCGCAATCGCCGCCGCGGTGACCGATCCGGTCCGAGGAGCCGCTGCGGTCATCATGTCCTCAAGAATGGTCACGGATACACCTCCAAGGTGCAGCATTTGACAGATCCGCCGCCCTTGAGGAGTTCGGTCAGATCCACACCGATGGGCTCGAACCCGGCATCGTCGAGCTGTTTGGCAAAGCCGGTGGCGGCGGCCGGGTGCACGACGTGCAACCCGTCCGACACGGCGTTGAGCCCCAGCACATAGGCATCCGCCGTGGCGACCTCGATGGCGTCGGGGAACAAGTCCTGCAGCCGGGCGCGCGCCTCGTCGCTGAACGCGGGCGGGTAGTAGGCGATCGTGTCGTCGTCGAGGACCGCGAGTGCGGTGTCGAGGTGATAGAACCGCGGATCGATCAGCTCGAGGCTGACGACGGGCATTCCCAGGATGGCGGCCACCTCGTCGTGCGCGCGGCGATCCGTTCTAAATCCATGGCCCGCCAACACCATTGAGCCGATGACCAGCAGGTCGCCCTGGCCCTCGTTGGTGTGCTCGGTGACGGCGGTCTCGAAGCCGTGGTCAGTCATCCACTGTCCGTACGCGACTGCCTCATCGGCGCGTTGCGGGTAGGCGAAACGCGCGACGACGGCGGCGCCGTTCACGATCAGGCCACCGTTGGCGGCGTACACCATGTCGGGGAGGCCGGCGACCGGATCAACCAGTTCGACGGTGTGCCCCAGCGAGACGTAGGTCTGGTGCAGCGCCTGCCACTGGCGAACCGCGAGGTCGGCGTCTGCGGGTGTCGACGTGTCCATCCAGGGATTGATTGCGTACTCCACGGCGAAGTGTGTCGGGGCCGTCATGACGTAGTGGCGCAGTCGCGGACTGCGGGATCGCGGCGTCGCCGCAGCCTCCGACGCCGCGATATGTGAGATCGTCATGAAATAGACGATATGGAGCCCTGATCTCGCAATCAATCACCACTCGTTGCGTATTAGGTAGCGATCTATTGTGTCTGGCGTAGGATTGTGAAGCTTTGTTGCGTGGAGCGGGAAGGGGCTGTCTCATGGACCGTCTGGACGAGACCGACGAGGCAATCCTTGCCGAGTTGGCCGAGCACGCCCGTGCGACCTTCGCCGAGATCGGGCATCGCGTGAACCTGTCCGCACCCGCGGTCAAGAGGCGTGTCGACCGCATGCTCGACAGTGGTGTGATTCGTGGATTCACGACCCTCGTGGACCGCAACGCCATCGGATGGACCACCGAGGCCTATGTGCAGGTCTACTGTCACGGCACGATCGCCCCTGACGAGTTGCGGCGGGCCTGGGTCGATATCCCCGAAGTGGTCAGTGCCGCCACCGTGACGGGCACGTCCGACGCCATCCTGCACGTGCTGGCGCGGGACATGCGTCACCTGGAGGAGGCGCTGGAACGTATTCGCGCCAGCGCCGACATCGAGCGCAGCGAGAGCATCGTCGTGCTGTCCAACATCATCGAGCGAACCCGTCCCTGAAGCCCTGTCCGGGTTGGGGTGGCTTACCGCATTCTCGGTGCATCGTGTAAGAAAGCCCACGTGACTACTAGTGGAGGCATCGTCATCGTCGGTGGTGGACTTGCCGCGTCGCGCACCGCCGAGCAACTGCGTCGTGCCGAGTACAGCGGACCCATCACCATCGTCAGCGATGAGGAGCATCTGCCATACGATCGGCCGCCACTGTCGAAGGAAGTGCTGCGGGCGGAGACCGATGACGTCCTGCTCAAACCCGCAGAGTTCTACGAGGAGAACAACATCACGCTGATGCTGGGCTCTGGGGCGAGCGCGCTGGACACCGCTGCGCAGACCGTGACCCTGGCCAACGGCGAGACGGTGGCCTACGAGGAACTCGTCATCGCGACAGGCCTGGTGCCCAAGCGCATTCCGTCGCTGCCCGACCTCGAGGGCGTCCGCGTGCTGCGCACTCTCGGCGAGAGCATCGCGCTGCGTGAGCACGCCGGCTCGGTGAAGCGCGCCGTGATCATCGGCGCCGGTTTCATCGGCTGCGAGGTGGCGGCAAGCCTGCGCAAGCTCGGCGCCGAGGTGACGATCGTGGAGCCGCAGCCTGCCCCGTTGGCCTCGGTGCTCGGTACCCAGATCGGCGATCTGGTGGCCAGGCTGCACCGCGCCGAGGGTGTTGACGTGCGCTGTGGAGTCGGTGTCTCGGGTGTCAGCGGCACCGGCCACGTCGAGAAGGTGCAGCTGTCGGATGGCACCGAGCTCGACGCCGACGTCGTCGTGATCGGCATCGGCTCGCGTCCGTCCACCGACTGGCTCGAGGGCAGCGGCGTCGCCGTCGACAACGGCGTGATCTGCGACGCCGCGGGCCGAACCTCAGCGCCGAAGGTGTGGGCGATCGGTGATGTGGCGTCATGGCAGGATGCCTCGGGACATCAAGTGCGCGTTGAGCATTGGAGCAACGTTGCCGAGCAGGCCCGCGTGATCGTGCCTGCGCTGCTTGGCGCGGAAGCGACCTCGTCGGCGGTCGTAGTGCCCTACTTCTGGAGCGATCAGTACGACGTCAAGATCCAGTGCCTGGGCGAGCCCGAGGCGGACGACATCGTGCACATCGTCGAGGACGACGGCCGCAAGTTCCTGGCCTTCTACGAGCGCGATGGTGTCGTGGTGGGCGTCGTCGGCGGCGGTATGCCGGGCAAGGTGATGAAGACGCGCGCCAAGATCGCCAACGGTGCGCCCATCGCCGACGTCCTGCCAACCCCCTCCTGATCCTGAAGCGATTTCGGCGCGGTTAGGAGCGGTGACCGCTCTGTGGTGTCTCGGGACATCGTTGACACATATGTCTCGGGACATCGCTGACAGTCATGGTGATGGTTTGGGTTCGCGGGCGCGGTAGGTTCGCGTGTTTTTGTCACCGGGTTGGTACTGGCGGGTGGGGTCGGCGGTGAGTTCCCTGATCAGCGTCGTGCCGCTGAAGATGGCGATGTGGTCGCCGTCGCGGATGCTGTCGCAGGTGTGTCCAGCCCAGCGCAGGCCGACGTTGACTTTGTAGGGCGGGACGAACAGGTTGCCCGAGCGTTCCCCGACGATGTGGCTGCTCACGAAGATTGGTGCCGGCAGCGGACGTGCTGCGGGTCGGGCGGCTTCGGTGGCGGCGAAGGCCTCGGCCGGGGTGGCGCCGCGGTGGGCTCGGTGCGGACGGTGGTGGTTGTAGAAGGCTCGGAACCGGTCGAGCAGGTCGTTGAGCGCTTCGACGGTGGCCGGTGCCCGGCGGGCCCGAAGCCACTTCTTCAGGGTCTGCCAGAACCTCTCGATCTTGCCGCAGGTCTGAGGGTGATAGGGGGTGGAGTTGATGGTGCGGGTGCCCAGGGCGCGCAGGTTGGCCTCGAATGTCGACTCATAGCCGCGCAGTCGCCCGGTGTACATGAACCCGTTGTCGGTCAACGACATTGCCGGTACTGCGCACTCGCTGATACCGGCCAGCATCACCGCCCACACCAGTTCGGTGGAACCCGCACCCGCCGCCGCCTGAAGCGCGGTCAGGTAGCGCGAGTGGTCATCGATACTGCCCGCGATGGCCACCGGGGAGCCGTCGGCCAACGCCCACTGGGTCCAGTCGGACTGCCAGCACTCGTTGGGCCGATCGAAGGTGAACCGTTTGGTCGCCGAGCGCGGGCGCTTCTGCGGCGCCGGTGTGATCACGCCATGACGGGTCAGGATCCGCCACACCGTGGCCCGCGAGGGCACGACGCCGCGGCCCTCGCGACGAAGCGACCACACGATCGACTGCGGGCCGTGATCACCTCCCTGCTCGAAAAGCTGCTTGCGCTTGAGCAGCACCATCTCCTCGACTGCCGCACCGGTCTGACCTGGCGAGGACAACGGTCGTCGTGAGCGATCCTGCAGCCCTGGGACGCCATCGTCGCGGAACCGAGCCCGCCACTTGTAGAACGTCTGCCGACTGATCTGCTGGCGGCGGCAGAACTCCGCCACGTTCTCCACTTGCCCGGCCAACGCCGTCGCGGTACGGATGTCCATCGCCGTCACCTTCTGGGCCATGAACCATCCTGGTCGCGGCCCTACTCAGGTGTCAGCGATGTCCCGAGACATACAAGTGTCAGCGATGTCCCGAAACAGAACAGAGCGGTGACCGCTCCTAACCGCGCCGAAATCGCTAGAACTGGCCGAGGTAGAAGCGGGTGCCCTGGTCGTCGGTGCACAGTGCCGAGAGGCCGTAGGACTGCCGTGACGGCTCGTCGATGACGGTGCCACCGGCTTCGCGGACCCTGCTGACGGCCTCATCGACATCGTCGACGGTCCACATCGGCACCGTCACGCTGCGGTCGCTACCGCCGGCCACGCCGGCCATGGGATGCGTGCCCGATATGCCCCAGCCGTCGTCGACCCGGCCCGGCTCGAACGACCAGAACAGCATCCGGCTGTAGAAGGCCTTGAACGCCGATGCGTCGGGCACCTCGTAGGTGATGTACGAGAGTTCGCCTGGCCCAGCGCCGTTGAGGTTGGGTCGAGGTTGGCCGGGGGTGGGCTGGTACACCGCGAACGGTGCGCCGGCGGGGTCGGTCGCGTCCACGACGGTGCCGAAGTCGAACTCCTGTCGCTGCCCGACCCGGCCCCCGCCATCGCGGATCGACTGCAGGGCGCCGTCGAGGTCGGTGACCGCGTAGCAGCAGAACATCGTCGGCGCACCGGGCACCGAGAACAGCCCGATGTGCTCGCGGGTGTTGGTCACCCGGTGGCTGGTCGGGTCATACCTCCACCCGAGGACGTGGCCGTAGAACTCGGCGGCCCTGTCGGCGTCGGGCGTCCACACCGACACGTAACCCACGTCGCCGTGCTGGATACCGACGGCGGCGCCCGTCATCGGGCCGCTCAGCATCCACCGGTGCCCGAACGGGTCGACGATGGTGGCGTTGCGCGATCCATGCGCCTCGTGGGCGTCCTGGTGGACGACGGCGCCACGGTCACGGGCGCGTTCCAGCGCCGCATCGGTGTCGGTGACCGCGAGCATCAGGCTCACCGAGGCCGCCTGTGGGGCGGGTGCCCGCAGGCCCAGCTCGGGGTACTCGTCGGCGAGGTAGAGCACGCCACCGGCCAGCGCCAGTTCGGCGTGCCCGATCCGGCCGTCATCCATCACGATCGGATCGCCTATCAGCGAGGCCCCGAGCGCGTCGAGGTACCAGGCGATCGCCGCGCGGGCGTCCGCGACGGCGAGGTAGGGGAGGGCGGCCGAGCGCGGAACGGTGGCGGTGGCGGCGACGGTGTCGTTCAGTTCGGCGATGGCGGTATCGGTGCCACTCATGGCAACATCTCCTGTTCGATTCGGAAGTGACAGAGCCGATTCCAGACGCGCACGCAGTCGAGCGGCGAAGTCGGGATCGGGCGGGACCGGGTGGTCGGCGCCGCGCAGGACAGTCAGCGGATCGTGGCTGTTGTACTGGCTCATCACGCCCCTCCCTCCGGCTCTGGGTATTGCTTTCTGAATGCGCGACGGGCGCGCACCAACAGCGCCTCCGTGGCGTGCACCGTGCGTCCGATCAACTCCGCGCACTCGGGCACCGGGCGGTCGTCCATGTAGCGCAACGCCAGCACCGTCCGGTGGTGTTCGGGCAACCGGGCCAGGACGCTCTCGGCGACTATCCGGTCGAGTTCGGCGTCCCAGTCATCCGTCGGTGCCACGGGTTCGGGCAACTCGGCGACTGGAATGCTGAACCGGTCGTGCCTGCGTCGGTAGTGGTCCGCCAGTTTGTGGCGTGCCACCCCGATAAGCCACGGCACGGTGATCGACGGTGGCTCGTCCTTGCGGGCGGCGTCCATGGCCGCAAGGAATGTCTCGGAGGTCAGGTCCTCGGCCGTCGCACGGTCACCGCAGCGCCGGACGAAGTAGCCGTACACCGACGGCAGTGCCTCGTCGTACAGCGCCAACAGGACCCGCGGGGCGCCCGGGGGATCCGATTCGTCGCTCACACCCTCATCGTCGCCGTTGGAGGGTCAACTCCGACGGCCCAAATCAAGATTTCTTCGAATCGAGGTTCCCCAGGCCCTCGCTGATGGTGTCGAAGGCGTCGCAGAGCGCCTCCGACAGCGGCGCCGACTCGTCCGCCAGCCAGTGCCCGTAGGCCGACAGTGCGACGCCGAGCATGGTCCAGGCCACGGTCTGGGGCACCAGATCGGCCGTACTCAGGCCGAGGCGGTGTGCGACGAAGGCGGCGATGACGGCGCGCCAGCCCGCGTACATCGTCATCGAGTGCGCCTGAAGGGCGTCCGTCTCGAGGATCACCCGCATTCGTTGGCGGTGCCGTGCGGTCTCGGCGACATCGAAGCTGTTGAACGCCAACAGTGCCGAGCGCAGGGCCTCGCGGACGGGTACTCCTGCCGGGACCGCGTCGAGCAGGTCGCGCATGTGGTCGAGGTGGGCATCGAAGTCGCCCCAGGGGATGGCGCTCTTCGACGGGTAGTAGCGGAACAGCGAGCGGCGGGCGATACCCGCGGCGTGGGCGACGTCATCGACGCTGACCTCGTCGAACCCCCGGGTGGCGAACAGTTCGAGCGCGACGGCGCTGATGTGGTCCTGGGTGGTCGAACGCCGGCGTCCGACGCGCGGCGCAACGTCTCCCGCGGCAGGGGCGTTTCGGCCGGCCTGTCGACCGGGATCAGATTTCATCGGGCCACCCCTTCCGTTTCGGCACTCGATGCCATATTCTTGCGACCTCGGTCACAATTGTCGAGACCCACGACGCGAAAGGCGGAATCCCATGGAGCCGAATCAGCACGCAGAGGTTGCCGAAGAACTCGTCACCGAGAGTTTGGTCGAAGAGGTTTCGATCGACGGTATGTGCGGGGTCTACTGACGATGTCGGCGCCTCTGTCCTCGGAGCCGGTGGACGCCGCCCCGGGGGCAGCGGCGTTCGACCCCGATCTCGGCTGGCGGCTGCACCACCAGGTGGCGGTGCGGCCCGAGCCATTCGGTGCTCTGCTCTATCACTTTGGCACCCGCAAGCTTTCGTTCCTCAAGAACCGAAAGATCGTCGAGGTGGTCAACTCGCTGAGTGATCACAGCGATGCCAGGTCCGCACTGCGGGCCGCAGGTATCACCGACGATCAACAGGCGCCCTATCTGCACGCCCTGAGCGTGCTTGTCGCATCCAAGATGCTCGTCTGCAAGGAGACCCCATGACGACGGTTGAAAAGGCCCCCGCTCCGGCTGCGCAGCCCGTCGGGCGGCTCGTCGATCAGTTCGAGCTCGGTCTCGACGCGCCCATCTGCCTGACCTGGGAACTCACCTACGCCTGCAACCTGTCCTGCGTGCACTGCCTGTCGGCCTCCGGCAAGCGCGATCCGCGCGAGCTGTCGACGCAGCAGTGCAAGGACATCATCGATGAACTCGAGCGCATGCAGGTGTTCTACGTCAACATCGGCGGTGGCGAACCCACTGTGCGACCCGACTTCTGGGAGTTGGTGGACTACGCCACCGCCCATCACGTCGGAGTGAAGTTCTCCACCAACGGCGTGCGGATCACACCCGAGGTGGCGGCCAAGCTCGCGGCGAGTGACTACGTCGACGTCCAGATCTCGCTCGACGGTGCCACCGCGGAGGTCAACGACGAGGTCCGGGGTCCCGGCTCCTTCGCGATGGCGATCCGCGCGCTGGAGAACCTCGCTGAGGCGGGTTTCAAGGATGCCAAGATCTCGGTTGTCGTGACTCGCCACAACGTGGATCAGCTCGACGACTTCAAGGCCCTGGCCGACCACTACGGCGCTACCCTGCGCATCACGCGGCTGCGGCCGTCGGGCCGCGGCGCCGACGTGTGGGACGAGCTGCATCCGACACCGGTGCAGCAGGTCCAGCTCTACGACTGGCTGGTCGCCCGTGGTGAGAATGTGCTCACCGGCGACTCGTTCTTCCACCTGTCCGGTCTGGGAGAGCCCGGCGCACTGGCCGGCCTGAACCTGTGCGGAGCCGGCCGGGTGGTGTGCCTGATCGACCCCATCGGTGACGTCTACGCGTGCCCGTTCGCCATCCACGACAAGTTCCTTGCCGGAAACGTGCTGTCCGACGGCGGTTTCGACAGTGTGTGGAAGAACGCACCACTGTTCCGCGAGCTGCGCGAACCGCAGTCGGCCGGAGCATGCACTGGCTGCGGCCACTATGACGCGTGCCGCGGCGGATGCATGGCCGCCAAGTTCTTCACCGGCCTGCCGCTTGACGGGCCGGATCCCGAATGCGTGCAGGGCTACGGCGAGCCTGCGCTCGCGCTTGAACGTGACAAGCCGAAGCCGAGTGGCGACCACTCGCGTGCCGGGGGCCGAAAGGGGCCCATCCCGCTCAAGCTCCTGACAGTCCCACCCAAGAAGTTCTGCAACGAAAGCCCCGTCTGACAATGGCCCGCGACATCTGGTTCGAAACCGTCTCCATCGCGCAGGAACGCGCGAAGAAGCGCCTGCCCAAGTCCGTGTACAGCGCCCTGATCTCGGCGAGCGAGAAGGGACTGACGGTCGCCGACAATGTCGAGGCGTTCGGCCAACTCGGCTTCGCGCCCCACGTGATCGGGGCACTCGAGAAGCGTGATCTGTCGACCACCGTTATGGGGCAGGACATCTCGCTACCGGTGGTGATCTCGCCGACCGGTGTGCAAGCGGTGCATCCCGACGGCGAGGTGGCGGTGGCACGTGCCGCCGCGGCCCGTGGCACCGCGATGGGCCTGTCCTCGTTCGCGAGCAAGCCGATCGAGGACGTCATCGCGGCCAACCCCAAACTGTTCTTCCAGGTGTACTGGCTGGGCGACCGCGCGGCGATCGCGGCGCGGGTCGAGCGTGCGCGTGCCGCCGGTGCGGTCGGGCTCATCGTCACGACCGACTGGAGCTTCAGCCACGGCCGCGACTGGGGCAGCCCCAAGATCCCCGAGAACATGGACCTGCGGACCACCGTCCGGATGCTTCCCGAGGGCCTGACCAGGCCACGGTGGATGTATCAGTGGGCCAAGACGATGCGCCCACCAAACCTGCGGGTCCCCAACCAAGGGGCCAAGGGCGAGGCCGGGCCGCCGTTCTTCCAGGCCTACGGCGAGTGGATGGGCACGCCTCCGCCCACGTGGGAGGACATCGCGTGGTTGCGTGAACTGTGGGGCGGGCCATTCATGCTCAAGGGTGTGATTCGCGTGGATGACGCCAAACGCGCTGTCGACGCAGGCGTTTCGGCGATCTCGGTGTCCAACCACGGTGGCAACAACCTGGACAGCACCCCCGCGGCGATCCGGGCGCTGCCGGCCATCGCCGACGCCGTCGGCAACGACATCGAGGTTTTGCTGGACGGCGGCATCCGCCGCGGCAGCGACGTCGTCAAGGCGCTGGCGCTCGGGGCGCGCGCGGTCATGATCGGCCGCGCCTACCTGTGGGGCCTGGCCGCCGAGGGGCAGGCCGGCGTCGAGAACGTGCTCGATGTTCTGCACGGTGGCATCGACTCGGCCCTGCGCGGGCTGGGCAAGGCCTCGGTCCACGACCTGGGTGCCGATGACATCCTGGTGCCCCCGGGCTTCACCCGGGCGCTCGGCGTGCCCGGCAATGGAAGCGTCTGACCGGTACCGTCCGCGGAGGGCCGACGGTGGTACAGGCGTGGCTGACGTGGCTGACGTGATGCTCCGGCGGGTGTTGTGGGAAGAATCGGAAAAGCCAATACTTCTCATACGCCAACAATCGGCGCACACCAGGTGAATTCGGCCTACCATCGGCGGGTGGCATTCCCCAGTGAACTTGGGACCTCGACGTCGAGGCAAGTCCAGGATCTGTTGCCCGCGCTTATCGTTCCCATCGGCTCCACCGAGCAGCACGGTCCGCACCTGCCACTGGACACCGACACCCGGATCGCTGTCGCGGTCGCGGAGAGAGTTGCTGAGCGGCTCGCTGGCGACTGGGCGCTGGCCCCAGCCGTCAGCTACGGCGCGAGCGGCGAGCACGAGGGCTTCACCGGCACGGTGTCGATCGGCACGGCCGCGCTGGAGTTGCTGCTGATCGAGTTCGGCCGGTCGGCGTGTCACTGGGCGCCGCGGGTGGTCTTCGTCAACGGCCACGGTGGAAACGTCCAGGCGCTGGTTGGCGCGGTCGCTTTGCTGCGGGATGAGGGGCGTGACGTGAGCTGGTGTTCGTGCGCCGTCCGCGGCGGCGACGCACATGCCGGACACACCGAAACGTCTGTATTGCTACATATTTCGCCGGAGGACGTGTGGCTCGATGAGCGGGTGCCCGGGAACAGTGCGCCGCTCTCGGAGTTGCTGCCGAGGATGCGGGACGGCGGTGTCGCTGCGGTGAGTCCCGTCGGCGTTCTCGGCGACCCGATGACGGCGACCGCCGATGAGGGAGCGCGTCTGCTGGCCGAGATGGTGGACACCGCCGTCCGCCGGATCGAGGCCTGGGCGCCCGACCGTCGGGGGATGCTGACGTGACCGGCCCTCGGCTGCCCGACGGTTTCGCCGTCCAGGTGGATCGGCGGGTGAAGGTTCTCGGGGAGGGCTCGGCGCTGCTCGGCGGCTCACCCACCCGCCTGCTGCGGCTGGCGCCTGCCGCGCAGACGATGCTGAGGGGCGGACGCCTCGAGGTTCACGACGCGCAGAGCGCGCAGCTGGCCCGAACGCTGCTGGACGCCACGGTGGCCCACCCACGTCCCGCGAGTGGCCCGTCCCATCGGGATGTCACCGTGGTGATACCGGTGCGGGACAACGACATAGGGCTCAAGCGGCTGCTGATGGCGTTGCGCGGCCTGCGCGTGATCGTGGTCGATGACGGCTCGGTGGTCCCGGTCCAGGTCGCTGACCTGGAGGCCTCGCATTGTGATGTGGCGGTGCTGCGGCATGACGCGAGCAGGGGGCCGGGAGCGGCCCGGAACACCGGCCTGCGGGCGTGCGAGACCAGCCTGGTCGCGTTCCTGGACTCCGACGTCGTGCCGCGGCGGGGCTGGCTGGAGGCGTTGTTGGGGCACTTCTGTGACCCCGCGGTGGCGCTTGTCGCCCCACGCATCGTCGCGCTGCACGAACCCGACAACATGGTGGCCCGCTACGAGGCGGTGCGCTCGTCGCTGGACCTCGGGCACCGGGAGGCGCCCGTGGTGCCATTCGGTCAGGTGTCCTACGTGCCCAGCGCGGCCATCATCTGCCGCCGCCAGGCGCTGACGGAGCTCGACGGCTTCGACGAGACGCTGGAAGCCGGTGAGGACGTCGACCTGTGCTGGCGCCTCATTGAGGCCGGTGCGCGCCTGCGGTACGAGCCCATCGCGCTGGTCGGCCACGATCACCGCACGCAGTTGCGAGAGTGGTTCGTGCGCAAGGCATTCTATGGTTCTTCAGCCGCGCCGCTCTCGGTTCGGCACCCAGGCAAGACGGCCCCGCTGGTGATATCGGGCTGGACCCTCCTGGTCTGGGTCCTGATGGCGATGGGCTCCGGCATCGGCTACCTCGCCTCCACGGTCGTCGCAGTGCTCACCGGACGCCGCATCGCCAAGTCGCTGAGTTCGGTCGACACCGAGCCCAAGGAGGTCGCGGCGGTCGCGGCCCACGGCCTGTGGGCGGCCGCGCTGCAACTGGCCTCCGCGATCTGTCGGCACTACTGGCCCGTGGCGCTCGTCGTGGCACTGCTGTTCAAACGGTGTCGCCAGGTGGTGCTGGTGGCGGCGATCGTCGACGGCGTGGTCGACTGGGCCACCCGCAACGCCGACGCCGAGGACGAGCACCATCGTGTCGGCCTGCTGTCCTATCTGCTGCTCAAGCGGCTCGACGACATCGCGTATGGTCTCGGGTTGTGGACGGGTGTCGTGCGCGAACGCCACGCGGGCGCACTCAAGCCCCAGATCCGGACCTGAAGCGCCGCCGCCTTGCACGCTGATGTCCTGATCGTCGGTGCGGGCAGCGCTGGCTGCGTTCTGGGGGAACGCCTTTCGGTGGACCCAAGCTGCCGGGTTGTGATGGTCGAGGCCGGTCCAGGCCCGTCCGATCCTCGGGTGATGGCCCAGATCAGCGACGGGTTACGCCTGCCGATCGGTGTCGCCAGCTCGGTGGTCCGCCGGTATGAGACGTCGCTCACCTCGGATCCGGAGCGCACGACCGTCATCATGCGTGGGGCAGTGGTGGGCGGCTCGGGCGCGGTGAACGGTGGCTACTTCTGCCGGGGGCTGCGCACGGACTTCGACGGTTGGGGATTGCCCGGCTGGGGTTGGGACGACGTTCTGCCGCACTTTTTGGCGATCGAGAATGACCTTGACTTCGATGGGCCGCTGCACGGCTCAGACGGTCCGATGATCATCCGCCGGGTCACCGAATTCGAGCTTGGTGCAGTCGCTTTCATTGATGCGGCACGTGCGCTCGGCTACGGCTGGATCGATGACCTCAACGGTGCCGCCGGGGGCGCGGTGGGTGTCGGTGCCGTGCCATTGAACATCGACCGGGGTACCCGGGTTGGGCCCGGCGGCGCCTTCCTCGGGCGTGCGGCGGGTCGGGCCAATCTGTCGGTGCTCGATCAAACGCGGGTGGCGCGGATTCGCCTGGTCGGGGGCAGGGCCGTCGGTGTCGAGTGCATCGGCCCGGACGGCCCGATTGAGGTGAGCGCCGATCGAATCGTGTTGTCGGCCGGTGCAATCGGCAGCGCCCATCTCCTGCAGGTGTCCGGGGTCGGTCCCGCGGCGATACTGGCGGACGCAGGCGTGCCGGTCGTCGTGGACCTGCCCGTCGGGACCCGCTGCGTCGATCACCCGGAGTGGGTGCTTCCCGTCGACTGGCCGGCGGCGCCGGGACGCCCGCCTCTGGAGGCGGTGTTGACGACGTCCGACGGCCTGGAGATCCGGCCGTACACGGCGGGCTTCGGTGCCATGACCGGCGGGCCTGACGACGACTCAGAGGACCGGCCACACCTCGGTGTCACTCTGCTACGCCCACGGGCGCGCGGCGCGATAACCCTCGTTTCGGCGGACCCGACGGTGCCACCCGTCATCGATCATCGGTACGACAGCGAGCCTGCCGACGTCGCCGCGCTGCGGGCCGGCGCGGACCTGGCGCATGACCTCGCCGGTACGGGATACGAAGCGCGGCAGTCGCACTGGTCGACGTCGCAGCATCTGTGCGGATCTGTTCCGATGGGTGCCGACGGTGCACTCGACGCGCGATGCAAGGTCCACGGCGTCGACGGTCTCTGGGTGGTGGACGGTTCGATCATGCCGGACATCACCAGCCGAGGGCCGCACGCCACGATCGTGATGATCGGTCACCGGGCAGCGGAGTTCATCCTCGCCTGATGCGGCGGATAAGTCGCAACTGCTGGTCATCGCGGCCGGGTGCCCACAGCCCGATCACCACCGCCCCGATGCCTACCGTGATGGCCAATGCGAGCAACGAGGTGTGCATCGCGTCGACGAACGCCGCCTTGCTCTGGTCGGCGAGCTCGGCGCCGGCCGGCCCCATGCGTCTGGCCACCTCGAGTGCCTGGCCCAGCGATCCGACGGCGGCATCGCGGGTCGGCGCGGGAAGCGTCGCCAGTCGCGGTTCGAGCGCGCTGGTGTACTGGGCCGCCAGCAGGGATCCGGCCAGGGCGATGCCTAGGGCGGCACCCACCTCGCGAGTGGTGTCGTTCACCGCGGATGCGACGCCTTGTTTGTCGTCGGACACGGTGTTCATGATCGCTGAAGTGGTTGGTGCCGTGAGTAATCCGATACCGAAGCTCATGACGAGCAGCGGCCAGGCGACGGCCCAGTAGGCGGAGTCCACGTCAACACCGCGCAGCAGCAGGAAGCCGGCCGAGATGAGGGACAGACCGGTGAAGACCACCAGGCGCAGCCCGAGGCGGGGCAGATACCAGAAGGACAGCGCTGAGAGAACCAACGTGGGGCCCATGATCGGCGTCAGCGCGAAGGCGGTCCCGATGGGGCTGTAACCCATGATCAGCTGCATGTGCTGCATCACTATGTAGAAGAAGCCGAACATGGCGAGGAAGAAGACCGTGATCGCGGCGGCACCCGTCGCGAAGGCGGGTTCGCCGAACAGTCGCACGTCGAGCAACGGGTATCGCCTGCGCAGTTCGATCACGCCGAACGCTGCGCACAATGCGATGCCTGCCACGATACAACCGATCACCAGCGCGTCCGACCACCCTCGGGAGGGAGCCTCGAGAATGCCGAAGACCAGGACGGCGACACCGCCGCCGATCACGACGGCGCCGGGCCAGTCCAGGGGCTTGGGGTCGGACTCCTTGGATGTCGCGACGGTGAGCGTCAAGACGAATAGCACGGCGCCGGCTGCCGCGAATGCCCAGAATATCGACTGCCATCCCCAGAAGTGAAGCAGGCCACCGGATCCCAGCATTCCCGCCACAGCACCGCATCCGGCGGTGCCGGCCCAGATGCCAACTGCCTTGTTGCGCTGGTCCTTTGGAAAGGTCGCGGTCAGGATCGACAACGTGGCGGGCATGACGAAGGCCGCGCCCGCGCCGGCGACCCCGCGAGCGGCGATGAGGTGCGCTGGGTCAGACCAGATGGCCGGAGCCACCGAGGCCAGTGTGAAGACGGCCAACCCGACGAGCAGCGCGCCGCGTCGGCCGTACCGGTCTCCCAGGGCACCGGCCGGTAGTAGCAGGCAGGCCAGTACCAGGGTGTAGCTGTCGACAATCCACGTGAGTTCGGTCTGGGTCGCCGCGGTGGCCATGGCGATATCGGGCAGTGCGGTGTTCAGCGCGACCATCGACGATATGACGAGCAGGACCGCCAGGCAGGCGATGAGCAGTGTCCACGCGCGAAACCTCGTCGACAGACGTGCCAGGGCACGATCGGTAGGCTGATCGGGCTTGGCGAGTACCTCAACCATGCGCAACCCTTCCGGAGAGTGCGATATTTTTGGGACTACCCGTCTTGCGCCGAGACTAACAGTCTCGTTTCTTGTGTGGAGGTGACTTGACGTGACGTCGGTGCGTACCGACCCGAGGCCGGCCCGGTCGAGGGCCCGGCTACTGGATGCGGCGACGGCGCTTCTGAGCACCGGTGGGCCCAGTGCGGTGACCGTCGATGCGGTGACCCGTGCCTCCAACGTGGCGCGCGCCACGCTGTATCGCCACTTCCCCAGTGGGAACGACCTGCTGGCCGCGGCCTTTCACGCGCTGATCCCGCCCGCGCCGATCCCGCCCGAAGGCGGCTCGGTCCGCGACCGCCTGATCGCAGCGCTGCAGGGTTTCGCCGATCTGGTCGCGGAGGCGCCCATCAGCCTGGCCGCCATGTCATGGCTGGCACTCGGCGGGGATCTGGAACACACGTGGTGGAGCAGGGACAAGCGGTCGGCCGAGAGCAATGAGGTCGCCACACTGCGCGAGCGGGTGGCCGAGCAGTACGCGGCGCCCTTCGACGCGGTCTTCGACAGCCCCGAGGCGATCGAGATGCTGGGCGAGATCGACAGGATGCGCGCGGTGGCGCTGCTGCTCGGGCCGATCGTGCTGGGCAAGCTCAGCACCATGGCCGACTTCGACTACCGCGAGGTCGCGGTGGTCGCCGTCGACGGCTTCCTCGCGACGCACGCGAGGGCTGGCGAAACTACTTGAACGAGTAGCGAATCGGCAGATGCTTGAGGCCGCCCACGAACGTCGTCGCGCTCAGCTCGGGCTTACCCGCCAGCTCGACGGTGTCCAGCCTGCTGAGCAACTCGGTGAACAGACTGCTCATCTCCATGCGGGCCAGCGCGGCACCCAGGCAGAAGTGGATGCCGTAACCGAAGGCCACGTGCTTGTTGGGGTCGCGTCCGACGTCGAAGCGGAACGGATCGGTGAACACCTCCTCATCGCGGTTGCCTGACACGTAGGCCAGGTAGACCGAGTCGCCCTTGGCGATGTCGACGCCGCGAATGGTGGTGTCCGCGGTGGCGGTGCGCATGAACTCCTTGACGGGGGTGGACCAGCGAATCATCTCCTCGACCGCGGTCCCCATCAGGCTGGGATCGTTGCGCAGCGGGTCGAGTTCGCCGGGGTTCTCGATCAGCGCGAGCAGACCGCCCGAGATCGCGTCCTTCGTGGTGTCGTGGCCGGCACTGGCGACGATGACGTAGTACGACGCGGTGTCCACGTCCGAGAGCGGTTCGCCGTCGATGCGCCCGTTCGCGATTGCCGAGGCGAGATCGTCGGTGGGCTGCTCGCGGCGCGACGCCGTCAGTTTGGCGAAGTAGGTGAAGAAGTCGAGCAGCACCGCCAGCTGGTCCTCGAGTGATCCGCCGTCGCGTTTGTACTCGTCATCGTCGCCGCCGAACATCTCCTGCGTCAGCATGTGCATGCGGCCGAAGTCGGACTCCGGCAGGCCCAGCAGAGACATGATCACGTAGAGCGGGAAGTCGATCGCGATATCGGTGACGAAATCGCATTCACCGCCGAGGTCGGCCATCTTGTCGACGTAGCGCTTGGCGAGTTCATCGACGCGCACCTTGAGGTCGCGCATCGCCTTGGGTCGGAACCAGTCGGCGCCGATGGCGCGCACTTTGCGGTGGTGCGGGTCGTCCATGTGGATGAGCGTGCGCAGCCCCATGCCGGCCTCGAGCTGCTGCTTGGCCAAATCGTCGGCGGCAGCGGTGGCCAGCAGCGGGCGTGGCTCGCTGATGAAGAGTTCGTTGGCTCGCTCGACCGCCATGATGTCGGCGTGCTTGGTGATCGCCCAGAACGGCCGATATGGCCGATTGTCCACCCACGCAACGGGATTGTTCGCCCGCAGATGAGTCAGCGCAGCGTGCAACCGCTCGTCGTCGGCGTACGCCGACGGGTCGGCCAAGACCTTCGCGGCATCATCCATCGTGGGGGTGCTCATGCCGACTCCTCGCTCGCGGGATGGGGGATTTGACGGGTGTCAAGGAAGTCTATGTTCATCGGCGGGCGGCGAAGGCGGGATTGCCCGGATCGGCACGAGTAGGCTCGGCGGACGTGGCGCCCGCAACGATTCGGCGAATCGGTCGAGGAGCTGTCGCGCTGCTCGCCGCCGGTTTCCTGAGCATCGGGTGCGGGCATTCCTCCGTCCCGGCGCAGGACGCTGCCCCATCGCAGGCCCCGACGGACCCCGCACTTGTGCAGACCACCACCGGCGCGCTGCGCGGCGTCGTCGCACCGGATCACCGGTTGTTCGCCGGAGTGCCCTACGCCGCGCCACCCGTCGGCAAGCTGCGGTGGCAGCCACCCGCGCCCGCGCAGCCCTGGCCGGGCGTGCGGGACGCGACCGAGGTTGGGCCGCGCTGTCTGCAGGACGTCGACGATCTCGAGAAGGGTCGGCACACCGATGAGGACTGCCTGACGTTGAACGTGTGGACACCACCGGTGTCCGAGCAGCGATCGCCCCGGCCCGTGATGGTGTGGATCCACGGTGGGGCGTTCATCAACGGCAGCGGCGGGATCTACGACTCGCGCTGGCTGGCCTCGCGCGGTGACGTGCTGGTGGTAACCCTCAACTACCGCCTGGGCACGATGGGCTTCCTCGCACATCCCGCGCTGGGGCCGGCCGGCGCCGTGGGCAACTACGGGCTGTCCGACCAACAGGCCGCGCTGCGCTGGGTGCGCGACAACATCTCCGCTTTCGGCGGCGACCCGGAACGCGTCACCATCGCGGGCGAGTCGGCAGGCGGCATGGCGGTGTGCGACCACCTCGTGGCGCCGGAATCCCAAGGCCTGTTTCGCGCGGCGATAATCCAGAGTGCCCCCTGCCAGGCGCAGGTCGGCCTGGCTGACGCGGAGCGCATCAGCCTCGACTACGCGCGCGACGTCGGTTGTCCGGATCCGGCGACCGCGGCCGACTGCCTGCGCGGGCTGCCGGCGGCCGCGCTGCGAGAGCCCGTGCGGTACTACCGACTCGGCGACGAGGGGATCAGCGGGCCGGTGACGGGAACCGCGGTGCTACCGGTGGATCCGATGACGGCGTTCGCCAACGGGCAGGCCGCACGCGTGCCCGTCGCGATCGGCAGCAACCGCGACGAGTTCACGCTGTTCATGGCGTTGGAGTACCTCCGTGGCCGCGAACTCGTTGCAGCCGGGTATCCGAAGGCGCTGACCGACGCGTTCGGTGCTGACGCCACCGCGGTCGCAGGCCACTACCCCCTGGACGGCTACGACGGCAGTGCGCCGCTGGCCTATTCAGCCGCCGTGACGGATTCGATGTTCGCCTGCATCGACGACCGCATCGCCCAGGAGATCGGCCGCACGGGCCCCGTCTACGCGTACGAGTTCACCGATCGGCAGGCGCCCGCTCCGGATCCGTTGCGCACCTTGCCCTTCCCTGTCGGGGCCAGCCACTCCCTTGAGCTGCGCTACCTGTTTGACGTGGGCGGAGCGCCGCCGCTGAATCCGGCCCAGCAGGAACTGTCGAACCAGATGATCGACTACTGGAGCAATTTCGTCCGCACGGGCGACCCGGCAGTCGCCGGGGCGCCCGAGTGGCCGGAACTCGGGCACGACCCGGCCGCCGGAAATCGGTTGTCATTGCACCCCGATGGCGTCAGTGTGGTCACCGACTTCGACCAGATCCACCAGTGCCCGTTCTGGGCGAGCCTGAAGAGGTGATCCGCAGTGCCAACGCCTGATGCCGCGACCTTCGCCGAGGAGTGGGTGCGTGCCTGGAACGCCCATGACGTGGAGGCGGTTCTCGCGCACTTCCACGACGACGTGGAGTTCACGTCACCGGTCGCGGCGCGCTTCCTGCCCGAGACCGGGGGAGTGGTGCGCGGTAAGCCGGCGCTGCGGGACTACTGGGTGCACGCGCTGGGGCTGCTGCCGGATCTGCACTTCGAGGTGATCGCCGTGTACCGCGGTGAGTCAGTCCTGGTGATCAACTACCGCAATCAGCGCGGACGACTCGTCAACGAGGTGCTCCGGTTCGACGGAGACCTGATCCGCGAGGGCCACGGCACCTACCTGGACTGAAGGTCAGTATGCCGGCGTCACCCACGTGGTGATCTCGGCGTGCACGACCTCGGTGCCGCTGCGGTCGGTGACGCTCACGCCCACGACGAGGTCGGTGCCCTCGGTGATGGCCGCGAAGTCGGGCACGTCGATGCGTGCGGTGGCGCGCAGTGACGTCGTGGCCTTGGCCAGGTACTGCACATTCATCGCCTTCGGGATCCACCGGTGGCTGGTGGGCACCGTGGCCTCCATGAGCATCCCCATCGCCATCTCGGCGGCATTGCAGGAGGCGATGGCGTGCACGGTGCGCAGGTGGTTGTGGACGTAGAACCACTTCGGCACGTCGACCTGCGCCAGGCCGGGTTCCATACGTCGCACGTGGGGGAGCACCGACGCGAAGTACGGCACGCGCGCCATCGCCGCGACCGAGAACAGTCGGCTGCCCGCGGGCAGACCATCCAGTCGTTGCCACATGCGATAGGTCGTGGTCGGGGATGGCACAGTCGGAGAGGTCACAGCGCGCAATCTTACTCACGAGTAAGATTGCGCCCGCTGGGCTGTTTGAGTCCCGACGCCAGGACCAGCGCCGACAGGACGATCGCCACCAGGAGCAGGGCTGGAACGTCACCCGCCAGATGGCCCATGTGATGCCCGCGACCGAAGGACTGCACCGCCATGATCGCGGCGTGCACGACGCTGGACCAGATGGTGAACCAGATGAGGCTGAGGTTGACCTGCGGGTTTCGTGCGGCATTGAGGAGGAAGACGCCCAGTGTGGCGTAGACGCCGACGATCATCATGAAGTACTGGGACTCGTGCGGTGCGCCCGCATGCCATGCCCACCCCGACGGCCAAGCCACGGCCAGTGGATAGACCAGCATGAAGATCACGCCGAAGACCGCGAGCGCGATTTGAAGAAGTCTGTACGCAGATGGCATCTTGTTCCCCCCGGATCTGAGGCATCTCGGATTTTAGAGCGGCTGAACGGCGCGAGGGGCGGCAAGGCAGTCGGACCCCTAACTTACTTCTGGGTAAGATGGGGGTGTGCCGCCGGCTTCGGGGCGTCACTGCGCGTGACTGTCCTGGATGGCGGCCGGAGGCCGATTGACCATGGCGTATCCCGGTGCGCACGCAATTTGGAGGACACCCGAATCTGAGGCATACTGTTCGGGTTGCCCTGAGCCAGGTTCGCCTGGACGGGCATACGACCGGCGCCTTCGCGGGCGCATCCGGTCCCAACCTCGATCGCGACGGTTTTCTCAACGCGGACGAGTGTGCGTGAGGGCGACACACCCGAGCGCGGGGGTCGGTGAACCAGAGACAGGTAAACAGCGGCGGCACAGCCAGCGCGCGTCTTGGGGAAACCCGGGGCACGCGCACAAAGACCAGGCCCTTTCATGGGGTTCATTAGTAGTGAGGTAGGAGAAGCGTGGCGGGACAAAAGATCCGCATCAGGCTCAAGGCCTACGACCACGAGGCAATTGATGCCTCGGCGCGCAAGATCGTCGAGACGGTCACCCGTACGGGCGCCAGCGTGGTCGGCCCGGTGCCGCTGCCGACCGAGAAGAACGTGTACTGCGTCATTAGGTCCCCGCATAAGTACAAGGACTCGCGGGAGCACTTCGAGATGCGTACCCACAAGCGGCTGATCGACATCCTCGACCCGACGCCGAAGACCGTTGACGCCTTGATGCGCATCGATCTGCCGGCGAGCGTCGACGTCAACATCCAGTAGGAGAACCAGAACTAATGGCACGCAAAGGTATTCTGGGTACCAAACTGGGCATGACACAGGTGTTCGACGAGAACAACAAGGTCGTCCCGGTCACGGTGGTCAAGGCTGGCCCCAACGTGGTGACCCGCATCCGCACCCCTGAGCGCGACGGCTACAGCGCCGTGCAGCTCGCCTATGGCGAGATCAGCCCGCGCAAGGTGAACAAGCCCGTCACCGGTCAGTACGCCGCCGCTGGGGTCAACCCCCGCAGGCACCTCGCCGAGTTCCGTCTCGAGGACGAGGCAGCCGCAGGTGAGTACGAGGTCGGCCAGGAGCTGACCGCCGAGATCTTCGCCGACGGCAACTTCGTCGACGTGACCGGCACCAGCAAGGGCAAGGGCTTCGCAGGCACCATGAAGCGTCACGGCTTCAAGGGCCAGGGCGCCTCCCACGGCGCACAGGCCGTGCACCGTCGTCCCGGCTCGATCGGTGGCTGTGCCACCCCCGGCCGTGTCTTCAAGGGCACGCGCATGTCGGGCCGCATGGGCACCGATCGCGTCACCACACAGAACCTGGTGGTGCACAAGGTCGACGCCGAGAACGGTGTGCTGCTGATCAAGGGCGCAATCCCCGGTCGTAACGGTGGACTCGTTGTCGTTCGCAGCGCAGTCAAGCGAGGTGAGAAGTAATGGCTTCCAAGAAGATCGACGTTCGCACGCCGGACGGCAAGAAGGACGGCAGTGTTGAGCTGCCCGCCGAGCTGTTCGATGTCGAGCCCAACATCGCGTTGATGCACCAGGTGGTCATCGCGCAGTTGGCTGCGGCTCGTCAGGGCACGCACTCGACCAAGACCCGCGCTGAGGTCTCCGGTGGCGGCAAGAAGCCGTACCGCCAGAAGGGCACCGGCCGCGCGCGTCAGGGTTCGACACGCGCACCGCAGTTCGCCGGCGGTGGCATCGTGCACGGCCCCAAGCCGCGCGACTACAGCCAGCGGACACCCAAGAAGATGATCGCCGCCGCGCTGCGCAGTGCACTGTCTGACCGCGCACGCAACGACCGCATTCACGCGGTCACCGAGGTGATCAGCGGACAGACTCCGTCGACCAAGACCGCCAAGGACTTCCTTGCGACGCTGACCGATCGCCGCAAGGTGCTCATCGTCATCGGCCGCAGCGACGAGGTCAGCGCGAAGAGCGTGCGCAACCTGCCTGGCGTGCACGTGATCTCGCCGGACCAGCTCAATACCTACGACGTCCTGAATGCCGATGACCTGGTGTTCAGCGTCGAGGCGCTGAACGCATACATCGCGGCAGGCAGCGCACAGACAAAGGAAGAGGTTTCGGCCTGATGGCTACCGTTACCGACCCCCGCGACATCATCCTTGCCCCGGTTATCTCCGAGAAGAGCTACGCCCTGATCGAGGACAACGTGTACACGTTCATCGTGCACCCGAGCTCGAACAAGACGCAGATCAAGATCGCGATCGAGAAGATCTTCAACGTCAAGGTCGACTCGGTGAACACGGCGAACCGGCAGGGCAAGCGCAAGCGCACCAAGTCAGGCTTCGGCCAGCGTAAGAGCACCAAGCGCGCGATCGTGACATTGGCCGCGGGCAGCAAGCCGATCGACCTGTTCGGAGCCCCGGCCTGATTTCGGGGCCGGCGAGGAACTAGAGGACTTAGACAGATATGGCTATTCGCAAGTACAAGCCGACGACCCCCGGTCGTCGCGGTGCCAGCGTCTCCGATTTCGCCGAGATCACTCGATCGACTCCGGAGAAGTCGCTGGTTCGCCCGTTGCACGGCAAGGGTGGACGTAACGCCCACGGCCGCATCACCACGCGGCACAAGGGTGGCGGCCACAAGCGTGCCTACCGAGTGATCGACTTCCGTCGCCACGACAAGGACGGCGTCAACGCCAAGGTCGCGCACATCGAGTACGACCCGAACCGCACCGCGAACATCGCGCTGCTGCACTTCCTGGACGGCGAGAAGCGCTACATCCTCGCGCCGCACGGGATCTCGCAGGGCGACGTGATCGAGTCGGGCCCGAACGCCGACATCAAGCCCGGTAACAGCCTGCCGTTGCGCAACATCCCGGCCGGTACCGTCATCCACGCCGTCGAGCTTCGGCCCGGTGGCGGCGCGAAGATGGGCCGTTCGGCTGGCGTCAGCATCCAGCTGCTGGGTAAGGAAGGCACGTACGCGACGCTGCGCATGCCCAGCGGTGAGATCCGCCGCGTCGACGTGCGCTGCCGCGCAACTGTCGGCGAGGTCGGCAATGCCGAGCAGGGCAACATCAACTGGGGCAAGGCCGGTCGTATGCGGTGGAAGGGCAAGCGCCCCACTGTCCGCGGTGTCGTGATGAACCCGGTCGACCACCCGCACGGCGGTGGTGAGGGTAAGACCTCCGGCGGTCGTCACCCGGTGAGCCCGTGGGGCAAGCCCGAGGGCCGCACCCGCAAGAACAAGCCGAGCGACAAGCTCATCGTCCGACGCCGGCGCACCGGCAAGAATAAGCGCTAGGAGTATCCAGCGATGCCACGCAGCCTGAAGAAGGGCCCGTTCGTCGACGACCACCTGCTCAAGAAGGTGGACGTCCAGAACGAGAAGCAAACGAAGCAGGTCATCAAGACCTGGTCCCGTCGGTCGACCATCATCCCCGACTTCATCGGACACACCTTCGCCGTCCACGACGGTCGCAAGCACGTGCCGGTGTTCGTGTCGGAGTCCATGGTTGGACACAAGTTGGGCGAGTTCGCCCCGACCCGCACGTTCAAGGGCCACATCAAGGATGACCGGAAGGCGAAGCGCCGGTAATGACTACGACGACTGAATTTCCCAGTGCGGTCGCCAAGGCGCGCTTCGTGCACGTCTCGGCCTCCAAGGCGCGACGGGTTATCGACCTGGTCCGCGGCAAGTCCGTGACCGAGGCGCTCGACATCCTGCGTTGGGCGCCCCAGGCGGCCAGCGAGCCGGTGGCCAAGGTCATCGCCAGTGCGGCGGCCAACGCGCAGAACAACGACGGGCTGGACCCGGCCACCCTCGTGGTGGCCACCATCCACGCCGACGAGGGCCCGACCGCCAAGCGGATCCGACCGCGCGCCCAGGGGCGTGCGTTCCGTATCCGCAAGCGCACCAGCCACATCACCGTGATCGTCGAGAGCCGTCCCAGCCGGGGCAGCAGCAGCCGCGGTGCATCGGCTTCGACCGCTCGCGCACGCCGTGCGCAGGGCAGCAAGGCGGCTGCCACGAAGGCGTCGCCGAAGGCCACAACTACCGAGGCGTCCGACGCGAAGGGAGGCTCGGAGTAGTGGGCCAGAAGATCAACCCCCACGGCTTCCGACTCGGCATCACGACCGACTGGAAGTCCCGGTGGTATGCCGACAAGCAGTACGCGGATTACGTCAAGGAAGACGTGGCGATCCGTCGTCTGCTGGCCACGGGCCTCGAGCGCGCCGGCATCGCCGACGTGGAGATCGAGCGGACTCGGGACCGAGTTCGCGTCGACATCCACACCGCGCGCCCGGGCATCGTGATCGGTCGCCGCGGCACCGAGGCCGACCGCATCCGTACCGACCTGGAGAAGCTGACCGGCAAGCAGGTTCAGCTCAACATCCTCGAGGTGAAGAACCCCGAGTCCGTTGCGCAGTTGGTAGCCCAGGGTGTCGCCGAGCAGCTGAGCAACCGCGTGGCGTTCCGTCGCGCAATGCGCAAGGCGATCCAGTCGGCGATGCGTCAGCCCAACGTCAAGGGCATCCGGGTGCAGTGCTCCGGTCGCCTCGGCGGCGCGGAGATGAGCCGCTCGGAGTTCTACCGCGAAGGTCGCGTGCCGCTGCACACGCTGCGCGCCGACATTGACTACGGCCTGTACGAGGCCAAGACGACCTTCGGTCGCATTGGTGTCAAGGTCTGGATCTACAAGGGCGACATCGTCGGTGGCAAGCGTGAGCTGACCGCCGCCGCTCCCGCAGGCGCCGAGCGTCCGCGTCGGGATCGTCCGGCAGGCACCCGCCCGCGCCGTAGTGGCGCGTCGGGCACCACGGCGACGAGCACCGAAGCGGGCCGTGCGGCCACCGAGGAGACGCCCGCCGCTGACACGGCCGCCGCTGCTGAAGCGCCGACCGCTGAGAGCACGGAGAGCTAAATCATGTTGATTCCCCGCAAGGTCAAGCACCGCAAGCAGCACCACCCCCGGCAGCGCGGTATCGCCAGCGGTGGCACCGAGGTGAGCTTCGGTGACTACGGCATCCAGGCCCTGGGCCATGCCTACATCACCAACCGGCAGATCGAGTCCGCTCGTATCGCCATCAACCGGCACATCAAGCGTGGCGGCAAGGTCTGGATCAACATCTTCCCGGACCGGCCGCTGACCAAGAAGCCCGCCGAGACTCGCATGGGTTCCGGTAAGGGTTCGCCGGAGTGGTGGGTCGCCAACGTCAAGCCCGGACGCGTGCTGTTCGAGCTGAGCTACCCGGACGAGAAGGTCGCTCGGGAAGCTCTGACGCGTGCGATTCACAAGTTGCCGATCAAGGCACGCATCGTTACCAGAGAGGACCAGTTCTGATGGCAGTGGGAACCGCGCCTGGTGAACTGCGCGAGATGACCGATGACGAGCTGACCAGCCGTCTGCGTGAGTCGAAGGAAGAGCTTTTCAACCTTCGCTTCCAGATGGCGACCGGCCAGCTCGCCAACAACCGTCGGCTCCGTGTGGTCCGACAGGAGATTGCGCGTGTGTACACCGTGCTGCGCGAACGTGAGTTGGGCCTGGCTTCCGGGCCCGTAGGTGAGGATTCGTAATGGCAGAGACCAAGGGGCCGAAGCACACCCCTCGCACCGAGAAGCCGCGCGGCAGCCGCAAGACCGCCATCGGCTACGTGGTGAGTGACAAGATGCAGAAGACCATTGTGGTCGAACTGGAATCGCGCAAGAGCCACCCGCTCTACGGCAAGATCATCCGGACCACCACCAAGGTCAAGGCGCACGACGAGAACAGCGACGCCGGCATCGGCGACCGCGTCTCGTTGATGGAGACCCGGCCGCTGTCGGCGACGAAGCGCTGGCGCCTCGTCGAGGTTCTGGAGCGCGCCAAGTAACACCCCTGCGCGAGCAGACATGAAATCGCACGGAAACCCATGGTTTCCGTGCGATTTTGCGTCTGGTGGTGTGGTTGCTGCGGGCTATGGTGTGCACACCATTTCGGTGAGTGACGAATGACGGGGGCCGTGACCGGTGAAGAACCATGTGTGTCGTATCGGCGGAATGGTGGCTGCAGCCGGCATCGGGCTAATTCTCGTGAGCGGTCAGGGCGTCGCCGTAGCCGAACCGTCAACGTCGGACTCATCGGAGCCTGGTGCATCGTCGGGCGCGGCAACCTCCGCGTCGACAGGCGCAAGGCCGGCGCACAGACCTGACTCCTCACCCTCTGCACCGCCAAGCGGCGGTGCGGACGCCACAGGTGATGGCACTGACCCACAGGAATCAAGCGAGCCAGATGTCGACGCGACGTCTGCTGTTCGTGCGGATGATGAGGCCGACAAAGAGTCGCCGGCGACACCTGCCGAGGACCTTCTGGAGGCCGCAGCGGCCGTACGGGACACCATCGGTCGAAACGATCATGACGGCGCTGACCGCCACGGGTCCGGTTCCGCTGACTGGACCCCCGCTCCAGCACCTCGAGGATCGGCTCGGTCAGCTGAGGGCGACGGCGCAGATCCGATCGCGGCCGTCGAGATCGAGGGACCAACGGCAACCACCGCCGACACCCCTGGAGGGAGCGGATCGGTCCCGCCGATCGATGTCCCCGTATCGATCGAATCAAGCCCTGAATCCGACACCCAGGCGCAACATTCCCCGCCGGTACTCGATTCCGTTGTCCCTGCGCGGGTCTCGCCGACCCCCGGCGGAATCGTGGCGACGTTGCTCAGCGCATTCAACATTGCCGATGGGACCACGCCGGTGGAATCTCCGATCTCATGGCTCGTCCTGGCCTGGGTGCGCCGCGAGTTCGTCGACACCGTGGCCGCCGACGCGGGTGGTCAATCGGCGACGTCGACCGCGATGCCAGCCGGGGCCGTCTCCGCCGTTATCAACGTCAAGGATTATGGCGCGGTCGGAGACGGCATCACCGATGACTCGGCCGCCATCAAAGCCGCCGAAGCAGCGTTGACGTCGGGTGGGCACCTCTACTTTCCGGACGGTGACTATCGGTTCGCTCAGCAGCACCCGGCCGGCGACGCGGCGCTCCTGCTCGCGGGCCTGTCGAACGTCACGGTGGAGTTCGCGCCGGGCGCGCGGCTGCTGATGGACAACCTCGACGCGAATGGCCACGGCACAAGCCACGGCATACGAGTCGAGGGCGCCGCCTCCCACGTGACGATTTCCAACCCGACCATCGAATGGGTCACCCGGCCCTCGGCGCGAAGCTTCGGCGACGGACTCTCGGTCCTTGGCTGGCCATCGGACTCTCCGCCACCACCGCAATGGGTCGGCTCGACGGGCACTGTCGAATTCGTGTCGATCGTCAACGCCAGAGTGGTCAATGCACCACAAGCTGGAGCGGTCATCATGGGCGCGTCCGATGTGACTGTCACCAACTTCACTGCCATCGGCACCATGGCCGACGGGTTGCACTTCAACGCGAACCGTCGGGTCACCGTGGACGGACTCGTCGCGCTGAACGTCGGTGATGACGGTCTGGCATTCGTGACCTACTACGACGCGACACAGCCATGGACGTACGGCCCCGACGACGGCCCGTTCAATCAGTCCGGCCTTGGTGAGTGGAACAACGGTGGCTCGGTTGCGTCGCACATAGCGGTGACCGGTGGGCCCGCCAGCGGCGTCCGGGTGCAGGGCGGCTATGACATCACGATCAGTGACGTCACGGTGACCGGTAAGGAGTTCGGCATTCAAGTCAACTCTGCAAAGGCCACCGGTCCTGGTGATTGGACGAGTCTCGCGTCGCGCGACATCCGGATCTCCGACGTGACCATCGACGGCGCACAGACGGGAATAGTGCTGGCGACCAACAACATCGACGGCACCGAGGACTCCATGTGGTGGGACTTCTCCGGTCTGTCGATCAGCGACGTCACTATCCGCGGTTCCAAGAACTGGTCGCTCGCCGTGGAAACACCGTCGGCCACCACGAGCAAGTTCGCCGGTCTGACCCTGCGCAACATCTACGCCGAGAGCATGGCAGCCGACGGACCGACCGTTGGCGGGAACGGCGGAATACTTCTTGCATCCCTGCATGACTCGGTGATCGACAACGTGCGCCTTGTCTCCGACCACGCGGGCGATATCAATGTCGTGGGAGCCGCCCAGATTCGAGATCAGCTCAGTGTCGGAGATCTGCCGTCCTCGAACCTGACGATCAACGATCTAATCCTCGAAGGGCCCGGACGGATTCTCATCCAAGACATCGCCGGTGTCCGATTCGGGAGCGTGGCATCCTACGGAGCGGACGGCAGTGCCGTGGTGCTGTACCGCGTCCACGATGCCTCGTTCGACGACATTACGGCCTACATGCCCGGGCGGGGGACCGGCGCCGGCTATGGCGTGCAGATTCTTCAGGTGAATGACCTGGACATTGCGACGATCGCGGTGACGACCGACGATCACGTCGGAACAAGCTGGTGGGCCGTCGAACTCGGCGGAGGAAACCCCGATCACGACATTGCGGGCAAGAACGTCCGCATCGAGAACGTCACCTACGTCAGCGGCCGGGACGATACGGAGTCCGATATCGTCGTCCAGGGCGGTCCATATGGGCCGGTGGGCTGGTATATAAGCGCGCATTGGCGCCATGGTGGTGAGGCTGTCCCGCAGTGGCGTTCTGCGGTGTTCGGCGACACGATTCCGGTGTGAACTCGAAGTCCGGGTGGGGCAGGAGAAGTCGACGAACTACTTCTTCAGTACCCCGGATTCGTGGTAACTGCGGTCCGTGTTGACCTGCCAGGGATCCACATCCTCACCGAAGTATCGGGCGACGCTGTGCATGGCGCTCAACATCGCATGGTCTTGGTTGTCGTAGCGGTGCATGCCGTTGCGCCCGACCGGGTGCAGAGTCGGGTGGGTCTCGCGCAGATAGTCCCGAACGAGGGCGACACTTCGATCCCGAGCCGGGTCGCTGATCGGGTAAGCGAAATGTGACCGCACGACCATGACTCGCTCGATCAGTGAGCTATCGATGCCGAGAGCGTGAAGATCAGCTTCGGCAAGACTTCTCAAGTGTTCGTCGTCGGCAGTCCACAACTCGCGGTCCGGAGTGATGAAGTATTCGAATCCGAGGTACGTGCCATCCCAGTCCTTCGGAGAGAGTTCGCTCGACCAGTGGCTGTAGTTCTGAATCCGACCCGCCTGAAAGGCCTCACCGGGTGTGTACACCCAGTTGAAGGGAATGTCGTACCGTCTCCGAAGGGCGACGGCGACGGTGATGAGGGCGCGATGTTTGAGCGCTTCGGCCGCCACGCGGATATGCCTGGGCGGCTCGGGCTCAAGGGCGCCCACGAGCAAGCGCAGCGGCATGCTCGAGAACACGGCGTCGCCGGACGCAGTGTCGCCATTCTCCAGTTCGACTGTCCAGCATGTGCGGTCGGCTCGAATCTTGACGACCCGTGAACCAAGCGAGGGCACGATGCCCAGATCGATCAAAGCCGCGGAGGCGGCTTCCCAGACTTGGCCGGGCCCGAGCCGGGGGTATCTGTACACGTCATGGTCGACGGCATCCCGCTCCCTTCTCGAATGCCAGTTGATCGGCTTTATCCGCTGGTTCGCCCAGTCACTCGTGATCTCGTTGGGGTCGGCCAACCACGTCTTGCGGACATAGCCGTCGAAGAACAGGCGGTACCAGTAGTGCCCGAATTCGTCTGTGCCCCACTCGCGGAAATTTGCCGAATCGCCGATTCGCCGCATCCCGCGCCCAATGCGGGACCGCAGAAGGCTGCTCAGGCCGTGCAGTCCACGCCAATATCCCATCTGCGTCAACAGATCGCGGCCACTGAGCGGATACCGCACATAGTGACCGTTGACGAGCATGGCGGAGCGCCGACGCACGGAGATCCAGTCGTCGGGGGCAAGCAGGGAGTTCCAGAGGTCTAAGACCTCTTTGTGCCTTGTGAAGAACCGATGACCCCCGGGATCAATGCGCCACTCGCCATCGCGCGGCGTTCGCGCCAGGCCACCGACGTGCTCCGAGGCCTCGTAGATGCGCGGCGTGACTCCGTTTCTCGCCAGTGTGAGAGCGGCGGTGAGTCCGGCAGGGCCGGCACCGATGATCAATGGATTCCTCTGCGGCTCCACTGGTGCTACCGCCCCCGACGCTGCGGGAAGCGCCGATAGTCGGCGATGAGATCATCGATGTCCCGTGACTCCAAGTCGTTGAGCGGCGTGGTCAGGAAGATCAGCTGCGCGTACTGGCTCTGCAACGGCAGAAACCCACTGAGCAGTGGCTCCGGCGTGGTTCGGATCACCAGGTCAACCTCGCCGATCTCGAACGCAGCGTCGATATCACATCCTTCTCGCTGGGCTCGATGATGGGCGGCCCGCAGTTCGTCACCCGCGTCATAGGCAGAGAGCACATTGATCTGGAAATCGTCACCGGTCATCGATCGTTCCAGCCCTTGCGCGGCTGCAAGGTAGTGCTGCGGCAGCAGCTTTCGATCACCGTGCAACCGCACACTGCAGGTGGCGGAGTCGAAGTGAGCAGGAATCAACGTGGTGAAGAAGTGGATCGATGCGGTGTACACCGCATCCAGCTCGGCGTCGTGGCGCGCCAGGTTCGCACGGCTCAAGTTGTACACCGAAACCGTCTGGACGCCGTTTCGTCTCAAGGCCAGGAGTATTTCTACGACCTTCTCCGCACCGCGCAGGTACGCGTCGGTCAAGGTGACGCCGTTTCCATCCGCCCACCGCCGCAACCCGTCGGGAATCAACCCCACGTGAGCCGGCTCATGACGCATCGGTAGCCCGCCCTTACCTGGCGACGTCATTCCGCGCTCTTCAGCACCGCCAGCACGGTCAGCACCAGGATCTTGAAATCCAGTTTCAGTGACCAGTTCTCGATGTAGTAGTTGTCGAATTCGGCCCGGTCTGCGATCGAGGTCTGTCCCCGAAGCCCGTGTACCTGGGCCCAGCCCGTGATGCCGGCCCGCACCCTGTGTCGGTCGCCATAGCGCCGGATCTGCATTTCGAACAGTTCGACGTACTCCGGTCGCTCGGGACGTGGGCCGACCAGGCTCATCTCGCCCCGCAACACGTTGAGCAGCTGGGGCAACTCATCCAAAGACGTCTTGCGCATGATCTTGCCGATCCGCGTGCGCCGATCGTCGCCCTCCACGCCACCAGGCGCCGCTCCCGCCTTCAATTCGAAGCTGGACTTCGCCGGATCCGGAGGGCGCATGCTGCGGAACTTGAGGCAGCCGAAGACCTTTCCGTCGCGACCGATGCGTTCCTGACTGAAGAAGATCGGACCCGGCGAGCTGATCTTGACCATGACCGCCAGCGCGATGAACACGGGCGATATGAGTAGGAGTCCCAGAGCCGCGGCCATCCGGTCAGAGGCATGCTTGATGGCGAACTGCCAACCCTTGGGATCGACGCGGGACAGCACCATCAAGGGCACGCCGCCCAGATGCTCAACCCTGGCACCGCCGCCCACGGCGTCCATGAGTCGCGGAACCACGCGGACCCGCATTCCGAGGTTCTGAGCTAGCTGGGCGGTACGCGCCAAATGCTCGTCGGACACCGAGGACGGCGCGATGATGAGTTCGGTTGCGCCGGTGGCACGGGCGGCGGTCTCGAGGTTGTCGGTGGTCCCGAAGTACTTCACGTCGAGCGGGTCGCCGTCGCTGAGTCGTACGTCGTCGAGCAATCCGACGGGATGCAAGCCGTAATCGGGCACCTGGCGCATCCGTGTGATGAGCTGATGGGCGATCGGACCGGAGCCGATGATCAGAGCCAGTGACCCGAAGCGGTGCTTGCGCCGCAGATACCGCTCCGCGAGTGATCTGACCAGACGAACCGCGGGGATCAGAATTGCGGCGCACACCCATATCCGCAGCATCAATTCGCTGGGGCGAACGTAGGGTACGACAACGTCACCAATCTGGAGGGGAGGCACCAGCAGCAGCATTATCGTCAACGTCGCCAGTGTCCCGACGGCGACCGATGTCTCCACTGGTTCGAAGTCGTCGAGGACGCTGTGGTTGAGCCTCCGCCGGTACAACGACCGGGTGGCCAGGATGATCACGACAACCGGCACGAAGATCCACGAAATCAGGGCCATGTTGCGCTCGTCGACAGGGCCCGGAACCCACCACTGAGCTATCAGCACTGCCCAGAATGCCGCCCAGATGTCCAGTCCCACAGTGAGTGCCACGTATCCCGACTCCTCGCGCAAGCGCTCGATGAAGCGAGGCGAGGCCGCTACCTCGTGGCGGATCGGCGATGTGGCGCCCTGCGACCGCGGCGCCGCGAGCCGTTGCCGCGGCTCTCCGTGAGCCGTGGCCTTCACGTCTAGTTGCATGCAGCCAATCCCCTGGACGGATCTGAGAGATTCGACTCTAGGTGGGCTGCGCGGACCACGCAGTCAAATCAAACGGCGGGTCGCAGAATTTGTTAAAAATACTGAACGGCTTAATAATTCGAATTTGCTGAGTATCCGCTATTTAGCGGTTTGGACTGGCACCGGTGCCGAAAATCCGTTCAGCGGCCAGTGCTGCGAGATCGCTGAGCACCTGAACGTGACCGGTGCCCCAAAGTCGCGGCTTGGTATCGAATACGCATAGCGTCCCGATGGCCATTCCGGCCTGATCGACAAGGGGTATGCCGAGGTAGGCGACGACGGTACCGTCGCGCACCGCCGGATGGTTCTTGAACACCGGATCAACTCGTGCGTCCTCGAGGATCAACGGCGCTCCATTTGCCACGGCGTACTGACAAACCGATCTGTTGAGTGGTGTCTGCCTTTCCTCGGGAGAGCTGATCTCCATTCCGGCCGAACTCTTGAAGAATTGCCGGTCGGCGTCGACCAACGTCACCAGGGCGAATGGAGCGTCGAGCGCGTCGGCGGCCGCGCGGGTGATCCGGTCGTAGATCGCCTCCGGAGGGGAGTCCAACAGCTCGGTGGCATACAGCGAGCGCAGTCGGTCCGGGTCGGTTATCGCGGCCGAAATGTTCGGCATCGCAGTATCGGCAAACACTCCGGCCTCGGCGAGGTGGGCCAGGAGCTCGTCGACCGGGCCGCTGTCGGTGCGTCTCCGGTCGGCCACCATCCGTGATGCCACGGCGCGAGCGATGTAGGTCTCGACTTCCTCGCTGGCTTCGCGCGCGAGCTCCGCGAGCACGCGGTTGAGCCACTCGTCGAACGATGCAGGGCCGCTGGTCACTCGGACACGTTATCTGAACTTGGCAGGTCTGGTGGTAGTGCCCGGCCCTACGAATAGTCACCGGATGCAAAGAGGTTCGGATGGGCCATCAGCGACGTAGCCTTGGAGCCACGGCTGAGGATCGCGGCCTATGACCAGGAGGGCATGTGCCAGAAGCCAGAACGAGTGGCCGTCCCGTCGACCTCATGTTCGATGCCCGGCATGTGTGCCAGAGCGGCATTGGTACCTACATTCGCACTCAACTTCCTCACCTGGAGGAGGCCGCGTCTCGGCACGGACTGTCCCTAGCGGTCCTGGCAGGCCAGGACACCCTGCCCGCACTTCGGCCCAGCACCGATGTCGTCGTCGCGTCGCCAGCGTCAGCCACGATGTACTCCGCTGCCGAACAGCTGGCGTGGCGTCAGGCATTCGACACGGTGCGACCCCGGGCGGTTTGGCTGCCGCACTACCCCTACCCGGTGGCCCGGTTGCTGCCTGGTAATCGCCGAATGTTGACCTATGTCACGGTGCACGACACCATTCACGTCCTGCCGCAGGCGATTAGCGGACAGAGCCTGGCGTACCGCTTGTACGCACGCGCGATGCTCAGGGCTGACGCGCGGTCGTGTCGCCGGATCTTCACACCGTCAGAAGCCACCGCCGCGACGTTGACGAGCATCGTGGCCTCCGCCCGGGTTCAGGTGACACCGATCCCGGTGGACGAGGTCTGGTTGGAGCCCGCCGATCCGAGTCTGTCGCCGGTGGACGGTCGTTATCTGCTCTATGTGGGAAACACGAAGCGGTACAAGAACCTTCCACTTCTGCTCGATGCATTCTCCGACCTGGCTGAGACCATTCCCCACAAGTTGGTGATCGCTGGGGGAGGGGCATCCGTGCGGACGCTAGACGAGCGAGTTCGCCGACTCGCGGAGGACCACGGGGACCGGGTGGTGCTCATGGGGCAACTCGACTTCTCGGTACTACGTGCGCTGGTCGCGTCGGCGGACCTGTTGGTCATGCCGTCGCTATATGAGGGCGCGGGATTGCCTCCGTTGGAGGCCATGGCCTCCCATACGGCTGTTCTGTCGTCGAATATCCCGGTCCTTCGCGAAACGTGTGGCGACGGTGCCGAATACTTCGACCCCCACGACCGCGGCGCGTTGGCGCAACAGATGCGCAAGTACTGCGATGACGACGTGGCAAGAGCGGACCTCGCGGCGCGAGGCCACGCTCATGTCTTGAAACGTCAGCAGCAGATCTGCCCGACACTGGCCGCCGACGCAATCTGTGCCGACCTGGTCGCGAGCTGACCGTCATGACCTCGAGGCGCCGGCTCATCATGGGCGCGCCTGCCGCGGCCGCGTTGGCCGTTCTGGCGGGCTGCCAGCTCGGCGGGAGCACCGTCGTCGATGTCAGGAAGTTCGGCGCAAGGGGGGACGGGGCCGCCGATGATTCGCGGGCAATCCAGGCTGCTGCGGCGGCACTACGTTCTGGCGGCACACTGTACTTCCCGCCAGGGACATACCGTTTCGCGCAGCGTCGTCCTGATGGATCAGCGGCCATCGTCATCACTGGTGTGTCCGACGTTGATGTCCAGTTCGACGCCGGGGCCGAGCTCCTGATGGACAACGTCGACGAGACCGCACGGACGGGCACCAGCCACGGCCTCCTGGTCCGTGGGCCCGCGTCGCGAATCTCTCTGCGCAATGTGAACATTCGGTGGGTGTCCGATGCGAAACGATCGATCGGCGACGGCATCAGGGTGGTTGGCTGTCCCGCCCACGGGGGAGCGCTGCCGGCCGGATGGTCAGGGCCTCGAAGAGAAGTGTCCAGCCTTACACTGTCGGACTGCGTAATTCGGCGGAGTCCGCAGGCCGGGGTGATCATGATGGGGGTGTCCGACATCAGCATCGCTGGGCTCCGGGTAATTGACAGTCGGGCGGACGGCCTCCACTTCAACGCGTGTCGACAAGCCAGGATCGAGGACTACACCGCGGTCGACGCCGGCGACGATGGATTGGCGTTGGTGACGTACTTCGCCCGCCAATTCTCCTTCGACCAAACCGCACAAACCTTCTCGTTCCCCGCTCTGACCGACTGGTCGAACACGGACGTCGTCGTCAAGGACGTCGACATCGTTCGCGGCCGGGCGAATGGGGTTCGTATCGCGGGAGCGAACCGCGTGACAATCGGTGACCTTCGAGTCGGCGGCGTGCGATCCGGCGCCGCGGTGATGGTCGACTCCGCGGCCCCGGGTACGGACGTCGGTTGGAATTACGTAGCCAGCCGTGCGGTTCGCGTCGACGATGTCACTGCCACCGACTGTGACACCGGTATTCATCTGCTGGCAAGGCCGGGAGCCTCCGGTGATAAGAGCTTCCGAGAGTTCGACATACACATCGGCGACGCCAAGGTCGACGGTTGCGACAACTGGTCGGTTCGGGCTGAATCGCTGGCCGAACACAGGGTGAGCGGTCTGCGAATCGACGACTGCAGCATTTCGTCGACCTCGACGACGGGCGGCAACGGCGGCGTGGGAATCGTCCAGGCAAATGGGGTCTCCCTTGGCCACGTGTCGATTCGGCATGCGGAGCCGGTCGTGGCCTTCAAGACCGTGGAGGCCAGGCAGCTCGCGGTCGACCGCCTCGCGGTGACGATCAGTGCATCCGAACAGCCTGAGGGCACCGCGGCACCGTGTGTATCGCTGGATGCCTCCGACGGTGTCATCGCCGAGCTGGAAATCGATTGGTCGGCGGCCCCCACCTCGTGGAATGCCGTCTCGATGTCCGCCACCGAACAGTGCGGTGACGACTTCCGCGAAATGCCGGTCGCCATCGGAAGCCTCAAGCTCACACCACCGCTGGGCACATCGGCGATCACCTGTCAGTAGGCGGTCGCAGCCTGGTGGCGAGGAACGCGCTCCCGGCCGTCAGCAGCAAGAGGAAGATGACGATGCCGTAGATCAGAATCTGCACGCGCCATACCTCGAGGAAGCAGTAAGCCACCACGCCGGCCGATGCGGCGAGTACTGGGCTGAAACTGAAGATGCGCGCGAAGGCGTAGCCGGCGAAGCCATACGCCACGATGGTGTAGAGCCAGCCCCAGATCCCGTGCTCGGCGTAGGTGTCGGCGAAAACCGAATTGGTGAAGAAGTTTCCGGCGAAGGTCACCGAGTACCCGTAGACCGATGCCTGCTTCCAGCTGTCGTCCTTGGCGACCTTGTTGAACTGCAGGAAAGTGGGCTGAACGGCGGCCAGCGAGGTCACTGCACCGCCCTCGTTCTCCCAGGAGCCGCCCATCACGGCGTCCGCCACCCCAAGGGAGATCTGCGCTGGGACGGCCAGGTATGCCCCTGTCTGGTACAGGTTCATCGCGACCGGATTCGTGACTCCGGCCTCCCGGTAGTAGTTCGCGTTACGGAAGTAGTTGAGTGCTGTGAGAACTGCGAACCCACTCAGCACGATCAGTGCGACCGCGACCCACCTGCGCATCGCAGATGCGCCGCCTGTTCGTCGTGGCTCGCGACCTCTCACCCAAGCGGCCAGATAGACCGCGCAGGCCATGAGAAGCGCGAGACGGGAGGCGATCATGGAGTTAGCGACCAACAGCAGCACGGCCGCCACCATGTACGGCCAGCCGATGACCTTCTTGCGCCACAGGTACACACCAATCGGCGCAGCAAGGATCGTGGCGTATCGCAGCGTCTGCGGGCCCGCGAATCCCGAGAGTGCATTGCTGAAATCGTTGGCGGTCTGCTCGCACAGTGAATCGACGATCGCGGCGATGCCACCCACCTTGAAGAACGAGTAGCCGACTCCGATCGCACCGGCCGCGAGAAGGACAAAGAAATAACGCCTCTCGAACCAGGCGGTGTTCGTGTGCTGGTCGCCGGAGGTAGGCCGCGAGCGATGTGTGCCGAGCCAGAAACCGACCATCGACACCATCACTATCGCGCAGTACCACAGCAGAAGTAGTGCGATGCCTCGACCGCTTGCCGGAGCGGGGACCGAAAACCCCGTCAACGCCTCGGAGGCGGCCTGCGGTCCTCCAAGCCGTTGCCTGGCGACCAACGCCGACCACCCGACGAACGACATGATCACCGGGGCCATGATCAAGACGGCCGGCGAGAACCACGCGGGGGCTCGAGGTGATGTTGTTCGAGAATGGCGCACACCGACTTCGGCGCTACTGTTCGTGTCCATTCCTAACTGAACCGTTCGCGTAGCGGTCGGAGCCCGAATGTCGCCGCATAGTCCGGAGCGCCCCTGACCGCGGCGAAGTGGTACAGCAGGGCGGTGACCATCTCGGACACGACGAACGCCAGAAATATCGCCGCGGTGTTCTGCCACATGACGAGGAAGCTCACGCTGATGATCAGGTAGATGACCGTGCTGCCCCCGCGGATCCAGAACACCAGCGTGGTCTTGCCTGCCTTGCGAAGCGCGGCGAACGGCACGGTGGACACCAGCGTGAAGGCCTTCCAAAGACAGGCCAGCAGCATCGCGGCGGCACCCACACTCCGCCACGCCGGACCGAATATCAGGCTTCCGAGCCCGCCGAACGCAGCGAGCATGACCACGGCCAGCCCCATGGCGAAGACCGCGACAAACGCCTTGAGTTCGCCTCGGTGCCCGTGGGCGAGTAATCGGTACCTGCCGTACGCCAGAATCGGCTCCAACGCGCCCGCGACCGTTGAGATGACGCGAAACGTCACCGAAGCCACCGGTCCGACCATGACCAGGAGGATGGATGTGATTGCCGGCTGAACTGCGCCGACGACCGCAGTCTCCGCCGTGACCCAGCTGGACCGGCGGACGTCCGGAGGAAAGCCCATGTGCGGCATGCTCTTTCGAGGCTGGTATCGAACCAGTACCGCCAGAACGGCACCGACTGCAAGCACCCGTACACAATGCGGGCTGTGCTGAGCGGCCATCCAGAGAGCAATGACGCTGGCGGCGATCAACACTGCCGCACCCAGGCCCTCGCGCTGCCAGTGCCCACCGACCACTCCGATCGAGCGGGACATCAGCAGGCCCGTCATCACCCCGACGGAACTCGCCATCAGGACAGGTGATGACGCCACCGCGGGCCCGATCACCAGCAGCCCGCCGGCGGCGACGGTGAGCAGCACCACCCAGATGGGAAGGCCCAGTTCGCCCTCGGTGTCCGGGGTTGCCAGGCGGCCCTCCACAACGAAGGCGTTGAAGAGCTGCGCGACGTAGACGCCGACAGCGAGCGACAGCGCCAGGAATCCCTGGGTCTCGATGGGCGCGATACGGGCATAGATCGCGATGAACATCGCCGGGAAGACATTCAGCGCCAGGCCGGCGACGACCTGCACGGCGGTGTGGAGGTGTTTGCCGTTAGGCACGGCCGAACCAGGTGGATGCTAGGCGGTGCGTCATTCTCGTCGGCCCTCCAGCGTCTGCCTAACGACGCCGGCCATCCTGCGGCGGAAGTTCTCCGGCGAGAACCGTTCTGCGTGCGCACGGATCTCGACCGGGTCGAAGCGACCGCCGTCGAAGGACGCGAACTCCTCCGCGAAGGCACCGACCATCTTGGCGTCGTCGGCGCAGTCAACGAATGTGCCCGTATGGCCGTCGACGACACTGTCGAGTGCGCCACCGACCCCGAGCGCGATCACCGGCGTCCCGCAGGCCATGGCCTCGACGGGCGTGATGCCGAAGTCCTCCTCACCCGGCATCACCAACGCCTTCGCGCGGCGGTACAGGCTGCGGAACTCCTCGTTCGAAACCCGACCGGCGAACGTGACGTCGGCGCCACGGGCGAGCTTCCTGCACTTGGCGAAGTCCCGGCCACCACCGGCGACCACCAGTTTCACACCGGCCTGCGCGGCCGCCCTTATGGCGATATCCGGGCGTTTGTAGGACACCAACCGTCCTGCGAGCAGGAAGTAGTCCTCACGCGCCTCAGCTGCGTCCGGGGTGTAGAAGTCGATGTTCACCGGAGGGTGGACGACCTGCGCCTCCCGCTGCCAATGGTGCTTGACCCGTTGCGCCACCGCCGAACTGTTGGCCACGATGGTCGTGAGCCTCGAAGCCGCGGCCAACTCCGTCTTGATCGCCAACCGCGACAACATGTCGAGTGCCAGGCGCCCGGCTCGCGACGAAGCCTCTTCGACTCGCATGCCCTCGTCCCACGCCCACCTCGCCGGTGAATGGACGTAGGCGATCGTCGGTGCCCGCAACGGGGCGTTGGCCGCGGCCAACGCGAACGCGTGATGGCTGATGATCACCGCGTCGGCGCAACCGTAGTCGTGGTGTCGCAACCATCCCGGCACCATCGGAAGCAACGGCGCGTAGCTGCGGTAGCCCGCCAAGCGGTAGGCCGAGGACAGCGCACCCGTCTTCACGCGGGAGGTGAACGCAGCGGTGACCCGTGAATCGACGATGGGAATCGTGATCGGCGCATCTGGCCACTCCCGGGAGAGTTCGGCAACGACGTGCTCGGAACCGGCTATCTCGGTCAGCCGTTCGTGAACGATTGACACCCTCACGCGTGGCCCCGTCGGCGTCTCCCGAACGAAAGACCCCGCCACCGACGGTGAGTGAAGACCGCCACCACGGGCGCGGCACTGGATGCGGTGGCAGCGCGCAACGCCAAAGCTTGCGTCACGGTGTCGGCTTCGATTCGGAGCGCGAGCACGATGTCGGTGGCGGCGCCGATGGCGTCGGGGGTCAGCGTCGGGTCGCCGACGGATCCGCCGTCGACCACTCGAGCCGTGGGCGATTCGGCCGCCGCCATCTTCAGCAGAGAAGCCACGGCTGCGCCTCCTGATGACGGCGATGCGCCGATGACCAGGATGAGGCGATTGGGTCCCGTAGACGGACACTGCGCGTAGAGCGTTCGGCCGAGCCGGGCCTGTTCGTCAGTCCACGCATTGCGCGGCGGCATGTCGAGGTCGACGGCGGGCAGCAGCACACCTTCAACCTCGTCGGTCACGGTCTTCACCAGGGATCCGTGGCCGGAGCGTCGTCGTCGAGCGAGCACGACTGCCGCGCCACAGGAACCGCCCACCAGCGCGCCGAGAACCGCTCCCATGAGCCACTGCCTACTGCTCGGATGGTTCAGTGTCGGAGGCTGCACGACGAGCAGGGTGCTGGCCTGTTCCGCTTGCAGCTCGACGCTCTCGCGCACTCGCTGGAGTTCCTGCGTACGGGTGGGGTCTGCGGCGGCTCGCTGTTGCCATTCGGACAGCCTCGGCAGGATCGTCCGAAGCTGCGCGTCAACGCGCTGCTCGAGTTCGTGTCCGTAGAGGTCGATGGCCGTCTGCACGGTTCTGACGGCTTCGTCACCGGACCTACTACTGGTGCTGATGGTGACCATCGGCGACTCATTGGCCTGCGCGATGTTGAGTTCCGCGGGCTCGTCGTTCGCCATCTTGCGAGCCACGGCCTGCGCGAAGCCCTTCCCCGATAGGTAGGCGATCTCCCCGGCGACGAATGCGCTCGAGTTGTCCTGGTTGTTGGGGGTGGTCTGATCCGCGCCGCCTGCGATGGCCGTCAGGTCAGCCGGATTCTGGAGTCGCACAAAGGCTGTCGCGGTGCTGTCTGCTGCCAACGTTGCGAAGCCAACTCCGCCGATGAGCCCCCCGGCGCACAGGCCGATGACTGCGCCGACGAGCACCTTCATGATCAGCAAGCGGGTTTCGAGCGATGAAATAGTGGAAATCGTGGACGGGGATACCTTCGACACGTTGAAACCCAACTCTGCGGCGCTCCGTCCTGAACTCACGATGCGATCAACATGGTAGTTGCGCTAGTCCGAATTGCCCGGCATTGGATGGAAACGCGCCGATTGGGAAATGCGTCGTGGTGGTCACGCCGGTATCCCTGCATTTGTGGACACGACGACATGGTAATTGCCGCACCCGATCACTAACGCACCGATGATATTGCATTCGACTTTTCGTGCACGCGGTTTGCGAAGGTTATTGCGAAGCTGTTTTCCCCGCGAATCGCGCGGCGGCGGGTCTGGCACCACATTCGGTGGTTTAACGGTATCGTCCGACGCCGATATGCAATTCGGATGCCTCCACACTAAAGACTTGGAGCGGGTGTCTCATGAGTTCAGCGATGCCGTGCACGTGACGAGGAACGAGGCGGCCATGAACGGGGGACTGTCTCGAACATCGATAGGGCACAACGCTATCCGTAGGGTGGCGGGCCTACTTCTGTCGGTGGTGCTCGCGGCGACGCTTGGCATGCCGCAGGCGGCTCATGCCGACCCGCTGAACCTCGACCCCGCTGCCGGCGGGGAGGTGGCGCTGCCGTGGCGGACACTCGGACTTACTGGAGACATCACGCTGGTCGGTGCCAACACCAATCAGGATTTCACAGTTCCCGTGCCATCAGGTTTCTCCATCATTCGGCTACGCGGCCTCATTCACGCACCGGTCGATTTCGCCGCGGGTTTCGTGGAGATCGTCGACCGTAGGGGCGCACTCATGGCAACGATCGACTTGCCCGCCGTTGCCCCCAATCAAGCCGTTGTTCCATTCGACGTCGATGTGGCGGCAGCCCAGGCCGATGCCTCGGGAGTCGGGCTGTCCTTCACGGTGCGAGAGGTTCCGCGCCCAGGCCAAGAACGGTGCGGGCTCGGGGAGCGCGTGGTCATCAGCGATCTCACTGCGGTGTTCGCCGGAAACGAAACCGCCCCGACCACGATCGCGACGTTCTTCCCCCCAGTTCTGCAGCGACTCACGATCTATGCGCCGACCGACGCCGAGGACGCGGAGAAGCAGGGCGTGCTCACATTGGCGTCAGCGGTCGCGCGCATGTACCGACCGCAGTCGACAGCGATCACCGTGGTCAATCAACCGCGCGGTGCTTCGCCCCCTCCCGCACCACAATTCACCCGCGCCATCGTGGTCGAACGCGGCGATGCCGGACTCGAGGTGATCAACGCAGGAACGTCCGACGCCTTCCTCAAGCTGACCGGCCGTGGCGACCAACTCGCCGAACAGGCATCCCTCGTGATCAACCAGTTGCAGTCGTTGGCGCAGGTCCCGAATGCGCGTGTCAGCAAGGCGGGTTCCGACGTGGGCCCCGAGTCCGACGAGGCCACCTTCGGTCAGCTGAAGTTGACGGGCGAAAGCTCGGTGCTTCGGACGTCCAAGTTCACCGTGGGCGTTGACCGTTCTGCGCTGGGCGCCCGGGTCGACGGCGTGCAGGTGCATCTGCTGGCCACCCATACGCCGGTTGCGGACGCGGACTCCGCGAGTGTGATGGTCAGCGTGAACGGTCAGGCGGTCTACACCGCGCCGCTGCGGGACAGCGGCCGCGTTGATGCCGTCTTCGACGTGCCCGGCGAGTTTCTCAAGCAGCGAGTCAACTTCGATTTCGACCTGACGTTCAGCCCACGCCAACTGTGCAGCCCGACCATTGCGCCGATGACGTTTGAGTTGGATCCCCGGTCGACGCTGACGATGCGACGCGGTGGGCAGCCACTTGGGGGTTTCGGGGCCGTGCCATCGGAATTCAGCCCCGAATTCCTTGTCGCGCTCGACGGCAGTGGTCCGAGTCAACTCGACTTTGCATCCCGCGTGGTCGCGAACATCGCTCGGCAGACCGAGGCGCCCCTGAGGCCGCGTGTCGTCAACGTCAAGGACGCGGCAGGAGCGAGTACGGGTGCGCTGATCGTGGCGAACTCCGCGACACTGCGGTCGACGTCGCTGCGCCCGCCGATCGGTGGCGAGAGCTCCGATGTGCAGGTCGCTCTCCGCGACGAACTTCGCGCTGACATCAATGGGGGGCTGGCGTCGATTCAGGTCTTTGCCGACCAGCCCCGCGATCGTACGGTCGTCCTGGTCACCTCGAGCGGAGCATGGTCGCTGATCGAGCCACTCTTCGGCCATATCGATCAGCTACCGAACGGCTGGTCGAGCCTGAGCGGTGACGTTCTGGCGGCCGGCGCTGAGGGCACGGTCACCGAGTTGGCGATCGGGCCGGAGGGCATCGCACCGACAACGGACCAGGATGGAGCCAACTCGCCGCCTATCTGGCTGGCCATCGGCGCAGGAGTCCTCGCCGCCGCCGTGCTCGGATTGGGTGCAGCGCTGTGGTGGCGACGACGCCGCGGTGGTGCTGACTAGACGGATATCGCCTGACGCTCTGCCGTTGCAAGGCAGTGTCTTTGAGGGCATTGCCGAGGCAAAGTGGCGCCGCGGGTCAATTCCTCAGCGACGCTACATCTAGCCGGTGTAACCTCCGGGCGACCGGCGACGACACGGCGGCCGACGGATCAGGACGAGGCGCGATGACACGGACGTTTAACGGCAAGATCGAACTCGACATCCGCGACTCGGAACCCGACTGGGGCCCGTACGCGGCGCCGACCGCCCCGGCGGGGTCACCCAATGTCTTGTACCTGGTCTGGGACGATATCGGCATTGCCACCTGGGACTGCTTCGGTGGACTGGTCGATATGCCCGCGATGAGTCGGATAGCGCAGCGCGGTGTGCGGCTGTCGCAGTTCCACACCACCGCGCTGTGCTCGCCGACCCGCGCGTCGCTGCTGACCGGTCGCAATGCCACGACCGTGGGAATGGCGACCATCGAGGAGTTCACCGACGGATTTCCGAACTGCAACGGGCGCATACCCGCCGACACGGCGTTGTTGTCGGAGGTGCTCGCCGAGAACGGGTACAACACCTACTGCGTGGGCAAGTGGCACCTGACCCCACTGGAGGAGTCGAACCTCGCCGCCACCAAGAGACATTGGCCGTTGGCCCGGGGTTTCGAGCGGTTCTACGGATTCCTGGGCGGCGAGACCGATCAGTGGTATCCGGAACTGGTGTACGACAATCACCCCGTCGCGCCGCCCGCCACTCCCGAGGAGGGCTACCACCTGTCGAAGGACCTGGCGGACAAGGCGATCGAGTTCATTCGGGATGCCAAGGTGATCGCACCCGACAAACCGTGGTTCAACTACCTGTGCCCCGGCGCTGGCCACGCGCCCCATCACGTTGCCAAGGAGTGGGCCGACAAGTACGCCGGCCGCTTCGACATGGGTTACGAGGCCTATCGCGAGGTCGTGCTGGAGAATCAGAAGAAGCTGGGCATAGTGCCCCAAGACACCGAATTATCGCCGGTCAACCCGTATCTCGACGTCAAGGGGCCCAACGGCGAGGCATGGCCGTACCAGGACACCGTGCGGGAATGGGACACACTGGACGACGACGAGAAGCGGCTGTTCTCCAGGATGGCCGAGGTGTTTGCCGGCTTCCTGTCCTACACCGACGCGCAGATCGGCCGGATCCTGGATTACCTCGAGGAATCCGGCCAGCTCGACAACACCATCATCGTCGTCATCTCCGACAACGGAGCCAGCGGAGAGGGTGGACCGAACGGCTCGGTCAACGAGAACAAGTTCTTCAACGGCTACATCGACACCGTCGCGGAGAGCCTGCGGTTCTACGACCAGCTCGGCGGGCCGGAGACCTACAACCACTACCCGATCGGGTGGGCGATGGCGTTCAACACGCCCTACAAGCTCTTCAAGCGCTACGCCTCACACGAGGGCGGCATCGCCGACAGCGCGATCATCAGCTGGCCCAACGGAATTGATGCGCACGGCGAAGTTCGAGACACCTACATCAATGTCTGCGACGTCACGCCCACCGTCTACGACCTACTCGGAATCACCCCGCCCGACGAGGTGGCAGGTATCGCTCAGAAGCCGCTCGACGGGGTGAGTTTCGCTGCTGCGCTTGCCGATTCGCGTGCCGACACGGGTAAGGACACGCAGTTCTACACCATGCTCGGCACTAGGGCGATCTGGCACAAGGGCTGGTTGGCCAATACGGTGCACGCGGCGAGCCCGGCTGGTTGGTCGCAGTTCCCCGCTGACCGCTGGGAGCTGTTCCACATCGAGTCCGACCGCAGTCAGTGCCATGACCTGGCCGCCCAGCAGCCAGAGAAGCTCGAGGAACTCAAGGCGCTGTGGTTCAGCGAGGCCGCCAAGTACAACGGGCTGCCGTTGGGCGATCTCAACATCTTCGACACGATCGCTCGTTGGCGACCCTCGTTGTCGGTCGACCGCAACTCCTTCATCTACTACCCGGACTCGGCCGAAGTGGGCGTCGGTGCCGCCCCCGAGCTTCGTGGGCAGTCGTTCTCCGTCCTCGCCGAGGTGACCGTTGATGACGGCGCCGCGGAAGGCGTCTTGTTCAAGCAGGGCGCGGGCCACGGTGGTCACGTGCTGTTCGTCAAGGACGCCCAGCTGTGTTACGTCTACAACTTCATGGGCGAGGACGAGCAGAGTGTCTGTGCCCCGGCCCCGATTCCTCTGGGCAGTCACGTGTTCGGCGTCCGATACGACCGGACCGGGACCGTGGAGAACAGTCACACTCCGCTCGGCGACGTCTCGCTGTACGTCGATGACGCCAAGGTTGCGACGTTGCCGGGCGTGCGTGCCCATCCGGGCACTTTCGGGCTCGCCGGCGGTGGCGTGGCAGTCGGTCGCAATGCCGGTCAGGCGGTGTCGAGCAGCTACCAGGCCCCATTCGCATTCACCGGCGGCACCATCGCCAAGGTGGTCGTCGACATATCGGGCACGCCATATGAGGACCTTGAAAGAGACTTCGCCCAGGCCTTTGCGAGGGACTGATGAGCACCTGGCGCGTGAGTGGCCTCGCGATCAGCTGCATCGCGGCGATCGTCGCGTCGGGATGCGCGCGCACGAGCGAGGGTGTTGCGGTCACCGAGCCGTCGGCGGCATCAGTCACCACATCGGTGGCGTCCGCGTCGTCGTCACCGGTGTCGTCCCCACCCACGACGACCGACACCGCCCAGCCTGAGCCGGGCATTATGCCCACGCTCCAGGTTCCGATCCCGGCGGGCACTGTGACGTGCCCACTACCTCCGGAGCCCGGTGATGCGGTCGAGACGGCGGTGTCCGATCCGCAGGCGCCGAGGATCACGGTGGCCCTGCCCGACGGGTGGAGCCTGGCTCCTGGTTCCGGTGACATCGCCGCCACGCTGACCGGACCCGAGGCGATGTCAGCGACCATCACCATCGCGCGTACGACGCACGATCCCGCGGCGGCGTTCCGCGACTACACCGATCGCATCATGGCCACCGCGGCCGTCAGCACCGTGAGCGTCCTGCCCGCGGAGTTGTGCGACTACAGCGGGCAGAAGCTGATGGGCGCCTGGTCGGACACATCGGAGAAATCGGTGGAGTTTCGCGACAGGATCGTGCACATCTGGACCAACACCGCCAACTACCTGGTGTCGGTGCACGTGGAGGCGCCCAGCGGTGTGGATGCCCTCGACGACGCGGGGGCGCGGCTGACCGGTGACCCACAGGTCGAGATCCCCTGACCCGCCGACACCACGCACACGGAAAGCGCTGGTCGCCGCGATTTGGTGCATTCGCGCCGGTCACCTAGTATGTAGGGGTTGCCTTGGGCAGACCTCGGTAGCCGCTCTCATCTGAGTTCTTCTTGTAAGTGCTCAGCGGAGGCGGAAGCCCTGCGTGCCCTTAGGTGACGAAGACCGCGTACGTCGAACAATCTAGTGCTGTTTGGCGTGCATCGAAATCGAGGAGATCGAGTGATTCAGCAGGAATCGCGAGTGAAGGTCGCCGACAACACCGGTGCCAAGGAGATCTTGTGCATCCGGGTGCTCGGTGGCTCGGCGCGACGCTATGCCGGCATCGGTGATGTCATCGTGGCCACCGTCAAGGATGCGATCCCCGGCGGCAACGTGAAGCGTGGCGATGTCGTGAAGGCCGTCATCGTTCGCACCGTCAAGGAGCGCCGCCGCGCCGACGGCAGCTACATCAAGTTCGACGAGAACGCTGCCGTCATCATCAAGCCCGACAATGACCCCCGCGGCACCCGCATCTTTGGGCCGGTCGGTCGTGAGCTGCGCGAGAAGAAGTTCATGAAGATCGTTTCGCTGGCCCCGGAGGTGCTGTAAATGAAGGTGCACAAGGGCGACACCGTTTTGGTCATCTCCGGTAAGGACAAGGGCGCCAAGGGCAAGGTCCTGGTCGCCTACCCCGACCGCGAGAAGGTCCTGGTCGAGGGTGTCAACCGGATCAAGAAGCACACCGCCGTCTCCAGCAATGAGCGTGGCGCGTCCTCGGGCGGCATCGTCACCCAGGAAGCCGCGATTCACGTGAGCAACGTGATGGTGGTCGACTCCGACGGCAACCCGACCCGGATCGGCTACCGCGTCGACGAGGAGAGCGGCAAGAAGGTCCGCGTGTCGAAGAAGAATGGCAAGGACATCTGAGAATGACTACTGCAGAAGCTCCCGCAAAGACGCCGCCGCGCCTCAAGCAGCGGTACCGCGATGAGATCAAGGCCGCGCTGAACACCGAGTTCAGCTACGACAACGTCATGCAGATCCCGGGCGTCGTCAAGGTCATCGTGAACATGGGCGTCGGTGACGCCGCCCGCGACGCCAAGCTGATCAACGGCGCCGTCAACGACCTCGCGCTCATCACCGGCCAGAAGCCGGAGATCCGCAAGGCCCGCAAGTCCATCGCACAGTTCAAGCTGCGCGAGGGCATGCCGATCGGCGCCCGCGTCACGCTGCGCGGCGACCGCATGTGGGAGTTCCTCGACCGGCTCGTGTCGATCAGCCTCCCGCGTATCCGCGACTTCCGCGGCCTGTCGCCCAAGCAGTTCGACGGCAGCGGCAACTACACCTTCGGTCTCACCGAGCAGTCGGTGTTCCACGAGATCGACGTGGACAGCATCGACCGCCCGCGGGGCATGGACATCACAGTCGTCACGTCGGCGACGAATGACGACGAGGGCCGTGCGCTGCTGCGCGCGCTGGGCTTCCCGTTCAAGGAGAACTGAGCAGATGGCAAAGAAAGCGCTGGTCATCAAGGCCAACAAGAAGCCGAAGTTCAAGGTTCGCGGCTACACGCGTTGCAACAGGTGCGGGCGTCCGCACGCTGTCTTCCGCAAGTTCGGTCTGTGCCGAATCTGCCTGCGGGAGATGGCGCATGCCGGCGAGCTGCCGGGTGTCCAGAAGTCCAGCTGGTAATCCAAATCCAAACATTGAAACCACTTAACAAAAGTGCGCGGCAGGCCCCCAAGGGAATTCCACCCAGGGGAACCGCCGCGAGGAAGGTGAGCCGGTTGTCATGACGATGACTGACCCGATCGCAGACTTCTTGACACGTCTGCGCAACGCCAACTCGGCGTATCACGATGAGGTGACCTTGCCCCACAGCAAGATCAAGGCGAACATCGCCGAGATCTTGAAGGCTGAGGGCTACATCAGCGATTTCCGCACCGAGGATGCTCGCGTCGGTAAGTCCCTGGTGGTGCAGCTGAAGTACGGCTCCAGCCGTGAGCGCAGCATTGCGGGCCTGCGCCGGGTGTCCAAGCCCGGCCTGCGGGTGTACGCGAAGTCCACCAACCTGCCTCGGGTGCTTGGTGGCCTCGGCGTGGCGATCATCTCCACGTCCTCCGGCCTCCTCACCGACCGCCAGGCAGCGCGTAGCGGCGTGGGCGGCGAAGTCCTCGCGTACGTGTGGTAGCGGGATAGGAAGAGTAGAACTATGTCGCGTATTGGTAAGCAGCCGGTCCCGGTTCCTGCCGGGGTCGATATCACGATCGAGGGGCAGAACGTCTCGGTCAAGGGCCCGAAGGGCTCATTGGGTCTAGCCGTCGCCGAGCCGATTTCGGTGGCGCGCAACGACGAAGGCGCCATCGTGGTGACCCGCCCCGATGACGAGCGGCGCAGCCGTTCGTTGCACGGGCTGTCGCGCACGCTGGTGGCCAACCTGATCACCGGTGTCACCGAGGGTTACACCACGAAGATGGAGATCTTCGGCGTTGGCTACCGCGTGCAGCTCAAGGGCAACACGCTCGAGTTCGCGCTCGGCTACAGCCATCCCGTCGTGATCGAGGCGCCTGAGGGCATCACGTTCGCGGTGGAGACCCCCACCAAGTTCTCAATCACCGGTATCGACAAGCAGAAGGTCGGTCAGATCTCGGCGAACATCCGCCGTCTGCGCCGCCCCGACCCGTACAAGGGCAAGGGCGTGCGGTACGAGGGTGAGCAGATCCGCCGCAAGGTCGGAAAGACAGGTAAGTAAGTCATGGCTACCACGAAGACTGATGTGGCTTCCGCCAAGCGGAAGCCCCTTGGGCAGAACATCTCCGAGACACGTCGGGTGGCGCGCCTGCGTCGCCACGCACGCCTTCGCAAGAAGGTCGCCGGCACCTCGGAGGCCCCGCGCCTGGTCGTGAACCGCAGCTCGCGGCACATCCACGTACAGCTGGTCGACGATCAGGTCGGCGTCACGCTGGCCGCCGCGTCGTCGATCGAGGCGGACGTGCGTGCCGTTGAGGGCGACAAGAAGGCCCACAGCGTCCGGGTCGGTCAGCTGATCGCCGAGCGCGCCAAGGCCGCAGGCATCGAGACGGTGGTGTTCGACCGTGGTGGGTACACCTACGGCGGTCGGATCGCTGCGCTGGCCGATGCCGCGCGTGAGAGCGGGCTGAAATTCTGATGATGAAGACTTACGGAAGGACTGCATGATGGCCGAGCAGGCTAGTGGAGCCGGGCCGTCGAACACCGACGGCCGCGGTGGCGGCGGCGGTGGCGGTCGTGATGGCGGTCGCGGCAGGCGCGACGACCGTGGTGGCCGTGGCGGTCGCGACGGCGGCGAGAAGAGCAACTACCTGGAGCGCGTCGTTGCCATCAACCGCGTCTCCAAGGTCGTCAAGGGTGGTCGCCGGTTCAGCTTCACCGCACTGGTGATCGTCGGCGACGGCAACGGCATGGTCGGTGTCGGCTACGGCAAGGCCAAGGAAGTTCCGGCGGCGATTGCCAAGGGTGTCGAAGAGGCCCGCAAGGGATTCTTCCGCGTCCCGCTCATCGGTGGCACCATCGTGCACCCGGTGCAGGGTGAGGCTGCGGCCGGTGTCGTGATGCTGCGTCCGGCCAGCCCGGGTACCGGCGTCATCGCCGGTGGCGCGGTGCGTGCGGTGCTGGAATGCGCCGGCGTGCACGACATCCTGGCCAAGTCACTGGGCAGCGACAACGCGATCAACGTGGTGCATGCCACCGTTGCCGCGCTGAAGATGATCCAGCGTCCGGAAGAGGTTGCGGCCCGTCGTGGGCTGCCCATCGAGGACGTCGCGCCTGCGCGGATGCTCAAGGCTCGACGTGAGAGCGAAGCGCTGGCTGCTACGGCCGCGCGTGAGGGATCGGCATAAGTACATGGCTGAACTGAAGATCACCCAGGTGCGCGGCACCGTCGGTGCTCGCTGGAAGCAGCGTGAGAGCCTGCGCACCCTCGGGTTGCGGAAGATCCGCCAGTCCGTGGTGCGTGAGGACAATGCGCAGACGCGCGGCCTGCTGGCCGTCGTCAACCACCTCGTAACGGTTGAGGAGGCGTAGCAACCATGACCATCAAGCTTCATGACCTGAAGCCCGCCCCCGGGTCCAAGACTCGCAAGACTCGCGTGGGTCGCGGCGAGGGCTCCAAGGGTAAGACCGCCGGTCGCGGCACCAAGGGCACCAAGGCACGCAAGAACGTCCCCTCGACGTTCGAGGGTGGCCAGATGCCGATCCACATGCGGCTGCCGAAGCTCAAGGGCTTCAAGAACCGGTTCCGCACTGAGTACCAGGTCGTCAACGTCGGTGACCTCGACAAGCTGTTCCCCAAGGGTGGCACTGTCGGCGTCGACGAGTTGGTGGCTGCTGGTGCGGTCCGCAAGAACACGCTGGTGAAGGTGCTCGGCGACGGCAAGGTGTCCGTCAAGGTCGACATCACCGCGCACAAGTTCAGCGGCAGCGCGCGCGAGAAGATCACTGCAGCAGGCGGTTCGGCCACCGAGCTGTAGTGCAAGACATGTGAAATGCCCCCGCCTCGGCGGGGGCATTTTGCTTTTGGGGGATGGGCCGGCGGTTGGGGACGGCCCGCTAGCTCTGCGGGCGCGCGCCGAGCACGTCGCGAAACAGCGCCTGGCGCAATGACAGCTCCCGTGGGTCGCTCCACAGGTGGAAGCCGAGTCGATTCATGACGTAGGCGTAGCCGATCCCGGTGTCGGGGTCGGCCAGCCCGAAGGAGCCGCCAAACCCCGGGGTGCCGAATGCCCGTCCCGAAGAGCCGAACCCGAAGTGCGGCAATGGTTTGCACATGCCCAGCGAGTACGCCACATCAACGTGCATCACCTTGTCGCGCATACCGCCGCTGGGCGTGGTCGTCGCTGCCGCGAGGTCCTCGAAGGTGGCCTCGTTCAGGCCCAGTGCCGCGCCGCCGTTCGCAGCCGCACCATAGAGCCTCGCGACCGCGCGGGCCGTTGCCGTCCCGTTCGCCGAGGGAATCTCCACGGACCGCACATCATCACGGTTGTAGTCCCCGTCGAATGCGTTGACGTTGCGTGGCACCGAGACTGTGCGGGCTGTGAGGCCGACGGGGTTCAGTGATGCGGCGACGAAGCCGGGTGGCATCACGTTGAGGTGCAGGAGCGTCTCGGCACGTTTCCAGTTGTGCACGTGGGCGATCCGGTCACGGTCCACCGACGCGGGCAGGCCGATGTGCAGATCGAGTCCGAGCGGACCTGCGATCTCGTCGGCGAGGAATCTGCCGAGGGTTCTGCCGGCCGGGTCGGTCCGCCGGATGAGTTCGGACTCATACCAGCCCAGGGTTATCGCGTGATAGCCGTGCCGGGTGCCCGGCGGCCACGCGGGCGCCTGCGACGCGAGCATGGGCGACAGTCGGGACGGGTCGGCGACATCGTCCAGCGTGGGGGCCGGCGTCACCGCCGACAGGCCGGCCTGGTGGGCCAGTAGTTGGCGCACGGTCACCTCGCCCTTGCCTGCCGCCGCGAACTCCGGCCAGTAGTCAGCGACCCTCGCGTCATAGCGGAACAGACCCCGCGACACGGCGACCGCGACGGCAAGGGCCGCAACGCCCTTGGTCGTCGAGAACACGTTGACCATCGAGTCCTCGTGCCACGGTGCTCTGGTGAGCCCGTTGCGGTAACCGCCCCACAGGTCCACCACCTTGTCACCGTCGCGGTAGACGGTGACGGCGGCACCCACCTCCTGACCCGAAGCGAAGTTGGCCCGAAACGCGTCGGCGATCCTGCCGTAGCCGGGTTCGACGTCGCCGTGGATGAGATCTGGTGACACGGCCACCTTGAGCACCATTAAGTCCCCTTCCGTCGCGTCATTCTCGCGGTGGGGGCTGGGCTCACACTGGAGAACGGCGATCGTCGCAGGTGACAGCGTCGGCGTCCGGATCGTCTGTGAACGGATCGGTAGCCTTGAGGAATGTTCGCATTCCTCCCTGGCATCCCCGGTACCGACGAGTTGCGGACACTGGCCCGCAAAGTGGACACCGCACGGCATCACGGTGTGCCGAAGGGTTGCGTCCTCGAACTCGATCTCCAGACGGTGCCCGAGGAGACCAGCGGATTCGATCCGATGGCGCTGCTGAGCGGTGGCCGCCCATTGGTTCTGCGCGAAGCCGTCGCGGCCATTCATCGCGCCGCCGAGGACGACCGGGTTGCAGGCCTCATCGCCCGCGTCCAGGTTCCCGCCGCGGCCCCCGGTCCGATCCAGGAACTGCGGGATGCCATCCTCGCCTTCAGTGACGTCAAGCCGTCACTGGCGTGGGCCGAGACCTATCCAGGCACGATGTCGTACTACCTGGCGTCGGCGTTCCGCGAGGTGTGGATGCAGCCGTCGGGATCGGTCGGGCTGGTGGGCTTCGCCACCAGTGCGATGTTCCTGCGCGACGCACTCGCGAAGGCCGGTGTGGAGGCTCAGTTCGTCGCCCGTGGCGAGTACAAGTCGGCGGCCAACCTGTTCACCCAGGACTCCTACACCGAGGCGCACCGCGAGGCCGACAGCGCAATGATCGGGAGCCTGCACGCCCAGGTGCTCGCCGCGGTGGCGCAGTCGCGCCACATCGAGACCGCCGCTATCGATGCACTGGCCGATAACGCGCCGCTGCTGCGCGATGACGCGCTGGACGCCCGGCTCGTCGACCGCATCGGGTTTCGTGACGAGGCGTACGGCAGGATCGCCGAACTCGTTGGAGCGCCGGGTGTCTCATCGGAGCGCGGGGATGCCGACACTCATCCCGACGCGCCGCCGCGCCTGTTCTTGTCGCGCTACGCCCGCGCGCACGGACCGACGCCGCCGTCGCTGCCCGGCATCGGGTCCAAGCCGACCATCGCCGTCGTGACGCTTGCCGGACCCATCGTCAGTGGTCGCGGCGGACCACAGGCCCTGCCTCTTGGCAGGTCGAGCGCCGGCGGCGACACCATCGCCGCGGCACTGCGCGAGGCAGCCGCCGACGACTCGGTGTCGGCTGTCGTGCTGCGCGTGGACAGCCCAGGCGGCTCGGTCAGCGGGTCGGAGACGATCTGGCGCGAGGTGGATCGGCTGCGCAAGGCGGGCAAGCCCGTCGTCGCCTCGATGGGATCGGTGGCGGCATCCGGCGGCTACTACGTGTCGATGGCCGCCGACACGATCGTGGCCAACGCCGGAACGATCACAGGCTCCATCGGCGTGGTGACCGGCAAGTTGGTGGCGCGAGACCTCAAGGAGCGCCTCGGCATCGGCTCGGATTCGGTGCGCACCAACGCCAATGCCGACGCGTGGTCGGTCAACGCGCCGTTCACCGAGGAACAACATGCGCAGGTCGAGGCCGAAGCCGACCTGTTCTACACGGACTTCGTCGAGCGCGTCGCCTCCGGCCGCGGAATGTCGGTGCAGGACGTCGACGCGGTCGCCCGTGGACGCGTCTGGACGGGAGCCGACGCCTTGGAGCGCGGGCTTGTCGACGAGCTCGGCGGACTTCGCACAGCGATAGATCGGGCGAAGGTTCTGGCGGGTCTCGACGAGGATGCCGACGTCAAGCTCGTCAACCTTCCGGGTTCGTCGCTTCTGGAGAAGTTGCGACCCAAGCCGTCATCGCAGCCGGCGGCGGCCTCGCTGCCCGATGCCGTCGGTGCCATCCTGGGCCGCTCGCTGGCCGGGGCATGGATGCAGGCGCAACGCTCCATGTCCGGGGTCACCGCGACGTGGCTGGGTGATGTCCGCTTCTAGCGGTTTGCCCGTCCCGCAACGACCGGTCCCCGCGTCCTCACCCTGAGGTGTCGCTGGCAAAACATTAGGGGTTTCCCCGATTCATCGGCTGCGTCAACGCGCCTAACATCAATACTGCGTTGCGGCCGGGGAGGAACGGAACGTGCCGGGTGCCCGACGGGGGAGGCGGCACTCGGCGCACCAGCGGGGGTGGGGGCCCCCGTCCGCCGCGGCTCTAGGGCCGACGGCCGGGCTGGCGTTGGGGGAAGTGTTCGCACTTTCCCCAACGCCGGGCCTGAGGTGTATTCAGCCCAGCTTCGCGCGGACGTAGATCAGATCGGTGAACGCCGACCACGACGCGTCATCGGGCACATCGAACCCATTGGCCGCGTGAGCGTCTCGCATCGCCGACGCCGTCACTGCCCAGCCGAGCTCCCGCAGGTGGTCGATGACGTTGGTGCGCTCACCCTTGTAGACCAGGTCGCCCATCTCGATATCCGAGCCGAGCTGTTTCATGCGGTCGGAGAGTTCCTTGGACCGTTCCTCGGTGAAGGCCGCGACGTCGGGAACGCGCTCGGTGGCCAGGTAGCTACCCGGTGCGGACAACGCGGTGATGTCCTCCATCAGCCTGTCCTGGGCCTCCGACGGTAGGTAGATCAGCAAACCTTCAGCACTCCACGCGGTTGGCTGCTTCGGGTCGAAGCCGTTGTCGCGCAGCGCGCTGGGCCAGTCCTCGCGCAGATCGACGGCGACAGTGCGGTGGGTTGCGGTCGGCGTGGCACCGAGATCGGCCAGGGTCGTGGTCTTGAACGCGATCACCTCGGGTTGGTCCACCTCGAAGACCACGGTGCCGTCCGGCCACGGCAGGCGATATGCGCGGGCATCCAGACCGGAGGCCAGGATCACCGCCTGGCGCACGCCCGAGGCGGCTGCGTCGAGGAACATCTGGTCGAACCACCGGGTGCGGACCGCCATGGCCTCGGCCGCCAGCCGCGCCGTGAACACCGGGTCAATGTCCTCGAAGCTGAAGCCACCGTCGAGCATGCGGAGGATGAACTCCATGCCGACCGCGCGTACCAGCGGCTCGGCATAGGGATCCTCGATCAGCTTCTCGCGGTGGCCCAGCGCGCGCTGCGCGGCGACCATCGTCGCCGTGGCCCCGACACTGGACGCCAGGTCCCAGGTGTCGCCATCTGATCTCGCCATGGGTGTCCTCCGTCTCGGTCTGTCTTGTTCGGTCTAGTTCAACGTGCCAGTGAGGTAGCCGGAATCGCCCCCGAAGGCCGCCAGCTCGTCGTCGGGCAGCTCGAACCCGTTGGCGGCGAAGGCCTGATCGGTCCGGCGGACGTCGACATGCCATCCGCGGGCGGTCAGATAGTCGGCGGCGCTGTTGCGCTCACCGAGGTAGAACAGCTCCGCGAGGTTGATATCGGATCCGATCCGCTTCGATCGCTGTGTGAGCTTGTCCGCCCAGTCGGCGGGCAGTGACGCCATGTCCATGTGTTCGGTGGCCAGCCGGCTGCCGGGTGCCGACAGCGCGGTGATGTCGTCGAACAGCCGATCCTGGGCCTCCGGGGGTAGGTAGACGAGCAGACCCTCGGCGCTCCACGCGGTGGGCGCGCTGCTGTCGAAGCCTGCCGCCCGCAGTGCGGTTGGCCAGTCGTCCCGCAGATCGACCGACACGGTGCGGAGCTGTGCGGTGGGCTCGGCGCCGAGGCCGGCAAGGGTGTCGGTCTTGAACGCGATTACCGCGGGCTGGTCGACCTCATAGACGGTGGTGTCACGCAGCCACGGCAGCCGGTAGGCGCGCGTGTCGAGACCTGACGCGAGAATCACCACCTGGCGGACACCGTCGCGGGAGGCGTGCATGAAGAAGTCGTCGAAGTAGCGGGTGCGGACGGTGATCTGCTCATTCATCGCGCGCCGGTTGAGCAGCGGATCGTCCTCGGCGGCGAGCCGCCCGTCGTCGTCACCGTCGAGAAGCTTGACGAAGTGCTCGATGCCGACGGCACGGACCAGCGGGTCAGCCCACGGGTCGGCGAGAAGTGCATCGGGCCCCTGTGAGGCGGCCGCTCGGGACGCGGCGACCGCGGTGGCCGTGGCGCCGACGCTGGAGGCCAGGTCCCAGGTGTCGTTGTCGGTACGGGTCATCGATACTCCTTAACTCTTGATGGCTAGCTCTTGGTGGCGATGACGGCCAGCGAGCCACTCATGGGTGCTAGATCGCCAGTGATCTCGAATCTGCGGCCGTAGTGGGCGAAGACCTCGGCACGCGAGCGGGCACTGACCTGCCAGCCGTGTGCGGTCAGGTAGTCGATGACGGGCGTGCGCTCGCCGCCGTAGAACAGCTCGCCCATGTCCAGATCGAAGCCGTGGTCGCGCCACACGTCGTTCATCGCCGCGGCGCGCGCGGCGATGGCGGCACCTCCGTCGGGGTGGTACTCCGTGGCGAGTCGGCTGCCAGGGGCCGAGATCGCGGTGATGTCGTCGAACAGGCGGTCCTGTGCCTCCGGCGGCAAGTAGACCAGCAGGCCCTCGGCACTCCAGGCGGTCGGCTGGGCGGGATCGAAGCCGCTGCGCCGAAGCGCATCGGGCCAGTCCTCACGCAGGTCGATGCCGACGGCTCGACGGTCGCATGTGGCCGACGCGCCGATTCGCGTCATCGCGGCGCTCTTCGCCTCGATCACCCGCGGCTGGTCGATCTCGTAGACGACGGTGCCACTCGGCCACGGCAGTCGGTAGGCGCGCGAGTCCAGGCCCGACGCCAGGATCACGGCCTGTGAGACACCCTCTGATCCCAGGAAGAAGTCGTCGAAGAAGCGTGTGCGCACCGCCATCACGTCGGTCATCGTCCTGGCCGTACTGCCGTCGCCGACGGCATCGGGCGGGACGACTCCGTCCACGAGCTTGGTGAAGAAGTCGATACCGACCTCCCGTACCAGCGATGCGGCGTAGGGGTCCTGGATCAGGGCATCGGGTTCGCGTGAGGCGATTGCCCTGGCAGCGGCGACCATGGTCGCTGTCGCGCCCACGCTGGACGCTAGATCCCAGGTGTCGTCATCTGTACGCGCCATGGCGGCTCTCCAAAGTAACTCGCTGGTTTTACTGGCTGGGTTTTAGTTAGCCCAGTTAATAACTCGGTTCTGACTGTACGCTTCGAACTTGGGAGTTCGGTTCGAGTGGCCGGACCCCCATCGGATGCGAGTCGGAGCGGTCGCGGCTGTTACTCTCGTAGACTGTTTGACGCGCGACTTCGCAGGCTGTGAGCTTGCGGCCAGTTCGTGCGGGACGTAACCCCAATGCGCTGGTCAAGCCAGCCCCATTTGCACGCCGCGACTCGGACTCGGCTGCGCAGGAGGAAGAGTGCTTTCGGCTTTTATCTCATCGCTGCGGACGGCCGACCTCAGACGCAAGATCCTCTTCACTCTGGGCATAGTCATCCTGTATCGAGCCGGCGCTTCGCTGCCGTCTCCCGGTGTGAACTATCCCAACGTGCAGAAGTGCATCGAGCAGGTCAGTGGCGGTGACTCAGCGCAGATCTACTCGCTGATCAACCTGTTCTCCGGCGGCGCGCTGTTGCAGCTGTCGGTATTCGCGGTCGGCGTGATGCCCTACATCACCGCCAGCATCATCGTGCAGCTGCTGACGGTGGTGATTCCGCGCTTCGAACAGCTGCGCAAGGAAGGCCAGTCCGGCCAGGCCAAGATGACGCAGTACACGCGTTATCTGTCCATCGCGCTGGCGGTTCTCCAGGCGACGTCGATCGTCGCGCTGGCCGCCAACGGTGGCCTGTTGCAGGGCTGCTCGCTGGAGATCATCCAGGACTCGTCGATCTTCACCCTCGTCGTCATCGTGCTGGTGCTGACCGCAGGCGCAGCGCTGGTGATGTGGATGGGCGAGCTGGTCACCGAGCGTGGCATCGGCAACGGCATGTCGCTGCTGATCTTCGCCGGTATCGCAGCCCGCATTCCCGCGGAGGGCCAGACCATCCTCGAGAGCCGTGGCGGCATGGTCTTCGCGCTGGTCTGCGTCGCGGCACTGATCATCATCGTCGGTGTGGTCTTCGTCGAGCAGGGCCAGCGCCGTATCCCGGTGCAGTACGCCAAGCGCATGGTCGGCCGCAAGATGTACGGCGGCACCTCGACCTACCTGCCGCTGAAGGTCAACCAGGCCGGCGTCATCCCGGTCATCTTCGCGTCGTCGCTGATCTACGTGCCCCAGCTGATCACCCAGCTCATCCAGAGTGGTAGCGCCAACCCGGGCAGTGGGTGGTGGGCCAAGTTCGTCGCGAACTACCTGACGAACCCCGCCAGCCCGGCCTATATCGCGATCTACTTCGGCCTGATCATCTTCTTCACCTATTTCTACGTCTCGATCACGTTCAATCCCGATGAGCGTGCCGATGAGATGAAGAAGTTCGGCGGATTCATTCCGGGCATCCGGCCCGGCAAGCCGACCGCCGACTATCTGCGGTACGTACTCAGTCGCATCACTCTGCCGGGCTCCATCTACCTCGGTGTGATCGCCGTGCTGCCCAACCTCTTCCTGGAGATGGGCAACACCGGTTCCGTCCAGAACCTGCCGTTCGGCGGTACCGCGGTGCTGATCATGATCGGCGTCGGCCTGGACACCGTGAAGCAGATCGAGAGCCAGCTGATGCAGCGAAACTATGAAGGGTTCCTCAAGTGAGAATCGTTTTGCTTGGCCCGCCGGGCGCTGGCAAGGGCACACAGGCGGAGAAGCTGGCCGAGAAGCTCGGCATTCCGCACATCTCCACCGGCGACCTCTTTCGCCACAACATCAGCAACGAGACCGAGCTGGGGCTCGAGGCCAAGAAGTACCTCGACGCCGGCGACCTGGTGCCCTCCACGCTGACCAATGCGCTGGTTGACGATCGGATCAGCAACGCCGATGCCGCCGATGGCTTCATCCTCGACGGTTACCCGCGATCGGTGGAACAGGCCGAGGCGCTGCGCGACATGTTGGCGAAGCGCAATCTGAAACTTGATGCTGTCGTCGAGTTCCGCGTCTCCGAGGCCGAGCTGCTCGCACGCCTCAAGGGCCGCGGCCGCGCCGATGACACCGATGACATCATCCTCAACCGCATGAACGTGTACCGCGACGAGACTGCGCCGCTGCTGGACTACTACAGCGACGAACTCAAGACGGTGGATGCCATCGGCACGCTCGACGAGGTGTTCGCCCGAGCACTGCAGGCGCTCGGTAGGTAGTCGATGATCGGCCTGCCCGGTAGGCGCCGCAAGGTCGTCGCCACACGCAGCGCCGCAGAACTCGACGCCATGGCCGCGGCGGGTGCGTTGGTGGCCAAGGCGCTCAAGGCGGTGCGCGCCGCCGCCGTCCCCGGAGTGTCGACGCTTGACCTCGACGCCGTGGCCGAGGCCGTCATCCGCGACGGTGGCGGTATCCCGTCGTTCCTCGGTTATCACGGGTTTCCCGCCAGCATCTGCTCCTCGGTCAACGACCGCGTCGTGCACGGGATCCCCGCGCGCGACGAGGTGCTTGTGGCCGGCGATCTGGTGTCGATCGACTGCGGTGCCATCCTCGACGACTGGCATGGTGACTCGGCGTTAACCTTCGGAGTCGGCCCGCTGATCCCCGCCGACGAGCTGTTGTCGGAGGCAACCCGGCTGTCGATGGAGGCCGGTATCGCGGCAATGGTGCCGGGTAACCGACTCACCGACGTCTCGCACGCGATCGAGAACGGCACTCGCGCTGCCGAGGAGAGCCACGGCCGCAAGTACGGCATCGTCGAGGGCTACGGCGGTCATGGCATCGGCAGGCAGATGCACATGGACCCCTTCCTGCCCAACGAGGGTTCACCCGGCCGCGGCCCCTATCTGGAACCCGGATCGGTTTTGGCCATCGAACCCATGCTCACGCTGGGCACCACGAACACCAAGGTGCTGTCGGACGACTGGACAGTCGTCACCACCGACGGTTCCCGTGCCGCGCACTGGGAGCACACCGTGGCGGTCACCGACGACGGACCGCGAATCCTCACGCTGTAGGGCTCGCGGGGCGTTGCCCGCGTTTGCGCGGTGAATCGGCGCCCGCACCTTTCGTGACCGGCGATGTTAGGGCATAGTCCCTTGTAGTTGCGCACAAGACCTGTCGTCTCGGTTGAACCGCGCAGCGGTCCGCTGCGTGTTAACTGGCGGAGGTTGGGAATGGATGATCCTGAGGCCGCCATGATGAGGGTCCTCTACGACGAGCACGCAGGCGCGCTCTGGCGCTACGTCATGCGGTTGACCGGAGACGCGGCTCGCGCGGAGGACGTGGTGCAGGAGACGCTGTTGCGCGCCTGGCGTCATCCAGAGGTCACGTATGACGCCGACCGTTCAGCGAGGGCGTGGTTGTTCACCGTCGCGCGCAACCTGATCATCGACGAGCGGCGCAGTGCTCGATTCCGCAACGAGTCCGGGACCGCCGACATCGAGGCGGTCGCCGATCAGGCGGGGCCCGACCAGGTGGATCACGCATTGGACAAGCTGTTGCTGGGCACGGCCATGAGTGAACTGTCGGAGGATCACCGCGCGGTGATCATGAGGGCCTACTACCAGGGGCAGAGCGTCGCCCAGATCGCGACCGCGCTGCAGATCGCCGAGGGCACCGTCAAGTCCCGGCTGCACTACGCGGTACGCGCGTTGCGACTCAACCTGCAGGAGATGGGGGTGACACGATGACCCAACTGGGTGGACCCCGAAGCGTGGAATCGCTCGAGGGCGACCGATACGCGACGTGGGATGCCGCGTACGTGCTCGGTTCGCTGTCGAGTGTGGAGCGACGCGAGTACGAGGCGCACATGCGGACGTGCGACCGATGCCGGGCAGCCGTTGCCGATATCTCCGGCATGCCGGCGCTGCTGGCCATGCTCGACGCCGAGGATGTGAAGTCGCTGGGCACCGCGCAGGCCGAGCCGCCGCCACTGCGGCCGGAGGTGCGTCAGCAGGTCTTGGACAAGGTGCGGTGGCGCCGCCGCCGGTCGCGGTGGTTGATGGCGACCGCCGTCGGTGTGGCGGCCGCGCTGGTGGCCATCGGTCTCGTGGTCGCGATCCGGCCGGGCGTGTTCGGGCTGCAGAGCGGGTCGTCGCAGGTCGTTGCGCAGGAACTCGAGATGACCAAGCTCGAGCCGACGCCGTTCAGCGCGACCGTTGCGTTGAGCAGTTACGGGTGGGGTACGCGCATCGACATGGCGTGCTCGTACGGCCAGTGGTCCGGTGGTGGCAGCGCCCCGCCGAGCAACCTCGGCATGGTGGTCGTCGGCAGGGATGGCAAGGCGACCCAGATCGCCACCTGGCTCGGCCTGTCCGGGGCCACCGCCCTGCCCAGTGGCAACACGCCGTTGCCGAAGGAGGAAATCGCCTCGGTGCAACTGGTTTCCACCGACACGGGAAAGGTACTGCTTGAGCGCACCCTGTGAGTTCCCTGATGCGGTGAACCCCGACGCCACCGACGTCGTGTCACCTGCAGATCAGGAAGCAGGTGAGCGATGGTCAGCAGAGGCCGGGTGGTCGACCACATCGTCGACGGACTTGCGACTCATGGGGTCGGTTTCGTCTTCGGGGTGGACGGTGCCAACATCGAGGACCTTTACGACGCGATGTTCGGTCGGGAGGACATCACCGGCGTGCTGGCCAAACACGAGTTCTCGGCGGCAGCCATGGCCGACGGTCTGGCCAGGGCGTCGGCGAGTCTCGGCGTGGTGGCTGCCACATCGGGTGGCGGATCTCTGAACCTCGTTGCAGCACTGGGGGAGTCCTACACCAGTAGAGTCCCGGTGCTGGCGCTCGTTGGCCAGGCTCCGACAGTGATGGACGGGCAGGGCAGCTTCCAGGACACCAGTGGACTGGGCGGATCGATCGACGCCGTCGCGGTGTTCTCCGCGGTGTCGGTGTACTGCCGCAGAATCGTCGACCCCGCCGATATCGTCACCGCACTTCCCGAGGCCATCGCTGCCGCACACTCCGGCGGCCCGGCTGTACTGCTGCTGCCAAAGGACGTACAGCAGAGCATCATCGAGGTGGCAGATGTCGATGACATGGTGGCGGGGGCATGGGTCGAGGACCTCGCGCCGGTCGTCGACGCACTGCGGTGCGCGCTCGGCCCGGTCACCATCATCGCCGGTGAACAGGTTGCCCGCGACGACGCTCGCGCCGAACTGGAGGAACTGCGCGCCGTGCTGCGCGCCTCCGTCGCGACGGTGCCCGACGCGAAGGACACCAGTGGGTCACCGGGTCTAGGCGCCTCGTCGGCGCTTGGCGTCACCGGCGTGATGGGGCACCCGGCTGTCGCGGACGCGGTGGCGGACAGCTCGGTGTGTCTCCTGGTCGGCGCACGACTGCCGGTCACCGCCCGAGCCGGGCTCGACGACGCACTCGACCGAGTGTCGGTGGTGTCGATCGGGTCGGTGCGGCCCTATGTGCCGGGCCTGCACGTGCACTCCGGTGATCTGCGCACGTCGTTGAGCGAGCTCGTCCGCGCGTTGACCGGGGTGGGCCGGCCTCGAGGGCTGCGGGTGTGTAACGCCATGCCACGACGCGAGTTACAGCCACCCGAGCACGACGGCCGCGGCGTGCGCTACCGCGCCGCCATGACGGCGCTCGACGAGGCGCTACCCCATGACGCCGACATCGTCGTGGATGCGGGCAACAGCGGCGCAGCGGCCATCCACCACCTCCCCGTGCGGCGGGACGGGCGGTTCGTCGTCGCGCTCGGTATGGGTGGCATGGGCTACAGCTTCGGCGCCGCGATCGGCATGTGCTTCGCCAGGCGGCGCAGGACCGTCGTCATCGCGGGCGACGGCTCGTTCTTCATGCACGGCATGGAGATTCACACCGCGATTCAGTATGAGCTGCCGATCACCGTGGTGCTGTTCAACAACAACGCCCATGCCATGTGCGTCAGCCGCGAACAACTGTTCTACGGAGATCAGTACAGCTACAACCGCTTCACACCGAGCCGGCTCGGTGCCGGCCTGGCCGCGATGTTCCCGGGTCTGCCGTCCATCGACGTCGTCGACACCGCGGTCCTGTCCGCAACCCTGCGCGACGCATTCGCACACACCGGGCCGTCGGTCGTGAGCATCGAGTGCTCGGCAGACGAGATCCCGCCCTTCGCACCGTTTCTCGCTGCTATCCAACACCAACTGATTGACGAGGAGATGACCGACCATGTCGCTGCCCGCGCTTGACGACATAACCACCCCCATTGACGGCGTGATTCGCATCGAGAATGCACCGCGTGAGAAGGCGACGCCGATCATCCTGGAGATGATGCGATCGGTGTACCCGCATGACCAGGTGTTTGGCGAGTACTGCACCGTCAACGACTACATCGACTGCCCGCCAGACGAACTGTACGAGTACCTGTCGGACACCCGCAGCCTGGAGGAGTGGACCTACAGCCTGCGCGGTTTCACGCCAACCGAGGAACCGGGGCTGTGGGTGGCCTACGACCGGTTGGGGTCGGAGACCGAGATCTACACGCGCACAGTCGCCAACCCGCAGGCACGCACCGTCGACTATCACTGCGCGTGGGATCAGGGCCGCCACCTCTGGATGGTCTACCTGATGCGGGTCGTCGACGCGCAGGTGGTGCTCGACAAGCCCGGCTCGGTGGTGCTCTGGACCAACTGCCACCACCCGTTCTACGACCACAACCCCTACCCCGAGACCGCGCCGCCGCAACGGCCCGTGTGGGTCGGTGACTTCTGGGACATGTTCGGCGCCGGTCACCTGCTGGAGCTGAGGAACCTCAAGGCGATCGCCGAGTACCGGTATCGCAACGGCCTGCCGGTCTCACCGGTGTGGATGAGATGAGTAGCCCCATGACCGAAATTGATCCCCGAGTGCCCGCCGTCAGCCTTGTCGACGTCGCGACCTACCTGCCCGGTCCGCCGGTTCCTGCCGACTACTACCAGCAGTTCGCCGACTCCGACGACCTGCGCGAGAACCTGATGTTCCGTGCGCCGCGATTCCGCCACCACGTCGCGCCGGACGAGTCGGCCATCGACATGGTGGAGCGAGCCGCTGCCGGTCTGATCGACCGGCACGGCACCGACACGATGAGCAACGTCGACGTGTTGATAACCCACACGCAGTTGCCCGACATGCCGTTCTACGGTGCCGGTGGCGGTATCGCGCATCGCCTTGGTATGAAGCCGAACTGGGTCATCGACCTGCACAACGGCGGGTGTGCGGCCTTCGTGTTGGGCATGAAGCTGGCCCGCAACCTGCTGGCCTCCGGCGAGGGACGGACCGCGCTGATCGCCGTCGCGCAGAACTGCGCTGGGCAGGTGTTCGACCAGAAGACGGTGCGGCGCAAGGCGCAGGCCGCGGTACCCGGCGACGGCGCGGCCGTCGGCCTGCTGACCACGTCGGATGAGTCGCCGATCCTTGGCGTCGAATGCCGGACGTACGGGGAGTACGCGGGCGAGATGACCATCGCCGTGGACCCGCCCCGGAAGTGGTGGCAGGCCGGCCCGGGCGAGGGCTGCATCGGGTTCACCGAAACCAAGATCACCAAGGTGTTGGCGCGCGGCAACCGGCAGGTGCCGGAGGTGTCGTATGCGGTCTGCGACCGAATCGGTGTGGCGCCAAAGGACCTCGACCTGCTGGTCACCAACCAGCCGAACCGGGTGTTCCTGCGCAACTGGCGTGACGCGCTCGAGCTGCCCGAGGCGCGACACGTCGACACCTTTGATGAGTGCGGCAACCTCTTCGCCGCGGGTATCCCGGTGAATCTCGATCGCGCGATCGCCGACGGCAAGTGCACGAAGGGTGACGTCGTGCTGATGGCGGCGTTCGCGCACGCCGGTGACTTCGCCGGGGCCGCCGCCGTCAGGTGGGGTGGGCGCGCCGCATGAGTACACCGTTGGCCGTGGCCAGCGACCTCGAGTCGCTCGTCGGTGAGCAGAGCCCGTTTGCGCTGTCGCTCAACGAGAATCCCTTCCCGCCGCTGCCGTCGGTGCGGTCCGCGCTGGTCGCCTCCCTGGACACGGCCAACCGCTATCCCGACTTCCTGCCGGAACGGTTGCGGTCGCTGATCGCGAGCCGGGTCGGCGTGCGCGATGACCAGGTGGTGGTCGGCGCGGGCGCCACCGGCGTCGCCATGCAGGTGCTGCACGCCGTCACGGAGCCCGGCGACGTCATGGTGATGTCTTCGCCAACCTTCGACGGTTACCCGATCTTCGCGCAGATGGCCCGGCTGAAGTCGGTGACCGTCGCGCTCGACCGCCACGGCTACCACGACTTGGACGCCATGGCCGAGGCGGCGACCGGGGCCCGCGTCGTCGTGGTGTGCCGACCGCACAATCCGACCGGCACCATCGAGTCCGTCGACGGTGTTGAACGATTCCTGCGCCAGGTGCCGTCGGACGTCGTCGTGCTGCTCGACGAGGCCTATGTCGAGTTTCTGAGCCCCGAGCACCGGCTCGACGGGCCTGCGCTTGTGGCCCGGTATCCCAATGTCGTCGTTCTGCGGACGTTTTCGAAGGCGTACGGGCTGGCTGCGTTACGTGTCGGATACGGCTTCTGCGCGCCGGACCTGGCGCAGCGGTTGTGGACCATGCAGCTGCCGTTCGGTATCGGATCCACGGCGTTGGTGGGTGTCGCCGCCTCGTATGACGCGGAAGCCGAACTGGGCCATCGGATCAGCGCGATCTGTGCGGAGGGTGGTTACCTCCGGGCCCAGCTGCGCTCGATGGGCGTATACAGCACGGCGGGTCACGCGAACTTCGTTTACCTGCCCGCGCAGGGGAGGCCGTGGCGCGAGGTCTTCGCCGACTCGCGGCTACGGGTGCGCAACTTCGCCGACGGCGGTGTACGGATCAGCATCGGCAGTCGGCGGTCCTCGCGTGAGGTCCTCGCTGTGCTGGCTCAGGCGTGGGTGAGCACCTGATTCGCGCATCCAGCCGGTCGAGTGCGGTATGAAGGGGCGTGCCCTCCCATCCCGCCAAGCATGACCCGATCGCTCTCGCGCGCGACAACTGGGAGCGCGCCGGCTGGGGTGACGTGGCAGATGGCATGGTCGCGGTGACGTCGGTCATGCGGGCGCACCAGATCCTGCTGGCCCGTGTCGAGAACGCGCTGCGGCCATACGACCTGAGCTTCTCGCGTTTCGAGCTACTGCGCCTGCTGGCGTTCACCAGCAGTGGCGAGCTGCCGATCACCAAGGCCTCCGACCGTCTTCAGGTGCACGTCACCAGCGTCACGCACGCCATCAGGCGGCTCGAGGCCGACGGCCTGGTCGAGCGCATCCCACATCCCACCGACGGTCGCACCACGCTGGTGCGGCTGACCGATCTGGGGCGATCGACCGTCGAGGACGCCACGGAGACGCTCAACACCGACGTGTTCGCCGACATCGGGATGTCGGATGCGGACTCCCGCACACTGGCCACCGCTGTCGAGTCGCTGCGCCGCCACGCCGGCGACTTCTAACGCGCCGGCGCTCAGTCGATGACCGGCGACGGTATGGGAATCGTCGCCGTCACGATGGTGCCGGACCCCGGCCGCGACCGGATGTTGAGCCTGCCGCCGACGATCTCGGCGCGCTCGGCCATCGACAACAGGCCGTAACCGCCCATCTCGTCGCCGCCGAGCGGATTCTCGAAGGTGTCGAAACCGACGCCGTTATCCACGATCTCGAGCCGTGCGGTATCGCCGGACTCGTCGGAGTTCACGACGAACGTCAACCGGGCGTTGGACGCCTCGGCATGTTTGACGACGTTCTGCAGGCACTCCTGTGCGATCCGGTACAGCGCGATCTCGATGTGATCGGGGAGTCGGGTGTCGGCGAGGTCGACGTCGACGTCGACCTGGGGAATGGAGCGTGCCAGGCTGGCCAGCCCACCTGCGAGACCGAGGTCGTCGAGTACCGGCGGGCGCAGGCCGCCGATCGCGGCGCGCGCCTCACCCAGGGTGAGCGCCACCAGCTCGCGGGCCATCGCCAGCTGCTCGGCCGCCGTCGCGATGTCGTCGCGGTCGTCACTGACGGCTCTGCTCGCGGCGTCGAGCCGGTAGGACAGCGTCACCAGCCGCTGGGAGATCCCGTCGTGGATGTCACCGGCGAGCCTGCGGCGCTCGATCTCCTGGGCCTCGATCACCTGCTCCACGAAGTTCTCATGGGCGCGCTCGCGGGCGACGAGCTGGCGGTGTAGACGAGCCTGGTGCATCGCACCCGCGATCAGCTGACCGATCACCAGCAGGAGTTCCACGTCGCGCGAGGTGAACTCGCGGCGCGCCACGGTGTGCACGTTGAGCACGCCGACCAACCCGCCGGGGTCGGTCTCCATCGGCACCGACACCATGGATGTGAAGTCCGAACCACGCAGCGACTCGAACGGCATGTACCGCGGGTCGGACTCCTTGTCGTGGATGATCACCACCGGCTCGCGATGGCTGGCCACCCAACCGGACACACCCTGTCCCAACGGAAGCCGGATCTTTCCGACCTCGCTGTCAAACGGCGGGGTGGCGCCGGTGAGGGTGAGTGAGCGCTCGGTGTCGTCGAGCACGTGCACGAAGCACACGTCGGTCGCGGTGGCGGTGGTGATCATGCGCGCCGCGGCCTCGGCCAGCGGCTCGACCCCGGGACCACTGGAGGCCGCCTGGATCAGCTCACGTAGCAGTGCCAACTCGCGGTCGGCGTCGACCAGATCGCGGACCGCATTGGCCCTGCCGGGTGTCACGGGCCAGCTCACTGGTAGATCCCCTCGCGAAGCGCGGTCGCCACGGCGCCCGTGCGGTCGCTGACGCCGAGCTTGCGGTAGACCGAGCGCAGATGGGTCTTGACGGTCTCGTCGCCGATCACCAGTTTGGTGGCGATGCCCTTGTTGGACAGGCCATTGACGACGCAGGACAGGATCTCGCTCTCCCGCTGCGTGAGGCCCTGCCGTGCGCCCGGCCAGAACTCGTCACGCTGCATGCGCGCCGCGGTGTCGACGGCGCGGGCGGCCATGCCGGGGTCGATCGCCCTCTCGCCGCGGTGCGCGAACTCGAGCTGGCGCACCAACTCGTCGCTACTGATGCTTTTGAGCAGGTATCCCGACGCCCCCACCCGTAGCGCCTGGAACAGATACTGCTCGTCGTCGTAGACCGAGAGCATGACGACCTTGCGGCCGGGTGTGCGGGCGCGCAGCTCGGCGCACAGGTCCAGACCGCTGGCGCCGGCCATCCGCACGTCGCACAGCACGATGTCGGGGTCGAGGTCGTCGACGACCTGCAGCGCTCGTTCGGCACCGACAGCCTGGCCGATGACCTCGACCCGGTCGCTGAAGGCAGCCAGCATGGCCTTGAGACCCTCGATGACCATCTCATGATCGTCGACCAGCATGAGCCGGACAGGTGTGGCCGCCATTGGTTCACCTTATTCCGGTGGGGAACTGTCTAGCCCAAGACGGCAACCCCGAATGGCCACCCGAATCCCCCGAATGGGGGAGGTCGGACGGGCGTGATGTGGGCCACTCTACGGAGCATGGAGGTTGAGTGTGCGCAGCGGACGTTCTGGTGGGACTCGGGTAGGCCCGCCGATGCCGCGGTCGAGCCGCTGAGTGCGGTGATATTCGATCTCGACGGGGCGTTGGCCGACGTCGAGCGTGACGGTCAGCGCGCGGCGTTCAACGCCGCGTTCGCCGAGCACGGTCTGGATATCAGGTGGTCGGTACAGGAGTACGGCCGCCTGGCCCGCATCGGTGACGAACAACGACGCATCGCCTCAGCCCTTCGTCGGCGCGGCTTCGGCCGGGTCAGCACCGAGGTCGCCGCGCACGTCTACCGCACCAAGAACGAGCTGTTCGAGCGGTCGGTGCTCAGCGGTGACGTCACCCCACGCGAGGGGCTTGAGGACCTGGTGAACAGCCTGTACTTCGCGGGAACGCCCGTCGCGGTCCTCAGCGCGGGCGCACGGTCCTGGGTGGTGCCGCTGGTCCGGCAGCTGCTCGGGGACGGCATCGCGGAGACCGTGGTGACACCCGACGATCTCACCCGTCCCGGCCCCGAGCCGGATCTGCACGGCCACGCGCTGTGGGAACTCGGGCTCGGACCAGAGGCTGCGCTGGCGGTGGCCAGCACGGCGCACGGCCTGCGGGCCGCGCGCGCGGCGAAACTCGCGACGCTCGTGGTGACCACGGACTACACCGCAGGTGCGGACTTCACCGGCGCCGCCGAGGTGCGCTCGGAGTACGACGGCCTGCTGGCGTCGGGCTGCGAGGGAATGCACCGCCGGTACTGGTCCGGCCGATAGTCACTCGGACTATTCCCCCGGGTCGCTGCGCTCCTGCCCGCCGGCGCGGAGCGCCTCGATGATGGCGCTGAAGTCCTTGCCCGCATGGTCTTGGGCGAACTTCGCATAGATCTCGGCGGCGTGAGTGCCCAACGGTGCGGCCGAACCGGTCGACTCGACGGCGGCCATCGCCAGGCCGAGGTCCTTGTTCATCAGCGCCGTCGCGAAACCCGGCGTGAAGTCGTTGTTGGCAGGTGAGGTCGGCACCGGTCCCGGCACCGGACAGTTGGTGTGCACAGCCCAGCAGTTGCCGGTCGCGCCGGTGATGACGTCGAACAGTGACTGCGCGGGCAGGCCCAGCTTCTCGGCGAGCACGAAGGCCTCGCCGATGGCGATCTGCTGCACCGCAAGCACCATGTTGTTGCACAGCTTGGCGGCCTGCCCGGCACCAGAGGCGCCACAGTGAATGACCTTGCCCGCCATCGGATCCAGGATCGGCTTGGCCCGCTCGACGGCGGCGTCCTCACCGCCGACCATGAAGGCGAGCGTGCCCGCGGTGGCGCCCTTGATGCCACCGGACACCGGCGCATCGAGCTGGTCGAAGCCCGCGGCATTGGCCTTGGCGTGGATCTCGCGCGCGTCGTCCACGGAGATGGTGGAGGTGTCGATGAACAGCGCGCCGGCCTTGGTGGCGGGAAGGACCTCGGCGTAGCACCGCTTGACGATGTCGCCGTTGGGAAGCGAGGTGATGACGACATCCGCATCCGCGACGGCCTCAGCGCCGCTGTCGAAGACCTGCGCGCCCTTGGCCGCCGCGGCGTCCTTGAGTTCGGCGACCGGGTCGAAGCCGCGGACGGTGTGGCCGGCGGACACCAGGTTGGCGGCCATCGGGCCACCCATGTGGCCGAGTCCCAGGAATGCGATCGTGGTCATGTACTTCTCTCCTAAGACGCGCGGGCCCGGACGGACGCTGCCCGCCCGATGACCACGCGCATGATCTCGTTGGTTCCCTCGAGGATGCGGTGCACCCGCAGATCGCGGACGATCTTCTCCAGGCCGTACTCGGTGAGATAGCCGTAGCCACCGTGCAGTTGCAGCGCCTGATCGGCCACGGTGAAGCACGAGTCGGTCACGTAGCGCTTGGCCATGGCGCACAGCGTGACCTTGTCCGGATGGTCGTCATCGAGCGCGGAGGCGGCGCGCCACAACAGGTTTCGCGATGCCTCAAGTGATGTCGCCATATCGGCCAGCGTGAACCGGATGGTGGGTTCGTCGAGCAGGGTCATGCCGAACGCCTCGCGGTCGGCCAGGTAGGCCAGCGTCTTGTCGTAGGCGGCCTGCGCTCCGCCCAGCGAGCAGGCGGCGATGTTGATGCGGCCGCCGTTGAGACCCGACATCGCGATGCCGAACCCGGTGCCCTCGCCGCCGGTGCCGCCCAGCATCGCATCGGCGGGCACCCGGGCCCCCTCGAAGACCACCTGAGCGGTGGGCTGGGCGTGCCAGCCCATCTTGTCCTCGTCGGCCCCGAAACTCACACCGGGCGTGTCCTTCTCGACAACGAAGGCCGAGATGCCACGGGGTCCGTCACCGCCGGTGCGGGCCATCACGATGTACACGTCGGAGACGCCCGCGCCGGAGATGAACTGCTTGACGCCGTCGAGAACGTAGTGCTCGCCGTCCCTGACCGCCCTGGTGCGCAGCGCACCCGCGTCGGACCCCGCGCCCGGCTCGGTGAGGCAGTAGCTGGCGATCAGGTCCATCGACGCGAGCCGGGGTACCAGGCTCTTGCGCTGTTCGTCCGTGCCGTAGGTGTCGACCATCCAGGTGCACATATTGTGGATCGACAGAAACGCCGCGACGGTGGGATCCGCGTACGCGAGCTGCTCGAAGATCCGCACCCCGTCGAGCCGGCGCAATCCGCTGCCACCGACGTCGTCGCGGCAGTAGATCGCGGCCATGCCCAGCTCGGCGGATGACCGCAACACGTCGACCGGGAAGTGCTTGGCGGCATCCCACTCCAAAGCGTATGGGGCCAGCCGCTTCTCGGCGAACGCCGCCGCCGTCTCGGCGATCACGCGTTCGTCGTCGTCCAAGCCGTGATAGTCCATTTCAGAGTGCCGGTCTACTTCATGGTGGGGATGACGAACTCGGCGCCGTGGGATCCCGCGGGCCAGCGTTGCGTCACGGTCTTGGTCTTGGTGTAGAACATGATCGACGCTGGGCCGTGCTGGTTGAGGTCGCCGAATCCGGAGCGCTTCCAGCCGCCGAAGGTGTGGTAGGCCACCGGAACCGGGATCGGCACGTTGACGCCGACCATGCCGACCTGCACCCGGGACACGAAGTCGCGGGCGGTGTCACCGTCACGGGTGAAGATCGCGACACCGTTGCCGTACTCGTGCTTGGACGGCAGCGCCAGCGCCTCCTCGTAGTCGTGGGCCCGCACGATGCACAGCACGGGTCCGAAGATCTCGTCGGTGTAGATCGACATGTCGCTGGTGACGTGGTCGAACAGCGTGGGCCCGATGAAGTAGCCGCCCTCGAGGCTGGCGTCGCCGAACGTGAGCTCATTGCTGGCGCGTTCGCGGCCGTCGACCACGAGTTCGGCGCCGGCATCAACACCCTGGCCGATGTAGTCCTTGACGCGCTCCAGGGCGGCGCCGGTCACCAGTGGGCCGTAGTCGGCCTTGGGGTCCAGGCTGTGGCCGACGCGCAGATTGTTGACTCGCTCAATGAGCCTGGCGCGCAACCGATTCGCGGTCTCCTCGCCGACGGGCACCGCGACGCTGATCGCCATGCAGCGCTCGCCCGCGCTGCCGTAGCCGGCGCCGATGAGGGCGTCGACCGCGTTGTCGAGGTCGGCGTCGGGCATGACGATCATGTGGTTCTTGGCGCCACCGAAGCACTGTGAGCGCTTCCCGTTGGCTGCCGCGGTGGAGTAGATGTACTGCGCGATGTCGGAGCTGCCGACGAAGCCGACGGCCTGGATATCGGGGTGGTGCAGGATCGCGTCGACGGCCTCCTTGTCGCCCTGCACGACCTGGAACACGCCCGCGGGCAGCCCGGCCTCGATGAACAGCTCGGCCAGGCGCAACGGCACCGACGGGTCGCGTTCGGAGGGCTTGAGGATGAAGGCGTTGCCGCACGCGAGTGCCGGCCCGGCCTTCCACAGCGGGATCATCGCCGGGAAGTTGAACGGCGTGATGCCTGCGACGACGCCGAGCGGCTGGCGCAGCGAGTAGACGTCGATGCCCGTTCCGGCGCCCTCGGTGAACTCACCCTTGAGCAGATGCGGGATGCCGATCGCGAACTCGATAACCTCGATACCGCGCTGAATGTCACCACGCGAGTCGGCGACGGTCTTGCCGTGCTCCTTGGACAGCAGTTCGGCCAGCTCATCGGTGTTGGCGTTGACGAGTTCGACGAACTTCATCAGCACGCGGGCACGGCGCTGTGGGTTCCAGGCTGCCCATTCGCGCTGCGCGGCGACGGCGCTGGTCACCGCCGTGTTGACATCGGCGGTCGAGGCAAGCAGGACCTGCGCCTGGACCTCGCCGGTACTCGGGTTGAGGACGTCGGCCGTGCGGGTTGAGGCCAGCTCGCTGCGCTTGCCGTCAATGAAGTGCGGAATCTTTGTGGTCATGACATGCCCCTAGGCCGACGATCGCTAATTACTTGGATATCCTAGTAAATAGTCGGCGGCATGCGCAAGGGGTCAACAGGGGAGTTGCTTGCGAACGCAATTAACGAGAATCGTCGAGACTGCGGTGAGATCGTGGAATCGGCCGATCGGCCGATCGGCCGATCTCACCGCAGTGTCGAGGTGAACGCCTGGACGTCGTCCCACGTCGGCAACAGGCCGGCGGCCTCGACGTCGGCGAGCGAGGGTGCAGCGGCGTCGCGGTCGGACAGCGTCGGCGCGGCGCCGACGACCTGTGGCCACTCGATGCCAATGGCCGGATCGGTGGCGCAGATGGTGTGTTCCCGGCCGGGGGAGTAGCCCGCCGAGCATAGGTAGGACACCGTCGAATCATCATGCAGCGCAAGGAAACCGTGCGCCAATCCCTCCGACAGGTAGATCGTTCGATGGGTTTGATCGTCGAGCAGTACCGAGTCCCACCGGCCGAACGTCGGAGAGCCGACCCGGATGTCGACCACGACGTCGAAGACCGCGCCGCGAAGACACGTCACGTACTTGGCCTGGCTCGGCGGCAGTTGGGCGAAGTGCAGACCGCGCAGCACACCGGCCGATGACACCGACACGTTGGCCTGTCGAAGGTCGAGTCGGTGTCCCGTCATCGCGGTGAACTCATCGTCGGTGAACCACTCGTAGAACGCGCCCCGGGAGTCCGCGTGCACGGTGGGGGTGATCTCCCATGCTCCCGGCACCGAGAGCTCGCGGAAGGTCACTGGCCGCGTCCCGCGTAGACGGCCTCGACCGACTCCTTGAGTGGGCGCCACCACGTCTCGTTGTCGCGGTACCACTCGATGGTGTCCGCCAGGCCCGCCTCGAAGTCGACGTGCTGTGGCGTCCAACCCAATTCGTCGCGCAGCGGCGATGGGTCGATGGCGTAGCGCATGTCGTGGCCGGCGCGGTCGGTCACGTGGTCGAAGTCGTCGGGATCGCGATCCATCAGGCGCAGCACCGTGCGCATCACCGTCAGGTTGTCGCGTTCCCCGTCGGCGCCGATCAGATACGTCCGGCCGATGTCGCCGTCGGCGAGGATGCGCCACACCGCGCGATTGTGGTCGGTGACATGAATCCAGTCGCGGACGTTGGCGCCCGCGCCGTACAGCTTGGGGCGCCTGCCCGTCAGCACGTTGGTGATCTGGCGCGGGATGAACTTCTCCACGTGCTGGTAGGGCCCGTAGTTGTTCGAGCAGTTCGAGATCGTCGCCCGCACGCCGTAGGACCGCACCCAGGACCGCACCAGCAGGTCCGCGGCAGCCTTGGTCGCGGAGTAGGGGCTCGACGGGTTGTACGGGGTGGCATCGGTGAACCGCGCCGGATCATCGAGTTCCAGATCGCCGTACACCTCGTCGGTGGACACGTGATGCAGCCGGACGCCATGGCGGCGCACCGCCTCCAGGATGGTGAACGTGCCGATGACGTTGGCGCGCAGGAACGGCTCGGGATCGGCGAGCGCATTGTCGACGTGCGTCTCGGCCGCGAAGTGCACGACGGCGTCGGACCCGGCGACCAGCTCGTCGACCAGCCCGGCGTCGGCGATGTCCCCGTGTACCAGGCGGATGTCGTCGGCGACGGGGGTCAACGACTCCCGGCTGCCCGCGTAGGTGAACGCGTCGAGAACCGTCACGTCCACGTCGGGGTGCGAACGCAGCGCGTCGTGCACGAAGTTCGCGCCGATGAATCCCGCGCCACCGGTGACCAGTAATCGCATGGCCAGAACCCTAGCGTTCAGCCCTTCAAGCCAAGCGGACCGGCGAGTTCGGTGAGCGTCGGAATCAGCTTGTCCCAACCGCCGAGCACTTGGATGGTGACGTGGTCGGCGCCGGAGTCGAGGTGCTCGTGCAGCCGTGCCGCGATGGCCTCCGCTGTGCCGTGCGCGACGACGGCGTCGATGAGCTTGTCGCTGCCGGGCTTGGCGATGTCGTCGTCGGTGAACCCCAGCCGCTTCCAGTTGTTGAGATAGTTGCTCAGGTTCAGATAGAAGTCGACCGTTTCCCGGCCGATGGCACGGGCCTCGTCGGCGTCGGTCGTCAGCACCACCTTGTGCTCCGGCGCCAGGTAGACGGTGTTTCCGATGATATTGCGCGCCTGGCCGGTGTGCTCAGGGGTCGTCAGATACGGATGCGCGCCTGCGCTGCGCTGAGCGGACAGCTTGAGCACCTTGGGGCCGAGTGCTGCGACGACGCGCCGGCTCGTCGGGACCTTGGCGGCATCCAACGCGTCGAGGTACTCGACCAGCACGTCGTAGGGCTTGCGGTACTCCTCGGTGTGCTCGGGATGTCCGATACCGATGCCCAGCAGGAACCGGCCCGGATACGCCTTCTCGATGCGGTGATACGCCTCGGCGACCTCATCGGCCGGCGCGGTCCACACGTTGACGATCCCCGTCGCCACCTGAAGCGTCTCGGTGGCCGCCAGGATCGGCTCAACGAACGCCAAATCGCCTGCGGGGGAGCCGCCGACCCAGACTGCGCCGTAGCCCAGTCTCTCGATCTCGGCGGCCTGCTCGGGCTTGGGTGCACCGAACGTCCACACCCCGAAACGTCCGAGGTCGGGCTTGAGTGCGACTGCGTCGGTCATGTTGGTCCTTAGCTTGATCAGTTGAGGCCGAGCGGTCCGGCCAGTTCGGCGAGCGCAGGAACCAGCTTGTCAGTTCCGGTCAAGACCTGCACGGGCACGTGGTCGGCACCGGCGGCCAGGTGTTGCTTGAGCCTGGCCGCGATGGCGTCGGTGCTGCCGTAGGCGACGACCGCGTCGACCAGGGCGTCGCTGCCGGGCTTGGCGACGTCGGCGTCGGTGAACCCCAACCGCTTCCAGTTGTTCAGGTAGTTCGCCAGGTTCAGGTAGATCTCGAGTGCCTTGCGCCCGACGGCACGTGCCTGCGCGGAGTCGGTCGTCAGGACGACCTTGTGTTCCGGGGCGATGAACGCATCGGGTCCGACCAGCTCGCGCGCCTGGGCGGTGTGCTCCGGCGTGGTCAGGTAGGGATGGGCTCCCGCGCTGCGGCGTGCGGACAGTTTGAGCACCTGCGGGCCCAGCGCGGCGACGACGCGACGGTCCTTGGGCACGCCGTACTCATCGAGCTTGTCGAGGTACTCGGTGAGGGCGTCGTACGGCTTCTTGTACTCGGTGACCGCCTCGGGGTGGCCCACGCCGATACCGAGCAGGAACCGCCCGGGGTAGGCCTTATCGATGCGGTGAAACGACTCGGCGATCGGCCCGGCGGCGGCGGACCAGATGTTGACGATGCCCGTGGCCACCTGCAACTTCTCGGTCGGCGCGAGGAGCGGTTCGACCCAGTCCAGGTCGGCGGGCGGCGAGCCGCCCGCCCAGATGGCGCCGTAGCCGAGCGCCTCGATGTCTCGCAGTTGTTCGGGTGTCAGATTCTGAAACTGCGTGTAGTGGCCGAACACGCCGAAGGCGCCGAGCTCGGGTTTCGATGAGCGCTCGCGCGCAGAGGGGGTGGTCTGGGTCATATCGCGTCAACCCCAAGCGCGCCCACGCCTATTCCGCGCTGGTCGCCGTCTCCGAGGGCGGCGGAGCAACCAGCGGCAGGCACACGATGAAGCGGGTGTCGCCGGGCTGGGACTGCACGGACATGGTGCCGCCGTGCTTCTCCACGACGATGCGCCAGGCCAGGTCCAGTCCGAGGCCGGTGCCCTCGCCGAACGGCTTGGTGGTGAAGAACGGCGTGAAGATGCGGTCGATGATGTCCTCCGGGATGCCGGGGCCGTCATCGCAGATCTCCACCCGGATCATCTGGTCGTTCTCGCGTGAGGTCCGCAGAGTCAGGGTGCCGTGTCCGCCCATCGCCTGAATCGCGTTGTCGATGATGTTGGTCCACACCTGGTTGAGGTCGCCTGGATAGCACTGCAGTTCGGGCAGCGACTTGTCCAACTCCTTGACCAGCGTGACCGGCTTGCCCTTGCCCGCCATGGCGATCTTGTCGCCGAACATCATCATCGTGCTGCGCAGCAGCTCGTGGACGTCAGCGCTCTGGTAGACCCCGCGGTCCATCTGGGAGTACTGCTTGGCGCCGGCGAGAAGGGCGGAGATGCGCTTGCTGGCCTCGGCTATCTCGTTCATCCGCAGTTCGGTGTCGATGGTGTACTTCAGCCATCCGACGGCGCTCTGCAGCGACGCGGTGGCGTCGACGTCGTCGACCGACGCCGACACCCGCTCCAACCAGTCGATGTCGAGCCCGGCCTCCACGAATGTCGGCGCGTAGTCCCACGCGCTGGCGATCCCGTGATCATCGAGCCAGTCGCCGATGGCGTCCTCACGGTCGGACGCCTCCAGCGCGGTGAGTTCCTGGCCCTTGCTCTTGGCCACCTGTTCGGCGACCTCGTCCTGGATGGTGACGAGGACCTGCAGCGCCTCGGGCGTGAACTTGGCATTGGCCACCATCGCCAGCTTGTGCCGCATCTTGCCGATGCCCTCGCGAAGGTCGGCCACCGCACGCGCAGTGGCGGCCGCCGGATTGTTCAGCTGATGGGTCAGCCCCGCCGTGATGGTGCCCAGTGCGAGTAGCTTCTCGCGCTGACCGATGATCTGGCTCTGGCGCCGACCTCCGACGAGGTGCCCCTCGAGCAGATGCACGGCCATCGGGAACTGCGAACGCATGAAGCCCGCGAAGTGGTTCGCGTCGAGTACGAAGCAGCGTGATGGCTTGGTCAGCCGCACCGATGCCTGGTAGCTGTGCTCCTCACCCGGGATGTACGCCGACCAGGCGCCGAAGTACACGCCCCGCTGCGATGTGCGACCGGTTTGGATGTCGACGCCGCCGGAGTGCTTCGACATGATCAGTTCGCCGTCGATCATCACGTAGAAGCAGGTGGCCGGCTCGCCCTCCTGAACCAGCGGGCCAGCCGGGAACGTCTCGATATGACCGTCGCAGCAGAGCATCTCGAGCTGTGCGTCCGACAGATCCTCGAACAGGAACAGGGTGCGAAGCTCAGTAGCGAGGCACTGTTCGCCCATAGTGGTGGTCCTCTCAGGTCCTACTCATGCCTCGGCCAGGTATCGGTGTACCAACATCACTGCCATCGAGCCCTCTCCGACAGCGGCCGCCACGCGCTTGGCGGATTCCGAGCGCACATCACCTGCAACAAACACACCCGGCACACTTGTTTCCAAGTGGTGCGGTGGCCGGTCGAGTGTCCAGCCACACACGTCCTTGAGGTCGGGTCCGGACAGGATGAAGCCGTGATCATCGCGCGCGATGCCGGCCTCCTCCAGCCAGTCGGTGCGCGGGGTCGCGCCGATGAAGCAGCACATCCGCGCGCAGTCGACTCTCTCCCTCGCGCCGGTCTTGCTGTCCTGCAGCCAGAGTCCGGTCAGGTGCCCGTCCTCACCGCAGGTGTCGACGACCTCGGTACAGGTCCGCACCTCGATGTTGGGGTTCTGCTCGATCTGCTGGATGAGGTAGTGCGACATCGACGCCTCGAGTGAGGGCCCGCGGACCAGAAGCGTGACCTTCTTCGCGGTCCGGGACATGAACATCGCGGCTTGGCCCGCCGAGTTGGCGCCGCCGACGATGTAGACGTCCTCACCGCGGCACTCCTCGGCATCGGACACCGATGCGCCGTAGTACACGCCCTTGTCGACGAACGTGATCTCGTCGGGATCCTCGGGATCACGTCGGCACCCGGTGATCGACAACTGGCGGTACTCGACGCCAGTCGCGAGGATCACGGCGCGCGCGCCGATGGTGCTGCGGTCCTCGAACTTGATGGTGCGCGCGGTCCCGACGTCGCCCGCCACGAGTTTGATGGCCTCACGCGTGGTGATCACCTCGGCGCCGAAGCGCTCGGCCTGCCGGCGTGCCGTGGTGGTCAGATCGGTGCCCGAGATGCCGTTCGCGAACCCCAGATAGTTCTCGATCTTGGAACTGCGTCCGGCCTGACCGCCTGTCGTCGCACGCTCGATGAGCACGGTGTTGAGGCCCTCGGACGCGCCGTACACCGCCGCGGCGAGGCCCGCGGGACCGCCACCGATGACCGCGAGGTCATACATCTCGAGTGACGGATTGGTGGACAGGCCGAGCAGGGCGGCCAACTCGGCGTCAGTCGGCTCGACGAGTGGCGTGCCGTCCTCGGTGATCACCACGGGGAGCTGCCGCCCGTCGAGGCCCGCGGCCTCGAGCAGTTGGCTGCCCTTGGGCTCGTCGGCCGTGAGAGCTTTGAACGGATAGGCGTTTCTGGCGAGGAACTGGCGGACCTCCCACGACCGCGGGTTCCAGCGGTGGCCGATCACCTTCGTGTAGGGCATCGCCCGGTCGCCGACGGCGTGCCACTGTTCGAGCAGGCCGTCGATGACGGGGTAGAGCTTCTCCTCCGGCGGATCCCACGGCTTGAGCAGATAGTGGTCGAGGTCGACGACGTTGATGGCGTCGATCGCGGCATGAGTGTCGGCGTAGGCGGTCAGCAGGACCCGCTTGGCGAGCGGGAACAGGTCCATCGCCTCTTCGAGGAATTCGATACCGCTCATCTGCGGCATCCGGTAGTCGGCCACGAAGACCGCGACGGTGTCGCCACGCAGCTTGAGTTCGCGCAGCGTGGCGAGGGCATCCGCGCCAGATTCGGCGCGCAGGATGCGGTAGCGCTCGCCGTAGTGGCGGCGTAGATCCCTCGCAACGGCGCGCGACACTGAGGGATCGTCGTCGACGGTGAGGATCGCGGGTTTTCGGGGCTGGTGTGCGGGTCCAGTCATCACCGTCAAGTATGCGCTGCTCGTCCACCGGATATGCGGCCAAGCCACCCAGTTGGCTCGGTCCTAAACTCGCGTTGTGGCGGATTTCGACTTCTCAGACTCTGTCCTGGTGTCCCGAACGCCGGACGAGGTCTACGCGCTGGTGTCCGATGTGACGCTGATGGGGGGCTGGAGCCCCGTCTGTAAGGCGTGCTGGTGGGAGGATGCGGACGCGAGGAGCATGGAGGAATCGGCCGACGCGACGAGCAGGGAATCGGCGGACGCGGCGACTGTCGGTGCCTGGTTCATCGGTCGCAACGAGACTGCCGAGCGGACCTGGGAGACTCGCAGCCAGGTGGTGGCCGCCGATCCCGGCCGCGAGTTCGCCTGGGAGGTGAACGGCGGCTGGGTCCGCTGGGGTTTCGTGCTCGAACCGGCCGGGGAAGCTGGCCAGAGCACCCTGCTGACGCAGGTGTGGAATTTCCTGCCGCGGGGTATCGCTGGGTTCCACGACCGGTTCGGCGAGAGAGCGGAAGCGGAGATCGCGATACGCATCGACGAGGCAACGAGCGGCATTCCCCAGACGCTCGCGGCGATCAAGGCCTCGGCCGAAGCCTGAGCCCCACCGCTGCCGGTAACGCCGGTAGCGGCGATTTTGGGCGGGACCTTCAAGCGGGTAGCATGGACCAACGGTGCGGCTTCCGCGCCGACTTTCTGCGTGCATGGTCTCGGACCTTGAGTTTTCTCCCGATCCGGCTCACGTCTTTTAGTCGGATCGAGGGCTGCGCTGGAATGGGCGCAAGCGAATACGAAACCAAACGCAAGGATCGCTAGAAAAGTATGGCCAAGAAAGACGGTGCCATCGAGGTCGAGGGCCGCGTGGTCGAGCCTCTGCCCAATGCGATGTTCCGCATTGAGCTGGAGAACGGACACAAGGTGCTTGCCCACATCAGCGGCAAGATGCGGCAGCACTACATCCGCATCCTGCCCGAGGACCGAGTCGTGGTGGAGCTATCTCCATACGACCTGTCCCGGGGCCGCATCGTGTACCGATACAAGTAACCCGCGTCCGAAGCAACAACTCCGACGAGAACACTGTGACGAGCGTGCGCGCTCGTCACCGAGAGACCGAGAGCAGGATCGAACAGCCGTGAAGGTGAACCCGAGCGTCAAGCCGATCTGCGACAAGTGCAGGGTGATCCGCCGGCACGGGCGGGTCATGGTGATCTGCTCCGATCCCCGCCACAAGCAGCGGCAGGGCTAAAGCACCACGTAGCCCGAGGTACCCACAACTGAATGCAGAACTCCCAGTACCACTGAGCGGATTCGCCGCTCATCACGTCCGGCACGGAGGCCGGACCCCGCGAGGGGAACGGACTGGGACAAGACCTCCGCAAAGAGAAGGAAACACTGCCTGATGGCACGTCTCATGGGCGTTGACCTCCCGCGCGACAAGCGCATGGAGATCGCGCTGACCTATATCTACGGCATTGGCCGTACCCGCTCCCAGGAAATCCTGGCCGGCACCGGCATCGACCGGGACCTGCGCACCAAGGACCTGACCGACGATCAGGTCACGCAGCTGCGTGACTACATCGAGGGCAACCTCAAGGTGGAGGGTGATCTGCGCCGCGAGGTGCAGGCCGACATCCGCCGCAAGATCGAGATCGGCTGCTACCAGGGCCTGCGGCACCGCCGTGGCCTGCCGGTGCGTGGCCAGCGGACCAAGACCAACGCGCGCACCCGCAAGGGTCCGAAGCGGACTATCGCCGGCAAGAAGAAGGCCAGGTAACCCCCGATGGCAACAGCGAAGAAGTCAGGGTCTGCCCCCAAGAAGGGGCAGAAGACCCGCAAGCGGGAAAAGAAGAACGTCCCGCACGGCGCCGCTCACATCAAGAGCACGTTCAACAACACGATCGTGTCGATCACCGATCCGCAGGGCAACGTCATTGCCTGGGCGTCATCGGGCCACGTGGGCTTCAAGGGCTCGCGTAAGTCGACACCGTTCGCCGCTCAGCTTGCCGCCGAGAACGCTGCCCGAAAGGCGCAGGAGCACGGTGTCAAGAAGGTCGACGTGTTCGTGAAGGGCCCGGGTTCGGGCCGCGAGACCGCCATCCGCTCGCTGCAGGCCGCAGGCCTCGAAGTCGGCGCGATCTCCGATGTCACCCCGCAGCCCCACAACGGCTGCCGCCCGCCCAAGCGGCGCCGGGTCTAGGGAAGAGGAACTAACAAATGGCTCGTTATACCGGACCCGCAACCCGCAAGTCGCGCCGCCTCGGCGTCGACCTCATCGGTGGCGATCAGTCGTTCGAAAAGCGCCCCTACCCGCCCGGCCAGCACGGCCGCGCGCGGATCAAGGAGAGCGAATACCGTCTGCAGCTGCAGGAGAAGCAGAAGGCTCGCTTCTCGTACGGCGTGATGGAGAAGCAGTTCCGTCGCTACTACGAAGAGGCCAACCGCCTGCCGGGCAAGACGGGTGACAACCTGCTCCGCATCCTGGAGAGCCGGCTGGACAACGTCGTGTACCGCGCCGGGCTCGCCCGTACGCGTCGCATGGCCCGCCAGCTGGTCAGCCACGGCCACTTCACCGTCAACGGCGTGAAGGTCGACATCCCCAGCTACCGCGTGTCGCAGTACGACATCATCGACATCAAGGAAAAGTCGATCAACACGTTGCCGTTCGAGATCGCTCGGGCCAACGCTGGTGATCGACCGATCCCGGGCTGGCTGCAGGTCGTCGGCGAGCGTCAGCGCATCCTCGTGCACCAGCTGCCCGAGCGCGCGCAGATCGACATCCCGCTCACCGAGCAGCTGATCGTCGAGCTCTACTCGAAGTAAATGCTCTTCGGCCATCAGGCCGGAGAGTAACCAGACGGCATCAAATAGCGGGTGCCGAGAAGGAGAAGAAACACCATGCTGATCTCACAGCGCCCCACGCTCTCCGAGGAGAGCCTCGCCGAGAATCGCTCCAAGTTCGTCATCGAGCCTCTGGAGCCCGGATTCGGCTACACCCTTGGTAACTCGCTTCGGCGGACGCTGCTGTCGTCCATCCCGGGCGCGGCGGTCACCAGCATCCGCATCGACGGTGTGCTGCACGAGTTCACCACGGTCAATGGGGTCAAGGAAGATGTCACCGACATCATCCTGAACCTCAAGGGCCTGGTCGTGTCCTCGGAGGAGGACGAGCCGGTCACCATGTACCTGCGCAAGCAGGGCCCGGGTGCGGTCACCGCCGGTGACATCGTGCCGCCGGCCGGTGTGTCGGTGCACAACCCCGATATGCACATCGCGACCCTGAACGACAAGGGCAAGCTCGAGGTCGAGCTCCAGGTCGAGCGTGGCCGTGGTTACGTGCCTGCCGTGCAGAACAAGGTGTCGGGTGCCGAGATCGGCCGCATCCCGGTCGACTCGATCTACTCGCCCGTGCTCAAGGTGACCTACAAGGTGGAGGCCACCCGCGTCGAGCAGCGCACCGACTTCGACAAGTTGATCCTCGACGTCGAGACCAAGAACTCGATCACCCCGCGTGACGCACTGGCCTCGGCCGGTAAGACGCTGGTTGAGCTGTTCGGTCTGGCACGCGAGCTCAACGTCGAGGCCGAGGGCATCGAGATCGGGCCGTCACCGGCCGAGGCCGACCACATCGCCAGCTTTGCGCTGCCGATCGACGACCTCGAGCTGACAGTCCGGTCGTACAACTGCCTCAAGCGTGAGGGTGTGCACACGGTCGGCGAGCTGGTCTCTCGGACGGAGTCCGATCTGCTGGACATCCGTAACTTCGGCCAGAAGTCCATCGACGAGGTCAAGATCAAGCTGCATCAGCTGGGTCTCTCGCTCAAGGACAGCCCGGCCACGTTCGACCCGTCCGAGGTCGCCGGCTACGACGTCGCAACTGGCACCTGGAACAGCGACGCCAGCTACGACCTGGACGACACCCAGGACTACGCCGAAACCGAACAGCTCTAAGTAATCCCGTCCCGGTCCTACCTGATACGGGGACCGGCCCCAATTAGGAGATAGTCGCAATGCCCAAGCCCACTAAGGGTCCTCGCCTCGGCGGGTCGTCCTCGCACCAGAAGGCGCTCCTGGCCAACCTGGCCACGTCGCTCTTCGAGCACGGCCGCATCAAGACGACCGAGCCCAAGGCGCGGGCGCTGCGGCCCTACGCGGAGAAGCTCATCACCCATGCCAAGAAGGGCACGCTGCACAACCGGCGTGAGGTGATGAAGAAGATCCGCGACAAGGACGTCGTGCACGTGCTGTTCGCCGAGATCGGCCCGTTCTTCGCCGATCGCGAGGGCGGCTACACCCGCATCATCAAGGTGGAGGCACGTAAGGGCGATAACGCCCCCATGGCCGTCATCGAGCTGGTTCGGGAGAAGACCGTGACCTCTGAGGCCGACCGCGCGCGCCGCGTCGGTTCGCCGGCCGCCCCGGTCGCCGAGACCGAGACTGTCGCCGAGGTTAAGGCCGAGGACGCCGCGATCGAGGAAGGCCAGGCTGCAGAAGCCGCCGAGGCTGAGGTCGAGGAGGCTGCCGCTGAGGCCGCCGACGAGACCCCCGCCGACGACGACAAGGCCGACGACGCCAAGTAATCACGCAATGAACGAGCCCGCCATCGACTCCGGTGGCGGGCTCGTTCGTTTGCGCCTCGACATCGCCTACGACGGAACGGATTTCGCAGGCTGGGCGACGCAAGTGGGTCAGCGCACCGTCGCTGGCGTGCTCGAGGAGGCCCTGTCCACGGTGTTCCGCACACCGGTGCGCACGTATGCGGCGGGACGCACCGACACCGGGGTGCACGCCACGGGTCAGGTGGCCCACATCGACGTTCCGGTCGACGCCGTGCCGCACGCCTACCCACGCACCCGCCGCGAGGGTGACGCCGAGTTCCTGCCGTTGGTGCGTCGGCTGGCAAAGCTGCTGACCGAGGATGTGCGGGTGCGTGACATCGTGCGGGCGCCTGCCGGTTTCGATGCGCGGTTCTCCGCGCTGCGGCGGCACTACGAGTATCGGCTGTCCACCGCGCCCTACGGGGTGGAGCCGGCGGACGCTCGCTTCGTCGTGCCGTGGCCGCGTCCACTCGATCTCGACGCGATGCGCACCGCCTCGGCAGAACTGTTGGGCCTCAATGACTTCGCGGCATTCTGTCGTCCCCGGGAGGGGGCGACGACCATCCGCGAACTGCAACGCCTGGAGTGGTCGCGCGAGGGCGATCAGATCCTGGCCCGCGTCACCGCCGATGCGTTCTGCTGGTCGATGGTCCGCTCACTCGTCGGTGCATTGTTGGCCGTCGGGGAGGGCCGACTCGAGCCGGCCTGGTGCGCTGCGCTGCTGGCGGAGACGAGCCGCTCGAGTGCGTTCGCAGTGGCCCCGGCACGGGGTCTGACGTTGGTGGCGGTCGACTACCCGCGCGACGACGAACTCGCGGCGCGCATCGATGTCACGCGCGACGTGCGGAAGCGCTAGATCCGGCCGGCTGTGAAGTCGACGGCACTGCCGATACCGCCGCCGATGAGGTAGGCGATCTGCAGGTGGGTCAACGCCGTTGGGCCGCCGGAGCAGATGGGATCGCCCGGATTGCAGACGTCGATCGACTTGGCGGCGTACGCGGGGCCAGGTCCCAACGGGATGTTGAGCAGCCGGCTGGCGTTGCCGAACAGGACGACGGCGGCGATGTGCTGATCGGCGCCGGGCGGCACGGTGTTGTTGAGCGCATCGTTGGTGACCGCGGCACCCAGCGAGTACCCGCCGACGACGATCTTGGTGTCCGGGCAGTTCGCGATGATCGAGTTGATCTGAGCCGTCATATCGGTCACCCCGGGCGCGACGTCCTGGTGGGCCGGATAGTTGACCGGGGACGCCGCGATATCGCGGCCCGACTTGTCCCGCAGCTGCTGGACGAAAGCCTCACCCACCCCGCCGAGGCCTGCGGGCTCATCGGTTCCGCGTGCGAACACGACGTTGACGTCGGGGCACGGAGCCGCCGCCGCTGTGGGCACCGGGCCGACGGCCAGACCGACAGCCAGACCGACCGCCAGTATGGCGGCCGCAGCTAATCTCGAATTCACCACACCGATGGTATCTGTCGCTACTGGCAAAGCGTTACACCGTGCGCGGCAGGGAGATTAGACCCGGCCCGCCACGAAATCGGCGGCCTGGTTGACCATTCCGGCGTCGATGTAGGCCCGCGCAGCGTGATCGGACCAGTTGTCCCTCCACGTGTTCGGGTCGGCGGGGCTGCAGATGGGGTCCGCGCCGTGGCACATCTCGATGGTCCGTTCGCGGTAGGCCGGGTTGAACGCGCCGATGGGCCCCGCCCACGCGCTGCCGTTGCCGAACAGTGCGACGGCCGCGATGTGGGGATCCATACCGGGGGGCAGCGGCTGGTTGAAGCCGAAGAACTGGAACGGCACGGCCAGCACGACATCGGTCACCGCAGCGCCAAGCGAGTACCCGCCGAGCACGATCCGCGTGTCGGGGCAGTTCGCCGCCGTGGCTTGGATACGCCGGCTCATATCGTTGGCGCCCACGTCGATCTCGTTGTCGGCGGGGTACTGCACCGAGTAGAGGTTGACGTTCTTGCCCGTCTTGGACCGCAGGGCGCTGACGAAGTTGTTGCCGATCACGCCGGCACCGGCGGGCTCGGTGCGGCCGCGGGCGAAGATCACCTCGATCGCCGGGCACGCGGCCGATGCCGTGGGGGCACCGTGGCGGGTGAGGGCGGGAGCGATGAGCAGGGTGCCCGCGGCGAGGGCGACGATCATGGGAGCGATGACGTAGCGACGGATCACGAAACCGACTCTAACCGAGGGTTTTGACGATGTGGTTACTGTTTCTTTGCTCACAGCTACAGCAGGCCGGCGACGAAGTTTGCTGCCTGGTCGGTGGGTCCGCCGGCATATGCCTTGTGCGCCGGGACGCTCTCGCCGTCGGTCTGGCAGATCGGGTCACCGGCGTTGCAGAGGTCGATTGAGCGCCCGCCCCACACAGGGCTGGTGGTCATGGGCAGGCCCAGTTTGGCCGAGGGGTTGCCGAACACGGCGATCGCGGCGACGAAGTCAGGCGTGTTGGGCGGCAGCGGATTGGTGAACCCGATCGCCGGGATGGGCACGGCGCCGATGACGTCGATCACCGCGGCGCCCTGTGAGTAGCCGCCCAGCACCAGCCGGGTGCTGGGGCAGGCGCCCATCATGTACTGGATGTGAGCGCTGGCGTCGTTGGCGCCATTGGCGGCGGCCAGGAAGTCGTAGCTGGCCGGATAGTTCACCGCGTAGGCGCCGACCGAACGGCCACCGACCTTGCCGCGCAGGTCATCAACGAACGAGCCGCCGACCAGACCCAGGCCCGGAGCCTCACTCGTCCCGCGGGCGAACACCACCTCGATGTCGGGGCAGTCGTCGGCCGAGGCGGTGCCCACGCCACCGAGGGGTGACGGCGCGACCACGGGTCCGATGACGGCAGCGGCGGCGGTCAGAGAGGCGGCGGCGGCAGCGAGAAGCGAACGTCGAACAAGATCAAGGGGCACGCCACATGATAACGCGTAAACAGACTAAATAAGTCTGGCTACGAAGTTAGCCGCCTGCGCTGCCTGGCCGCCGTCGACGTAGTCGCTGTGCGCGAACGGGTTGCGTCCGCGTGAGCAGATCGGGTCGCCGTCCTTGCACAGATCGATGGCTCGACCACCGAAGATCGAGCTGGTGATCGGAATGCTGAACTTTGCCGACGGGTTGCCGAACACCGCGACCGCGGCGATGTTGCCGTCGAGGCTCGCAGGCAGCGGGGGAGCCGAACCTACGTCGCCGATCTTGTTGCCCAGGGGCGGAATGCCAGCCAGCATGTCGACCACGGCCGCGCCCTGCGAGTACCCGCCGAGCACGATGCGGGTGTTCGGGCAGGTCGTTGCGAGCTGCGAGATACGGGCCGTCGCGTCGTTCGCGCCGTCGGCGGCGGCCAGGAAGTCGTAGGTGGCCGGGTAATTGACGCCGTAGGTGCTCACCGTGCGGTCGCCGAGTTGCGGACGCAGGGCATCGACCATTGCCTGGCCCACGCGACCAATGCCGGGGGGCTCACTGGTGCCGCGCGCGAAGATCACCTCGACATCGGAGCAGCCGGGTTCGGCGGTCGACGGCGCGGCGGTGAGGATCGCTGCGGTCGCCGCGACGGCCGAGACGACCGCGGCCAGCTTGGCGGACGTTTTGAGCATGGTCACGCCCGCCATCTTCACATACCGCCTTCAGCTACGAGGAACCGTTCGCTCGATGTCGACGGGCTGCGCCGGGGTCTCCGGCCAGGTGGCCTGCGCGATCTTCTCCGAGCGATCACCCTGGCGGGCCAGCGCAAGCCCGACCAGGACCACTGCGCCGCCGACGGCCTGCGTCACCGAGATGGACTCGCCGAGAAGTGCCCATGCGGCGATGACGGCGAACAGCACCTCGGCCAAGCCGACGAGCGAGGCGAAGCGCGGCCGTAGCCGAGCGATGCCCATGATGCCCAGCGTGTAGGCGATCGCGGTCGGAATCAGCGCCAGCAGGATCACCGGCACCAGCCATGACGTGGTGTGGCCCGCGATGACGGTGTCGTTGGCGGTGAAGGTCATAGGCATGATGCGGGAGGCGCCCAACAGGGCGACCGCCACCGCGCCGACGATCAGACCACCGGCGGCCAGCGTGATGGGGTGCAACCCGGTGCCGTCGGCGGCGACCCTGTCCGACAGCAGGAAGTAGCACGCCGCGCAGATGGCGGCGGCCAGCCCCCAGGTGACGCCGACGACGTTGACGTGGGCACCGGCGAACACATCCAGGACCAGCATGATTCCGGCGATCGCGAGTACGACACCGCCCAGGACGAGATTGCTGGGCCTGCGCCGAGTGGTCGCCCACAGCCAGCCGACGACCAGCAGTGGCGCGGTGTACTCCAGCAGCAGGGCCACGCCGACCGACAGATGTGAGACGGCGTTGTAGTAGCAGAGCTGTGCGCCGGCGATCGGGATGATGCCGTAGGCGATCACGGTCTTGCAGTGCCGCATTGCCTCGCGGGCCCAGCCCGGCCTCGTGATGCTCGCGAACACGACAATGGCGAGGGCGCCACCGGCGAGGCGGGCCGTCACGGCGGCGGTCGGTGACCAGCCGGCCTCCATGAGGGCCTTGCCGAGCGGGCCCGCCATGCCGAATGCGAGCGCAGAGCCGATCGCAAACAGGAGGCCGACCCGGAAGTGATCGACGTTGGGTGTCGAGTCGAGTCGTGTCGCGGACACAGGGCACCTCCCGCGCTGTAATGAGTAAAGTCGATGTTGGTCCTGACGCTATTCCCAGAAGGGGTCATGAGTCAAATGATTTTCAGTCATGACACCGAGCTGACGCTGCGCGCTGCCTGCGTGCTGATCAACTCCGATCGCGTCGATGGGGAACAGCTCGGCGATATGTCCGCGCTCGACGCGTACCTGGACGGCTTCGGCTGGACGGGGCGCCGAGACAAGAACGCCGCAGAACTGGAGTCCGTGCACCGGCTCCGTGAGCGCCTCGGCACGATCTGGGCCGTCGCCGGTGACGAGGAGCGCACGGTTGGGCAGGTCAATGCGCTGCTGAGCGACACCCGCGCCTCGCCGTGGCTGACTCGTCACGTCGAGATGCCGGAGTGGCATCTGCACCTGGCGTCCATTCACGATCCGCTCTGGCAGCGCATGGGGGCCGAGATGGCGATGGCGCTGGCCGATCTGATCCGCGTCGGCGAGCTGCGCCGCCTCAAGGTGTGCGCGGCACCGGACTGTGAGGCCGTGCTGGTTGACCTGTCGCGCAATCGCTCACGGATGTTCTGCGACACCGGCAACTGCGGCAACCGCCAGCACGTCGCGGCCTACCGCGAGCGGCACGCCAAGTCCTAGAAGAATCTGCTGCCGTCGCGGGGGTGGCGAGCCGGTTAGGGTCGAAGCCGGGGGATCTATGGCTCGGCAACCGTCGACGTGGCTGCAGGTCAGCGCGCAACGCTTTCTGGTGCGACGCATGGAGCATGCGTTGGTGCGCAACGATATTGGCATGCACGACGACCCATTGCGCGCGCAGTCGGTGGCGCTGGCGGCGGGGTGCGTCGTCGCCGTGATCATCGTCGCGGTGTGCGCCATTCTGGCGATCATCAAGCCGCACGGCACGCTCGGGTCGGCGCAGATCGTGCTGGCCCGCGAGACGGGCGCGCTGTACGTGCGGCTCGGCGACACCTGGCATGCCACGCC